>NZ_CP012945.1:0-600000 GCF_001402915.1 Devosia sp. A16
GAGACCGACCGCTCATCACCAAGGTCGACATCGAGGGAGAATGGCGCGCCGACGCCTTCACCATCAGGCCCAGCGCCAACCTCCGTTACGCCACCGAGACTGTCGGCGCCTACACGGTGACCAATCCACGCGGCGATGTCGTCGATGTCGATGGCTTCACCGCTTCGACCCTCGAGCTGGGTGGAGCGCTGACCGCCGCGCGGACCTTCGCTTTCGGCGACGGGCTCGAGCTGACGCCGACCGTGGGCATCCGCGCCGGCGTCGGCGGAACCGGCGAGGATGTGGGGATCGACAGCACCTATGCCGGCCTCACTGCCGGTATGACGCTGACCGGGCCCGGCTGGACGCGCCGCCCTGGCCGACCACGGGATCGACACCACCGGCCTTGCGGCGACGTCGATCCGCGGCACCATGTCCGGGCGCTTCTAGAACGCCCGCCGCACCTCAGGCGGCCGCTGGCCGCTTGAACTTGCGGACCCGGAAAGCCAGCATGATCAGCAACACGCCCGCGAAGATCGAGTAGCCGGCGATCGTCCAGATCAGCGACAGTGCCCCTGCCCCCGGCAGGAACAACCAGGGCGCCGAAGGCAATGCTGAGCAGGCCGAACAGGCCGAGCACCCATTCGCCCTCGATCTCCTTGCGCGCCTGAATGGCGCCCCCCAGATCGTCAGCACGCCGATGATGATCGCCCAGATGCCGATGAAGATGAGCAGGATGAAGGCGGTCATGCCGGGCCAGAAGAAGGCGGCAAGGCCGGCAAGGATGCTGACGACACCACTGATGGCCATCCACCAGCGATGCCCCATGGCCGGCGACGTCGCCCGGCCCGAGATGGCCGCCCACAGCGCGAAGAAGACCATCGACCAGCGTGTAGGCGCCCCATAGCAGGGTCAGGGAGATCAGCGTGATGCCCGGCCACAGCATCGCCAGCACGCCGAAGGCAATGGCGGCGATGCCGCGCAACAGCAGCAACCACCAGTTGTCGCCAAGCAGGGCCCGCAGGCGAGGAGGAAATTCCGAAGCTGTCGAAGTCTGCGTCTCGGCCATCATGCTTCTCCACTGGTTGCGGATAGCTCCGGAACTTCCGAGAGCTCCGGTGTCGACACTAGCAGAGTCTCTCGACCTCGAAAAAGTCAAACACCTCGCTTCTGCCGCAAGTACCGCAGCTTCGATCCGGAAACCGGGACCTATCGGGCCGGCTATTGCGAAGTGCGAGATGATCGGCGTTGCGGAACGCCAGTGCCATGATCGTCAGCACCGGGTTGAAACCGCCATTGGTCGGGTGCAGCCCGCCATCCGAAACGAACAGGTTGTCGTGGCCCCAGACTCGGCCAAATGCGTCGGTCACCGAGTTGGAGGGATCGGTGCCCATGCGGCAGGTGCCGGCCTGGTGCTGCCACCGGACAGCACGGGGTCGGGCGCGAGGCCCCAGGTCGCCAGCGCGCCGGACGCACGCAGCCAGTCGAGCGCCTTGCCGTGCATGTAGTGCGCGGTGCGCACCGTCTCGGCGTGCACCCTGCCCGACGCCAGCAACCGGCAGTCCCACTTGTCGCGCACTGCCGGAGCGATCTGCACCCGGGCTTCGGCATTGGGGATCTCGTGCACCGGTCCGGCGCCATTGGTGGGCGGCGCGGCCCTTTGGCGCCGCCGTTGCCCGGGCGGCAGCACGTTCTTCCAGAAGATGATCGGCGGCTGCACGAAATCGTCGGCCAGCATGCCGCCGCCGACGAAACCGGGGTTGCCGTGGTTGTAGGCAGTGGTGGCGATGCTGACGCCCGGACCGCGCGAGGCATGGACCGCCTCGTCGAACTGCCCATAGGCGGTGGCGTAGACATGGCCCTGCAGGTTTCGCCCGACGAGGTCGTGCCCATTGCCCAGCCCGTTCGGTTCGCGCGCAGACGGTGAGTTGAGCAGCAGCCGCGCCGTCTCGATCGCGCCACCGGCGAGGACGACCGCTTTGCCGTGCACCGCATGCTCGGCCCCGCTGCTGTCGGCAAACCGCACTCCGGTGACTTTGCCGGCGCCGTCCGTCTCCCACCGCAGCACCATCGCCCGGTGACGAGGTGACAGCGCCCGGTGGCGAGCGCCCGCGCTATCATGGTGTTCTGCGTGCCGTTCTTGGCGTCGCTCGGGCATGGAAAGCCGACACAGCTGCCGCAGCCGATGCAGGCGTCGCGGCCGTGCCGCGGCTGGCTGTTGATGGCGAGCGGCGGTCGCGTCGTCGTGATGCCGAGCGCATCGGCACCGCGCTTGAGGACGGAGCGCGCCGGGCTGTCCGGTAGCGGCGCATCGGGTAGTCGCGGGCGCGCAGCCCTTCGTGGCTATGGGCGGCGCCGTCGCCCGCGACGCCGATCTCCCATTCGGCCCGCTCGTACCACGGCGCGAGGTCATCGTAGCCGATCGGCCAATCGACCAGCGACGAGCCTTGCGGGACGCCATAGAGGCTCGCCATCTTGAAATCGGCGCGATGAAAGCGCCAAGCCTGCGCGCCATAGACCAGCGTGCCGCTGCCGACGGCCGAGGCGAGGTTCTGGTAGCCGTTCTCGTGCGGGTGCAGCACCTGCTCGACGCCATCGGCGCCGACCAGTACCCGCGGGTTGCCGTCGAGGTCCGGGCCGGTATTGTGGCCGTAGAGTGCCAGCCGATGGTTGCGCAGGTGATCGCGATAGCCGCTATCGGCATAGTCGCGCTGCAGCCCGCGTTCGAGCAGCAGCACATGCTTGCCGGCTTCGGCGAGCACCCCGGCCGCCACGCCCCCGCCGGCTCCCGCGCCGACGATGATCACGTCATAGTCGAGCGTGCCTGAGAAGGCTTGCGGCGGTCGCCCGTGGCGCGCGGCAGGGCCAGTCGGGCCTTCCGGCAGTCCGTGCTCGTAGCCGACCATCCGCCACGACGCCGCGCTGCGATTGCCGCCATTGCCTGGATCGGCATAGACGCCCTCCGCGACCAGCTCGCACAGCTCACGGAACCACGCCGCGCCATCGACTGCGGCAAGGGCGGCGTCTTTGTCGACATCGGCGAGGCCGACGAAGCCTGGCGGCAGGCCGACGAGGCCGGCCGCGATAGCGGCTCCCAGCTTGGGCCGCGCGGCAAGGATCCCGTCGAGGTAATCCAGCGCCCCCAGGGCGATGGCCCCGCCGTCCTGGTCGGCCGGCATGATGCGGTCGACCACCGCAGCGAGCAGCGCGCGATCCATGTCCCCTCCCCGCCCGACTTCAGTCGGTGAATCGCACGGCGCCGATGTGACCGAGGTTCCGGTTGCGCTGCGCATAGTCGATCCCGTAACCGACGACGAACTTGTCGGGGATCTCGAAACCGATCCAGCGGGCTTTCACATTGGTCTCGCGTCGCGACGGCTTGTCGAGCAGCGCACAGACTTCGATGCGCTTGGGATGGCGCGTCGCGAGGATCTCGAGCACGTGCTTCAGCGTGTAGCCGGTATCGACGATGTCCTCGACCACCAGCACGTCGCGGCCTTCGATCTCGCCGCGCAGATCCTTGAGGATGCGCACTTCGCGGCTCGACTCGGTGGAGTTGCCGTAACTCGAAACCTCGAGGAAATCGACCTCCACCGGCAGGTCGAGCTCGCGCACCAGGTCGGCGATGAAGATGAACGAGCCGCGCAGCAGCCCGACCACCACCAGCTTGTCGGTGCCGGCATAGTGGCTGGAGATTTCCTTGGCGAGCGCCTCCACCCGGGCCGCGATCGCCTTGGCCGAGATCATCTCGTCGATCACGTAGTTCCTGGTCGTCATGCCTACTTCAGTGCCCCTTGGGTGAGTCCGCGCACAAAGTACTTGCCGCCGATCAGATACACCAGCAGCGGCGGAACGATCGCCATCATCACCGTGGCCGCCGAACCGCCGGCCCGCACCCCCATGATCGCCGCGGTGATCGGCTGCTGCGTCCCCGAGGTGAACACCATGCCGTAGAGGTACTCGTTCCAGATCTGGGTGAACTGCCAGATCACCGTGACCGCGATGATCGGTCCCGAGAGCGGCAGCATCACACGCAGGAAGATGCGCCAGAAGCCGGCCCCGTCGACCTGCGCAGCCTTGATGATCTCGGTCGGCACGCCCGTGTAGAAGTTGCGGAAGAACAGCGTCGCAAACGAGATCCCCATCACCGTATGGATCAGCAACAGACCCAGCACGTTGTTCTGCAGGCCGAGCTGACCGATGATCCAGGCCCAAGGCAGCAGCGCGATCTGGCTGGGCAGAAAGATGCCGAGGAAGATCATCACGAAGATGAATTCGGAGCCCCGAAACTTCCACTTGCTCAGCACATAGCCGTTCAGCGCCCCGAGGACGGTGGTGGCGATGGTCGCCGGCACGGTGATGATCAGCGAGTTGAGGAAGTTGGGCCCGAGCCCGCGGCACATGCCGCTGACGCAGGCATCGTTCCAGGCGCGCCGGTAGTTGTCGAACGAAAAACTCTCCGGGATGGCGATGATGCCGTTGCGAAACACCTCCTCGCCATCCCGGAACGAATTGAAGAACACCAGCAGCGCCGGCACTGCATAGACCAGGGCAAACAGCGCCAGCAGGGCATAGATCGCGACGCGCGACACGGCCCACCGGCGACGGGCGCTGGCGCCGTCGCGGTCGGCATAGTCGAGCGTCAGGGCGGTCACGGCAGGGTCTCGTCGAGCCAGGCCACCTGCCGCCGCTCCTGCCAGGTGCCGCCGCCCTCGTGGTTGTTGAAGGTATAGCTCTCGATGGTCTTGGGACCGCCCCAGGCATTGTAGGCGCCATAGACCGTGGAAGGCGGACAGACATCGTCCATCAGCGCCACCGAGAACAGCGCGGCCGCCTTCGAGCGTGCCGAGAAATGCACGCCGTCGAAATAGTTGATGGTGTTGTAGGCGGCGGCCGCCTTCTCGCGATGGGTGGCGAGGAAGCGGACGATCTCCCCATAGGGGTCGCGGCTGGTGAGGCCCACCGCCCGCGGGAAATCGCAGAGGAACGGCACGTCCGGCATCGCCGCTTTCACCTTGGGCTCGAGTCCCGCCACGGCGATCGAGATGCCGCCGCCCTGGCTGCCGCCGACTACGGCGAGCTTTGCCGGATCGGTCTCGGCGCGCCCGAGCACCGCCTCCACCGCGCGCACGCCATCGGTGTAGACGCGGCGATAGTAATAGTCTTTGGGATCGTTGATGCCGCGGGTCATGAACCCGGGATGCGCCGGGAACGACCCGGCGGGATCGGGCGTATCGCCGCGCGACCACGAACTGCCCTGCCCGCGTGTATCCATCACCAGCACGGCGCGGCCGGTGGCCGGCCACAGCAGATGCTCCTGCGGCAACCCGCGGCCACCGCCGTAACCGATGAACTTCACCACGGTGCCGCGCGGCGCCGCACCGGCCGGCTTGATATACCAGCCGCGCACCCGGTCCCCGCCGAAGCCGGAGAAGGTGACGTCGGCGACGTCGAACAGCTTGAGCCCGGTATCGACCGGCTGGAACACCGCCTCCAGCGGCTTGGCCCGCGACTGCTGGAGCGTCTCAGCCCAGAAGCTGTCGAAATCGGCGGGAGCGACGGCGCTCGAACGGTAGCTGTCGAGCTGTGACTGCGGCAGGTCGAAAAACGGCATGATCTCTATCGGGTTCGTTGAGGGATAATGATGGGCTGGAATGGTAGCTGAAGGAAAGCACTACGAAGGGCGGGGCCGCGAGCTGCCGCGCACCACGAGGCGTGGCGTGACGACGAAATGGTCGCCCTGCTGCCGGCCGTCGATCCGCTCGATCAGCAGGCGCGCCGCCTGCAGACCCAGCACCTGGCCGGATTGGTCGACGCTGGTCAGGCTGTTCTGCGCCAGGTCGCAATAGATGGTGTTGTCGTAGCCGACGACGGCGAGATCGCCGGGGACCGACAGCCCCAGGTCCTTGGCGACGCTGAGCGCATGCAGCGCCACCATGTCGGTCCAGCAGAACAGCGCTTCCGGCCGATGCCGGGATTCGAGCAGGTGGCGGACCACTGTCTGCACCTCGCGCGCCGTCTGATCGGCCGGCACGATGTTGATGTGCTGGCCGAGCCCGTGTTCCTTCATCGCTTCGCGATAGCCGCGCTCGCGCTGCACCGTGACCACCACGTTCTTGGTGGGTACGGCGAGCGTCACCATGGTGATGCGGCGATAGCCATTGGCGGCGAGGTGGCGGACCACCTGCGCCGCTCCGGCCACATCATCGTTGTTGGCGGTATCGAGCGTCGCCAGTTGCGGCACATGGTAGCCGACTACGGCCGTCGGGATGCGGACGGAGACCGACTCTGCCGTCTCGGGCGGCATGCGCGGACCGATCATGATCAGGCCGTCCATCTGTCGGTCGATCATCGAGTCGATCAGCGACATCTCGATTGTCTCGGCCGAGCGGCTGACCCCGATCATGGTCTGGTATTGGGTGCGTTCCAGCGCCTCGTTCACCCCAGCAAGAATATCGGCAAAGAACGGATTGCGCATGTCGGGCAACAGGATGCCCAGCGTGTAGGTGCGGCCGCGCATGGCACGGGCGCCGGCATGCGGGCGGTAGTTCAGCCGTTCCATTGACGCCTGAACCCGGGCGCGCAGCGTGTCGCTCACCCCATAGGCGTCGCGCAGCACCTTGGAAACCGCGGCTACCGACACCCCGGCATCGGCGGCGACCGTCTTGATGGTGACTCGGCCGGTTTTCGTTGTTGGCGCCACAGTTCCCCCCGAACCGCCCCCTTCTAGCAACCCGCTTTCCACAACACAACGTGAGCGATTTTGGCGGTTTTTGAGGGCATTTGGCGACTAATGCGCCGATTTGGCGGTTCGTGCGCGAATCCTGCTTGAACAGATTGTGTAGAACGGTATACGTAGAACGTCACACGTTGATCGGCAGCCGCATGGCGCCGCACGGACCGAAACAGGTCCCTGGGAGGATGCAAAAGTGAACGAGACGATGCTCATCCGGGCAGGTGAAGCCGTATCCAGCCAAGGCGCCTGGGTTGCCGACATGATCCACCCCAGCGTCGACCAGGGTGTCGGCACGCAGTCGTCGTTCCTGCGCAAGAGCTTCCACCGCCCCGCCGGCGGCGGCGGCGCGACGCTGCGGATCAGCGCGCTTGGCCTCTACCGCGCCTTCATCAATGGCAAGCGGGTCGGCGACGACCTGCTGACCCCGGGCTGGACCAGCTATTGGGACCGGCTCAGCTTCCAGACCTACGACGTCTCCGGCCTGCTCGAGGACGGCGACAACACCATCGACATCTGGCTGGGCGACGGCTGGTATCGCTCGCGCATGATGTGGCCGCGCAACCAGCTGCTCAACACCTGGGGCGACAAGGTCGGCGCCATCGCCGAGCTGCGCGGCGCCGATGGCGAGCTGATCGTCGGCACCGACGCCAGCTGGCAGAGCGGCCTCGCTCCGATCCTCAAATCCGGCATCTACTATGGCGAGAACTATGACGCCCGCGCCGAGGATGCGCCGGCGAGCGGTACCGCCACGGTGCTTGATGGTTTCGACAAATCGACGCTGCTGCCGGCCGAGACGGCCGGGGTGCATGAGCTTCCTGCCCTGCCGGTGGTCAACTCCTTCGCCGATGCGGAAGGCCGGACCGTCTATGATTTCGGCCAGAATGCCGGCGGCTATGTCGCTTTCACCGTCGAGGGCGAAGCCGGCGCCAAGGTCACCATCGAGCACGCCGAGCTGACCAACCATCTGGGTCAGTTCGACCGCGAGAGCATGCGCTCGGCCGAGGCTCGGGTCGAGTACGTGCTGAAGGGCGGCGGGCCGGAAAGCTATCGCCCCACCTTCAGCTTCTTCGGCTTCCGCTTCGCCCGCGTCGCCATCGAGGGCAAGGCGACGATCAGCAAGATCGAGATGATCCCGATCAGCTCGGCCATCACCCGTACCGCCAACTTCAGTTCGGCCAACCCGCTGGTCAACCGGCTGGTCGAGAACACCGTCTGGTCGCAGCGCTCCAACTTCATCGAGGTGCCCACCGACTGCCCGCAGCGCGACGAGCGACTGGGCTGGACCGGCGACGCGCAGGTCTTTGCCCCAACCGCGTGCTACCTGCACGAGAGCCACGGCATGCTGGTCAAGTATGTACGCGACCTGATCGCCGACCAGCGCGCCGATGGCGCCATCCCGCACGTGGTGCCCGATCCGACCCGCAACCATGAGGATGTGGTGCCGGGCTTTTATGGCTCGACCGGCTGGGGCGATGCCATCGCCGTGATCCCCTGGACGCTCTACACCCACTATGGCGACCGCGCGATCCTCGAGGAAGCGCTGCCGGCCATGGTCAAGTGGAACGACTTCGTCTGGTCGATCAGCGATGGCCCGATCGTCCGGCCGCCAGCCGGCTGGGGTGGGCGCGGCTTCACCTTCGGCGACTGGCTGCAGCCGCAGGGCGATTTCGCCAAGCCCTATCCGACTATCGGCGACGACGCAGCAGCCACGATCTACCTCTACATCTCCTCGCACCTCGCCGCGAAGGCGGCCGAGGTGGTCGGCGACCAGGCCCAGGCCAGGCGGCTCAACGAGCGCGCCGAACTGGTCAGGAAGGCCTATCAGCGCGAGTTCATCACCGCCTCGGGGCGGACCGGCTACAACGACCAGACCTCCTATGCGCTGGGCTTCCTGTGGGACCTGATCCCGCCCGAGCACTACGAGGCGGCCAAAGGCTACTTCAAGGAAACGGTGGCCCGCGCCCACGGGCGCATCGGCACCGGTTTCATCGGCACCCCGGCACTCTTGCCGGCACTGGTCAAGATCGGAGAAGCCGATCTTGCTGCAGCAGTGTTCCTGCAGGAGGGCCTGCCCGGCTGGTTGTTCCAGGTGAAGATGGGCGCCACCACCATCTGGGAGCGCTGGAATGCGCTCAACGAAGACGGCGTGGCGTTCGACCCGCAGATGAACAGCTACAACCACTACGCCTATGGCGCGGTGTGCCAGTGGCTGCTCGAAGGCGTCGCGGGCTTCCGCCCCGATCCGGCCCTGCCGGCCTTCAAGCACATCTTCTTCGAGCCCACCATCATCCCGGCGCTGTCGCCGGTCGCCGCCAACCATGACTCGGCCGCCGGCCGGATCGAGGCGGGCTGGAAGGTCGATGGCAGCAAGGTGATCTACACCATCACGGTGCCCGAGGGGGCCAGCGGCACGCTCGTTCTCGCCCCCGACTATACCGATGCCAGCGTCGACGGCATCGCCGTCAGCGAGCGCGGCACCGACGGAAAAGCGCGCAGCCTGCTCGCGCCCGGAAAGCACAAGGTGACATTCCGGATCAGCAAGCCCTGACGGCGGAGGAGCCGGCGGGACGGACGAACTGAACAAGAACTGCAACCGGCCGCCGGAGGACCCGTGGCGGCCCCAAGGGAGGAACTATCAATGCTGATGCGCAATCTGACGCGTGCGGCGCTGGCGACCACCGGCATCGTCGTGATCCTTGCGGGCGCCGCGAGCGCGCAGGACAAGGTCAAGCTGACCTTCCTGTTCGACAATGCCCCCTCGACCGTGGCCATGGCCGAGGCCCTGGCTGCCGCCTTCGAGGCCAAGCACCCCAATATCGATATCGAGACCGAGAGCCGCCCCGGTGGCGCCGATGGCGACAACCTGATCAAGACGCGGCTCGCCACCAGCGAGATGGCCGACGTATTCCTCTACAATGCCGGCTCGCTGTTCCAGGCGATCAACCCGGTGCAGAACCTCGTCGATCTCACCGATGAGCCGTTCCAGGCCAACGTGATCGACAGCTTCAAGACGACCGTCACCGGCACCGATGGCCGTGTCTACGGCGCGCCGATCGGCACGGCGATGGGCGGCGGCATCCTCTACAACATCCCCATCTACAAGGAACTGGGCCTGTCGGTGCCGAAGTCATGGGCCGAGTTCATGGCCAACAACGACAAGATCAAGGCTGCCGGCAAGGCCGCGGTGATCCAGACTTTCGGCGAAACCTGGACCAGCCAGCTGTTCGTCCTGGGCGACTTCTACAACGTGCAGGCCGCGGTCCCCACCTTTGCGGCCGACTACACTGCCGGCAAGGCCAAGTACGCCACCACTCCTGCCGCCATGAAGGGGTTCGAACGCCAGGAAGAGATCTTCAAGGGCGGCTACCTCAACGAGGATTTCGCTGCCGCCACCTTCCCCGACGGCGTGACCAAGGTCGCGACGGGCGAAGGCGCGCATTACCCGATGCTGTCCTTCGCGGTGGCCAACATCAAGGAACTGGCGCCGGAGCACATCAACGATGTCGGCTTCTTCGCCATCCCCGGCGACGACGCGGCCAGCAACGGCCTCACCACCTGGATGCCGGCGGGCCTCTACATCCCCAAGACCTCGCAGCACCAGGCGGAGGCCAAGGAGTTCATCGCCTTCGTCGCCTCCATCGAAGGCTGCGATATCCAGACCCAGTCGGCCGGCGCGACCGGTCCATACCTGGTAAAGGATTGCACCCTGCCCGCCGACGTGCCGCCGGTGGTCTCCGACCTGCTGCCCTACTTCCAGGACGGCGGCCACAGCGCCCCGGCCCTCGAGTACCTCTCGCCCATCAAGGGTCCGGCGCTCGAGCAGATCACCGTGGAAGTCGGCTCGGGCATCCGCTCCGCCGCTGACGGCGCCGCGCTCTACGATGAAGACGTCAAGAAGCAGGCCCAGCAGCTCGGCCTGCCCGGCTGGTAAAAGCGCCGATCGCATGTGAAAACTCGGCGTCCGGCCCCGTCGTCGGACGCCGATACCCAGGCGCCCCGAGGGCGCCTCGTCAGAGCCTTGAGGAGGGACGGGTATGGCAGTTGCGGTTGCAGAAGGCTCGGCGCCGGTCGCGAGGCCGGCGCGCAAGTCGCGCACGGCGGGGCTCTATCCGAGCTGGTTCTACCTGCCTGCGGCCATCATCTTCGCCGTGCTGTTCATGCTGCCCACCTTCGCGTCGCTGTTCTTCAGCCTGACGCGCTGGACCCTGCAGAAAGCCGATTTCATCGGGCTCGAGAACTTCGCCCAGTTCTTCCGCGAGCCCTTCCTGTTCCAGGGCCTCGTCAACACGCTGATCTACGGCGTTGTCACCTCGAGCCTCAAGGTCGTGCTCGGGCTATTGCTGGCGCTGCTCTTGACCTCCGACATCTTCGGCCGCGGGTACCTCCGCGCCGTGGTGTTCTTTCCCGTGCTGGTCTCGACCGTCGGCGTCGGCATCACCTTCACCGCCATTATGCACCCCACCCAGGGGCTGATCAACGAGACGCTGGCCTCGATCGGCATCAAGGGCCCGGGCTGGCTTACGGACCCGCGCTTCGCCCTCTATTCGGTGGCGCTGGTCGATGTGTGGAAGGGCGTCGGGCTCGCCACCGTCATCTACATCGCCGGCATCGTCTCGATCCCGCTCGAGTATTACGAGGCCGCGAGGATCGACGGCGCCAGCTCATGGCAGCGCTTCTGGACCGTCACCCTGCCGCTTGTCCATCCGGCCACCGCGACCGTGGTGATCCTCAGCTTCATCGGCGGCCTGCGCTCGTTCGACCTGATCTGGGCGATGACCAAGGGCGGCCCCGGCTTCACCTCCGACGTCATCGCCTCGGTGATCTACAAGCAGTACCAGGCAGGCTTCTATGGGCTCTCCACCGCCGGCAACGTCGTGCTCTTCGTCATGGTGGCGCTGATCATCGTGCCGCTCTCGCTGTTCCTCAACCGCAAGGAGGTGGACCGGTGAGGCACGCCCAGCGCTACATCTATGGCGGCATCGCCATCGCGGCCTCGGTGGTCGTCTTCCTCGTGCCGTTCGCCTTCATCGTCCTGACCGCCGTCAAGGACCGGCGGCAGGCCGCGACCCGCTCGTTCGACTGGCCGACCAGCTGGCACTTCTGGGACAACCTGGTCGAGGTGGTGCGCACGCAGGACTTCATGCTCGTCACCGCCTTCGTCAACTCGATCATCCTCACCGTCGCCAGTGTCACGCTGCTGGTGGTGCTGGGCGCCATGGTCGGCTTCGTCCTGCAGCGCCGGCCGTCGCGCTGGACCCCGATCGTCAACTTCCTGGTGCTGGCCGGACTGATCATCCCGCCGGCGGTCGTCCCCACCATCTGGGTGCTGCAATCGGTCGGCCTGTTCAAGACCCTGCACGGCATGATCCTGATCGAGGTCGCCTACGGGCTGAGCTTCACCATCCTCCTCTTCCGCGCCTTCGTCGCCACCATCCCGAGGGAACTCGACGAGGCGGCGATCATCGACGGCGCCGGGCCGCTGCGGCTGTTCTTCCAGGTGGTGCTGCCGTTGCTGAAGCCGGTGGTGGTGACGGTAATCGTGGTGCAGTCGGTGGCGATCTTCAACGATTTCACCAACCCGCTCTACTACCTGCCGGGCAAGCAGAACGTCACCGTGCAGCTGACGCTGTTCAACTTCCAGGGGCAGTTCAATACCTCGCTGCACCTGCTGTTCATGAACATCCTCTTGATCACCATCCCGCCGCTGATCGTCTACCTGTTCTTCAACCGGCAGATCGTGGCGGGGATGACGGCCGGAGCGGTTAAGGGGTAAGCGCTGGCAGCGCCCCAGCGTCCCCTCTCCCTTGGGGGAGAGGGTCAGGGTGAGGGGGCCTTGCCACAAGCGCCGAGCGTGGGAAAGGCCCCCTCACCCGGGCCTCCGGCCCGACCTCTCCCCAAGGGAGAGGTGATCAGTGCGCCAACGCCACTCCGGCGCAAAATCACCCGCCTCATCCTATTCGCCGATACCCGCCGGCAGCGATTGATGTATTGGTACCATACTAGTCAATCGCATCCTCACCATGTCCTCACCGCTCAGCCCACACGCCCGCAACGTCGCCCTCGTGGTCGCCGCCACGCTGTTCATGCAGTTTCTGGATGGGGTGATCATCGTCACCGCCCTGCCCCGCATGGCGCTCGATTTCAATGTCGGCACGCTGGAGATGAGCCTCGGCATCACCATCTACATGCTGGCGGTGGCGGTATGCATTCCGGCCGCGGCGTGGCTGTCGGACCGCTTCGGCGCCCGACGGGTGTTCGTCGTCGCCATCGCGCTGTTCACGCTGACCTCGATCGCCTGCGGCATGGCCGCGGACCTGGGCCAGTTCGCCGTCGCCCGCGCCCTGCAGGGCGCCAGCAGCTCGGTGCTGTTCCCGGTGGGGCGTATCATCGTGCTGCGCACGGCGCAGAAGTCGGAAATCGTCTCAGCCATCGGCCTCACCATCTGGCCGGCCTTGTTCGCGCCGGTGATCGGCCCGGCGCTCGGCGGCTTCATCACCGAATACATCTCCTGGCACTGGAACTTCTGGATAAACATTCCGCTCGGCATCGTCGGCATGGCGCTGGTGCTGCTGATCGTTCCCAGGGATACCGAGTTTGCCGAGCGGCCCTTCGACGCCGTCGGCTTCGTCCTCACCGGCATCACCCTGGGCTGTCTGCTTTACGGTTTCGATGCCCTCGTTCAGGGCGGCATGCCGATCTGGATGTCGGCTCTGCTGATCGTGGTCGGGCTTGCCGTCGGTTTCTGCGCCGTGCGCTGGCTGCTGAACGCCAGGCATCCGCTGATCGACCTCAGGACGTTGAAGGTCCGGACTTTCGCGGCGACCGACGCCAAGGCGGGCGCCATCCTCAGGACGGCGATCAACGCCACACCCTTCCTGCTGCCGCTGATGTTCCAGGTTGCCTACGGCATGGATGCGCTGAGCGCCGGCGGCCTGGTGGTGATCTACTTCTTCGGCAACCTCGCGATCAAGGCGGTGACCACCCCGACCCTGCGCCGCTTCGGCTTCCGCACCATCCTGACGGTCAACGGCGTGCTGGCCGGCATCGCCGTAGCGGCCTGTGGCCTGCTGGGGCCTCAGACCCCTTACCTGCTCACCGTCGCGGTGCTGTTCATCGCCGGAGCCACGCGCTCGATGCAGTTCACCGCCCTTGCCACCCTGGCCTTTGCCGATATCGACGCGAAACAGCGGAGCTCGGCCACCACCATTTCCTCCATGTCGCAGCAGCTCTCGATGGTGTTCGGTGTCGCCATCGCGGCGGGGTGCCTCAATCTCAGCCAGATCTGGCGCGGGGCGCCGGCGCTCGGCGTACTCGACTTCCAGATCGCCTATCTGGTGATGGGACTGACCATCATAACCTGCGCCCTGCAGCTGCTGGCGCTCGAACGGAACGCGGGCGCGGAAGTATCCGGCCATCGGAGGCCCCAGGCCGCCTGAATTTCCCACCCGTTTCGACCGCAAGTTCAAGCGGACTGATTGACTGGTCTCATCGCTCTGCTAGCAATTGCCGGGGGAGCGACGGAGCGGCACGTCCTCTCGTCATTTGGGGGGACAAGATGACTTCAGTATTTCGCATGGCCGCATCGACGACCTGTTTGGCATTACTGGCCGGCTGCAGCGGCGACGCCTGGATCACCGGTGGGGAACTGATCCGTCCGGGCGAGCCGACCGGCACCATCACCGTGGTCAACGGCACCGGCCGCGTCATCGACGTGATCCTGATCTCCGAATGCGGCGCCTCGACCTATGGTCTCGATCGCCTGCCCGATACCGTCGCGCTGTCCTCCGGGCAAAGCTACAGCTTCGCCGTTTCGGCCGGCTGCTGGGATGTCGATGCGGGCTCGGTCGGCTATGGCGAGGCGCGGCAGCGCCTCAGCGTCGCGGCCAATGGCATCACCGAGTACACGGTGACCGACTAGCCGGTCGCCCCGCCTAGTCGGCGTTGCTGACCCGCCAGGTCGTGCCGCTGTCACCCTCGGGGACGAACAGCGTATCGGTGGCCTTGCCGCTCTCGCCCTCGCAGTCGGTGCCCGCGCGCCATTGCCGTTGGCTCGCCCGGCAAGCCCGTTTCCCCGGCACACGCCATGGTGATCATCGGTACTTGCCGATGGAGCCGAGGCTGTGCAACATCGCACCCTTTCCCTCCCTCTGCAGCAAGACCACCAATGTCCCAACTTTTCTCGCCGTTCACCTTGCGTGGCCTGACCCTGCGCAATCGCACGGTCATCGCCCCGATGTGCCAGTACTCGGCCCAGCACGGCCTCGCCAATGACTGGCATTTCGTGCACCTCGGCCGCTTCGCGCTCGGCGGCTTCGGTCTCGTCATCCTCGAGGCCACCGGCGTCACCCCGAGGGCCGCATCTCCTACGGCGACCTGGGGCTGTGGAACGACGAGCAGATCGCGCCGCTCGCCCATATCGTCAAATTCCTCAAGGCCGAAGGCGCGGCGACGGGCATCCAGCTCGGGCATGCCGGCCGCAAGGCGGCCACGCCGATCTGGTGGCGCGGCGGTTTCAACGAGACCGAGGCCGACAAGCGCGAATACGGCTACGAGACCTGGGTGCCCGAGGCGCCCAGCGCCGAACGCCACGCCGACAATCCGGGCTACCAGATGCCGGTGGCGCTGGGCCTGGCGGGCATTCAACGCGTGGTCCAGAGCTTTGCCGACGCCGCCCGACGGGCCGACCAGGCCGGCTTCGATACCGTCGAGATCCACGGCGCCCACGGCTACCTGATCAGCCAGTTCCTCTCGCCGCTCGCCAACCATCGCACCGATGCCTATGGCGGCAGCCGCGAGAACCGGATGCGCTTCGCTCTCGAAGTGACGGAGGCGGTTCGCGCCGCCTGGCCGGCGGACAAGCCGCTGATCGTCCGTCTGTCGGTGACCGACGGCAGCCCGGGCGGCTGGGGCGTCGAGGACTCGATCGTATTGTCGCGTGAAATGCAGCGGCTCGGCGTCGACATGATCCACTGCTCGTCGGGCGGCTTCGACGGCTACGCACTGAAGGCGGCGCCGCTCTACCAGGTGGAGCTGTCCAGGGCCATTCGCGCGGCCGGTGTCCCCACCATTGCCGTGGGCCTGATCGACGATCCGCATGATGCCGAACGGATCCTCGCCGAAGGCGAGGCCGATCTCGTCGCCTTTGCCCGCACCGCGCTCGAAGACCCGAACTGGGCCGTGCATGCCCGCCACATCCTCGAGGGCGGCGGCGACGCCTATCAGCTCTGGCCCAAGCAGGCCCGCAACCGCATCCGCGACCGGGATCGCGCCCTGGGCCTCAGGCAGTAGGGGCGCTCATCGGCCGTTCATTTTCGTGCGCTAATGATCCGATTTCCGTCGCAATCCCCGTGCCTGCTGCATGAGACCTGCGACGCACCTGTTTCCGACCACCACTGGAGATCGACACCGAATGACCAGCAAAGCCGCCCTTTTTGCCTTGCTCGCCATGTGGGGCGTCGGCTCCACGGCGTGCCTCCCGGCCTTCGCCGAGGAGGCCGCACCGGCCGAATCCGCAGTGAAGACCGGCAAGGCCGGCCTCGTCGACCGCGTCTGGACCAAGGCAGATGGCGACCTGCCCGGCGTGATGAAGATTTTCCTCTCCGACGGCACGCTGGTGCAGGATTCCTGCTGGGAGACCCACCGGCTGAGCCCTTGGGAGCTCACCTCGGATACCGCGCTCAAGTGGAACGAGGACGGCATGGATATCACGGCCGACATCGTCTCCCTCACCGATGCCGAACTGGTGCTGAAGCTCAAGCTCGGCAACGACGCGGTGGAAGAGAAATACGTGACGGCCACCGTGCCGTATGTCTGCCCGGATATGCCGAAGAGCTGAGATCGTCCGACTGAAAGAGACGGCCCCCTCCCATGTTCCCCCGCTAGAGGCCAGCCGCATATAAGCCCCTGACAGCTGTCGGAGGGCCTTCTCCCCTTGTGGGAGAAGGTGCCCGAAGGGCGGATGAGGGGTCCGCGCAACGAAGTGTAGCGCGACCTGAGCGTAGCGAGGGGCGATTGAGTACGCGGAGAGCACCCCTCATCCGGCCTTCGGCCACCTTCTCCCACAAGGGGAGAAGGCAAGAGGTGCCCTCCAAGCCATATGCGACTGCCTTGCTTTTATGGAGGAGGCCGGGAGGGGGTCGTCTGCTTCAGTAGGCTTCCCCAGAAGAAAAGGCGCGGAAGTTTCCTCCCGCGCCCCCTCCCTGCACGGGATAGCGGTTACTCAGCCGGGGCGCCAACCACCGGGGTGACCGTGGTGCGGATCGTCACCTGGGTCAGGATGAAGGCGAGGATGGCGCAGGCGGCGAAGCCGAGCACCATCGGGATGGCGGTGCCGTCGTGGAAGGCGCCGACGATCCCCATCACCACCGCGCCCAGCACCATCTGCAGCGTCCCCATCAGGGCCGAGGCCGTGCCGGCGAACTCGCCGTGTTCTTCCATCGCCAGCACCCCGGTGGTGGGCAGCACCAGGCCGAGGAAGCCGAAGGCGATGAACATCAGGCCGGAGAGCACCCACATGCTGTCGATGCCGGCGAGGAAGATGCCGGCCAGCAGCGCCATCGAGATCGCGAAGCCGGTGACCGCCCAGCGCACCACGCGCTGCAGCCCGAAGCGCTTCACCATGAAGCCCGTCGACTGCGACACCGCGAAGAACGAGATGGCGTTGACCGAGAAGGCGAGGCTGTACTGGGTCGGCGTCAACCCGTAGTGCTCGATGAACACGAAGCTCGAGTTGCCGATAAAGGCCATGAAAGCCGACATGCCGAAGGCGCCGATGAAGGTCAGGCCCATGAAGTTCCAGTCCTTGAGCAGCGAGCCATAGCCGCGGATGGCGCCGCCGATCGTCGACTCGGTCCTCAGGTGTTTTGGACGCGTCTCCTTGAGGGCGACGACCGAGAGCACGAGGCCGAACACGCCGACCGCGCCCATCACCCAGAACAGCAGCCGCCAGTCGCCGAAGGCGATGACCACGCTGCCCGCCAACGGGGCCAGGATCGGCGAGATCGAGAACACCAGCATGATCAGGCTGAACAGCTGCGCCGCTTCGGCGCCGGTATACTCGTCGCGCACGATGGCGCGCGGCAGCGACATCGCGGCGCAACCGCCGATGCCCTGCACGAAGCGCGAAACGATCAGCCACTCGACCGATGGCGCCACGGCACAACCGATCGAGCCGGCGATGAACACCAGCGTGCCGATATAGAGCGGCGGCTTGCGCCCCACCATGTCGCTGACCGGACCATAGAACAGCTGGCCCACCGCGAAGGCGGCCATGAAAGACATCAGGCTGAGCTGCACCGAGGCATCGGCGACGCCCAGTTGCCCGCCGATTTCCGGCAGGGCCGGCAGGTACATGTCGATGGCGACGGGGCCGATCACCGACAACAGGCCAAGCACGATGGCCATACGGATGAGTTTTGCGTTCATAGCAGTAAATCCCAAGACTGCTGTTGTGACTGATGGGCGAGCAGGCGGTCCGGCAACAAGCGTCGGACAGAGTTCGGCCGCGCGCGTTTCACCCCCGCGCGTCGTTTGCCTCCCTCGGCGGTTAGCCCGGTTTAGCTGCCGCTTGAATGACACCCGAGTCCACAAAAATGGACACTCGTGTCAAACTAACTTTTGGACACTCTTGTCCAATTCGTCAAGTGCCATTATCATCACGGCTATGGAGATCAGCCACGACCTACATCGCAGCCCAGCCATGCAGCGGGGCAACTACAACAAGCGATGCGCCATCATCAGCGCAGCAACGGCAGTGTTCGTGCGCGATGGCTATGTCGGGGCCAGCATCGACGCGATCGCCGAGGAGGCGAACGTGTCGCGTCAGACGATCTACAACCAGATCGGCGACAAGGAAAAACTCTTCGTCGAAGTGGTCCGCGGCATCAACGAACAGGGCAGCGCGCGGCTCGTGGCGGTTCTCGCCACCTTCCCCGACCGGCCCGAGGATATCGGCCGCGAGCTGGTGGACTTTGCCATCCGGCTGACCCGCGATTGCCTGTGCGACGAGAGCTCGCGCGCCCTGCGCAAGCTGATCGAGAACGAGGGCAGCCGCTATCCGGAACTGTTCGAGACCTGGAAGGACTATGGTCCAGGCAAGAACTGGCCGGCCATCTCCGCCCGCTTCGCCCGCCTCGCGCGCTCCGGCGACATCGATCTCGACGATCCCGACCTGGCCGCCCGGCAGTTCATGGCGCTGATCCGCGCCGACCTGCCGAACGAACCCGGCCAGATGGTGAACGACGCGGAACTGGCGCAGGCCGCCCGCAACGGCGTACGGACATTCCTCCGCGCCTACGGCAAACCCGACGCGGCGGCCGCGTTGTAGAACCCCGACAGTATCCCTCGTCGCAGTCGCCCTCCTTCTCTTCTCCCCTCAGGGGAGAAGGTGGCGCGAAGCGCCGGATGAGGGGTGAGGCGGCGCAACGCGCGCTCGCTGAGAAGCTGAACCCCTCACCCTAGTTCCGCTACGGACCTGAAGGTCCTAGCTCCACTACCCTCTCCCCTCAGGGGCGAGGGGCGCACCGGCGCCGGCCCTTGAAGGACGCTTCTCGGCCCCACTGTACCCCGCCAGCCACACCCCCTGCCCCGACGCCGCGCGTCGGTTGCCGGGCGTGCACCATCGGCCTATGGTCCACCTCCCATTTGCTGCCCATGAGGGAGATCAGAATGAAAGCGATGCTGTCCCACCGGAAAGGAGCCTATTTCAGCAAGGACACCACGCTTCATGCCTTCTCGCTCCCCGCGCGCGGAGAAAAACCCGCAGCGCCGTAGCCGCTTCCGCAGCTTCTTCGCCAGCTCGACCGATCCCGCCACCCGCCGGCGCAACCGCTCGCGGGCGCGAAAATTCGTCTCCTACTACCGGCCGCACCTGCCGCTGCTCGTGGCAGACCTCTGCTGCGCCATCCTCGTCGCCGGCACCGCCATCGCGCTGCCGCTCAGCGCCAACTATGTGACGACCCGCCTCCTCGCCCTGCCCGAGGCGCCCGACGCGCTGTGGCAGATCCTCGTCATGGGCGCCGTGATGCTCGCCATCCTCGCGGTCGAGGTGGCGGCGACGTTCTTCGTCGACTACCAGGGCCACGTCATGGGCGCCCGGATCGAAGCCGCCGTGCGCCAGGAACTGTTCGAGCATTGCCAGAAGCTGTCGTTCGGCTTCTACGACCGGCAGCGCACCGGCCAGCTGATGAGCCGCATCAGCAATGACACGCTCTGGCTGGGCGAGCTGTTCCATCATGGCCCCGAAGACCTCGCCATCGCGGTGTTCAAGTTCGGCGGCGCCATGCTGGTGCTGTTCTTCATCGATCCGGTGCTGGCGGCGCTGATTCTTGCCCTGACGCCGCTGGCAGTCGCCTACGCCCTGCACTTCAACCGGCGGATGAACCGGGCGCTCGAGCGCAGCAAGCAGCAGATCGCGGCGGTGAACGAACGCGTCGAGGATGCCCTGGCTGGTATCCGCGTCGTCCAGTCCTTCACCAACGAAGCGCTGGAGACCGAGCGCTTCACCACGCAGAACCGGCAGTTCGTGCTGAGCCGCGCCGATGGCTACCGCTCGGAAGCCTGGTTCTCGGTGGGCACCGAGAGCTTTGCCCAGCTGGTCACCATCATGGTGATCGTGGTGGGGGCGCTGCGTATCCTCTCGGGTGAGCTGACGGTCGCCGAGATGCTGACCTTCCTGCTCTGCGTTGCGGTGCTGGTCGATCCGATCAAGCGGCTCGCCAATTTCGCCCGACTGCTGCAGGAGGGCTATACCGGGTTCGTCCGCGCCATGGAAATCCTCGAGGTGGAGCCCGACATTGCCGACCGCCCCGGAGCAACGCCGCTGCGATCGCCGGCCGGCGCCATCCACTTCGACGACGTGAGCTTCCGCTACGAGGCAGGCGGGGCACAGGTGCTCAGTGGCCTGTCGCTGGACATTGCGCCGGGCGAGTTCGTCGCGCTGGTCGGCCCGTCCGGGGTGGGCAAGAGCACGCTCTGCGCGCTGATCCCCCGCTTCTACGACGTTGATGCCGGCGCCATCCGGATCGACGGGCGCGACATCCGCGATGTGACGCTCGCCTCGCTGCGCCGACACGTCGCCGTGGTGCAGCAGGATGTGTACCTGTTCGCCGGCTCGGTGGCCGAGAACCTCCGCTACGGCAGGCCAGGCGCCAGCCACGCCGAGATCGAGGCGGCAGCCCGCGCCGCCAACGCGCATGAGTTCATCATGGCGCTGCCCAATGGCTACGACACCGATGTCGGGCAGCGCGGCGTGAAGCTGTCGGGCGGACAGAAGCAGCGCCTCACCATCGCCCGCGCCTTCCTCAAGGATCCGGCAATCCTGATCTTCGACGAGGCGACCAGCGCGCTCGACAACGAAAGCGAGCGCGCCGTGCAACAGGCGCTGCTGAGCCTTGCCAAAGGGCGCACCACCATCGTTATCGCCCACCGGCTGTCGACTGTGCGCCATGCCGACCGCATCCTGGTGCTGACCAGGGACGGGATTGCCGAGGAAGGCACGCATGAGGAGCTGGTGGCGCGGGAGGGAGTCTATGCCGCGCTCAACAGCGTCGCGAGCATCTGAGGGAGCGGGCTGCTCTCGTCCCTTCTCCCCTCAGGGGAGAAGGTGGCGCGAAGCGCCGGCTGAGGGGTGAAGCGGTGCAGCGAGCGCTCGCTGAGAAGCTGAACCCCTCACCCTAGTCCCGCTGCACTAGCCCTCTCCCCTCAGGGGCGAGGGAACGATGTGGCGCGCTCCGTGATCCTTACAGCACCAGGTACCCGCGATACGCCACCAGCCTGCCGAACAGCGGCAGGCGGATATCGACTTCGAAGCGGTGACGACCGCCTTCGTCGACCCGCTCCTCGGCGGTGATGCGCGGCAGCAGGAAACCCGGCAGCGGCACGCCCCAGATCCGGCCGGAGACACGCTGCATGTCGAGCCCATCGCCGCGCGGCAACAGCCGCATGCGGATCGCCACCGGGCCGAACCGCTCCTCGATCAGCCCGCCTGTTGCGGCGCTCATCACCGAACGCATCGGCTTGTCGGCGAAGAAACGGGTCCAGTGCTCCCTGCCCTCGCGGCTCTCGATCACCACGCGCACCGGCAGCCGGCCCTCCTCGAGCGGCAGGCCGAGGCGGCGCGCCAGAAAGCGGGCCACCGGGTTCTCCGCCGGCGCCACCACCGCCTCGCCCTCGGCGATCACCGCCGGCCGGCCGCGATGCAGCCGCCGCGTCACCTCGGGCAGGCGCTCGAACCCCTCGCCCAGCACCCGGCGATAGAGCGGCTTCTCTCCCCTGAACGCCACCTGCTTGGTTTCGATGGCGAGGCCCTCGAGCCACGGCCTGATCTGTTCGAGGCTCACCACCCCGGCTGCCGACCGGGCGCCGCCGCGCAGCCTGCCGCCGAAGGTCAGCGCCTCGATCAGCGCCGCGGCCGGCAGCACCGGCACATAGGGCCCGTCGCCGTTCGCCGCGCGCAGCCACCAGCGCACCACGCGCGGCTCGCCGCGCGCATCCTGCCCGGCGGCCTCGACCAGCATGCCGCCATCGGCGGTGCCGAAACGATCGAGCCAAAGCGCGATCTGCATGCCGAGCCCGGCGAACATCCGTGCCGACTTCACCAGTCCCCAGCGCACTGGGATCGAGGCGACGCCGATCAGCCAGTTGAGCACCGGCAGCTCCATGCCGGCGTCGAACCCGGCGCGGACGCGCGGCGAGAAACGGGCTGGCAGCAGGTCGAGGTCGGGCACATCGGCCAGTATGGCGCGGCGGCGCTTCAGACCCTCGATACTCACCCAGCGCCCGCCGCTCCAGCCACGGCCGCGCTCCCAGCCGGCCTCGCGAAATACCCGCACCGGCTGGCCGACCCAGCTGAGGATGCCCGCGATCACCGAACGGCCCTTGGGCGTGCGGTTGCCGGGAACGATCGCAACATCGACGCTGTCGACCGCCAACCAGGCGCTGGTGACGTGGTCGAGCACCGCATGGGTCAGCCCGGGCGTCGAGCTGGCGCCGGAAATCACCGAGATCGCTACGGCACGCGCCGCGCTGTCGAACTTGGCGATCCCGGCAACGAACGCCCTCGAGTCGGCGATATCGACATAGTGGCAGCGTGCCCCGATCGCCGCCTCGATCAGCTGCGTGCCGCTGAGCTGGAACGGCCCCGAGCAATCGACCACAACGTCGCAGTCGATCTCCTTGAGCCGCTCCACCCCGATGCGATCGCGGTCGATCAGCACGAAGCCGTATTCCCCTTGCTCGTCGATGGCCCGCAATTCGCGCTGCAAGGCTTGGGCGCGGCTTTCGGTGCGACCGCCGAGGCTTACCCGAAAGCCCTTCCGCCGGGCCAGCAGCCGCGCCAGACGCGAGCCGAATACGCCGGCCCCGCCGACGATCAGAACATGCGGCCGACTCATGCCGCGACCTCGCGTAACAGCTTTGTTTCCAGTCGCAAGGCACTCAAGGGATTCAGCAATTGGCCTGAGACCATGCTTGCAAGCAACCACGGGACCGGTGGCACCCGGGCCGCTGCGGACACCAGACCGTCGCGCAGCAGCGGCAACAGGTTTCCATCCGACTGGTAGAACGGGGTCAGCGTCAACGACAGTATCTGATAGAGGCGCACATGCCAGCGCCGCAGCCGCGCGTACTCGGCAAGCGCAGCCTCGAGCGTTGCCGCTCCAGCCAGGGCCGCCGCCAGCGCCGCCGCATCGAGCAGGGCCATGTTGGCGCCTTGCCCCAGTTGCGGGCTGGTCGAATGCGCACTGTCGCCGATGAAGGCGATGCCCTCGCCAGCCGGAATCTGCAGCGTGTGGTGCGCGTAGCGCGCCAGCGTCATCTGCTCGAAATCGGTGATCGTTTCGAGGTGCGGCGCCGTTTCGGGCCAGTGCCCGAGCACCTCGTCGCGCCAACTGACGATTCCTCTCGCCTGCACCGCCGCGAAGCTTTCCGGCTTCAGGCTCCAGAAGAGCGCCGCGAGTTCCGGCCCGTCGCGCCGCTGGCGGCCGACCGGCAACACACCGATCATCACGCTGGCCCGGCGGTAGCGTTGCATCAGCGCGTCGCGCCGAAACCCGGCGTCGACCCACGGCACGGTGCCCCAGATGGCCCCGAACGGCAGCGGTCGCGCACGACTGGGCACCTTTGCCTCGACCTTCAGCGGCGACGCCGAGCCCAGTGCATCAACCACCAGGTCGAACGGTCCTTCTCGCCCCCTCGCCCCCCGCAGCCATTGTTTGCCCTCGGAGCGTTCGAGGCTCTCGACCATGAAGCCGGTGCGGATCGGCAGCCGTTCCGCCACCACCGCATCGTGCAGCACATTGAACAGGGCCGCCCGATGCACCGCGACGGCATGGACATCGGGGCCGAGCGGCCGATAGCCGACATCGAGCACCACCCGGCCGCTCCGCGCATCGGTGCCGATCAGCCGTTCGACCCTCGCCCCCAGCGCTGCGATTTCACCGCGCAGGCCCAGTGCCTCGAGCACGGCAAGGCCGGTGGGCTGAAGCATCAGACCCGAGCCAAGCGGTCGTGGTGTCTCGAAGCGCTCGAACAGCCGGACGCGATGCCCGGCGCGGCTGAGCATCAGCGCTGTCGCAAGACCGCCGGGCCCTGCCCCGGCGATCGCAATGTCCAATGCTTTCAGCAGTCTCGCTTCCCCGGCTGTCCCGGAGCGAACTAGATCACCACCTGCGTGCCGATTTCAACCACGCGGCCGGTCGGAATGTGGAAGTATTCCGTCGCATCGGTCGCATTGCGCGCCAGCCCGATGAAGATGCGGTCGAGGAATATCGGCGCACCGCCCTTCACGGACGGCTTCAGCGACCGGCGTGACAGGAAGAACGAGGTCGACATGATGTCGAACTTCCAGCCGAGCTTGCGGGCCAGCGCCAGCGCCTTGGGAATGTTCGGCGTCTCGATGTAACCGAAGGTCACCACGACCCGGTAGAACAGGTCGTTATAGGCGTCGATCCTGACCTTTTCTTCGTCGGCGACGCGCGGCCGGTCCGAGGTGATAACGGTCAGGATGACATTGTGTTCGTGCAGCACCTTGTAGTGCTTGAGGCTGTGCAGCAACGCCGTCGGGGCGCCCTCGATGTCGGAGGTGAGGAACACCGCCGTGCCGGGCACGATGGTGGGCTTCTTCTTGGCGAGGTTCTCGACCAGGAACTCGAGCGGCACCTCGTCGCGACGGGTCTTTTCCGCCAGCCGGCGACGTCCCCAGATCCAGATCGTCATCATCGAAGCAATCGTGGCGGCGACCACCGCCGGCACCCAGCCGCCCTGCGAGAACTTTGCCGCATTGGCGATGAAGAAGCCGAGGTCGATGACCAATAGCGGCACGATCACCACCATGGCGACGACCAGGTTCCACTTCCACAGCCGCCACATGACGATGAACAGCAAAACGGCCGTCACCAGCATCTCACCGGTGACCGCGATACCGTAGGCCGCCGACAGCGCGCTGGACGAACGGAACCCGACCACCAGCAGCACCACGCAGATCAGCAACAGGAAATTGACCTGCGGCATGAAGATCTGGCCGGCCACCTCTTCGGAGGTGTGGCGCACTTCGAGCCGCGGCAGCAGGTTGAGATGCATGGCCTGGCGCACCAGCGAATAGGCGCCCGAGATCACCGCCTGGCTGGCGATAACGGTCGCCAGTGTGGCCAGCGCCACCATCGGCAGCTTGGCCCAGTCGGGCTGCATCTGGAAGAACGGGTTGGTCACCTCGTTGGGGTGGCTGAGGACGAAAGCCCCCTGCCCGAAATAGTTGAGCAGCAGAGCCGGAAACACCAGCGCCAGCCAGGCGGCGATGATTGGCTTGCGACCGAAATGCCCGAGGTCGACATAGAGCGCCTCGGCTCCCGTCACCGCGAGGAACACCGCCCCCAGCACGATGATCGAGATGCCGGCATGGGTGTAGAGGAACTCGATGCCGTGCGCCGGGTTCAGCGCCAGCAGCACCTGCGGCGCATCGGCGATATGCAGGAGCCCGGTGACCCCGAGGATGACGAACCAGGCCGCCATCACCGGCCCGAACACCGTCGAGACGCGCGCCGTGCCGAAGCGCTGCACCATGAACAGCCCGATGAGGATCACCACCGTCATCGGCACGACCCACGGGGTCAGCCGCGGCTCGACGATCTCGAGGCCTTCGACGGCCGACAGCACGGAGATGGCGGGCGTGATGATGGCGTCACCGAGGAACAGCGCGCCGCCGACGATGCCGAGGCCCAGAATCCAGGCGGGTCGCTTGGCGAAGGCGTTGCTGGCGAGCGTCATCAGCGACAGCGTGCCGCCTTCACCCTTGTTGTCGGCGCGCAGCACGAACACCACGTATTTGACGGTGACCACGATGGTCAGCGCCCACACGATCAACGACAGCAGCCCCAGCACTTCATTTTCCGACGGCGAACCGCCGGCAGCGTGCAGCGCCTCGCGGAACGCATAGAGCGGACTGGTGCCGATATCGCCGAAAACGACGCCCAGGGCGCCGAGGATGAGAATGGGGATATTGGTGTTCGTGGCGTGGCCGGCCTGATCGGTCGCCCCAGCGCCGGCTGTCACGCCGGACGGAGTGGTCTGCGTCATATGCCCTTCGCTCACCCTGTTTCGGGTGGGCGGCTGTCTACACCCGCCCACCCGCGCACTCAACGGTCAAATTCCGCTAAGGTTCGCATTTGCTGATGGACAGTCATGCGGTTTTGCGGGGGGCTCGGCAAAAAATAGGGACGGCGCCATGGGCAGCGCCGTCCCGGACCGGGGTGCGAAAGGAGGAGAACCCCGGAAACGACCGGCAGTTGTCTTAGGCCGCCTTGGAAGCCGCTGCCGCGTCGGCCTGGCGAGCCGTGCGGGTGGCATTGGTCCACCACAGCAGGTTGTCGAGCATCTCGGGCACGAACGGGTCGAAGTTGCCCTTGGTGTCGTCCCAGCTCTTCTGGCCCATCATGATGGGGAGGAAGTCCGAGCCGCCGATATGGACGGCATGGCGCACCGGCACGGCCTGCAGTTCGACCATGATGTTGCGCAGGTGCTCGACGGCGCGGGCCCCGCCGACCGAACCATAGGCGACGAAAGCGACGGCCTTCTTCATGAACGGCTTGTAGGCCCAGTCGATGGCGTTCTTCAGCGCACCGGTGATCGAGCGGTTATACTCGGCGGTGACCACGATGTAGCCGTCGAACTCGTTGAGCTTGGCCTGCCACTTGGCCGCGACCTCGTTGGGGGTCGGCATCCAGAAATCGGACGCGGGCGCATCGAACAGCGGAAGCGGATAATCCTTCAGGTCGACGATCTCGACCTCGGCGTCGCCACGGGCGGCGACGTGGTCGGCGATCCACTTGGCCGGCTTGTCGGCGAAGCGGGTCGGACGGATCGAGCTGATGATCACGGCAATCTTGGGTTTGGACATTTGCTGCACTCCAGTATCAAAATGTGACTAGCGGCAAATAAGTGCCCAAGGTGGGTCGGCGCAAGCAGGCACCTCGATGGGGCGAGGGCACAGTTTGCTCACCCGGTTACACCGGTGTTCGTTGGGTTACAGCCCTGTAAGCAAAGGCAAACCGGCCCCTTCACGACGCGGCCGGGGCCGCAGCCATTGCCGGGTGGGGCATTCGGCGTTCGACGCGAAATGCAGCGTTCGCGATTTGCGAACAACAGGTAACGAAAGCGTGTCAGCGCAGGCCGAATGAATAGGTCCAGGCCAATGCCTTCAGGCCGGAATCATCGAGTTCGGGGTGTTTCGGCTGCAACTGCTCGATGGCGCGCTCGGTGAGGCTCTTCTTCGAGCGCTTTTCCACCCCCTCGACCGGCTGCTGCAGTTCCTCGAGCAGGTCGAGAATGCGCTGTTTGAGCTCTGCACCTTCCGCTTCCCCGAAGCGCTGCACCAGGTGGGGCGTCTTGGCCCGCGGGAAAGGCGAGTTGCCGAACCCGGTATAGAGCACCAGTGCTTCGTTGATCGGGTCGCTCATCGCCTGCTCGTATGCAACTGCTCTCAAAGCCATTAGGGCAACCTGCCTGATCCGTGGAAGGCTCGAACTTGGTCCATCCACCGTTGAAGCGAAATAAGCGCCGAAGACAGTAGTTAAGTCGGATTTGAGCGCCGACCGCGGGTTGCCCGTTAACACATGCGCGCAAGCCCGTGCCAGGCTGCGGCATTCACCACGTCGGCCCGCGGCAGTTGCTTCAAGCGCGTAGCCGGATCAGTGTCCGCCCCACTGTTTGGGGGATTTCCGATGAAGCTGTTCGCGATCGCAGTACTGGCCCTGATGCTATCCACGGGTACGACTATGGCTGGGCCGCCGCTGCGGCTCTGGGTGGAAAGCGCTTCGAAGGTAACAATCAGCGAGCTCTACATCAGGATACTGGGCACGGATGATTGGGGCGCCGAACGTCTGCGCGGCAAACGCCTCGAACCGAAGGGCAAGATCCAGTTCATGCTCGAGGACGGCGCCGACAAGTGCTGGGTCGACCTTCGGATGCTTTCGACGGCGGGCAAGCCGTATGCCTACTACGCCGCCAACCTCTGTGAGGAAGGCCACACGTTCACGTTCCGCGGGCGACCGTAGCGTCAGCCGCAGGCCAGCTTGTACCGCCGCACCGTCTCGGCCATGCCGTAGATCAGTGCATCGGCGGTGATCGCGTGGCCGATCGACACTTCGGCAAGGTCGGGAATCGCCTGCTTAAGCGGCGGCAGGTTGACGAGGTTGAGGTCGTGCCCGGCATTGACCAGCAGGCCGCCCTGCCCCGAGCGCGCATTGTGCCCGGCCGCCCGCGCCGCATCCGCCGTCTCGCGCAGCGCATCGAGATGCACCGCCTGTACTTCCGGCTTCAGCGCCCCGCCATAGGGGCCGGTATAGAGCTCCACCCGGTCCGCCCCGACATTGGCCGCCGCGGCCGGCGCCGCGGGTTCGGCGTTGATGAACAGCGACACCCGGATCCCGGCCGCTTTCATCCGTTCGATCGCCGGCGTCAGCACGGCGCGATTGGCCTCGATGTTCCAGCCATGGTCGGATGTCGATTGCAGCGGATCGTCGGGCACGAACGTCACCTGGTCGGGTGCGGCGCGCTCCACCAGGGTGAGGAAGTCCTCGGTCGGGTAGCCCTCGATGTTGAACTCACGGCCCGCATAGTCCTGCCGCAGCAGCGTCACCAGCTCGAACACGTCGGTGCGCCGGATGTGCCGCTCGTCCGGCCGCGGATGCACCGTGATGCCGTCGGCCCCGGCATCGAGCGCGATACGGGCAATGCCGGTGACGCTCGGCCACGGCACCGAGCGGCGGTTGCGCAGCATGGCGACGGCATTGAGATTGACGCTGAGATGAGTCATCGCGGGACCTCGGCAGAACTGCGCGAGCCTTACCGCATCGGATACCGACCGGCCAATCGAACGTTTTGATAAGCCCGATCAGCGCGGGAGATGGCAATCAGCGCGGCCTCGCGCGCCGGTCGAGCAGCAGCACCAGCACCCCGCTGGCGGCGATGAGGCAGATCCCGATGCTGGCAACCGCATTCGGCAGCGTGCCGAACACCAGTGCCCCGATCAGCAGCGCCCATAATGTGCCGGTATAGAAGAACGGCACCACCGCCCTGGTTTCAGCGACGCGGAACGACAGGAACAGCAGCAGTTGCGCCAGCGTCAGGAAGGCGCTGGCGCCGGCAATCAGCAACAGGCCGGCGAGCGATGGCGTCACCCAGCGCTCGAACGCCAGCATCGGCACACCGATTCCCACGACCGAGACCACCGACAGGCCGACCGCCACGGCGAGCGCCGGCACGCCGGCATCGACCCTACGCCCGATCAGATCGCGGCCGGCGCTCAGCGCCGCGCTGGCGAAACCGAACAGCACATAGGGCTGGAAACCATGACCGCCTGGCTGCGCCACCAGCAAGGCGCCGAACAGTGCCACCGCGATCAGGGCGATCGCCGCACCGCCGATCCGATCGCCGAACAACACCACCGCACCGAGCATCACCAGCATCGGCGTCAGCTGCAGCAACGCCGTGATATCGGCGAGCGGCGCATTGGCGACAGCGAAAACGAAGGCGATGGCTGCGGCGCATTCCACCACGTTGCGCGCCAGCACCCACGGCTGGAGCACATATCTGAGGCTCGCCAAGGACGCCGTGGCGATCAGCACCGGCACGCCGAGGACGATCGCCGCCAGGGCGCGGAGGAACAGCGCTTCGAGCGGCGGCAGCTCGAGCACGGCAAGCTTCAGCAGCCCGTTGTTGACGGTGAAGCAGCCGCTTGCCAGCACCATGTAGATGATGCCGCGCAGGTTCGACCTCTCGGCCGGCATCACGCCACCGGCACCAGCCGGCGCTTCCGTTCGTCGAGCAGCACGATGGTGAGGCCGGCCGCCACCACCAGCACGATACCGCAGATGGCGAGCAGGTTCGGGAACTGTCCGAACACCGCCAGCCCCGACAGCACCGCCCAGAAGGTGAAGAAGTAATAGAACGGCGCCACCACGCCGGTGGGTCCGACCCGGTAGGCCATGAAGATGAAGAAGTGGCCGAAGATCAGGAACAGCCCTGCCCCGCCCAGCAGCAACAGGTGGTGCGTCTGCGGCGCCACCCATTGCTCGGTCGCCAGATGCATCGCCCCAGCCCCGAGCAGCACCACGATGATCGCCGACATGGCGACGATCATCCCCGGCACCTCGGGCGCGATCCGCCGTCCCGCGAGGTCGCGCACGGCGCAGAGCACCGCATTGGCGAGCGCCAGCACTGCATAGATCGAGATGCCCTGCATGGTCGGCTGCGCCACCATGATGGCGCCGATGAAGCCGAGCCCGATCAGCGCCATCCGCACCCCGCCGATCTTCTCGCGAAACAGGATCGAGGCCCCCAGCAGCACCAGCAGCGGGGTGATCTGCCCGAGCGCCGACGCATCGGCGATCGGCATGTTGGCGAGCGCCACCACGTAGCAGAGGATCGCCGCGGTCTCGGCGAGGTTGCGCGCCAGCACACGCCGCTCGAATACCAGCGGCAACTGCCGGCCATAGCCGAGCGCCAGCATCAGCGGCAGCCCCCAGATGAGGCCGGCAAGGCCACGCAGCATCAGCACCTGGTAGGGCGGCAGGCCCTCGGTCGCGAGCTTCATCAGCGTGTCGTTGATCACGTACGAACAGGTCGCGATGACCATGAACAACGGCCCGCGGAACGGGTGCGATGCGAACGACACTGCTGATTTCCCCTCGAAGAAAAGCCGGGATCGCTCCCGGCCTTCGTTACTTACATGCCTTCCGGCCCGCGCGATATTGCGGCGAGCCCGGTTCGCACCACTTCGATCAACCCCAAGGGCATCATCAAGGCGATGAAGCTGTCGATCTTGGACGGCTTGCCGGTCACCTCGAACACGAAGCTCTCGGTGGTCGCATCGACGATCTGGGCGCGGAACGCGTCGGCCAGCCGCAGCGCCTCGGCGCGCGGCTCGCCCGAGCCGCCCACCTTGATCAGCGCCAGCTCGCGCTCGAGCGATTTGCCCTCGCTGGTGAGGTCATGCACCCGGTGCACCGGAATCAGCCGCTCGAGCTGCAGCTTGATCTGGGTCAGCACCTTGGGCGTCGCCACCGTCACCACGGTGATGCGGCTGAGCCCCTTCTCGTGCTCGGTCTCTGAGACCGTGAGACTGTCGATATTATAGCCGCGGGCCGAGAACAGCCCGACCACCCGGGCGAGAATGCCCGGCTCGTTGTCGACCAGCACGCTCAGCGTGTGTCGCTCCGGCTTCTGGGTTTCCGCGGCGAGGAAATATGCCGAACCGCTCGGCTGCAAATGTGCGTTCATCTCGTCTTGTCCTTGTGCCGGTGGGCTTTGACCCCCACCCCTGTCCCCTCCCCCTCAACAGGGGGAGGGAGACCCTCCCGATCTATTTCTCAAGACCTCACCACCCGGCTTATCAGCTCTATCGTCTCCCTCCCCCTTTTTGAGGGGGAGGGGTCAGGGGTGGGGGTCCACACGCACCGGCCTGGCCGTTGCTACACCAGCTGCCGGCCCTTCTCGTCGATCACCGCGCCGATATCGTCCTCGAAATCGGGCAGGATCATCTCGTTGTGCGGCTTGCCCGACGGGATCATCGGCAGGCAGTTCTCGTGCTTTTCGACGAGGCAGTCGAACAGCACCGGACCGTCGTAATCGAGCATTTCCTTGATCGCCGCATCGAGCTTGGCCGGATCGTCGCAACGGATGCCCTTGCCGCCATAGGCTTCGGCCAGCTTGACGAAATCGGGCAGGCTCTCGGAGTAGCTGTGCGCATAGCGCCCGCCATGCAACAGGTCCTGCCACTGCCGGACCATGCCCATGCGCTCGTTGTTGAGGATGAACACCTTGATCGGCAGGCGGTACTGCACCGCGGTGGAGAGCTCCTGCATGGTCATCTGCACGCTCGCCTCGCCGGCGATATCGATGACCAGCGCATCCGGGTGCGCCACCTGCACGCCGACTGCGGCCGGCAGGCCATAGCCCATCGTGCCGAGGCCACCCGAGGTCATCCACCGGTTCGGCATCTCGAACGGGAAATGCTGCGCCGCCCACATCTGGTGCTGGCCGACTTCGGTGGTGATGTAGACCTCGCGGCCCTTGGTCGCCTCGTAGAGCCGCTGGATGGCGTATTGCGGCTTGATCGTGGTGTCCGAGTTCTTGAAGCCCAGCGAGTTGCGCGCCCGCCAGCCCTTGATCTCTTCCCACCATGGCGCGATCGCCTCGGTGCGCGGCTGATTGGTCTTCGACCTCCAGATCCGCACCATCTCCTCGAGCACCGCGCCGCAATCGCCGACGATGGCGAGGTCGGTGCGGACGTTCTTGCCGATCGAGGAGGGGTCGATATCGACGTGGATCTTGGTCGAATTGGGCGAGAACGCATCGATCCGGCCGGTGATGCGGTCATCGAACCGCGCCCCGATATTGATCATCAGGTCACAGTCATGCATCGCCATATTGGCTTCGTAGGTGCCGTGCATGCCGAGCATCCCTATCCACTGCGGGTTGGAGCCCGGGAAGGCGCCCAGCCCCATCAGCGTCGAGGTCACCGGGAAGCCGGTCAACTCGGCCAGTTCGCGCAGCTTGTCGGACGCTTCCGGTCCGGAATTGATGACGCCGCCGCCGGTGTAGAAGATCGGCCGCTCGGCCCTCAGCATCAGGTCGACGGCAGCTTCGATGGCCTTGCTGTCGCCCGAAGTCGCCGGATGGTAGCTCTTGTGACGGCTCGGCCCCACCTCGTCGATACCGAGATAGGTGCCCAGTGCGAACTGCACATCCTTGGGGATATCGACCAGCACCGGGCCCGGACGCCCCGAATTGGCGATGTGGAACGCCTCATGCATGACGCGCGACAGGTCGTTGACCGATTTCACCAGGTAGTTGTGCTTGGTGCAGGAGCGGGTGATGCCGACCGTGTCGCATTCCTGGAAGGCGTCCGAGCCGATCAGCGTCGTCGGGACCTGCGCCGTGATGCAGACCAGCGGGATCGAGTCCATCAGCGCGTCGGTCAGGCCGGTGACGGCGTTGGTCGCGCCCGGGCCCGAGGTCACCAGCACCACGCCGACCTTGCCGGTCGAACGCGCATAGCCCTCGGCCATGTGCGTCGCGCCCTGCTCGTGCCGGACCAGGATGTGCTGCACCTTGTCCTGCTGGAACATCGCATCATAGATCGGCAACGCCGCCCCGCCGGGATAGCCGAAGATGTGCTCCACCCCGTTATCGACCAGGGCCTGGATCACCATCTCCGCGCCTGTCATCTGCTCGGCCATTCTCATAACTCCCCCGGGCTCACCCGGTCTTTCATTCGCAACGCGCCGTCACCGGCGGAAATTCGGCAACAAAAAAGGCCCCGTTAGGGACCTTCGAACGAGCGCACCGACCCTCGCGGGGATTTACCCCACGTGCTCGATGCGCCCCACTACTACGATAAGCTTCTGCACGGACCGTGCTCCAAGATTAGGTGGGGAGTTATGGGCGGAGGTTGGCGGCGGTGTCAAGGGGCCATCTAACAGCTGAGGCCCGCAAAAACTGTGTGAAAGACCTCCCCTCCACCTGCACTGCAACACGGAACGCAATAGCCTTCGTCGCAATGGGAGCACCGAATGATATCCAGTGTGGAAATACGAAACTTTCGCTCGATCGGACAGGCCGCGGTGCAAGGAAACTGGATCACGTCCTGTGTGGGGCCCAACGACGCTGGAAAATCAAATATCCTTCGGGCGCTCAATCTGTTCTTCAACGGAGAGACCGACCGCGGTCAGGATTTCGACTTCGGACACGACTTCAATCAATTCGCCAAAGTCGGCAGCCGAAAGGCTAAACAGATTGACATTACAATTACATTTGACCTCCCAGCGTCCTATGTTCGAGACGAAGGACAGCAACAAGTGGTCTGGTCCAAGCATTGGCGCGAGGAGGGTGAGGTTACCCGCTTAGAGACCCGAACCTTTGTCGGCGGCGCCCCGTTCCCCCCGCGAAGCAAGGTCCCAGCCCTGATGGATCGCATAAAATTCACCTATGTTCCGGCCATCAAAGACCGCGAGTTCTTCGCCGACCTCCAAGGCCGATTGTACGACGTTCTTTCCTCCGTGGCCGCTGCACCCCTGAAGGACTCGGCTTCCGCGTTTGAGGGACAGATCCAACAACAACTTGCCGGCTTGCTGGACTCGATCAGTACAGCTTTTAGCACCAAGTCATCGATGCGGCTGCCCAACAATTTGCGTCAGATATTCGAGAATTTGGAAATAAATACGAATGGAATACCGCTATCCCGCCGAGGAGATGGAGTCAAAATTCGACACATACCTATGCTTCTTAGGTTTATCGCTGACAAACAGGATCAGATTCTTAATCGCGGCGGAGTTAGATATACCCATATCCTTGGTTTTGAGGAGCCAGAGAACAACGTTGAGATGTCATCCGCGTTTCTTATGGCCAAAGACATCTGCGGATTGATTGCCGACAGCGACAATTTTCAGCTGTTTATTACGACCCACTCCCCTGTATTTTACAGAATAGGCGAGTTTGGCGGCGCCAATGAAGACTGGATTACGACTAATTTTGTAAGGAAGGAAGAAGCCAACACGATCATCGACATTCGCAGCATAAACGAAGTTGATGAGTCGATGGGACTAATGCCGCTGGTCGCCCCCTTTATTCGCCAGGCAAAGGAACGGCATGATGAAATAGTCGCCCATATGCAACGGATAAGGGATGTCGCAGAACATCGCAAACCCACGATTTTCGTTGAGGGCGAAACGGACAAGCGAGTGGTGAGTCGCGCACTGGCCCTGTTTGCTGCTAATCATAGCGCCGAAAGCTATCACATTGATGATGGGGGCCCCGACTATGGAAGTGCAAGCGCACTTGTCAGTCGATCTATCGCATGGCTCCTTCATATGCGACACCGTCCAGTAGAAAAGAGATCGCGGGCCCTCGCGCTTTTCGATGGAGACGAACCCGGACGTAAAGCGAAATTGGCATTTGCTGAGGCAAAGGATGCAGTTGGACTCAAATCCGACTTGCCTTTTAGGGCGCTCGATATCCGAAAGTCTCAACCTCTGGTTGAGTTGGCTCAGGTGGGTATCGTGCTACCTGCTGATCTAGAGTCGCTTTACTCTGACGAGTTGTGGGCGCACGCAGAGGATAAGGGCTGGCTAGCCGATCGGGACGACCTGGCAGCACTCCTGACGAAAAACCTTCTCAGCAAAGCAGTTGTAGAAGGACTGAAGATTGAGCAGGCGCTCAGTTCCGTTGCGCGGCTTAGGTTCAGAAAGGCCTTCACGGACACGGGGAAGGTCGGAATGTCAAAGCACATCGCACGCCTAAGTGATCCAGTAGCGAGGGAACAATTGGCGGCATTCGCTCCGCTATGCGCTCAAATGACCGAACATTTGTTCACCGGCGGCTGATATATCCCCTGGATCGTGCGATCGAGTCGGCTGCATTCGACCCGGCGCACAGCACCTTCAAGACCGCCGCCGGAGATGGTGCTCGCTCGCCGAACCCGGACCGGGTGGCAATCAATACAGTGCGATCATCAGGCGCTGCGGGAGTAAAGTATGCCGGCGGACCCGGCGGCCCGCAAGGCGGCGCACATATCCCTTGACCTCCGCTACCGGCCAAGATGGGACCGGCATACCGACGGTCCCATGCCTCGATCAGCCGACAGGTACCTCCCGAGTTGCGTGGGCGCTGCACAGGAACAACAGCGCCAGAACCGCCGCCACCATCGCCACCCACGCCGCGCCGGCACACGCCGCGTGAAAACCCTGCAGCAGCGTTTCGCTCCCCCCGTCCGCAGCAGCAGCCGCCGCCAGTGCCACCATCGCGGCGACGCCGACGGCCGAGCCGATCTGGGTAGGTCGTGTTGACCAGGCCCGAGGCGAGGCCGGTCTCTTCGGGGCGGGCGCTGGACATCGCGGCCATGGTCACCGGGATGTAGGCGAGCGCCATGCCGAGCGCGGCCAGCAGCACGTTGGCGAAATAGTCGCCGCTCGCCGGCAATTGAGTGAAGAGGAACAGCGCCACGCCTATGGCGAGCCGGACCCGCCCACGGTTGGAAGCCCCACATTTCCCTGGCGCGCCCGTATCTTTACTCGGCTGTCGCCAGCCCTCTCGATTCAGCTGTCTATCCGACGAACGACAGGGCTCCACGCGCGGGCGGTTCCGTGCTTAACATACTACCATACCGCGCCCGCGGACTGAGCTGTCACATCCCGTAGGAACATCCAGATGCCTCACAAACTCCAGGTGCTCACTCCCGAGCAGGCGCAGCACTTTGTCGAAAAGGGCTATGTCCTCGTCAAAGGCTGCCTCGATCCCGAGCTGGCGGCGAAATGGACGGCCGAGGCGTATGACCGGCTCGGCTATGACCCCGAAGACCGCTCCACCTGGGCCAAGGAGATCGTCTGGATGGACCGCAACCACGTTGCGGCGATCAAGGACCTGTCGCCCAAGGCCTGGGGCGCGCTGTGCGACGTCACCGGCGGCGCCGACCGGATCGATCACAAGATCATGGAGATCGAGTCGCAGCACTTCACCACGATCAACTCCACCGAGTGGTCGGACGCCTTCATCGTCAACTTCCGTCGCGGCGCCGACAAGCCGTGGATGAAGCCCTCGCCCGAGGCCGGCGGCTGGCACAAGGATGGCAGCTTCTTCCGCCACTTCCTCGATAGCCGCGAGCAGGGTCTGCTCACCATCGTCTACTGGTCCGATGTCGGCCACAAGGGCGGCGGCACCTTCATCGCGCCCGACTCGATCAAGCACGTGGCGCGTTACCTCGCCGACCATCCTGAGGGCGTCGATCCGTCCTTCGATTTCGGCCACTTGATCGACAAGTGCGAGGAGTTCGTCGAGGTCACCGGCGAGGTCGGCGACTTCATTATCCTCCACCCCTACATGCTGCACGCCTCGTCGAACAACCACTCGCCCAACGTGCGCTTCATGACCAACCCGCCGGTGGTGCTGAAGGACCCGATGAACTTCAACCGCGAAGACCCGGCTGAGTTCTCGCTCATCGAACTGGCGACGCTGCACGGGCTCGGGGTCGACCGCTACGACTTCCGCCCGACCGGCCCACGCGACGAACAGTGGCGGGTGATCGGCTAACACCCCAGCCACAGCACCCGCCACTCCATGCCATAATAGCGGCCTCGAATCTCGGAGGCCGCAACCAGATGCATGTGGGACGTTCATATCGGTTGGTCGATTTTGCCGTCTGGTCGCGGCGTGGAGCGATCTATGTGCTGATCGTCAGCTTCGTTGCAGTGGCGGCCTACAGTCTGCCACCTCTCGCCGGCTTCTCCATCCCCTGGTCGATCGTCGCAGTGCTCGGCACCAGCGTGGCCCTGGTCGCGGGGTTTAAGAATGGCCAGGTGCTGCAGCGGAGTTCCGAGGCGCTGCAGACCTTCGCCCAGATCGCGGCGATCAGCCGGTTGCTGGCCACGCTGAGCTGCGATTTCCTCGACAAGGACGCGGCACGCCGGGTGATCCTAAGGCATCTCTCCTGGATCACCGCTTTGCGTTACGCGCTGCGCCGGCCACTGCCCTGGGAGACGGTGAGCAAGGGCGCCAACCAGGCATTTCGCCGTCGCTACTTTCAGATCCAGGAAGACCTGACGCCTCTGCCCGAAGCGCTGCGACCAATGTTGGGCGCAGAGGCCGACACCATTGCCGCACGGCCGCAACCCGCACTGGCGTTGCTCCAGTTGCAGGGTGAGGAAATCAACGCGCTACTCAAGCAAAGCGCCGTCCCGACGCAGGTCTATTCCGAGTTGCTGAAGTTGCTGCGTGATTGCCATGACCAGCAGGCGCGCTGCGACCGCATCAAGAACAGCCCCTATCCCCGGCAATACGCGGCGGTAAGCGCCATCTTCGTCGTGATCTTCGCAACCCTCCTGCCGTTCGGCGTGGTGCCGGCTTTTGCGGGGTTGGGCAGCACGGACGGCGTGCTGGGCACGCTGATGTTGTGGCTCAGCGTGCCGTTCAGCGTACTGATCGGCTGGATGTATTTTGCGCTCGACCTGGTCGGCGAGAGCACCTCGAACCCGTTCGAGGGCAACGCCAATGACGTGCCGATCTCACAGATCAGCCGCGACATCGAGATCGAGCTTCGGGCCCGGCTTGGCGACACGGACCTGCCCTCGCCCCTGCCGCCGGTGCATGGGATCGCGACCTAGGGTGTCCGGCCCCAGATCTCGCGGGCTATGGCATCGCCTCGTCTTCCCTTCTGCCCTCAGGGGGAGAAGGTGGCGCGTAGCGCCGGAATACGCGTGAAGCGGTGCAACGAGCACTCGCTGAGAAACTGAACCCCTCACCCAAGTTCCGCTACGGACCTGACTGTCCTAGCTTCACTACCCTCTCCCATCAGGGGAGAGGAGCGGCCGCCCTACCCTCTGAGACCCGGCGCTTCCTGGCCGGTGCGCGCCACATACTCGGTGTAGCCGCCGCCATAGGCGTGCACGCCTTCCGGCGTCAGCTCCAGAACGCGGTTGCTGAGCGCGGCGAGGAAGTGGCGGTCGTGCGAGACGAACAGCATCGTCCCTTCGTACTGTGACAACGCCTCGATCAGCATCTCTTTAGTCGCGATGTCCAGGTGGTTGGTAGGCTCGTCCAGCACCAGGAAATTCGGCGAGTCGAACAAGAGCTTGGCCATCACCAGCCGGGCCTTCTCACCGCCCGACAGCACCCGGCATTTCTTCTCGATCTCGTCGCCGGAAAAGCCGAAGCAGCCGGCCAGGGCCCTGAGCGCCGCCTGCCCGGCCTGAGGAAAACTGTCCTCGAGCGACTGGAACACCGTGCGGTCGCCATCGAGCAGGTCCATGGCGTGCTGGGCGAAATAGCCGAGCTTGACGCTGGGGCCGACATTGATCGAGCCGCTGTCGGGTTCGGTACTGCCAGCCACCAGTTTCAGCAGCGTCGACTTGCCGGCGCCGTTGACGCCCATGATGCACCAGCGCTCCTTGCGCCGGACATGGAAATCCAGCCCTTCATAGATCGAGCGGCTGCCATAGGCTTTGTCGACGCCCTTTAGCAGCACTACGTCCTCGCCCGAGCGCGCCGGCGGGCGGAATTCGAACTGCACCGTCTGGCGGCGCTTGGGCGGCTCGACCTTGTCGATCTTGTCGAGCTTCTTGACCCGGCTCTGCACCTGCGCCGCGTGACTGGCGCGCGCCTTGAAGCGCTCGATGAAGGCGATCTCCTTGGCGAGCATCGCCTGCTGGCGCTCGAACTGCGCCTGCATCTGCTTGTCCGACAGCGCCCGCTGCTGCTGGTAGAATTCGTAATCGCCCGAATAGGCGGTCAGTGAGCCGCCATCGATCTCGACGATCTTGTTGACCACGCGGTTCATGAAGGCGCGATCGTGCGAGGTCATCAGCACCCCGCCCTCGTAGCGCTTCAGAAAATCCTCCAGCCAGATCAGGCTCTCGATGTCGAGGTGGTTGGAGGGCTCGTCGAGCAACAGCGCGTCGGGCCGCATCAGCAGGATCTTGCCGAGCGCCACGCGCATCTTCCAGCCCCCCGACAGCGCGCCGACGTCACCGTCCATCATCTCCTGGCTGAAGCCGAGGCCATCAAGCACTTCGCGCGCCCGGGCATCGAGACTGTAGCCGTCGAGCTCCTGGAACTGGCCCTGCACCTCGCCATAGCGGGTGATGATCTCGTCCATCTCGTCGGCGCGATCGGGGTCGGCCATCGCCGCCTCGAGCTCGCTCATCTCGGCGATCAGCGCGCCGGCGGGCCCTGCCCCCTCCATCACCTCGGCGACGGCGCTGCGGCCGGCCATGTCGCCCACGTCCTGGCTGAAATAGCCGATGGTGACGCCGCGATCGACCGCCACCTGCCCCTCGTCGGGCTGCTCCTCGCCGGTGATCATCCGGAACAGCGTCGTCTTGCCGGCGCCGTTGGGGCCGACCAGCCCGATCTTCTCGCCGCGCTGCAAGGCGGCGGAGGCTTCGATGAAGACGATCTGCTTGCCGTTCTGCTTGGAAGTGTTTTCGAGGCGGATCATGCGGTTACGAGGCCCTGCTGAAGTGTCGGGCCTTTGCTGACTGGTCGCGGCCGCGGGTTCCTGGGTGGCGTAAAGCATCCGTAAGGCCGCAGCGCAAGCGCGGTAGCGTCACAGGTGCCCTGCACTCTCCACAGCACGAGGGGTTTACATTATTTGCACAACCGCGTAATTACTCATGCATGCAAACACAAGACGCGCTCACCGCCACCTTTGCCGCCCTTGCCGACCCCACCCGTCGCGCCTTGCTGGCGCGCCTGACTGAGGGCCCCGCCACAGTGAACGAGCTGGCCGAGCCGTTCGAGCTGAGCCTGCCCACCGTGTCGCGACACCTCAAGGTGCTCGAACAGGCCGGGCTGATCAGCAAGCAGCGCGCGGCGCAATCGCGGCCCTGCACGCTGGAGATCGCCCCGCTGGTCGAGGCGGACGCCTGGATGGCGCAGTACCGCGAGTTCTTCACCAGCCGTTTCGACCGGCTCGACACGCAGCTCAAGGCCATGATGTCCGCTCGCGCCGACGTCGCAAAACCCAGCGGAGACCAGTGACATGCCCGCCACCTATGCCCTCGATCGTGGAATAGCCTTGCAGCGCACCTTCGCGGCGCCGGCCAGCGTGGTGTTCGACGCCTGGACCGATCCGGCCTATCTCGACTGGTACTTCAACCCTGACCAGCACACCGATCAAGCCGCGACGGTCGACCTTCGGGTCGGTGGGCAATGGCGGCAGGAAATGGTGGAGACGCCCGAAAAGCGCTACTTCACCGGCGGCGTCTATCGCGAGATCGTGCCGGGCCGGAAGCTGGTGTTCTACTGGGGCGCCGTCGGTGGCTGGCCGGCGCTCGACCTCGACAAACTGGACGAAAGCCCGCTGGTCACCATCCGCCTGACGCCGTTCGGCGCGCAGACGGTGATGGATTTCGAGGTGAAGTTCCCCGACCAGTACACTCCCGAGCAGGTCGACTGGTGGATGAACTGCGGCATGGTCGCCGGCTGGAACATGACCATCGACCGGCTGGTCGCGGTGTATGAGGGGAAGCGGCTGGCGGGGTGAAGCGGAGCGGCGGCCACCGCGAGCGCAAGCCTCGGCCCCCTTCCCTTCTCCCCTCAGGGGAGAAGGTGGCGCGAAGCGCCGGTTGAGGGGTGAAGTGGCGCCTTACGCGCTCCCCGAGAAACTGAACCCCTCACCCCAGTTACGCTACGGACCTTCGGTCCTAGCTGCACTACCCTCTCCCCTCGAGGGGAGAGGGGGCGCAGGCGGCCAGCCTCGTCAACCTAGTCGAAGAAGCCCTCGTCGCCTTCCTCGAGGTACTTCTTGGCTTCCTTGGCGATCAGGTTGACGCCGAGGCCCGGACGGTCCGGCACGTCGATGAGGCCGCCCTTCACCGGCATGCCCTCAAAACCCTCGGTGATGTCGTACCAGAACGGCTCGAACCGGGCCGGGTACTCGAAGGCGATCAGGTTGTCCGGCATGGTGGCGCAGACCTGGATCAGGGCGGCGAGCCCGAGGATGCCGTTGGCGGTGCCGTGTGGTGCAATGGCGATGCCGTGCAGGTCCGCATGCTCGGCCACCCACTTGATCTCGGCCAGGCCGCCGATATCGCAGGGGTCGGGGCCGATGACGTTCACCGCATGGCTTTCGATCAGCTGCTTGTAGTGCTGGCGCAGGTAGATCTGCTCGCCGGTATGGATCGGCGTCGTGGTGTGGTGCGTCACATCCTTGTAGACGTCAGGATTGACGTAGGGCGAGTAGTCGCCGGTCACCGTGTCCTCGATCCACAAGAGGTGCAGGTGCTCCACTGCCTTGGCGAGGCGCAGCGCGTCGAGCGGCATGAAGCCCGGGCCGGCGTCGACCGCGGTGTTGTAGCCCTTGCCCAGCGTCTCGCGGGCCGAGGTGATGCAGGCGACCAGGTGGTCGAACCCTTCCTTGGTCATCGTCCCCTTGTGCGGATACGGGAACGGCGCATCTTCCTGCACTTCGCCGTAGAAGAAATCCGGGAAGTCGCGCACCATCGAGGAGTGGTAGGCGCTCGGCAGCTTGAACAGGGTGAACTCGCCCTTCAGCGATTTGCCGTATTCGGCCCAGCGCTTGTAGCCCTCAGGCGTGTGTTCGGCGCCGCCCGGCACTTCGGCCTGGTAGAGCGTGCGATAGGTGCGAACCTGATCGCGCACCTTGCCCCCGAGCAGCCGATAGACCGGCGCGTTCAGCGCCTTGCCGGCAATGTCCCACAGCGCATGTTCGATGGCCGAGACCGCCGAGCCGAACGGCTTGAAGCCGCCGCGCACCCGGATGCGACGCATGACGCGCTCGACGTCGCGCGGATCCTGGCCGACGATCCAGTCCTTGAGCTGCAGCACCTGTGGCTTCACGTAGGGTTTTGGAGTCTCGATCTGGCTCCAGCCGGTGATGCCTTCATCGGTGGTGATGCGGATCACCGGGCTATTGGCGATGATCGCGCATTTCAGGTCTGTAATCTTCAACGGGAAGCTCCTCAAATCCCTACCATACCAGTCTGGCAGCTATGCCGCATTCCGGGACGGATTTGAATGCTCCTAATGGGGAATTCGGCAGTGATCGGCGACAAAGTTGGGGCTTGTGGGCAATCCGTCACGCCGCACTATCGGATTGCTCCCTTCGCATCGAACTCGAACATCCGTCCGTGAAACTCCATCAGGCGACCGGCGAGGTAGAGCTGATAGTTCACGTTGTGGTCCGGGACGGCGATGCGCACGCGCCGGGCTCCAAGGATCAGTTCGAGATGCCGCGCCCCCAGCATGTCCCGCGCGTTGGTGGCGTGAATGCACAGCACCTCCTGCGGCGCCTGCCGATTGCAGGCGCAGATCGGATCGAACGTCTGGAACGGCTCGCCTTGCAGTAACCGGTGGATCGGCCAGGCGAAGACCGGCCCGACGGCAATCGATCGGTGCACCCCGGCCAGCAGCCCGATCCGCACGGCCGGCAGGCCGCCGCTGCTGGTGCCATAGAAGTAGATCTTCCGGTACGACGCAGCATCCGTATCGGCCATTACCCGCCGCTGCAGCTGCAGCAGGTCGTCCGCATAGCCGGCAATCCCGCGGGTATAGTGCGAGCCGCGCCGGTCGCACAGGATCGCGACGTCGAACAGCGTGGCCGGCAGGTATTGCAGGAACAGCGACCACGCCATGTTGGGCCGCTGCGACCTGCCGCACAAGGCGATGATCAGCGACTTCTGGGCGGGCGGCCCCTCGCCGCGGAACAGCACCACATCGGGGCCGATCTCCTCGCGCGTGAACGTCCGCGCCGGCGCCTTGCGCAACTCCCTGAGGATGTAGGAGGTGCGACAGGCCTCGCCGGCATGGCCGGCCAATGCGTCGAACTGCGCCAACCGGCGCTGCAGTTCCAGCGGCGTCAGCAGATCCTCGAGCCTAAAGACCGCCTGCCGCGCCAGCGCCAGCGAAGGCGCCCCGCGCAGGTCGTCGATGATGTGCTCGACCTCAGCCAGTTTTCGCCATCACGGTCCTGACCACATCCGATAGCCGCTTCGCCGCGGCCAGGTCCGCCGTATCGAGCGCGGCGCCCGTCTGCTTCTCGATTTCGACGCTCCATTCCACGAGGTCGAGGCTGTCGAGTTCGAGTTCAGCCAGTTCCAGATCGCCATCGGCGGCCTGCAACCGCTCCGAGACGGCGGGATTGTTGAACGACCTCGCGGTGTGGTGCAGCGCCTCAACGATCAGGCGTCGCGCTTCAGCTTCCATCATCGGCTCACATCCACTTCGAAAACGCCGGGCACGTTGAACACATAGCTGTCGAGCGGCAGCTCGTAGCGGCGCACCTCGACTGTGCTGGAGAGCCCGGCGAGCCGCGCCGCGATCGCCGCCCACACTTCCACCGAAAGCGGCCGGCCGAGGCAGGCATGCGCGCCGGCGCCGAAGAAGCGGTGATGCTCGGTCGCCGGCTCGTGGCCATAGGTCTGCAGCACGATCCGCACCCGGTCGCCCTCGGCCAGGTCGAGCCCGCCGGCCCGCAGCGCCGTCGCCGCGATCCGCTCGACGAACGGCACCGCCGTCCGCTGCGGCAGCTTCGGAAATACGATGCTGCCGAGCGGTTGCCCGGCATGCGCTTCGAACAGGTGGGAGAGGCTCTCCGCCAGCGTACCGACCAGCGCGTCCTTGCCGATCACCAGCAGGCCCAGCCGCATGCCGACCTCGTCATCACTGGCATCAGGCCCCATCCGGTCGCGCAGATGTCGTTCGAGCGCAGCCATCTCAGCCTCGAGCCGCATCCGACGGCTCATGCCGATGGATTTGTCGAACACCAGCGACACCTCGTCGAAGGCAAGCTGCTCCGGCAGGTCGACATCCACCAGCGTCGCGAACAGCTCCCGTACCAGCGGCTTGATCACCGTGGACATCAACTCGGTGCGGCCCGGCTGGGCCAGCGGAGCCAGATGCCGCGGCAGGCTCTCGGCGGCCCAGGCATGCAGCGCCTGATGGCGTGAAGCGATCCAGGTGCTGGCCCGGCGCCGCGCCTCGGCATGTCGCTCGCCATGCATCGAAAGCGGAATGTGCTCAAAGGCGAACGCCACGCTGGCAAAGGCCTCGCCGAGCCCCGATGGCATGTTGCGGTAGTGCTCGAGCGCCGGTGCCGGCAACAGGCCCGGAGCCGACAGCAGCTCCCGGCAGCGGTCGGGCTCGACGACGATCCAGGCCCGGGTGAGACGATCGTAGAATGGCGGTGCCGCTCGTGCCGACCTGAGGAAGTCGTCGCTCTCCCTCTGCCGGTAGACCGTCAGGTAATTGTAGCCGCCGCTCGCCGTCATGCCCGTCCCTTGGCCCAAGTCGTGCCCGGCAACAGATGCCATGGCGACCACAGCCAGCCGGCTGAGCCGTTATGCAGGCCGACAATAGCACTGCACCCCCTGCCCGTCAGGAGTAAACTTGGCTGCGACCCAGGACTATTGCGCGGCCCGCCAGCACGTCTTCCGCGGCTTCCAGCCGAGCTTGGCTTACTTGCCGCACCAACCGGCAAAATCCGACGCGTTCTGACCATGCCGGCATTATCCGAACCTTAACCGCGGCATTGCAGATTGGCTGTCGAACACCGGCGCCGCTGAAGGGCGCTGAAAAGACTGAGATACCGCGCGGCTTCGGGCGGATGTCGAGAAGCAGACAGGAGTCGCTTCGAACATACAAGGCTGCCGGATCGGACCGCGCCGATCGCCGCCTCGGGTTCGCAGGACCTCTGTCCCTGATTAGTAGCGCGGGTCCTGTTATATGCGTCTCATCATCGGCATTGTGGTGATCTTTGCCAGCGTCATCGGCGGCTATGTCGCCATGGGCGGGCACCTCGAAGTGCTGATCCAGCCGTTCGAGGCGGTGATCATCCTCGGGGCGGCCTTCGGCGCCTACATCATCGGCAATACCGGGCCGGTGCTGAAGCAGACGGCCAGCATCTTCGGCATCCTGTTCCGCGGGCCCCGCTACGACAAGGCGGCCTATGTCGAGTTGCTCGGGCTGCAGTTCACGCTGTTCAAGCTGGTGCAGGCCAAGGGGGTGCTCGCGCTCGAACCGCACATCGAAGACCCCGACAACTCCTCGATCTTCCAGCGCTTCCCGACCTTCGCCAGGAACCATCACGCAGTGGAGTTCATGTGCGACTACCTGCGCATGGTGACGCTCGGCAGCAACGTCGCCCACGAGATGGAAGCGTTGATGGATGAGGAACTGGAGACCCACCACCAGGAGAACGAGCGCCTCGTCGCAGCGGTACAGGCGCTGGCCGACGGGACACCGGCGCTGGGCATCGTCGCCGCCGTGCTCGGCGTGATCAAAACCATGGGTTCGATCAGCGAGCCGCCCGAGGTGCTCGGCCACATGATCGGCGGCGCGCTGGTGGGCACCTTCCTCGGCGTGTTCGTCGCCTACGGCTTCTTCGGCCCGATGGCGCAGTCGCTGCGCAACATCTTCGAGGCGGAGTCGAAATACTTCCTGTCGATGAAGGTCGGCCTGCTCGCCCAGATGTCGGGCTACGCACCGGCCATCGCCGTCGAGTTCGCCCGCAAGGCGCTGATGTCCGAAGTTCGGCCGACCTTCGCCGAAATCGACGAGGCCACCGCCAACCTGCCGGCATCGTAAGGGACCGCACCGCCATGGCGCGCAACGAACAGACCATCATCATCAAGAAGGTCAAGCGGGCCAGCCACGCACACCATGGCGGCGCCTGGAAGATCGCCTATGCCGACTTCGTGACCGCCATGATGGCGTTCTTCCTGCTGTTGTGGCTGATCAGCATGACCACGCCGGAGCAGAAGAAGGGCCTCGCCGACTATTTTGCTCCGCCCAATGTCAGCGAGAACAGCAGCGGCGCCGGAGGCGTCATGGGCGGCCTGGCCTTCTCCGAGGACGGCGCCAAGATTGCTGTTGAATCCAACAAGGACGCGCTGACGGCGCCGGAGAGCAGCGAGGCCGGGCCCAAGATGGAATCCCGCGGCGGCATCGCCGAGATTGGCGGCAGCCAATACGACGCCGTACGCGCCTCCAACGTGACGCTCGAATCGCGCTCCAACGCCGATTATCACGCGGCCGCAGCCAGCATTCGCCAGGCCTGGCAGTCCCTGCCCGACATCACCAAGATCGCTGACAACCTCCTGGTGCGCGAGACCGAGAACGGCCTCGATATCGAGATCATGGATCAGGAGGGGCGGCCGATGTTCCCCGAGGGATCGAAATATCCATACGAGGCCACCCGCAAGGCCATCGCGGCCCTGGCCCCCATCCTGCAAAAGCTCTCCAACCAGATCACCATCTCCGGCCACACTGCAGCAGGCGCGGTCTACGACAACCCGCGTTACGGCGCCTGGGACCTCTCGAGCGACCGAGCCAATGCGGTCCGCGCCATCCTCGGCGAATTCGGTCTCTCGGACGATCGCATCCGGGCGGTGAACGGCAGCGCCACCTCCGAACCGCTGTTTCCCAACGATCCCTATCTCGCCGGGAACGGCCGCGTACAGATCACCGTGCGCTACGAAGCGCCGCCGGTGCCGGCCGGGCTGAAGCCCTGACGGCGGGCGTCAGGCAACAAAAAAGGCCCCGAACGGGGCCTTTCTCATTTGCAGCGCGAAAGCCGCCGGCCTTCGCAGCACCACTCGATCAGAGCGACCGCAGATTGGTCGCCGAGACCTTGCCGTCGCGGCCGGTCTGCAGCTCGTAGCTGACCTTCTGTCCCTCGTTGAGGGTCGAGAGGCCGGAACGTTCGACTGCCGAGATATGGACAAACGCGTCCTTCGAGCCGTCGTTCGGCTGAATGAAGCCGAAGCCTTTGGTGGTGTTGAAGAACTTGACGGTGCCTTCGATCATGATGGCCCCCTTTCAATTGTCGTGCGCAGGACCTTCCTGCCTTGCACGCGTTCCTGGGTCGGCGACATGCCGCCCGGGTCTAACCGTTCACAATATCAAGAGGTAGCCAATTGGACCGCAAGCGGACCGAGCTGGTAGCGCAGGATGGAAGCGAAACGTTCTCGCAATATCTGCCTCCATTGCGCCTTATTCAAGGCCGGAGAGGATGATTGTCCGCGGAAGGCGACGGCTCTAGGCTCGGCTGATGGATCCACTTTGCACCCTGGTTGCAACCATCGGCCTCGGCATGTGCACGCCGGGAACGGCAACTGCCTACTTCGTGGACGTCTCGGCCGCCGCCCTGCCCGCCAAGCCCGGCTCCCCCAATGCCATGGCCGCTGGCGCCGCCGACCTCGACGGCGATGGTGATCTCGACCTGGCTATCGCCATCGAGTACGGCACCAATCGCGTACTGTTCAACGACGGTGCCGGCCGCTTCGGCGAGGGCGTTCTGGCCGGCCCGGGCGGCGACCACGAGGACGTGGCCATTGCCGATTGCGATCTCGACGGCGATCTGGACCTGGTGTTCGTCGGCGAAGACGACCAGGTGGTCGGCTATCACCGCAACGACGGATCGGCCGGTTTCACCGATATCTCGGACCGCCTTCCCAACCGCGCCACCTCCAACACGGTGGTTGCCGCGGACCTCGACGGCGATGGCGATGACGACCTTGTCACTGCCAATGCCGGACCCGATTTCGTCTGGGTCAACAACGGCGCCGATGGCTTTGCCGACGAGAGCGCAACCCGCCTGCCCCATCACGATGGCGTCAGCCAGGATATCGCTGCCGGGGACGTGGATGGCGATGGCGACATCGACCTGGCGTTCGGCAACGAGGACCGGAACCGGCTTTACCTGAACGATGGCGCGGGCGTCTTCACCGAAGCGGAGCTGCCGCTGCGCTCCACGCCCGAATAAACGCGCGACGTCCACCTTGTCGACGTCGATGCCGATGGCGACCTCGATCTCTATTTCGCCAACGTCCGCATCTTCAACGCCGATCGCGACCGGCAGGACCGACTGCTGCTCAACGATGGCGCAGGCCGCTTCACCGACGCGACCGCGACGCATCTCGAGCCGGACGACGAACTGACCACCGCGGTGGCCTTCATCGACTATGATGGGGATCGGGACCTCGACCTGATCCGCGGCCGCATGGGCGACCTGGGGGCGAAGCGTGCGGATTTTCCGCTGCTGGCCTTTGCCAATGACGGCGCGGGCCGTTTCACTGCAGCTGCGGGCGTCATTCCATCGATTAGCGGCGCCAATGCCTTCGATATCGAGGTTGCCGATTTCAACGGCGACGACCGGCAAGACCTCTTCGTTGCCAGCCGCGGCGGACCGGACCGGCTGCTGCTGGGGCGCAAATGAAATGGCCCGACGGTTTCCCGTCGGGCCATTGCACAAGTCACTGGTCGAGTGTCAGCCGTTCGGCGAGCACGGCGCCAGGTAACGACGACCGTTGCGGTCTTCCCAGACACACTTGGTCGGGTCCTCGCGATAGCGACCAATGAGCTCGCCGGCCACCGCGCCGCTGATGCCGCCGACGGTCGCACCGACCAACGCGCCACCGACGGTACCCGTCGACACGCCACCGATGACCGCGCCGGCAATCGCGCCGGTGCTGGCAGTCTTCTCGGTGGTCGAGCACGCCGTGAGCGTCATCGCCCCGGCCAGAACCACGGCGATGGATAGAACTTTACGCATGAATACCCTCCGGGAGGTTGTTAAGACTCGAGCCCACGGCGACAATGCGCGGGGTCGCAATAGGTTCCGCATGAACTTGAGGCAAATCGTTGGCTGAGGTAAGGGTCCCGCGCGATTGGGATTACCACAATGAACGAGCCGACGACGGTGCCGGTAGCCGGCACCGATGCTTCAATTTCTGCCAACGGATGGGCAACTGAGCTTCGCGCCAGCTTCGCGTTGGCCTGGCCATTGATCGTCGCGCAGCTGGCGCAGAACCTGCTGTTCACCACCGATGTGGTGCTGATGGGCTGGCTCGGTCCGAAATACCTCGCCGCCGCCACCCTCGCCGGCGCCTTCCTGGTGCCATTCCAGCTGACCGGTATCGGCATTGTCGGTGCGGTGGCGCCTCTGGTGGCGCAGGCCCGCGGACGCGGTGACATCAAGGCGGTGCGCCGCATCGTGCGCCAGGGTTTCTGGGTCGCCATCCTCGTAGCGACGCTCCTGGTGCCGATCGTTCTCAGCATCCGGCCGATCTATCTCGCGATCGGCCAGGACCCCGAAGTCACGGCCCTGGCCGAGAGCTACATGTTCGCCGGATTCTGGATGCTTTACCCGGCACTCGGCATCATGGTGGTGCGCTCGTTCCTTTCGGCGTTTGCCGCAACGCGCGTCATCCTGGTCGTCACGCTGATCGGCGTGCTGGTCAATGCGCTGCTCGCCTACACGCTGATCTTCGGCCATTTCGGCTTCCCGCGCCTTGAACTGCGCGGTGCGGCGCTCGCCACCGGCCTCGTCAACGTGGTGATGTTCCTTTGCCTGCTGGGATATGTAACGACACACCGCAAGCTGAAGCGCTTCCACATCCTGGCGCGCTTCTTCAAACCCGACTGGCCGCGCTTTTTCGAGATCCTCAAGGTCGGGCTGCCGATCGGACTTACCGTCGCGGCGGAAGTCGGGCTGTTCTCGGTCGCCGCCATCCTGATGGGCCGGCTCGGCACCAACGAGACAGCCGCGCATGCCGTGGCGCTGCAGCTGGCGTCGACTGCCTTCATGGTGCCGCTCGGGCTCGGCATGGCCGCCACGGTGCGGGTCGGCCTCGCTTATGGTCGCGGCGACGCCGAGGGCGTGCGGCTTGCCGGCTGGACCGCGATCGTCATGGGCACCGGTTTCATGGCGCTGACCGCGACGCTGTTCCTCGCCATCCCGCACGCGCTGGTGACGATCTTCCTCGACAGTTCCGACCCGGCCAACGCCACGGCGCTGATGCTCGCCGCCACCTATCTCGGCATCGCCGGCATCTTCCAGCTGGCCGACGGCGCACAGGTGGTCGCGGCCCATTCGTTGCGCGGCCTCTCGGACACCCGCACCCCGATGCTGCTGGCAATCTTCGGCTACTGGTGCGTCGGCCTGCCGACCGCTTACGTGCTCGGCTTCGTCTTAGACCTGCGCGGCGTCGGGGTCTGGCTGGGACTTGCGACCGGCCTCGCCTTCGTGGCGATATTGCTGGTCAGCCGCTTCGCCCTGCGCGGGCGGCTCCGACTGATGAAGCCCTCCGCCGTCTAGGAATCCGCCAATGCCGCCACTCAAGCCTGCCGAACAGCGCGTCGCCGACGCCCTCGCCAACCATGCCTTAACGGCGCAGGTGATCGTCCTCGAGCAACTGGCGACCACCGCCCAGATGGCCGCCGATGCCTTGGGCGTCGAGGTCGGGCGCATCGTCAAGTCGCTGCTGTTCAAGGGCAAGGACAGCGGCAAGCCGTATCTGCTGCTCGTCTCGGGCAGCAATCGCGTGCACGAGAAGCGCGCCGGCCAACGCATCGGTGAGGCGCTCGAACGGCCCGATGCGGATTTCGTCAAGCTCCATACTGGTTTCTCGATCGGCGGCGTATCGCCCTATGGCCACCCTGTCCCGCTCGTCACCTATCTCGACGACGCGCTCTACAACTACGGTACGGTCTGGGCCGCCGCGGGCGACCCGCGCTCGGTGTTCGAGATCACCGCCGCCGATCTCGAGCGCACCACCGGTGCGACCCGCATCGACGTCACCTGAGGCATGTCCGCCTGCACGCTCGTCAGGGCGCGATCCAGTTCCAGTCGGCCATGCGGTTGCGGAACCAGGTACGCTGGCGCTTGGCGTATTGCCGGGTGGCGATGACGGCGCGTTCGATCGCGATCTCCTCGTCGATCTCACCGGCCAGCATGGCCGCGATTTCCGGCACGCCGATCGCCTTCATGGCCGGCAGGCTGGGGTCGAGCCGCAGCGCCAGCAGCGCCTCCACCTCTTCGACGGCACCACCGGCGAACATGGCTTCGAATCGCCGGGCGATCCGCTGCCGCAGCACTTCGCGATCGGGGTTGAGCACCAGCCGCTCGAGCGCAAACCCGTCGAGCAGCGCGGTCTGCGCCTCGTCCTGATAGCTGGCCAGCGACCGTCCGGTCGCCTGCAGCACGGCGAGCGCCCGGATCACGCGCTGCGGATCGGGCGCTTTCAGCCGGCTCGCCATCAGCGGGTCACGCGCCATGATCAGCCGGCCGCGCGCCTCCCGATCAAGCCCCTCGACCTCGGCCGCGGCGATCGCCATGGCCTCCGCCGGCACCTCCGGCACGTCGGCAAAGCCGCTGCTGAGCACATCGAAATAGAGCCCGGTGCCGCCGACGAAGATCAGCGGCCGATCGCCTTCCGCCTCGATGACCGCGGCCGCCGCCCGAGCCCATTCGCCGGTCGAGAAACGAACCGACGGATGCACCGCGCCATAGAGCCGGTGCGGCACCCCGGCCATCTCGATGTCGGACGGTCGGGCCGTCAGCAATTGCAGCACCTGATAGACCTGCAACGCGTCGGTATTGATGATCACTCCGCCCTGCTCACGCGCCAGATCGAGCGCCAGCGCCGACTTGCCGCTGGCAGTCGGACCCGCTATCAACACCGCTCGCCTCTCGGGGCGTTTGCCCATCCTTTTCAGGCCCTTCTCACGCACATGACGGTACTCTGCCTCATCGCCAACCCGGCTGATCCTGCAATTGACTCGGCGCTGGTGGCGGCGATCCAGCACGAGACCGGGGGTGAGATCAACTGGCTGCATCAGCGCATCGCCTGCGAGATCGAGCGGCCCAACGCCGCCGATCCGGTAGCGGCCGTCCGAGCGATCATCGGCAACCGCCCGGTCGACGTCGCCCTGGTCCCGGCCGAGGCCCGGCGCAAGCAGGTGCTGGTTGCCGACATGGATTCGACCATGATCGAGCAGGAATGCATCGACGAGCTCGCAGACGCCGTCGGCATCAAGGCCGAGGTGGCCGCCATCACCGAGCGGGCCATGAACGGCGAACTCGATTTCGAACAGGCGCTGCGTACCCGCGTCGCCCTGATCAAGGGCCTCGAGCGGGCGACCATCGAGGAGATCCGGCGCGAGCGCATCACCCTCGCCCCCGGCGGCCGCGCCCTGATCCACACCATGAAGGCCTACGGCGCCTACACCTCGCTGGTCTCGGGCGGCTTCACCTTCTTTGCCGACTATTTCGCCAAGCGGATCGGCTTCGACGAGGCCATTGCCAACGTGCTGGAGTTCGACGGCGACCGGTTGACCGGCACCGTGGCGGCTCCGATCGTCGACAAGTCGACAAAGCTCAATCGCCTCGAGACCCTTGCGGCCGAGCGCAACCTGCCGATGCGCGCTACCATGGCGGTGGGTGACGGCGCAAATGACCTCGACATGATCAAGGCCGCGGGCTTCGGCGTCGCTCTCCATGCCAAGCCGCATGTCGCCGCCGAGGCCGGCATCAGGATCGACCATGGCGACCTCACCGCCCTGCTCTACCTGCAGGGCTACACCGACGAGGACATCGTCAGGTGAGGCTGGAGACGGAGCGACTGATCCTCAGGTCGTGGGAAAGCCGCGACCTCGCTCCGCTGGCGGCAGTGCTAGGCGATCCCGAAGTACGCCGGTTCTATCCCTCGACGGCTACGCCCGAGCAGACGCGGGCGCAGCTCGATTTCTCGATCGACAGGCAGACCGTTGCCGGCTTCCACTTCGGCGCGGCGGAACTCAGGGCCACCGGCCGGTTCGTCGGCCTTGTCGGCCTCGGCTACATCCCCGACGAGACGCGCGCCGCCATTCGAGGCGAGCCGCTGGTGGAAATTGGCTGGCAGTTGGACAAGGCGTTCTGGGGGCTGGGCCTTGCGCCAGAGGGTGCCCGGGCCTGGCTCGACTACGGCTTCGGCACGCTGAACCTGCCGGAGATCGTCGCCTTCACCTACGCCGGCAACCTCCCCAGCCAGCGGGTTATGGAAAAGATCGGCATGATGCGCGACGCCAAAGCCGATTTCGAGCACCCGCGCCTGGCGCCCGGGCATCCGCTGCGGTCGCACGTCGTCTATCGGATCGCTAATCCTGCCTTACGCCACAAGCAGCAATGACGCGTCCCCTCTCCCAATTGGGGAGAGGGTCAGGGTGAGCGGCGCCAGGCGCACCAGATAGGCCGTTGCCCTGCACACTTGCCGACATGACAGGCCGGTTTGCTTGGCGCCCCTCACCCCATCCCTCTTCCCAAAGGGGCGAGGGGGCGCTGGGGCGCAGCCGGTGACTAGCTCAGCCGGACCGCAATGAACCGGCTGGTGCCGGTCGGATCAACGACCTTGAACAGCACGGCCGGTCGGCCGGCCTCCTTGGCCGCTCCCACCAGTTCCTTCAGCTCGTCCACCGTGCCGATCTCCTTCTGGTTCACTTCGGTGACCAGCAGACCGGCGATGAAACCCTTCTGGTCGGCATCGCTGCCACTCTTGACCGCGGTGACGACGATCCCGTCCTCTTCCGGTGCGATGCCGTACTCGGCACGGCTGGCGTCATCGAGCAGCGCCACGTCGAAGCCGACCATATCGGTCAGGCCGGGTGGCGGGGCATCGGGCTCCGCCACTGTCTCCTGCGGCGCTGGCGCCGGTTCAGGGGCGGCGGGCGCACTGTTCTTGGCGATCAGCTGTTCGCCCAGTTCCAGCCGCCCCAACGTAATGCTGAGCGTCGTCTCCTCGCCGTCGCGCAGCACTCTGACCGGCACGGCCTTGCCCACTTCGGTCTCCGCCACCACCCGCGGCAGGTCGCGCATGCGGGCGATCGGCTTGCCGTCGAACGCGAGGATGATGTCACCCTCGACCACCTGCCCGTCGGACGGACCGCCCTTGGTCACATCGATCACCAGCGCGCCGGCGGTGCTCTTGAGGCCCAGGCTGTTGGCGATATCCTCGCTCACCTCCTGGATGCCGACGCCCAGCCAGCCCCGACGCGTCTCGCCGAACTCGGCCAACTGGTCGATCACCGGGCGCGCCAGGTTGACCGGCACGGCAAAGCCGATGCCGAGCGAGGAGCCGCCACGGGCGATGATCGCGGTGTTGATGCCCACCACCTTGCCGTCCATGTCGAACAGCGGCCCGCCGGAATTGCCCTGGTTGATCGCTGCGTCGGTCTGGATGAACTGGTCATACGGGCCGGACTGGATGTCGCGGTTGCGCGCCGAAACGATCCCAAGCGTCACCGAGCCGCCGAGCCCGAACGGATTGCCGATGGCCATCACCCAGTCGCCCACCACCGCCTTGTCGCTGTCGCCGAACTCGACGAACGGCAACTCGTGCCCCGCATCGATCCTCAGCACCGCGAGGTCGGTCTTGTCATCCTTGCCGATGATCTTGGCCGGCAGCCGTGTGCCGTCCGTCAGGTAGACTTCGATCTGCTCGGCGCCTTCGATCACATGGTTGTTGGTGACCACGATGCCGTCGGCGGAGATGATGAAACCCGAGCCGAGGCTGCGCGCCTCCTGCATCTGCTCTTCGCCCAGCCCGTTATTGGGATTGTGCTCGTCGAACAGGTCTTCGAGCGGCGAGCCGTCCGGCAGGTCCGGGAACGGCACCCCACCGCCGCCGGGCACCTTGCGCGACGTGCCGATGTTGACCACGGCAGGCGAGAGTTGTTCGGCGAGGGCGGCAACCGATTCCGGCCCCTTGGCCATGGCGGGAAGGCTCGCGACCGGCAACACCAGCAGCCCGACCACAGCCAGGGCCCGCAACATCCGACCGGCAATAGGCATCGACTTCTCCCGCAACGACTCAGCGCTGGCCGCGTCTCTCGCGCTCAGCTCCGAAGCAGCCACAAGAGAACAAGTCCGACCCCGGCGCAAGCCAGCGCCGCCGCACGAATGCTTGAAGCCGGCGTCGATTGGATCGACGCCAGCAGCTTCTTCATCTGTTCGGGAAATGCGGCGTAAACGAGCCCTTCAAGGACCAGCACGAGGGCCAGTGCCGAGAAGAGCTCGAGCATTTACTGCGCCGGTACGGCCGGCACAGTTTCGGTGGCGGGTGCAGGCTCGGCCGACGGCGCCGGCGTGGCCGGAGCCGCAGTGGCCGGGGCGGTGGCCGGCGTGTCGTTCGCCGGTCCCGACAGGATCGGCGAATCCTCTGCCGGCTCCTCCACCAGCGGCGTCGCCGGGATCGGCGTGGTCGCTGCCTCGGGCGGCGGCGTCACGTTGTCCGGGTTCTGATTCTGGAAGAACCGGAAGAACTCGGAGTCCGGCGACAGCACCATGGTGGTGCCATTCGGGCCCAGCGCCGCCCGGTACGACTGCATCGAACGGTAGAAGTCGAAGAAGTCGGCGTCGCGGTTATAGGCGTCGGCGAAGATCTGGCTGCGCTGGCCATCGCCCTCGCCTCGCAGGATTTCCGCGTCACGGCGGGCCGCCGAGAGAATCTCGACCGCCTGACGGTCAGCGATAGCGCGCGCCGTCTGCGCCGCTTCCTGACCGCGGGCACGCAGCAGAGCTGCTTCGGCGAGGCGTTCGGCCTTCATGCGGTTGAAGGTGTCGGCCGAAACGCTCGGGTCGAGGTCCGTGCGCAGGATACGCACGTCGACCACCTCGATGCCCAGTTGCGCCATGTCGGGGCGGATCAGGTCGCGGGCTTCCCGCATCATCGCCGGACGCTGTTCCGACAAGGCTTCGGTGAAGGCGCGAAGACCGTAAACCTGACGCAGGGCCGCGTCGAAACGCGTCGAGATCCGGTCTTCCACCACGCGCAGGTCGCCGAGCGCACGCGCCCGGAACAGCCGCGGGTCGGAGACCCGGTAGGTCAGGAAGGCGTCAACGATGTAGAACTTGCCGTCCTTCACCTGCACCGTCATGTTGGCGATGTCGTAGCGCAACAGGCGGTCTTCGACGATCTGCACGGTGTCGATGAAGTTGGTCGGGATCTTGAAGTAGAGCCCGGGCTCGGTCTTGACGTCGGTGATCTGGCCGAACCGCATGACGATGGCCTGCTCGCGTTCGTTGACCACGAAGATCGACGACACGAAAATGTAGACAACGGCGATGACGGCGATGCCGAGAATGATGAGTCTGTTCATGGCTTACCTCGCCGTCGCGTCAGGAGTGGACGGCGTATTGTTCAGCGTCGAGTTCGGCCGGATCTCCGGCAGCGGCAGGTAGGGCACGACCCCCGATCCGGCGCTCTTGTCGACCAGCACCTTCTCCGAACCACCCAGCACCTGTTCCATGGTTTCGAGGAACAGACGCTTGCGCGTCACTTCCGGCGCCTTGGCGTACTCGGAATAGATCGAGAGGAAGCGAGCCGCCTCACCCTCTGCTTCCTGCACCACACGGTTCTTGTAGGCGGCCGCATCTTCGCGGACCTGCGCGGCCTGACCGCGAGCATCACCCAATAGGGTGTTGGCGTATTGGCGAGCCTCTTCCTGGAAGCGGTCCTCGTCCTGCTCGGCGCGCTGCACCTCGTTGAACGCGTCCGCCACTTCGGTCGGCGGCGCGGCCTGCTCGATGGCGACCTGCGACACCGTCACGCCCATGCTGTAGCTCTGTACGATCGACTGCACGATGCCGCGCACGTCATTCTGGATACCGGCGCGATCGTCGCGGAACACGTCCTGGGCCGGACGACGGCCGACGATCTCGCGCATGGCGCTTTCGCCGATCGAGCGCACCATGTCGTCGGGGTCCCGGACATTGAACAGGTAAGCCACCGGATCGGTCACCGACCAGAGCACGGAGAACTTCACATCGACGATATTCTGGTCGCCCGAGAGCATGAGGCCCTCTTCGGACTGCCCACGGCTGGACCCGACCGATCCGATCTCGGTGCGGTTTTCCGTGCGCGGCGCACGCTCGACGGTTTCAATCGGCCACAGCGCGAAATGCAGGCCCGCCGGCACGGTCTCGACCGGCTGGCCGAAACGCAGCTTCACCGCCCATTCCTGTTCCTGCACGGTGAAGACCGAGTTGGCGACCCAGAACGCACCCAGTGCGAGCACGACGCCGACTATGGTCCAGCGGCCTCCGGGAATGCCGCCCTGGAAACGATCGCGACCACGGGACAAGATCTCTTCGAGGTTCGGGGTGTTGCCGCCACCCCGGCGACCACCGCCGCCACCGCCACCACCCGGCGCTTGCCCCCAGGGTCCGCCGTTGTTGGAGTTGCGGCCTCCCCCGCCCGTATTGTTGTCCCAGGGCATACGCCACCTTTCAGCCGGATTGTCGATTGCCGCCCTATATAGGCAAGGGTTCTCGCGCGATCAACGTGCGGACGGTTCACGCCGGCGATAGACTTTTACGGTGAAGTCGGCGCTATCCCGCTCTGTGCGCAACAGTTCAGGCGTCGCTTCTACTTCCCATTGCTTGGGGTCGATGAATGGAAAGCGAGCATTTCCGGAGGGCGAGGCCGCCACATGTGTGACGTAAAGTCGCTCCGCCAGCGGCATGGCCTCGCGATAGATTTCCCCACCGCCGCCGATCATCACTTCCCCGGCGCCCTGCTCGGCGGCAATCTGCTGCGCCCGGGACAACGCCGCGGCGAGGTCGTGGAACACCAGCACACCGTCCGGCTGGTAAGCGGATTGCCGCGTCACCACCATGTTGATGCGCCCCGGCAGCGGCTTGCCGATGCTCTCGAAGGTCTTGCGTCCCATGATCAGCGGCTTGCCCATGGTGGTGCGCTTGAAATGGGCGAAGTCGGTCGGCAGGCGCCACGGAATCGCGCCGTCGGCGCCGATGACGCCGTTCTCGCCGACCGCGGCGATCATTGCCACCGGCACGCTCATGGCGCACCCAGCCGGGCCAGCGCCTCACCATCGACGCGGACCTTGGTCCACTCGTCCTGCATGACGCCGCCCTGCGCCTTGTAGAAGGCGATGGACGGCGCGTTCCAGTCGAGCACCCACCACTCGAAACGGCCGAGCCCTTCGCGCACGCAACGCTGCGCCAGGTTGACCAGCAGCGCCTTGCCCACACCGAGGCCACGGGCATCTGGCTCGACGAACAGGTCCTCCAGCCAGATGCCGTGCCGCCCCTGGAAGGTGGAGTAGGTGTAGAACCACAGCGCGAAGCCGACGGGTTTTCCCTCCCACTCGGCGATCTCGCAGAACACCTTGGGGTCGGCCCCGAACAGATCGCGCAGGATATCGGCCTCGCTGGCCTTGGCCTCGTGCGACAGCTTCTCGTACTCGGCGAGCGCCGCGATGAAGCGGACGATCAGTGCGGCATCGCGCGGCGTCGCACTGCGGATATTCAGGCTCATGGCGCAGCGCCCGGTCGCTTGAGATGGGCGAACCACTTGCGCTCCAGCGCTGCCTCGACGTCGATATCGTTGTGGCGACAGAACAGCAGCACCTGCGCCAGGAGGTCCGCCGCTTCATCTTCGAGCGCCGTGCGGATCGCCTGGTCCGAACGCTCGGCGACGCGGCCCCGACCGCTGCCGCGCAGGTACTCGGCGACCAGTTCTCCCGCCTCCTCCTGCAGCTTCAGGGCAAACCAGTCCGCGTCGCGCCGGATGGCGCACCGGGCCGCGTAAATGGCGGAAACCTGCTCGACCCGCTCGCTCAGTTCGGTCAGCGTCGCCATCAGCCGACGTTCGGCTCGGGGTTCTGCCGGTTGAGGATCAGCACCTCGAGTTCGCGGTCGTAGGGCGGCCACCAGTCCTTGGCCTCCATCTCGAAGGTCGTCGGGCCGGTCTTCGTCACCTTGCCGTCCCAGCAGAACGACACCAGGTTCTGCGGCAGCCCCTTGTCGATGGTCAGGTGGAACCTGCCGATCGGGCCCGCCCAGTTGGCGCCGGTCGACCAGATATAGCTGAGCCAGCTCTCGGTGAATGGTGCGCCATACGGTTCGTCCGGATTGGGCAGCGTCTTCTTGACCGTGCCGATGAAATTGTCGTCGGTGCAGTACTTGCGCTTGTATTCCGCCGCCGGGTCGTAGCCGTCATAAGGTGGCGACAGGAACGTCACGGCGACGGTGCCCCCGACGCTCGGCTTGTACCGGTGCTCCACCGTCACGGTCTCGCCGGCAGGGAAATGCGCCTCCCAGCTATAGGTCGAGCGCAGCGTCCACACCGGCAGGTACTCGGTCTGCATCCCCTGCCCCTGGTCGAACTCCATCGGGATCACCAGGGCACGGTGCAGCAGTTCCTTCTTGGTCGCGTCGTCGAGGGCGTTGATCGCCGTCACCGTCGCCTCGCCATAGGGCGTCAGCGGCAGGCCCAGATCGGTGAGATACCGGGTATAGTCGATATTGGTCGCGAACACGTATTGGTGCAGTTCGGCCGCTACCGGCTCGCCGTTCACCAGGCTGGTGAAACCGAAGATGTTTTCGGGGTCTTCGGTGGGGATCGCCACCATGAAATCACCGTCGCCGGTGATGTCGGGCATCGGAAACGCGACCAGGGTGTCGGCATCCTCGTTGCCTTCATTCCTGAACTCGTACTTCACCCGCACCTCTTCGGGCGAGACATAGAGATCCTCACTCAGCATCTTCACGTCGTCGGTCTGGACGAACACCAGGCCGCCGGCTCCCAGGCTCGACATGGTGTCGTTGGCGAAGCTCGGAGCTGCAGCCAGAGTTGCAAAGAGGATGGCAGTGGGGAGGAGCCTCATACCGCGATCTCTGCCTTGATGCTGGGATGCGCATCATAGTCGGTGATGGTGAAATCCTCGAACTCGAAATCGAAAATGTCGTGCTTGTCTGGATTGATCCTCAGCCGCGGCAACGGACGCGGATCGCGGCTGAGCTGCAGCCGGACCTGCTCGAAGTGATTGTGATAGAGATGCAGGTCGCCGAACGAGTGCACGAACTCGCCGGGCTCCAGCCCGGTCACCTGCGCCATCATCTCGGTCAGCAGCGCATAGGACGCGATGTTGAACGGCACCCCGAGGAACAGGTCGGCAGAGCGCTGATAGAGCTGGCAGCTCAGCCTGCCGTCCGCCACATAGAACTGGAACAGGCAGTGGCACGGCGGCAGTGCCATGTCATCGACCTCGGCCGGATTCCAGGCCGTGACGATGTGGCGACGCGAGTCCGGCTTGGTCTTGATGGAGTTCACCACGTTGGCGATCTGGTCGATGGTGCCGCCGTGTCCATCCGGCCAGCTGCGCCACTGCGAGCCGTAGACCGGCCCGAGGTCGCCGTTCTCGTCGGCCCATTCGTTCCAGATCCTGACGCCGCGCTCCTGCAGCCAGCGCACATTGGTCTCGCCGCGCAGGAACCAAAGCAGTTCGTAGATGATCGATTTGATGTGCAGCTTCTTGGTGGTCAGCAGCGGGAAGCCCTTGCCGAGATCGAAGCGGGTCTGCCGCCCGAATACCGAACGGGTGCCCGTACCGGTGCGATCGGGCCGATCGGTGCCGTTGTCGAGGACGTCGCGGAGAAGGTCGAGATACTGGCGCATCCGCTCAGCTTATCGCGATTCGGAGCGTGCTCCGCCGAGCATCCACAGTGCGGTTTGCATCGCGCACTCGTCGCGCCTATATAGGTCTTGCCGGCAACGGCTATGGCGATAAACGGCTAGCGTAATAAACCCATTGGACCCGGGGGCAGTGCCCGGCGTCTCCACCAGAACTCCCCGTCGTGGCGGGCTCATGGGGACGAAACAGGATCGACAAGGGCGTAAAGGTTAGACTTTTGCTCGGCATGGTACCACCGATATCGGGCCATCCTAATAGTTGCCAACGACAACTATGCTAAGGTTGCTATCGCTGCTTAATGCGGCGCCGGCACCTGAACTAAAAGTCCTCCAGGCCTAGCAGCTTGGCAGGCGGGGTTCGCAGGCACCTGGCAACAGAAGCCTGCACTTCCCTTTCCATCGTCGACACCCTGCAGCGTCCCAAGGTCGCGGGGCGCGGCTTTCCGTTTTGCCTTGAATTGTGCCCCCCGCAGCGGTGATATGGGCTTGAAGCGGGGATTCCCCCGCAGCAAGGACGATATGGCTGAAGACCTGATCCGCTACGACATTCTGGCCCAGGAAGCGCTGCGCGGCGTTGTGCGCAAGGTGCTGTCCGAAGTGGCGCGGACTGGCCTGCCGGGCGAGCACCATTTTTTCATTTCCTTCGTCACCAAGGCCCCGGGCGTCCGGATGAGCCAGCGGCTGGTCGAGCAATACGACAAGGAAATGACCATCGTGCTGCAGAACCAGTTCGGCGCCTTGCGCGTCACCGAGACCGGCTTCGAGGTCGAACTGTCCTTCGATGGCCGCCCCGAATTGCTGGCGATCCCGTTCTCGGCGATCAAGGGCTTCTTCGATCCATCGGTGCAGTTCGGCCTGCAGTTCGATGTCGAGCGCGTCGCCGGCGATGAGGCCGAACCGGCTGAGGCGGACTCTGCCGACGAGGCCGCGGCGCCCCCTGCCCCTGCGAAAACCGCTGCCCCCGAGGCGCAGGGCGAGAAGGTCGTGAGCCTCGACAGCTTCCGCAAGAAGTAGCGGGCGGTGGAGAAGCGCTCGCTGACCATCGCCGGGCACCGGACCAGCATCGCCATCGAAAGTGAGTTCTGGGCCGGCCTCGAGGCGATGGCGCAGGCCGGCGGCAAATCCATCGCCGCCCTGATCGCCGAGATCGACCAGCAGCGCGAAGTGCCCAACCTGTCATCGGCCGTCCGGCTCGCCGTCCTGGCCTGGTATCGGGATCGGTCGGGTTAGTTCCCGAGCCCGATGTCCATCGGGCGGTTGAACTCCTCGAGCGCCTTGCGCAGGTCTTCCTCTTCCTTCGCCTTGCGCGCCGCCTCCTCTTCCGCTGCCTTCCTCGCGGCTGCCTCTTCGGCGGCCTGCCTGGCGGCGGCTTCTTCGGCAGCCTTCTTCGCCGCGGCCTCGTCAGCCGCGCGGATTGCCGCAGCCTCGGCCGCGAGCCGGGCTTTCTCGGCTTCCTCCGCCTTCCGCCTCGCCTCGTCCTCTTCGCGCAGCTTCTCGAGCCGGGCCACTTCCGCCTCGTAGGCCTTCACCATGATCGCGTCGACCAGGCCCGATACGTCGAACTGCCGCTCGGGCGCCATCAGCGTGCCGCCGAGGCGGGTGGAAATCCGCGCCGCTCCCGTATCGACCACCGCCGCCGGGGTGATCGCGGTCGGCGACAGCGCATAGTCGCCGCTGAGGCCGAGATCGCCCAGCCGGATCGAACCGCTGCCGAACAGCTGGCCGCCCTCCCCCTCGATCGACACATTTGGGCTGCGCAGCACGCCGCCGGCGATGGTGAAACCGGCCGTCACCCGCGGCGCATCGAACGGCGCATCGTCGAGCCGGTCCTCGATCAGCGCGCTCAACTCTTCCGGCTGCATCTCCAGCAGATTCGCAATGCCGGAGATCGAGGAGGCGGCCTGTGGGTTCAGCCGTTCGATCCTGAGCCCGCTGGTCGTGTACGTCCCTTCACCGGTCAATGCCGCGAGCATGCCCGCTACCGACCCACCGGTGCCGTCGAACCGGCCCGAAGCATCCAGTGTGCCGTCGATGGCATTGGCGACCAGCGGCGGCGCGATGCTGTCGAGCGGCACGCCGACCAGCGAAATCCGCCCGGTCACCTGCTTGTCCGGCAAGGGACCGGCGCAGCAGACCGCCAGTTCCATGCCGACGCTGCCGCCGCCGAGCTTGCCGGCAACATTGCGCAGCCGGGTGGTGGTGGCATCCCAATCGAGATCGAAGCTGAGGTCGGTCAGCAGCGGTTTGCCATCGGCGGAGACGGTCGGCGCGCTCACGGCCACGCGACCCGTGGTGGTCCGCGGCGCCTCGCCGGTGGCCAGTGGTCCGTCCGGCCACAGACCGCTGCCCGCCAGCAGCGAGGCCGGCCCGGTCAGCGTCCTGAGCACGCTGCCGAGGTCGAGGTCGCCGGTGGCGATGGCGCCGCTGACGGTTCGGGCGTTGCCTTTCGTCGCGAGCTTCAGGTTGCCGCTGAAAGACCCGGCGCCCGAGGTGCCGGTGATATCGAGCAGTTGCACGTCGGCCGGCCCGTTGAAATCCACCCGGGCGGATGCGGCGAGCGCCGGCAGCGATATGCCGCCCGCGCCGAGCCAATCGGCAAAGGTCGATGGATCGGCAAGCTTGGCCTTGAGGGTGCCCTTGCCGCTATAGGCCGCCGGGTTGGTAACCACCAGGTTGCCGGAAAAACCCAGGGAGTCGCCTCCGCCTTCGACCAGCACGGTGGTCTCGAGACTGTTGGCGACATTGCCGTCGACGACACCGACCAGATGCACGGGCTCGCCATCGGCGAACAGGCCGACCTCGCCCAGCCCCAGTTGCGCACTCATCGCGGCGGCATCGGCCGACTTCACGTCGAGCCGCACCTTCACCGGGCCGAAGAGCGCGCGCAGGAACCCCGCCTGCAACTCGGCATCCGCCGCGACCTGGGAGCCGCCGAGCTGCCCGGAAATGGCGAGGCTCTGCGCCCCGTCGCCGCTTGGCGGGTCGAGCCTGAGGGCAAGATCGGCCGGCAGCGACGGGGCAAGGAAGCCGGCAATGGCCGGAGATGCCCCTAGCGCGCGATAAAAGCTCGCCAGCGCCGGCGCATCCGCCGAGTTCACGGTAACGGTTGCCGATCCCGAGAGCTCCGGCTTGGTGATCGAGCCGAACGCGGTAAGCGCCGCCTTGAATTTCATGCCGCCCAGCTCACCCGCCGAGACGTCGTCGACCACCAGGACGCCGCCGTCCCAGGAGCCCTTGGCTGCGAGCGCCCGGCCGTTGAGACCGCCCAGCGTCATGCTGTCGGCCACCAGGTCGAACTCGCCCTTGGGGAAGCTCGCGGGAAAGGCCGGATCGGCGGCGAGATCGGGCAACAGCGCCAACAGCGCCGCACTGCGGCTCGCATCCAGCTGGCCCATATCGGCGCTGATATGAAGGTCGGGGGTGGTGCCGAGGCCCAGCTGTGCCGAAAACGAACGCGCCTCGCCGTCGAGCTCGATCCGCCCGTCGCTCACCGACAGTGTCTCGCCCACCAGATCGATCCGGGCGGCGATCGAGCCGGGCATGCCGAACAGTGGATTGCCCTCGGCCGGCTTGCGCCACATCGTGCTCAATGCGTCGAGCCGCGCCGACTTGAGCGACAGCGTCCCCGAGAATTCCGGACGACCGGTATCGGTGGTGACCTCTCCCGCCAGCGCGACCCTGGTGTCGCCGGGCAATATGCCGGTCAGCCCGCGGACCGTCCAATCCCCATCATGCGCCGCGGCGTCGAGCCGGACATTGCGGAGCGAAAACGCGCGCAGGTTCACCTCGGCGACATCGAGGCCGATCGTCCCCGGGATGCCCGGCGCCGCCGGCAGCGGCAGCTCGCGCAGCAGCCGCACCAGTTCATACGGCTCGACCGCCTGTTCCGCCGTGGCATCACGTGGCGGCAGAGCCAGGAGGCCACCGGAGATCACCGCGTTGAAGGCCATGTCCTTGCCCAGCGTCACATCGGCGGCGCCGAGCAGCCGTGTCGCGGCGCGGTTCTCGTCGGGGATCACCACGTAGTCCGACAGCAGCACCTTGTTCGGGCTGGCCTCGACCTTGCTGGTCATCACCAGGTCGCCCTGCCCCGCATCCTCAGCGCCATCCCTCGCGGGCGGCTGCCGAAAGGTCATCGTGCCGCTAAAGCCCGGCGCAAGGCCGGATTTGAGATAGCCTTCGGCCGACAGCGTGAAGTGGTCGTCCACCGGACGTAGGCTCATCGCCAGCGTGCCGCCGCCTTCGGCGTCGAGCTGGCCGGTGGTGACCCTCAGCGCATAGACGGCGCCGTCGACGTTGCCCGTGCCCTGGAACGAGAACGGCCCGCGCAACGCCTCGAGCTTCAACTCGCCGGATACCCCGGAGGCGATATAGGTCTCGCCCGAACGGCCATCCCGCAGCCGGATGCTGCCCGCCGTGACCACCGCATTGGCAACCGAAATGTTGCTGTTCACCGCCTTGGCCAGGGCGATGCCGGTATCCACCGTGCCGTCGGCTGCGACGTCGATCGAAACCGTCGGACCGTCGAGTTGCAGCCGCGTGACATTGTAGCGATCGCGCAGGAAGTCGATCAGCGAGAAGTCGGCTTCGACCCGCTCGACCGTGAGGTTCGGGTCGGCGGCCGGGCCGGCGCTGACGTTGGAGAAGGTCAGCTTGGGCTGCGGCAGCAGGGAAAACGCCACATCGCCTTCGATCCGTACCGGCGCGCCCAGCACCTCGCCGGCAATGGCCGACAGCCGGTCACGATACTGGCCCCACGGAATGAAGCTCGGCACCACGAACGCCGCAGCAAGCAGCAGGATCGCGATGACGCCGACGATGATGTAGAGCCGGTTGAGCACGGGCCGATGAATCCTAGCAGAATGCATCGGAGTTTAGGCAATGGCTGGTGCTCCGTCACGCGCTGAACCGCATCACGGCGGCACTTATCGCAACGCCCTGCCGCCGACGCCGATATCGCCGCCTGCCGGTCTGGCTGCAAACAGCAGGGGCCGGCCCCTTCGGACCGGCCCCAAGCCCCGCAAACAGGAGGCTGTTGGCTTACTGGATCGTGCCGACCGACCAGAAGAAGGTCTCGCCCGAGGAATCCGCGACCCCGTCATTGTCGGTGATCACGTAACCGGTGCCGTCGGCCCCGATGGCGAAGCTCTCGACCTTGTCGACGACGTAACCGTTACTGGCGGCGAGATCGGGAATGAAGTCGCGGACTTCTTGCTTGGTGACCACCGGCAGCTCGCCGCCGATTTCGGCGCCGACCAGCGCCGAGACCGACACCCGGTAGAGCTTTTTCAGCGCCGCCTTGCGGGCGATCTGATTGTCGCGCTCGACCACATAGACGTAGTCGCCATGCGCGGTGATCTCGGACAGACCATTCCAGGCGCCCTCGGCCGCCGCTTCGAGCGGGTAGCGGACGGCGGACCAGGTCTGGTCCTTGAGGTTGTAGCCGAGCAGTTTCACCTGCCCTTTGGGATCGTCCTTCCACTCACGCTGGATCGCCACCCACAGGGTATCGCCCACTTTGGTGATGCCTTCGGCGCCGTAGCGGATCTCGTGCGGCAGCAGCGCCTCGGGGAATGCCACTTCCTCGATGATCTTGCCGTCGGCATCGACATGGTAGAGCGCATGCGGGATCAGCTTGTCGCTGCGGCCTTCCGAGGCCACCCAGAAGCCGCCCTCCCCGTCGAGCGTGATGCCCTCGAGATCGAGCTTCTGCGCCGCATCGCCGCCGCGCGTGATGATGGTCTTGTTGACGATCCGTGTCGGCCTGGCCGTAGCGTCGATCTGGTAGATCGCCGGCTGGGCGCTGAGCACGCTGTCGCTGACCGCATAGAGGATGCCCGGCTTGTCGGCATCGCCCACGGCGCCCGAGATCGCAGCCCAGCCGATCGGCCGGCCGTCGGCGTCGAGATCGGAGATCAGCTGCGGGTAAGCCGCTTCGCCCTCACCCAGCTCGTAGAGCATGACATGCGAGCCGGTGAGCCCGTCGGCGCGACCGTCGAACTCGTTGGCAGTGGCGAGCAGGTTCCGCTGCGGGATGGCGACCAGGCCTTCCGGCGAGATGCCCGAAGGCAGTGACTGCAGGTATTCCGGCTTGGCGCCCGCACCGGCATCCTTGTAGACGGCAATCAGCGACGACCGCTCCTGGGCGATGAAGACGTAACTGGTGTCGCCGAAGGTCGCGGTTTCCAGCCCCTCGGGCTCGATGCCCTTCTTGTTGCGGGCATCCGGATAGTGGCCGAGGCGGGCGGCCTCGTACTCCATCGACGGGCCGCTCTCATGGGCGACGGTGCCATCGCGGTTGAAGATGGTGAAGCCGCGCGAGCCGCCCTTCCAGTCGCCTTCATTGGCGACGATCAGGCGGTTGTCGTCGAGCCACTTCACGGCGTCCGGCTCGCGCGCCACATCCTCCAGCTTGCCGGTGAACTTGAGCGCGCCGTCCTTCTTGGTATCGACGCCCTCGAGGCTGACCGTGCCGGCCGAAAAGTGCGATTTCACCGTGCCGGTTTTGCCGTCGATGATGATGATCTCGTTGTTTTCCTGCAGCGTCAGGGCCACTTCGTCGAGGTCGTTGAACGACACGAACTCGGGCTCCGGATCGTCGCCGGCGATGGCGGCGAGACCGGTGACGTCGACCTTCTTGAGGCTTTCGGGATCGACGACGCCGTCCTTGAGGTTGAGCAGCACAAGGTAGCCGGCCGGCATTTGCGGGAGGTCGCCGTCGTTCACCTCCTCATCGCGTTCGTTCTCGATGGCGATGGCGATGATGTCGTTGTTCCTCGAATGGGCGATCGAATCGGGCTGGCCGCCCAGCTCGATGGTGGTTTCGATGGCTTTGCTGGCGAGATCGACGACCACGAGCTTGCCCGAGGGGCTGGTGAAGCTTTCCGAGGTGTTGACCGCGGCATAGACCTTGCTGCCGATGATGGTCACCGAGGTCGGCTCGCCGTCGAGCGCCACGAAACCGGCGGCTTTCGGCGCCTTGGCGTCGGTGATGTCGACAAAGCCGATGCCGCCGGCCGGGCTGTCCGAATAGACCAGCGTCATGCCGTCTTCCGACGCCGTGATGATTTCCGACGAGGTCGTCTTGGCCTCGACGTTGTTCAGCTCGACCGGAAAGCTGGCGATCCGGTTGAACACCGGCGCGGCATAGGTCGCAGTGGCGAGCAGGCCGGCGGTGAGGCCGAGAAGAATGGATTTGAACTGCATTGTCGGGCGCCCCTGAAAATCGAGGGCTTCCGCTTAGGCACGCCGCACAACGGCCACATGACAATGTGGTGACAGATCTGTGACAGGCCCCCGCCGCATATACATCCGGCCTCGCACTGCCTATATCTAGCAATGAGAACGAAACAGGATTCGTCGTTTCCCTGATGGCAGCAGAACCGCAGCGCCTCGACCGCCCGCAGGCGGGCTCGATCACCAGCCAGTTTGGCCGGGGAGCAGCGACGCCTGACTATCTGAAGGGGCTCAACGAGGAGCAGCGCGACGCTGTGCTCAGCACCGAGGGTCCGCTGCTGGTGCTCGCCGGCGCCGGCACCGGCAAGACCCGGGTCCTCACCACCCGCATTGCCCATATCCTCAACTCGCGCAAAGCCTGGCCGTCGGAGATCCTGTCGGTGACCTTCACCAACAAGGCGGCCCGCGAGATGAAGGAGCGCATCGGCGCGCTGGTCGGCGCGGGCGTCGAGGGCATGCCCTGGCTCGGCACCTTCCACTCGATCGGCGCGCGCCTCTTGCGCCGGCATGCCGAACTGGTGGGGCTGCGCTCCGACTTCACCATTCTCGATACCGACGACCAGATCCGGTTGATCAAGCAGCTCTTGGAAGCCGCCAACATCGACGAGAAGCGCTGGCCGGCCCGGCAGTTCGCCGGGATGATGGACAACTGGAAGAACCGCGGCCAATTGCCCGGCGATGTGTCGATGGCCGACCGCTCGGCCTTTGCCAACGGCCGCGTCCCCGATCTTTACCAGCAATACCAGGATCGGCTGAGAACGCTGAACGCCACCGATTTCGGCGACCTGCTGCTGCTGTGCATCAAGCTGTTCCGTGAGAACCCGGATGTGCTGGCCGAGTACCACCGGCGCTTCAAGTACATCCTCGTCGACGAATACCAGGATTCGAACGTCGCCCAGTATCTGTGGCTGCGCCTGCTCGCCCAGGGCAAGCCCGCGTCGGAGGCCAATATCTGCGTCGTCGGCGACGACGACCAGTCGATCTATGGCTGGCGCGGCGCCGAGGTCGACAACATCCTCCGCTTCGAGAAGGATTTCCCGGGCGCCAAGGTGATCCGGCTCGAGCGCAACTACCGCTCGACCTCCAACATCCTCAAAGCCGCCTCGCACCTCATCGCGAACAATGAAAGCCGGCTGGGCAAGACGCTGCAGACCGATGTAGGCGAACCTGGCGAACTGGTGATGGTCACCTCGGTCTGGGATTCCGACGAGGAAGCCCGGCAGGTCGGCGAGGAGATCGAGCAGTTCCAGCGCCAGGGCGAGGCACTGAACTCGATGGCGATCCTGGTGCGCGCTTCTCATCAGATGCGCGCCTTCGAAGAGCGCTTCATCACGCTGGGGCTCAACTATCGCGTCATCGGCGGCCCGCGCTTCTACGAGCGCAAGGAAATCCGCGACGCCTTGGCTTACCTGCGGCTGGTGTTCAACCCGAACGACGATCTCGCCTTCGAACGCATCGTCAACACGCCCAAACGCGGGCTGGGCGACTCGACCCTGCAGATCCTCTACGACGCGGCGCGGCGCCAGGGCACGTCACTTACCACCGCTGTGCGCGCGCTGGTGCAGACCGAAGAGCTCAAGCCCAAGCAGCGCACCACCTTGCGCCAGCTTATGGAACAGTTCGACGACTGGGCGCGGCGGGCCCAGGCCCTCCCCCCGGAAGACGCCGTCGAAGAAGAGGAGCTGGCGCCCGGCATCATCCGCCGCCACACCTCGCATGCCGATCTCGCCCGCCAGGTGCTGGACGAGTCCGGCTATACCGAGATGTGGCAGAACGACAAATCCGCCGAGGCGGAAGGCCGGCTGGAGAACCTGAAGGAACTGGTCAACTCCATGGAAGAGTTCGACTCGCTGGGCGGCTTCCTCGAACACGTCTCGCTGGTGATGGACCGCGATACCGGCGAAGCCGATGACGCCGTGTCGATCATGACGCTCCACTCCGCCAAAGGGCTGGAGTTCGAGACGGTGTTCCTCCCCGGCTGGGAGGAAGGCCTGTTCCCCAGCCAGCGCACCCTCGATGAGCTCGGCCGCGCCGGGCTCGAAGAGGAGCGCCGGCTGGCCTATGTCGGCCTCACCCGAGCCCGCAAGCGTCTGCGCGTCTCGGTGGCGCAGAACCGGCTGACCCACGGCCTCTGGCAATCGGCGATCCCGTCCCGTTTCCTCGACGAGCTGCCGGCGGCAGCGGTCGAGGTCAAGGACACCGGCTCGGCCTATGGCGGCTACGGCTATGGTGGGCGCGCCTCGGGGCGCTTCGATACCCGCGACCCGTTCGATTCGCTTTACGAGACTCCCGGCTGGCAGCGCGCCCGCGCCCAGGCCTCGAGCCGCAAGTCGGCCGGCCCGATCACCATCGACGGCGACCTCGTGGCCCGCTCGGTCGATGACGGCCGCGGCTCGAAATACGATGTCGGCGAGCGCGTCTTCCACCTGAAATTCGGCTACGGCCGCATCGACCAGATCGAAGGCAACAAGCTGACCATCGAGTTCGAAAAGGCCGGCAGGAAGAAAGTGCTCGAAAGCTTCGTGCAGAAGCCGTAGTCGCCGCACCACAGTGGACCGCGCTTCTGATCAACCGGGTGGCCGTCTTCGGCGATGATCATGTGCACTCGTGAGGGTTCGGCTGCATAAGGCCCCTCATCAGGCGCTAGGCGCCGACCTCTCCCCCAGAGGGAGAGGTGTCCGTGTGGCATGATCGCGCTCCAACTTCACCTCCTCCTCGGGTGAGGAGGCCTTCCCGAGGCATCGCTCCAGAGCAGATACTTTGCCCAAGCGGGTTACTGCGGCGGGGTGATCTCGCTCGCCTTCTTCCGTTCGAGCCCCAGCTTGTGCTCGCGGTAGATGATGAAAAGGCCCGAGCCGACGACGATGACGCCTCCGACCAGCATCTCGACGGTCGGCACATCGTGGAAAATCAGGTAGCCGATCAGCACCGAGAGGATCAGCGAGGCATATTCGAACGGCGCCACCACTGACATATCGGCGTGGCGGTAGGATTCGGTGAGGAGGATCTGCCCGATGCCGCCGAAGATGCCGGCCCCGACCAGGAGGGCGAACTGCTCCGTCGTCGGCATCACCCAGCCGAATGGCAGCGTAGCGAGGCCAAACACCGACGAGGTCAGCGAGAAATAGAGGACGATGGTGGCCGAGCGCTCGGTCTCCACCAGCTTGCGGACCAGCACCATGGCCGTGGCGGCAAAGCCGGCAGCTACCAGCGCGGACACGGCCCCTAGCGTTGCGCCGCTCATGTCGGCAATGCCGCCGGAAAACACCGTCAGGCGCGGCCAGATGATGATGATGACGCCGACCAGCCCGACGAGCACGGCACTCCAGCGGTAGAGCCGGACCTGCTCATGGTAGAAGATGGCGCTGAACACCACGATGAGCAGCGGCGTCGCGTAACTGATGGTGATCGCTTCGGCCAAGGGCAATTGGGTGAGCGCGAAGAAGCCGGTCATCATGCCGCCGGTGCCGACGAGGCCGCGCAGCAGATGACTTACCGGGTGCCTGGTCTTGAGCCCCACCCCGAGTTCGCCCTTCCAGATCAGGTAGGCGATGATGGGGACGATGGCGAAGAAGGAACGGAAGAACACCAGTTGCCCGGACGGCACGCCCTCGGACGCCTTGAGCAGGCTCGACATGCCGAGGAAAACGCACACCGAGCTCAGCTTGAACGCAATTCCCGTCATGGCGTTCTGACGGAGCATTGACGGTTGCGGCGACACTGGCGGACTTTCGAACACGGGAAGGCGGACCGGAAAGGTCCGGCTGCTAGTTTTGCGGAGGTTCGCTGCGGCGCGCAACCATCTTGCGCACGGAACTCGGCTCTGGTCGTTCCCCGTGCATCGGCTATTAGTCTAAGGCGGAGCAGCGGAGCGGCAATGAACGGCGTCATCGACATGAGTGAAGCGGTCGAGACCGTCGTCGAGAGCATTCCGATCATCGCGATGGTGCTCGCCGGCTTCTACGCCGTGGCGCTCATTTGCGCGGTGCGCGAAATCAGCGCGTCCCGGACCTCGCAGGGCTCGATCGCCTGGCTGGTATCGCTGGCCTTTCTGCCCTTCCCCACCACCATCTTCTACCTCGTCTTCGGCTGGAAGCACTTTGACAGCTATGCCCAGACCCGCATGCAGGTGCGCGCCTCGCGGCTGATCCGCAGCGAGGATCTGGCGGTGATCGATCGCGAGGCCGGAGCACAGTGGCCGGTGCAGCGCCGCGCCGCCGGCATGCCGTTTCTCGCCGGCAACGCGGCGGAGCTGCTGGTCGATGGCGAAGCGACGTTCGAATCGATCTTCGAGGGCATCGCCGCGGCCAAGACCTACATTCTGGTGCAGTTCTACATCCTCAAGGCCGATGCGCTGGGCCATCGGCTGGCTGCCGCGCTGATGGAGCGGGCACGCGCTGGAGTGGCGGTCTACATGCTCTACGACGATGTCGGCAGCAGTGGCTTGTCCCGCGAATACAAGGACCGGATGTGGGCCGAAGGCATCAAGATCTTCGGCTTCAACCATCGTCACCGCTTCCTCAGGCTGTTTGGGCCGATGCGGATCAACTATCGAAACCACCGGAAATCCGTCGTGGTCGACGGCAAGGTCGCCTGGACCGGTGGCGCCAATATCGGGGTCGAGTACCTGGGCGAAGACGAGCGCTTCGGCGACTGGCGTGATACGCAGCTCAAGCTCGAGGGGCCGGCGGCTTCTTCGGTAGCGCTCATCTTCCAGGAGGATTGGCTCTGGGCCACCGGCGAGGTCCTCAACCTGCCCCCGCCCCATCCGGTGGACGAGCCGGGACATGTCTCGGCGCTGGTGATGGCCACCGGTCCCGCCGACAAGCTCGAAGCTTGCGCCATTGCCTTCGCCGACGTGATCGGCCAGGCGCGGCAGCGGCTCTGGATCGTCAGCCCCTACTTCGTGCCGGACACCGACATGCGGACCGCGCTCTATGCGGCGATCCTTCGCGGCGTCGATGTGCGCATCATGCTGCCGGCCAAGCCCGACCACCTGCTGGTCTGGCTCGCCAGCAACGCCCATGCCGACGCCATGGTGGAACACGATATCGCCATCTACCGTTACCAGAAGGGCTTTCTGCACCAGAAGGTGCTGCTGATGGATGACAGGATCGCCTCCGTCGGCACGGTGAACTTCGACAATCGCTCGTTCGCCATCAATTTCGAGATGACCGTATGGATGCCCGACCCCGGCGTCATCACAGCGGTGGAGAAGATGCTGGAAACCGACTTCGCCAATTGCCGCCAGGTGACCAAGGATGAGGTGCTCAAGCGCCATCCGATCCCCCGCTTCATCTCGCAGGCCGCCCGCCTGCTCTCGCCTATCCTCTAGACCCGTGCCCTTCTTTCTGCTGACGTCCCAGGACCAATGATCAAAGTCGCCTCGTACAACATCCGAAAGAGCATCGGCACCGACAGGCGCCGGCAACCCGACCGCATCATGAAGATTCTCGCCGAGATCGATGCGGACATCGTCGCGTTGCAGGAAGTGGATCGGCGTTTTGGCGAACGCGCCACGACGCTCTCCCCCGACCTGATCGTCGACTACACCAACTACATGCCGGTCCGCTTCGGCATCCGCGAGCAGAGCCTGGGCTGGCACGGCAACGTGCTGCTGGTGAAGAAGGGCATCGAGGTTCGCAACCCCCAGCGCATCGAACTCCCGGCGTTCGAGCCGCGCGGCGCCGTGATGGCCGACGTGGTGATGGGCACCACCGCGATGCGTGTTGTCGGCATGCACCTGGGGTTGCTGGGCAACTCGAGGATGAAGCAGGCCGACGCGATCGTCACTCACCTCGAAAAGCTCGAGCAGCACATGCCGACCGTGATCATGGGCGATCTCAACCAGTGGGCCGAGGACGGCAAGTGCCTCTTGGCCTTCGCGCGGCACCATGACGTCATCCCGCTGGGGCCGAGCTTTCACTCGCGTCGGCCGATGCTGCAGCTCGACCGCATCATCACCAGCCGGGATTTCAAGCTGGAATCGGCCGGGGTGCACCGCACCGCCCTGGCGCGCACCGGCTCGGACCATCTGCCGGTCTGGGCCAGCCTGTCGCTGCAGCACGCCGAAGCCGCAGCTTGACGCTTGATGCGGCCAGCCATTGACTTACTGCGCCGCTGCCCCGAAACAGCGGCGAACAGGACATTCCCCGATGACGCTCTCGCAACTCTCCACCCCGCTGACCAAGGACCAGGCCTATGCGCTGGTCGATGCCGTGATGGCCCGTGAGGACATCGCCATCACTGCTTCGGCGCATGAGAACGAGGAGACCGGCGAGTGGGTATTCGAGGCAACCTGCGACAGCGAGCCGGATGTCGAAGCCTTCAACCAGATCGCGCGCGAGACGCTGGGCGGCAATGTGAGTTTTGCGGTCGAGGCGATCGATCCGACCGTCAACTGGGTGGCAAAATCGCTGGAGGGACTGCAGCCCGTGGTGGCCGGCGGCTTCTATGTGCACGGCAGCCATGAGGAAAACCCACCCCCGCCGGGCCTGACCGCCATCCGCATCGACGCCGCGCAGGCCTTCGGTACCGGCCATCACGAGACCACCACCGGCTGCCTCGAGGCCATCGACCGCGCACTGAAGCGCAAGCGCTTCCGCGCCATGCTGGATGTCGGCACAGGTACGGGGATTCTCGCCATCGCGCTCGCCAAGCGCACCCATCTGCCCGTGCTGGCGAGCGACATCGACCCGATCGCCGTGACCACCACGGTGGAGAATGCCCGGGACAACGGCGTCGGGCGCTACATCATCGCCTTCGAAGCAACCGGGCTGGATCACCGCCAGATCGCCGCCGGCGCGCCCTACGATATGGTGGTCGCCAATATCCTCGCCGGTCCGCTGGTCGCGCTGGCGCCCGGCATGCGCAAGGTCACTGCCATCGGTGCCACGGTGATCCTCTCGGGCATCCTCAACACCCAGGCCAATCGGGTGATCTCGGCCTACTCGCAGCAGGGAATTGTACTGCGCCAGCGGATCGTCAAGAAGGAATGGACGACGCTGGTGCTGGAGCGGGTGTGAGCTGCTGCTGGCTGGTCCTGCTGACTAGTTTTCCCTGACCGAAAGAGACGGCCCCCTCCCGGCCTCCCCCATAAAGGGGGAGGTGAAGAGCCGAGACTCCGTCTACGATCGTGCCCAATGAACCAGCGGAGCACCTCCCCCTTTATGGGGGAGGATGGGAGGGGGCCGTCTGCCAGCGGTATCGCGCCAAAAGCAAAGTCCCCGGACCTTTCGATCCGGGGACTCATCAAAACAGATAGTCCAGACCCCGCGCTGACGCGCGTCGGTGTTAGTTCGGGCGCTTGGTCAGCGCGCCGAGCAGCAGGTGTTCACGGCTGCGACCGACGCTGCGGGTGGCCTCGCGGCCCCGCGCTTCGATGACGCTGCCGAGCGCCTTGCGGAAATCGTTCTTGCTCTCGGGCATCTTGTTCTCCCGGTTCCTTCAATTCAGTCGAGCTTCTCTCGACGCTCGGTATGTAGTGCGGACGAAGCCCGCGGGTAAGTCGTTGTTGCGAAAGGCAGCCATGCCAATTGTGCAAGGCGGCTTAACGGCTGGTGAATCGCTTCCGACCCTCAGCCCGGCTGCAATGCCCTCCCGGTGCTGAACCGCGGATGAACAGCGTGCCCCGCTTGGGAAGCGACGGAGCCTCTGTTAGGGTCCGCACCATTCCATTCTCCGGCAAATCATCATGACCGACAGCGACTTCGCCCCCACCGTCTACCAGAGCTTCGATATCCGCACCGACCCCAAGACCGTGGCGCCGCGCCTCAAGGCGCTGCGCGCCGCGATGCGGGAGGCCGGCGTCGATGCGTTCCTGGTGCCGCGCACCGATGCGCATCGCGGCGAGATGGTCCCCGATAGCGAGGCGCGCCTCGCCTACGTCACCAGCTTTACCGGTTCGGCCGGCCTCGCCATCATCGGCGCAAGGAAAGCCGCGCTGTTCGTCGATGGCCGATATACCCTGCAGGCGCCCGCCGAGACCGACACCAGGCTCATCACCGTGCTGGAAGCCAGCCAGGGCGGACTGTCGCCGAAGCTCGCCGATTTCGTGCCCAAGGGCGGCAAACTGGGCTTCGATCCATGGCTGCACACACCGAGCGAGCTTGCCGACCTCGAGAAAAAGTTGAGCGGCAAGGCGACGCTGGTGCCGGTGGTCAACCTCGTCGACCAGACCTGGAAGGACCGCCCTCTTCCGCCAAATGCCGCGATCGAGTTCCTCGGCCATAACCGCGCCGGCAAGACCGCGCCCGACAAGCTGGCAGAGATTCGAGCCACCATGGGCGAGGACAATGCCGACGCCCTGGTGTTGACCGTGCCGGAATCGATCAACTGGCTGTTCAACCTGCGCGGTCGCGACGTGCCGCATGTGCCGGTCGTGCTGTGCTTTGCGCTGGTGCCGAAATCCGGCATGCCGACGCTGTTCTTCAACAAGGAGAAGATCACGCCCGAGCTGCGCCATGGCCTCGAGGGGCTGGCCAAGGTCGCCGATGTCGCCACCATGGTCGCCGCCCTGCGAAAACTCGGCGCCGGCGACAAGCGGGTGATGCTCGACCCGGCAACCGTGCCGGTGGCAGTCGCCAACGCGATCAGCGGCGTCAGCGAAGCGACATTGATCGAGCGGCGCGACCCCGTGCTGCTGCCCAAGGCGCGAAAGAACGAGGCCGAGCTTGCCGGCATGCGCGAGGCGCACAAGCTCGATGGCATTGCCATGGCGCGCTTCCTCCATTGGTTCGACCAGGAGGCGCCCAAGGGCAAGCTGGACGAAATCGGCATCGCCACCGCACTCGAGAGCTTCCGGCGCGAGGAATCCGGGCTGGTCGATGTCAGCTTCGACACCATCTCGGGTGCCGGCCCGAACGGCGCAATCATCCACTACCGGGTCGACGAGAAGACCAACAGGCAGCTGAAGCCGGGTGAACTGATGCTGGTCGATTCCGGCGCGCAGTATCTGTCGGGCACCACCGACATCACCCGCACCATGTTCACCGGCAAAGCGACGGCCGAGCAGAAAGACCGCTTCACCCGCGTGCTGCGCGGCATGATGGCGATCTCGATGAGCCGCTTCCCCAAGGGCACCACCGGCGCCCAGCTCGATGTGCTGGCGCGCCAGTTCCTGTGGGAAGACGGGGTCAACTACAACCACGGCACCGGCCACGGCGTCGGCGCCTTCCTCTCCGTGCATGAAGGGCCGATCGGCATTTCGAGCCGCTACTCGGTGCCGTTCGAGGCGGGCATGATCACCTCGAACGAGCCGGGCTACTACAAGGCCGGCGCCTACGGCATCCGCATCGAGAACCTGCTCGTGGTTCAGGAAAGCAGCGTCGGCGGCGAGGGCAAGTTCCTCGAGTTCGAGACCCTGACCCTCGCCCCGATCGACCTCAGGCTGATCGACGAAACGCAGCTGAGCGGGCCGGAGAAGGCCTGGCTCAACGCTTACCACAAGCGGGTGTTCAAGGAGATCGGCCCGCAGCTCAAGGGAGATGCCAAGGCCTGGCTGAAGGATGCGACGCGGGAGATCTGAGGCCCCTCACCGAGTTTTCGCTCCCCTTGAGGGGAGAGAGGCGACAACTGCGACATTGTGAGCGGGCTCAGCGCCCATGTCCCCTCAGTTCACGCTGAACGGATCGTACTGCAGCAGCCAGGACAGCATCCAGTTCTGGCTGCCGGCGAGCGAGGCGACGTCGTCTACCTTCCAGCCATCGGCTTCGCGCACCATGGCGATGCTGATCAGGCTCATGTGGTCGAAGTTGTGAAAGCTGACCGTAGCGACGGCGCGGTCGCCGTTCAGCACCGGTTCGCCGACGACAAGGTCGAGCAGCAATGAGTTCTGTCCCTCGATAAACGGGTCGAACGCCAGCATGTCGGGCGCATCGGGATCGACCGCCGCGCCCCTCTGGTCGACACCCTGGCGCTCCACATTGGCGGCGTAGAGATCCTTGAGGCGCGCCGAGTAGAACTTCTCGAGGCCGCCCTTATGCTTCTGGCCGGCGCTGTAGGGCTGGTAGATCGCCTCGACCAGCGCCTTGGGATTGTCATAGGCGCTCGCTGCGCCCGAAAGGCCGATGATCAGTAGAAGGCTTGCAATGATGCGACGCATGACTGCCGTGTCCCGGTTGCGAGGGGCCCCGCCTAGCAAGCGGTTCGGGCGCATTGAGGGCTGCGCCGTGCCGCAATCAAGGCAGCGGCGACTGCAGGATATCGAGCAGGTCGTAGCTGTAATCGGCGCTGCCGCCCCACACGTCGTCGATCTTCCAGCCGTCCTCGTTGACGAGCAGGAAGCCGAGTTCCTGTGGCGTGTCGAAATTGCGGAACGTCACCTTCACCACCGCCCTGCCGCCGGCCGTATAGGGCTCGCCAATGACCAGATCGCTGATCTGGTAGTCCTGCCCGTTGATGTAGGGAGCGAAGTCGATGCGGCCGATCTCGCCATTGGACTCCTGCCGGTCCTTCTCGAACAGCCCGTTGAGCCGATCGCTCTGCAGCGGCGCTTCGTCGGGAGGATAGTCGTTGGGCGGCATGTAGCCCGCATACAGCGCCTCGAGCAGCGCTCTGGGATCGGTGAACGATTGCGCGAATGTCGGCTGCCCCAGCAGCACCAATGCAGCGGCGGCGATCAGCAGGCGCATGGCAAGCCCCCTCAGTTGAACCAGAAGGCGTAGCCGATCAGCGCATCGCCGAACACTGCATTGGCCTCGGCAAACGACTGGGCGCTGGCAATCGGGCCGTCCTTGAGGAAGGGGAGCGCATCGTAGCCGGTGATCAGCATCACCAGGTCGGTCTTCTTGGCGCCCTCGAAATAGGCCTTCAGGTCGAAACCCTTCTGGAAGCGCCAGTGCGGCAGCAGCAGCTTGCCGTCGAGAATCAGGTCCGCAGTGTCGAGGGTCGCCATCCAGGCCTTCACCTGCGCATCGGTGATCCTGGCTTCCGGCGTGATTCCGGTCTGCCTGGGGCTCGGCAGCAACTCGCGGTTGTCATCCGTCTCGGCGAGGATCGCTTCCCAGTTGCGCCGCGAGAGCGCAGTGACGTCCTTGAACCGCGCCAGCACGCGCTTCAGTCGATCGGCATCGGTCACCGGCCAGTTGAGGTGGTGGATAGCTGCCAGCGCATCGGCGATGGCGTTATCGGACTCGGGGTCGAGCATCAGCGTACCGGTGGAGCTCGTATAGGCCTGCATCGGCAACCCGGCGCGCGGGAACAGCCGGTGGAACGTGGTGTCGAACAACGCCCGGAAGTCATGCGCGAGGAGGAAGTCCGCCTGTGCCGCCAGTATCTGCGTGTAGCCCGCGAGCCAGATCGCGTCGGCCCGGTCGAAGCCGATGGTGGAATCGGGCGGTATTGGCGGCGTGGGAGCCGGCGCCCCGGCGTCGGTGGGGCCGGGCACCGTGGCAGCACCGAACATGGCCTTGAGCACATTGCCGACGCTCTCGGTTTCGCTGCCCTTGCCGTCACCGTCGAGGTCGATCCGCACCTTCAGCACTTCGACCGGTACGACATAGTCGCCGGTTTCGCCGGCGGTCAGCAGCGCATCGCGCGCTGCGTCCATGTCGTCGACCAGCAGTTGCAGGATGGCGCGAAACTTGTCGTAGTCGAGCGGTTCGGGATTGGGGTTCACCGGCACCGGCATGGCCAGTGGCGCCCCCATGATCGGACCGGCGTCGGGCGACGCAAAGCCGTGGCGATAAAGCCCCTGGGCGAAATGCTCGACACCCTGGATGAAGCTGAGCAGCCCCACGCCGAAGCGCCCTTCGAGGTCCTGCCGCTCGTAGTAGGGTTTGAGCTCGGTGAGCCCCTCCCCGATCGTGCCGGCGTACAGATGCTTGCGTGTGACGTCGCCCGCTTCGCCAGCCAGCGCCGGCAAGGACAGCGCCGCGCATAGCATGACAGTCGCCAGTTTCAGCATCCTGGTTCTCCCTTCGAGCGCCTTCGGCATGAGTCCCGAGACCCTTCGCTTCGATAGCGCGACATACAGATTGTCCGGGTGCGCCACCGGTTCACGAACCGGCGGCATATCCGACAGCTTGGCTATTTGGCCGCCAACTCAAGCCATTGATCTTCGTCGAGAATAAGGATGCCGAGCGCCTGCGCGTCCTTGAGCTTGGAGCCGGCGCCGGGACCGGCGACGAGAATGTCGGTATTCTTCGAAACCGAGCCCGCCACCTTGGCGCCCAATCGCTCCGCCATCGCCTTGGCTTCGCCGCGCGTCAGCTTCTCGAGGCTGCCCGTGAACACCACGGTCTTGCCCACCACCTCGCTGGTGGCCGAGACGGTGACGACGTAGGGCCTCGGTCGCACCTGCCGCAGCAGTGCCTCGAGAACCTCGTCGTTGCGCTCGTTGCCGAAGAAATCGATCAACGCCTCGATCACGGTGTCGCCGATGCCGTCAACCGACGGAAAGACCGAGTGCGGATCGTCGGCATGGGCCGCCGTTTCCTTGCCCACCCGGATCACTTCCTCGATGGTCGAGAAGGTCTTGGCCAGCACAGCCGCCGTCGTCTCGCCGATATGGCGGATACCGAGCGCGAAGATGAACCGATCGAGCTCCGGCTCACGCCTGGCGTCAATGGCGTCGAACAGCTTCTCGAGTCCTTCGAAACTCCGATCCTCGACACTGCGGGCGTTCTTGCGGGTCTTGCCCGAGGCTTGCTCGCGCAGCCGCGCCTGCTCGTCGCGCCGCGCCGCAAACGCCTGCTGCACCGCCGGTCGGCGATCGCGCAGGGTGAAGATGTCGGCAGCGGTCTTGACCAGACCGGAGTTGAAGAACAGGTCGATGTTCTCCGCCCCCAACCCTTCGATATCCATCGCGCCGCGGGACACGAAATGGCGCAGCCGCTCGACTGCCTGCGCGGCGCAGATCAGCTCGCCGGTGCAGCGGCGGCGCGAATCCTCCTTGCCGGTCTTCTCGTTGAGTTCGCGCGTCGCCGGTGAACCGCAGACCGGGCAGACATGCGGAAACACGTAAGGCACAGCATCGGCCGGACGCTTGTCCAGCACCACCCGGACGATCTGCGGAATCACATCGCCGGCCCGCTGGATCACCACCGTATCGCCGATGCGCACGTCGATCGGTTCGTCGCCGCGGATCGGAGCGCCCGTGGAGTCGATGCCGGCGATGTAGTCTTCGTTGTGGAGCGTCACGTTCTCCACCACGACGCCGCCGACGCCGACCGGCGCGAGACGCGCTACCGGTGCCAGCGTCCCGGTCCGTCCGACCTGGATGTCGATGGCGCGAACCGTGGTGAAGGCCTGCTCGGCCGGGAACTTGTGCGCCACCGCCCACCTGGGCTCACCGCTGGAAAAGCCCCAGCGGCGCTGCAGCTCCAGGTTGTCGACCTTGTAGACCACTCCGTCGATGTCGTAGCCGAGCGAGGAGCGCAGTTCCTCGATCTTCTTGTACTGGCCGATCAGTTCTTCGATCGAGCTGGCACGCACCATCAGCGGGCTGATGGCGAAGCCCCACTCGCCGAACCTCTGCACCGCCTCGTACTGGGTCGCCGCCGGTTCCGCCGAGGTGGCGCCCCACGCATAGGCAAAGAACTTGAGGTTGCGGCTGGCGGTGATCTGGGGGTCCTTCTGCCGGAGCGAACCGGCCGCGGTATTGCGCGGGTTGACATACTCCTGCCCGCCGACCGCCGCCGACCGCGCCTTCAGCGCCTCGAACTCGGCCATGGTCATATAGACCTCACCGCGAATCTCGATGCTCTCAGGCCAACCCGTGCCCCTGAGCTTGTGCGGGATATCCGCGATGGTTCTGAGGTTGGCGGTGATGTCCTCGCCCACCGTGCCGTCACCGCGCGTCGCGCCCTGCACGAACACGCCCTTCTCGTAGCGCAGCGAAGCCGACAGCCCGTCGATCTTCGGCTCGGCGGTAAAGACCAACTTCAGATCCTTGTCGCGCTCGAAGAAGCGCCGTCCGCGCTCGATGAAGTCGACCACGTCCTCGTCGGTATAGGCCTTGGCCAGGCTGAGCATCGGCACGGCATGCCGGACCTTCGAGAACCCCTCGACGGGGGCGCCCGCAACCTTGTCGCTGAGGCTGTCGGCCCGTTTCAGCTCCGGGAACGCGATCTCGAACGCCTGGTAGCGGCGTTTCATCGCGTCATACTCGGCGTCGGTGATGTCAGGGGCGTCGTTCTCGAAATAGGCGCGGTCCGCAGCGCTCAGCGCCTCGTGCAGCCGCTGAAGCTCCGCCTTGGCCTCCGCCTCGGAGAAGCTCTCGATCTCCCGTTCCGCCTCGCTCACGATACCTCCGAAATCAACTTCCCGGCGGCGGCGCGCGCCTCATCGGTGACCTTGGCGCCCGCCAGCATGCGCGCCACCTCTTCCTGCCGCGCCTTGCCGTCGAGGCGGCGCACATGCGTGCGCACGAACGCCCCCTCTTCGATCGCCTGTTTCTCGATCAGCAGATGGCTCTGGGCCCGTGCCGCCACCTGCGGCGCATGGGTGACGGTGAGCACCTGCACCTTGCCGGCCAACCGCGCCAGCCTGCGGCCGATGGCATCCGCGACGGCGCCACCGACCCCGGTGTCGATTTCGTCGAATATCAGCACCGGCGCCGAACCTCGATCAGCCAGCACGACCTTCAGCGCCAGAAGGAACCGGCTGAGTTCGCCGCCCGACGCCACCTTGAGAATTGGTCCCGGCTGCGTACCCGGGTTGGTCTGCACGTGGAAAGCGATCTGGTCGTGGCCGGAGGCGGCGACACGCTCCGGATCGACCTGCCGGTCGACGATGAACCTGGCCGCCCCCAGCTTTAGATCGGGCAGTTCGGCCTCCACGGCCTTGGTGAGGGCGAGGGCAGCCTTCTCGCGCGCCGCGCTGAGCGCCGCTGCGGCAGCAGAATAAGCCCGGCGAGCGGCCTCTGCCGCAAGCTCCAGCGCCCTCAGCGATTGCTCGCCGCTTTGCAGCATGTCGAGATCGTTCTGGTACTTGGCCAGCACCTCGGCGAGCCCATCGCAGGTGGTGTGATGCTTGCGGGCGGCGGCGCGGAGCGCAAACAGTCGCTCTTCGACCTTCTCGAGGTCTGCCGGGTCGAACGCCATGTCGCGCTTCAGCACCTCGAGCGCGTCGGACGTGACATCGAGCGATACCAGCGTCGCATCGAGCGCCTCGACGATCGGCTGAAATACCGCGGCGCCGGCATCGGCCTTGCGCACCAGCCGTCGCATCAGCCCGGCAAGCACCGGGCCGGGAGCCGTCGGGCCGTTGAGAATCTCGTCGGCGTCGCGGACTTCCTCGGCGGCCTTCTCCAGCGTCATCAGGCGCTGCCGGCGCTCGGCGAGCACTTCCTCCTCGCCTGCCTCCAGGTGCATCTCGCCCAGCTCGGCAACAACATGGCGCGCATATTCCTCACGGGCAGTCGCCTCCGCGATCACAGCGCGCTGCCCAGCGACGGCGGCTTCGGCCTCCACCAGCGCCTCGTAGGTGTTCCACACGGCGCTGACCATCGACTCGTGTCCGCCGAACGCATCGAGCGCCGCGCGATGGGTCGCAACGTCGATCAGCGCACGATCGTCATGCTGGCCGTGAATTTCGACGATAAGCCGGCCGACCGCCTGCAGCAGTCCGGCGGAAACCGGCTGGTCGTTGATGAAGGCGCGGGTGCGGCCGTCGGCCAGCTGCACACGGCGCAGGATGATGTCCTCGTCATCGGCGATGGCATTTTCGCGCAGCGCCTCGCGCGCCGGGTGATGCCGCGGCAGTTGCAGCACTGCCACCACCTGCCCGCTATCGGCCCCTGCCCTGACCAGCGAAGCGTCGCCGCGGCCGCCAAGCGCCAAGGTCAGTGCATCGAGCAGAATGGATTTGCCGGCGCCGGTCTCACCGGTCAGTGCGGTGAGACCGTCTTCGAGCGTGAGATCGAGCTGGTCGATCAGAACGATGTTTCGAACCGAAAGCGCATTGAGCATTCGGGAGTGGCCCCTCGGTGGTCGACCGGCCGGACGAGGCCGAACAAACTCGCGCGATACAGCCTAGCCGAAAGGAGAACAAACAGGCAACAGATTTGTTGCTTCCGGTCAGCTCTTCTTGAGCTTGGCAAGGCTGCTGTCGGCGTTCACCTGCGGGGTGATCCCCTGCTTGGCCAACAGGTCGAACGCCTGCTTGTACCAGCTGCTCTGCGGATAGTTGTGGCCGAGCACGGCGGCGGCGGTCTGTGCCTCGGAGATGAGGCCGAGCGCCAGGTTCGCCTCGGTCAGGCGATACAGCGCCTCTTCGATGTGAGTCGACGTCTGGAACTGCTCGGCGACGACGCGGAAGCGGTTGATCGCCGCCGGATAGTTGCCGTTGCCCAGATAGTAGCGACCCACCGACATCTCCTTGCCGGCAAGCTGGTCGACGCTGACCACCAGCTTTTCCTGCGCATCCTTGGCGTACTTGCTGTCAGGATAGTTGGCGATGATCATCGAGTAGGTCTCGATGGCGTTCTTCGAGATCTGCTGATCGCGGGTGATGTCCTTGATCTGCCCGAAATAGGAATTGCCCTTGAGATAGAGCACGTAGGGCAGTTCCTTCGATCCCGGGTAGAGCGCCATGTAGCGGTCGGCGGCGAGAATCGCTTCGTCGAACTTGCCGATGCGATAGTTGCCGAAGACCTGCATCAGCTTGGCCTTCTCGTTGAATTCCGAGAACGGATGCTGGCGCTCGAGCTTTTCCAGCGTCTTGACCGCTGTGACGTAGCGCTGCTTGTCCATGTCGTCGAGCGCCTGCTGGTACAGGGTCTCGGGCGGCACGATCGCCTCTTCCTTGATCTTGGGCTGACCGAACAGGTTGCAGCCGGCGAGCATCACCACGACAGCGCCCATCAGCACGAAACGCGCGAACCGGCTCGAAATACCTGCATGCTGAGAGATCGTCACGACCTGCCCCATCCCATTGACGCACTACCCTGAAGTGGCAGGCGGACTACTGACAAAAAAGATCAAAACTGTGGCGCGGCCTGTCAACCAACCGAGCGCAGATAGGACTGAACGTTGAGCCCGTCGGGCATGTCATCGAGTGCATCGAAGGCAACGGGCAACTGATCGGCGGTGACGATCTCGTAATTGGCCTCGCTGGCGAACAGGCCATGCAGGACCAGCGCATTGAGCGCGTGACCACCCTTGTAAGAACGGAACCGCCCGTAGATCGGCAGCCCGCACAGCGCCAGATCGCCGATGGCGTCGAGCAGCTTGTGACGGACGAACTCGTCTTCGTAGCGCAGGCCACCCGGATTGAGAATCCGATCCTCGTGCACGGTGATCGAATTTTCCATCGAGGAGCCGAGCGCATAGCCGGCCTGGCGGAGAATCTTGGCGTCACGCACGAAGCCGAAGGTGCGGGCGCGTGAGACGTCGTCGTAATACTTGCGCGGGGTCCAGTCGAAGATCATCCGCTGCCGGCCGATGACGCGGCTGTCGAAATCGATCTCGAGGTCCAGCATGCGGCCGTTATACGGCTCGAGCGCGGCGGACGCCTCGTTGTTGCGCACCAGCACCTGGCGCATGATCTTGATGTAGCGGCGCGGCGCCGGCTGCACCATCAGGCCGACCTGCTGGATGCCCTGCACGAACGGCCAGGCGCTGCCGTCGATGATCGGGCATTCGGCGCCAGTCAGCACCATGTGGGCATTGTCCACGCCCATGCCGGAGAGCGCGGAAACCACGTGCTCGACGGTTGCCACCGATACGCTGTCGCCCAGATCCAGCGTCGTGCACAGCGTCGTGCGCGTCACGCGCGAGAAGTGCACCGGCACCGGGCCGATGCGGCGGCCGTCATCGAGCAGGCGCGTCACCGTATAACCGCTGTCGGGCGCGGCAGGCTCGAGCGTGAGGGTAACAGGAGCGCCGGAGTGAACCCCGATACCGCTGAATTCGAGCGCATCGGCCAAAGTACGCTGCCGCGCCGAAAGTTTATGCATGCTTTAAGGACTCCAGCCCCGTCTGCGACCCGGTGCAGTCATAGACAATAAAATCCCGGCGCGGAAGCCGCGCCGGGGACGTGTATTCGGGCTTTCCCCCGCGGCTGTTAGCCGTGCTTGCGGAGGAAGGCAGGGATCTCGATGTGCTCTTTCTGAGCCGGCTGCACGGGTGCGCGACCATACTGGTCGGCATTGCCCCGGGCGCCCTCGGCGCTAGCCGAAACCCGCGCATTCCGGGCGCCTCCGGCCTCGATGGCGCTGCGCGCGGCAGCGTCGTCGGCGCTCGGCTCGACCGCCGGTTCGGCCCGCGCGGCTTCATTCGACTTAAGGCTAATGCCCACGTTGGAGGCGAGGCGCTTGAACAGGGCACGCGCGTTGCGCGGCTCCGGCTCCTGCTTTTCTTGCGCGCTCAGTGACTGCCTTGCAACAGCCGGGAACTCCTCGGTGCGCGGCATGCGGCGCTGACCGTCCGGCCGCTCGGCGCTCGAAGGCACATAGGCACTGGGAATCGGCGCCTCGATGAGTCGCGGCGCTTCCTCGAGCTGCGTGTGGCTGGCCTGCGGGATATAGGGCTCGACGGTGATGCCGTCGTCTTCCTGGTATTCCTGGTAGCTCGGCTCGGCGTAGGAGATCGCCTCGGCCACAGCCTGCTCGACCTGAGTCTCGAATTCCGGCTCAGCCTGCGCCTCGACCACCGGAGCGCGCTCCGGCATGGCCTGGCGCATCACCGCTGCCTGCAGAGGCTGGCGCGACGGGTTGGCCTTCATCGGCTCGAGCGCCTGAACCATCGTAGCATCGGTGCCGGTGGCGACGACCGAGACACGGATCGTGCCGGTCATGTCCGGATCGAAGGTCGCACCCAGGATGATGTTGGCATCCGAGTCGACTTCCTCACGGATGCGGCTCGCCGCCTCGTCCACTTCGTAGAGGGTAAGGTCCGGACCGCCGGTGATCGAGATCAGGAGGCCGCGCGCGCCCTGCATCGATACATCGTCGAGCAGCGGGTTGGCGATCGCCGCCTCGGCCGCATGCCGCGCACGATCCTCGCCGGAGGCCTCGCCCGTCCCCATCATGGCCTTGCCCATGCCGCGCATCACGGCGCGTACGTCGGCGAAGTCGAGGTTGATCAGGCCTTCCTTGACCATCAGGTCGGTGATGCAGGCGACGCCGGAATAGAGCACCTGATCCGCCATCTTGAAGGCGTCTGCAAAGGTGGTCTTCTCGTTGGCGACCCGGAACAGGTTCTGGTTCGGGATCACGATCAGCGTGTCGACGTGCCTGTGCAACTCGTCGATGCCGTCTTCGGCGAGGCGCGAACGGCGGTTGCCTTCGAACTGGAACGGCTTGGTGACCACACCGACCGTCAGGATGCCCTGCTCGCGAGCCGCACGGGCCACTACCGGCGCCGCGCCGGTGCCGGTGCCGCCACCCATGCCCGCAGTGATGAACACCATGTGAGCGCCGCTCAGGTGATCATTGATCTCGTCGTAGCTTTCCTCGGCGGCCGCCCTGCCCACTTCCGGGTGCGAACCGGCGCCGAGCCCCTCGGTAACCGAGACGCCCAACTGGATGATCCGCTGCGCGCTGGAGAGGGCCAGGGCCTGTGCGTCGGTGTTGGCGCAGACGAAGTCCACTCCAGACAGGCCCGAGGCGATCATGTTGTTGACCGCGTTGCCGCCGGCGCCGCCGACACCGAATACGGTGATGCGGGGCTTCAGTTCTTGAATGTCCGGAATGGTGAGGTTGATGGTCATGATGGCCCCATGAGTGGCGTGTGAGACCAGTATTAGTCGCCAATTCGTTAACCAGACCCTAACAATGCCCTTGAAACCGTTAACGTGATGGCAATTTGCAAGCCGGCCTAACGGCTTGGTAGGGTTACGTTAAGCATGAAGTTGAGGGGTCCCGGCAGCTGCTCGGCGGACCTTGCTGCGACTCGCTGCCCCTGCTCCGATTCTCACGCCGTCATCCCGGGCGCGCCCCAGCGGCCCCGCATCATCGCGCGGCAGGCGCCGGGTTGGTCCGGCATCCGCCCGGACGGAAGACGTGAGCCAGACTCAGAAGCTGGTGCGTAGCCAGTTGCCGACGCGCGCGAAGTAGCCGTCGGTGCCGGTGAGGCGCACCGAGCGATGCGGCTCCACATATTCCTGCGCACAGACCTGGGGGTAGATCAGCATGCCGGCAACCGTGGCGAATGCCGGCCCCTTGGCCATCTCCGGCAAACCGGCGATTCCCATCGGCCGACCGTTGCGGACGTTGCGGGCCAGCACCCGGCGCGCAACTTCCGGCAGCCCGGTGAGCTCGCTGGCTCCACCTGTCAGCACGAATCGGCGGCCGCAGATGTCCATCATGCCGGTCGCCTGCATGCGATCCTTGATGGCAGTCAGCACTTCCTCGACGCGCGGACGGATGATGCGGGTGATGTGCGAGCGCGGAATCTGGCCCGGCGCTTCGTCGCGGGTGGCGCCCACCGGCGTGATGGCGATCATGTCGCGCTCGTCGGTCTGCGCCGGCAGCACCGAGCCGTACATGGTCTTCAACCGCTCCGCGTCCGCGATTCCTACCGACAGGTGGCGCGCGATATCGAGGGTCAGGTGGTGCCCGCCGATGGCTATGGCATCGGCGTAGACCAACTGGCCGTCCGAGAATACCGATACCGTGGTGGTGGCGCCGCCGAAGTCGATGCAGGCGACGCCCAGCGAGCTCTCGTCGTCGACGAGGGTCGCGAGGCCGGACGCATAAGGCGTCGCCATCAGCGCCTCGATCTGCAGGTGGCAACGGTGCAGCACCAGCTCGATATTGCGCATCGCCAGCGTCTCGGCGGAGATCACCGCGACGTCGATCGACAGCTTCTCGCCGACCATGTTCTTGGGGTCCTTGATCCCCTTCTGGCCGTCGAGCGCATAGCCGATCGGCAGCGCATGGATGATCGAGCGTTCCGGGCGGACCGACCGCTCGTTCACCGCGCGCAGCACCCGCTGGATGTCGGCCCGTTCCACTTCCTGGCCACCCAGGTTGACGCCCGCCGAGAACGTCTCGGACCCGAGCCGTCCGGCGGTGACGTTGACGATCACCGACTGCACGGTGACGCCGGCGGAGCGCTCGGCAATGCCGACCACGGTGCGCACGGCCTGCTCGGCCTTGTCGAGATCGGTGATGACGCCGCTCTTGATGCCTGACGACGGACCGTAGCCGAAGCCGATCACCTCGACATTGTGGGTGCGGCCGCGCAGCGACTTGCCTTCCGTGCGCGGCACCAGCCGTGCGATCACGCAGCAGATCTTGGTCGAGCCGATGTCCAGCACCGTCACCAGGGAGGTACGGCCCGGCTGAACTGGCTTGAGCCGCGCGGTCAGGGCATCGGTCATCATGGTCTTACTGAGTCCGGGTTACAGGCACGACGGGAGCGACAACGGCGGGAGCCCCGGCAGCGGCAGGGGCGGAGGCGGTGGAACTGGCGACGGGGCCGGAGGGCTTCTTGGCCGGCTTCTTGCCCTTGGCTTCGGCGATCTGGGCCGCGGCGATTTCACCCGGCTTCAGCGTCACGATGCCCTGCACCCTGAGGTCGATCAGCGTCACGTCGCGATCGAGCAGGGCGTAGTCGGCCTGGTACATGTCGAGCTGGTCGAGCGCCTGCGCGACGCCGGTTTCCGGCAGCTGCACCCTGAGGCCGTTGCGATAGATCAGGTCCCAGCGGCGGTCGCCGATCCGGCTCAGGGCGGCAAGCTGGTTCTGCAGCGCCTGGTGGCGGCTGAGGATGCGCACCATCGCCACGGCATCGTCGGCAGCCCCCTCCCCGATCACCAGCGGCAGATCGGTATACGAGCTGATGTCGGTGCCGATCTTCCTGCCGGCCTCGTCGATCAGCCAGGTGGTATCGCCCACCCGCCAGCGCACCACCGGCACCTTCTCGACGATCGAGACGATGACCTTGTTGGGATAGACCTTGCGGACGGTCGCCGACTTGACGGCGCGCAGCCACTCGAGCCGCGCCTGCGCCTTCTGCGCATCGAAGGTCAGCGTCGAGTTGCCTGTCCCCACCGTCAGCAGGGTAATGATGTCCTTGTCGTCGGTCAGCGTCTGGCCGCTGATCTCGATGGCGTCGATGCCGAAACCGGCCTGGGCGAACTCACCCTGGACGAACCGATAGGCGGTGAGGCCGGCCGCGCCGATGACGTCGCGCGCCTGGTAGACGCCGAAGGCCAGCAGCAGTGCGAAGAGAGCGCCGAAACTGCGAAGGATAATCTGCTTGTGCAGCACCCAGACATGGCTGGCCTTGACCAGGGCGCGACGGCTGGGACGCGGCAGGGGAACGGGGAAATAGCGAGGATCGACAGGCTGGGCGTTGGCGAAACTCTTGGCCCCTACCTGTTGCAACTCGCATCCTCCACCATCCAGGCAACCAGCTCCTCGAACGAGTGGCCGGCATGGCGGGCCTGTTCGGGAACCAGTGACGTTTCGGTCATGCCTGGCTGGGTGTTGATCTCGAGGCAGACGAGCTCGCCGTCCGGCCCTGCCTGGTCGTTGTAGCGGAAGTCACTCCGCGACACGCCCCGGCACCCAAGCGCAGCATGCGCCTTAAGCGCCATCTTCTGCACTTTGTCGTAAATTTTCGGTTGAATTTCCGCGGGAATGACGTGGCGGGAGCCGCCTTTGACGTACTTTGCCTCATAATTGTAGAAGCTGAGGTCGGTGACGATCTCGGTCACCCCGAGCGCCACGTCGCCCATCACCGCACAGGTGAGCTCCCGACCGGGGATATAGCGCTCGACCATCACCTCTTCGCCGGACTTCCAATCCTCGCGCAGCAGCTCCTGCGGCGGATGCGACTGGTCGGCCTTGACGATGAACACCCCGAAGCTCGAGCCATCCGAGATCGGCTTCACCACATAAGGAGGCGCCATGACGTGGGCGCGGGCGACCTCGGCGCGGTTGGCGATGGTATGGTCGGTGACCGGGATGCCGGCCGCCTTGAACATGATCTTGGCCTGGTGCTTGTCCATCGCCAGCGCCGAAGCCAGGACGCCCGAGTGCGTATAGGGAATGCGCAGGAATTCGAGCACGCCCTGGATCGTGCCATCCTCGCCATAGCGGCCATGCAGTGCATTGAAGGCGACGTCGGGCTTCAGCTCGCGCAGCACCTCGGCGACGTCATAGCCGACGTCGACCTCGGTGACGTTGTAGCCGGCATTGCGCAACGCCCGCGCACATTCGGTGCCCGAGGAAATCGACACCGGGCGTTCATTCGAAATGCCGCCCATCAGGACTGCGACGTGCTTGGTCATTGCGGCTGCTTTCCAAAGTCAGGTTGAAGCCGAGACGGCCCCCTCCCGGCCTCCCCCATAAAGGGGGAGGTGAAGAGTTGGGGGCTTGGCGAGAAATTGCCTATGGCACGATGCGGCACCTCCCCCCTTGTGGGGGAGGATGGGAGGGGGCCGTCTCTATCAGTCAGCACTAAACGGCTCCCGTGAACGGCGCCCCGTCCATGAACTCGCGGACCTCCCGCCCGGGCAGGAAATGCCCCATGCGGCGCACTTCCCATTTGAGCTCGATGCCGTGCTTGTCGCGCACCTTCTGGCGGATCGTCTCGCCGACGGTCTCGACCTCGAACGCATCGGCTTCGCCCATGTTGATGAGGAAGTTGGAGTGCATCTCGCTCATCTGGGCGCGACCGAAGGTGAAGCCGCGGCCGCCGGCCTCGTCGATCACCTTCCAGCTCGAATGCCCCTCGGGGTTCTTGAAGGTCGAGCCGGCGGTCCTGGCGCGGGTCGGCTGCGTGCTCTCGCGCCGTTCGGTGACGGTGCGCATCTCGGTGAGGATCTTCTCGGGGTCACCGGCAAACCCCTGGTAGACCGCCGAGGTGAACACCGCGCCGCGCGGCCCGTTCGACTTGCGGTAGAGATAGCCCATCTCGGCGTTGCTGAGCGTGATGATCTCGCCCTGCCGGGTCACGGCGCGCAGCTCGACCATACGGTTGCGCGTCTCGGTGCCGTAGCAGCCGGCATTCATGTAGAGCGCCCCGCCGATGCCGCCGGGGATGCCGCGGTAGAACCACAGCCCGTCGATGCCCGCCTCGGCCGAAGCGGTCGCCACTTTCACGTCCGGCACCGCCGCGCCGGCGCGCACCCGATGCCCGTCGAGGATGTCGATGGCGCCGAAGCCCTTGGCCGGCAGTCGGATCACCACGCCATCGAGGCCGCCGTCGCGGATCAGAAGGTTCGAGCCGAGCCCGATCACCGTGACGCGGATCTCGGCCGGCAGGTGTTTCAGGAAGAAGGCCAGGTCGTCTTCGTCGACCGGGCGGAAGAACAGCTGGGCCGGGCCCCCTACCCGCAGCGTCGTCATCTCGTCGAGGGGCTGGTTGGGGATCAACTGGCCGCGCACCTCGGCGGTCCAGTTGCCGAACGTCGGAATCAGGTCAGGCCACTGCGGCACGTGCACGTTCATGTGAGCTCAGGCTCCTTGCCGATCAGGGCGCCAAGTTCGGCCGGCAGCGACGCCGCCCACTGCGTGATGTTGCCGGCGCCCAGCATGACCACATAGTCGCCTTCGGCCGCGCGCGAGGCGATCAGCGGCGCGAGGGCTTCCGGCCGGTCGATGACCCGGGCGTCGCGATGACCGCGCGCCCGGATGCGCGCCACCAGTTCCTCGTGCGTCACCCCATCGATCGGCGCTTCGCCGGCCGCATAGATCGGCGCCACGATCACCGTGTCGGCGTCGTTGAAACAGGTGGCGAACTCGTTGAACAGGTCGTGGACGCGCGAATAGCGATGCGGCTGCACCACGGCGATGACGTCGCGCCGGGTCGATTGCCGGGCCGCCTTCAGCACCGCGCCGATCTCCACCGGGTGGTGGCCATAGTCGTCGATGACGGTGATGCCGCCGACGGTGCCGGTCTTGGTGAACCGCCGCTTCACGCCCGAGAAGTTCTTCAGCCCCTTGCGGATCGCCTCCGCCGGCACCTTGAGCTGGTCGGCGACGGCGATTGCCGCCGTGGCGTTGAGGGCATTGTGCTCGCCCGGCATCGGCAGCTCGAGCCCATCGATCCTGAGGTGCGTCATGCGGATGCGGTCGCGGATCTCGACCGAGAAATGCTGCACTCCGTCGCGGTTCTCGAGATCGACCAGCCGCACGTCGGCCTGCGGGTTGCGGCCATAGGTGATGACACGGCGATCGCGAATCTGGCCGACCAGCGCCTGGACTTCGGGGTGGTCGAGGCACATCACGGCAAAGCCATAAAACGGCACGTTCTCAACGAAGTTGATGAAGGCCTGCTTCACCTTGTCGAAGTCGCCGTAATAGTCGAGATGCTCGGGATCGACATTGGTGACGATCGCGACGTCGGCCGGCAGCTTGACGAAAGTGCCGTCGGATTCGTCGGCTTCGACCACCATCCATTCGCCGTCGCCGAGGCGGGCATTAGTGCCATAGGCGTTGATGATGCCGCCATTGATCACGGTGGGGTCGTAGTTCGCCGCATCGAGCAGGGTCGCCACCAGCGTCGTGGTGGTGGTCTTGCCGTGCGTGCCGCCGATGGCGATGGCATTCTTGAACCGCATGATCTCGGCCAGCATCTCGGCGCGGCGCACCACCGGCAGGCCGCGCGCCCGCGCGGCAGCCAGCTCGGGGTTACCCTTCTTGATCGCCGAGGAGATCACGACGACGGCAGCGTCCTTGAGGTTCTCGGCGCTCTGGCCGATCTCCACCTCGATGCCCATCTTGCGCAAGCGCTGCACATTGGGGTTCTCGGCGCTGTCCGAGCCGCGGACCTTGTAGCCCTGGTTGTGCAGAATCTCGGCAATGCCGCTCATGCCGATGCCGCCGATGCCGACGAAGTGCACCGGTCCGATATTGCGCGGCATCTTCATGTTGGTTTGTTCCCCTTGGCCGCGAGGCGTTCGGCCGCGTCGGCGAGCTTGGTGACGGCGTCGGGCTGACCCAGCAGCCTGGCGGCGGCGGCGGCCCGCTGCAGCACATCCCGGTCACCCAGAAGTGATGCCAAGCGAGTGCCAAGCGATAGTGGCGTAAGCGTGGCCTGCTCGGCGATCCAGCCGCCGCCAGCCGCCTCCATCACCAGCGCGTTGTTCTTCTGGTCGGCGTCGATCGCGCCGGGCAGCGGCACGAGGATGGCCGGCCGCCCGATGGCGGTGAGTTCGGCTATGGTCGAAGCGCCGGAGCGCGAGACGACGAGATGCGAGGCGGCCATGCGTTCGGGCAGATCGTCGAAAAACGCGGCCAGCTCGACATTCACCTTGGCCTGCCGGTAGGTCTCGGCCACCCGGTCGAGATCCTCGGCCCGGCACTGCTGCACCACCCGCAGGCGGGCGCGAATCTCGGACGGCAGCTCGGCAATGGCCGGCGGCACTAGGTCGGCGAACACCCGGGCGCCCTGGCTGCCGCCGAATACCAGGAGCCGGATCGAGCCGCCTGGCTCGAGATCGGGATACGGCACCTTGGCGACGTTGCGCACCCGATCGCGCACCGGATTGCCGACCAGCACGGACTTGTCGGCAAAGGCCTCGGCCTTGAGGGTGCGCGCAAAGCTCAGCGCGATCAGCTTCGCCCGCTTCGCCAGCGCCCGGTTGGCGCGTCCCATCACCGCGTTCTGCTCATGCAGGATGCCCGGGATCCCCCGCAGGCTCGCCGCAACGAACGGTGGGAACACCGGATAGCCGCCGAAGCCGATCACTGCGTCGGGCTTCACCCGCCCCAGCGTGCCATGGGCGACGCCGATGCCGCCCAGGATCTTGAGGCCGGCCGTGACGAACCGCACCGGGTCGCGCACCGAGGGCGTCGCCGACGGCACGATATGGGTGGCGCTGGCGGGAAAGCCGTCGCCGTAGGAGGCGACCCGATGATCGGTCATCAGTTGGATGTCGTGACCACGCCGGCGCAGTTCCTGCGCCAACGCCATTGCCGGGAAGAGATGGCCTCCCGTACCGCCGGCCATAAGGACGAATCTGCTCATTCGGCGGGGGATAGCACTCCGCTGCGATAGACGGGAAGCCCGGTCGCGAGGCGCTCTTCCGGCTTCTTGCGGGTCAGGGCGAGCATCAGGCCCATGGCGAAGGCGATAGCCAGCATCGAGGTGCCGCCATAGGAGACGAACGGCAGCGTCATGCCCTTGGGCGGAATGAGGTTGAGGTTCACCGCCAGGTTGATCGAGCATTGCAGCCCGAACTGGATGGCGAGGGTCGACGCGGCGAGGCGTGCGAACAGGCTCGATTGCTGCTGTGCGCCGATCAGCGCCTTGACCACGATGAAGCCGATCAGCGCCACGAGGCAGAGGCAGAACAGGATGCCGAACTCACCTGCCGCCGCCGAGAACACATAGTCGGCATGGGCGTCGGGGATGACCTTCTTGGCCAGCGATTCACCCGGGCCGCGGCCGAACCAGCCGCCCTCGAGCAACGAGTTGAGCGCCTTGTCGACCTGATAGGTGTTACCGCCTTCCGGGTTGACGAAGCTGTCGATGCGCTTGGCGAAGTGCGGAAAGAACATGTAGGCGGCGAACAGCAGACCTACCCCGGCGGCGCCGAGCCCGAAGATCACGAACCACGAGATCCCGGAAAGGAACAGCAGCACGCCCCAGGTGGCGAGGATCAGCGCCGTCTGCCCGATATCGGGCTGCAGCAGCAGTCCGGCGACGATCGACAGCATGATCAGGGTCGCGATGATCCGCGCCGGTATGCCCGGCCGCTTCATGCTCTCGGAGAACAGCCACGCCCCGATGACGGCGAAGGCCGGCTTCACGAACTCGGAGGGCTGCACGGTATTGCCGGCGATCGACACCCAGCGCTTGGCGCCCTTCACCTCGACACCGAAGCGCAGCGTCAGCCACAACAGGATGATCGAGACCACCAGCACGCCGAGCGCCGCGATGCGCGCCGCCCGATGCGGCAGCAGCGACGTCGCGATCATCACCGGCACGGCCAGCGCCGCAAAGATCGCCTGGCGGATGATGAAGTGCCAGGGACCGAGCCCCAGGCGCTCCGCCACCGGCGGGCTCGCGGCAAAGCTCAGCAGCACGCCGACCAGCAGCAGCAGGATCAGCCCCGCCAGCAGCGACTTGTCGATCGTCCACCACCACTCGGCAATGGGGGTCTTGCGCTCGCGTGAAAACATTGACGACGCCGCCGCAACCGGACGGCCTCCCGTACGCACAACTAGATGCAAATTGTAGCGCCGGGTTGGTTACCAAGTTCGCAACGAGGCTCGCGTTTTGCGAGTCGGGTGTCTGGGAGCGAGAAAGGTGACAACGCGGCTAGGAGGTTGGTAGAGACTCTGTGCCCCCACCCCTCACCCGTCTCGGCCTGACGGCCGATCCACCCTCTCCCCGACGGGGAGAGGAAGAGAGGTGATCGCCGCGCTCTACGGATTCTTCTCCCCGACGGGGAGAAGGTGGCGCGTAGCGCCGGATGAGGGGAAAGCCACGATGGCGGAGAGGCGAGCGGGACCAGTAGCGCAACTTGGCGGAGCGGACGTCCACAGGCGCCGCGCCGCCTCCACTCCGCTAGCGAACACGCTTACCGCAGCTTCAGCGAGCTCAGCCCGATCAGCGCCAGAACGAAGCTGATGATCCAGAACCGGATCACCACCTGGCTTTCGGTCCAGCCCATCATCTCGAAATGATGGTGGATCGGCGCCATCTTGAACACGCGCTTGCCGGTGAGCTTGAACGAGACGACCTGCACGATCACTGACACCGCCTCGAGCACGAACAGCCCGCCGATGATGGCAAGGACGATCTCGTGCTTGGTGGCGACCGCGATGGCGCCCAGCGCGCCGCCCAGCGCCAGCGAGCCTGTATCGCCCATGAAGATCTGCGCCGGCGGCGCATTGAACCACAGGAACCCCAGGCCCGCGCCGATCAGGGCGCCGCAGACCACCGAAAGCTCGGCCGTGCCGGGCACCGGATTGAGGAACAGATATTCCGAGAAGGTGGCCGAGCCGACGAGATAGGCGATGAGGCCGAAACAGGCCGCCGCCACCATCACCGGCACGATGGCAAGGCCATCGAGCCCATCGGTGAGGTTCACCGAGTTGCCCGCGGCGACGACGACGAAGGCGCCGAACAGCACGAAGAACCAGCCGAGGTTGATGGCCAGCCCCTTGACGAACGGGAAGAACAGCGACGTGGAGGTCGCCGGATCGCCCAGCACCGAGATGAAGTAGCAGGCCACGGCGCCGATGATGGCCTCGAGGATCAGTCGCTGCCGGCCGGAGAAGCCGGCATGCGACATACGCTTGACCTTGAGGTAATCGTCGTAAAGCCCGATGGCGCCGAATGAAACCGTGACGCCCAGCACCACCCAGACATAGCCGTTCGAGAGGTTCGACCATAGAAGGATGGAGATAACCGCCGCCGACAGGATCATCAGCCCGCCCATGGTGGGCGTGCCCTTTTTGGTCAGGAGGTGGCCGGCGGGGCCGTCCTCGCGGATCGGCTGGCCCTTGCCCTGGCGGATGCGCAACGCGGCGATCATGCCTGGACCGAATAGGAACACGAAGAACAGCGCGGTCATCACCGCGCCGGCCGTCCTGAAGGTGATGTAGCGGAACACATTGAAGGCGGCGAGGCTCTCGCCCAACTGCCCGAGGAAATACAGCATGCTGTCGGTGTCCCACCCGTCGGACTGAAAGCGCTAGGCGTTCTGGAAGCGCTCGCGGATCTTCTGCACCAGAGGTGACAGGCGGACGCCTTTCGACCCTTTGACCATAACTGCGTCGCCGTAGGCAAGCGCCGAGAGAACGGTATCACTGATCTCTTCGGCGGTCGGCATATGCGTCACACCGGGGATGTCGCGATCGCTTTCGGCCCGATGCCGAAGCTCGTCGGCCAGCGAGCGCATGGCCGTCCCGACGAGGTAGATTTCGCTCGCCCCGGTCTTCAGTACGGCATTGGCGAGCCCGGCATGGAGTTGCGGGCCCTGCGGCCCCATTTCCAGCATATCGCCCAGCACCAGGAACTTGCGGCCATCGGGCGGCCGGACGGAGCTGTAGAGGTCCATCGCGGCAGTCATCGAAGCGACGTTGGCGTTGTAGCTTTCGTCCACCAGCAGCAGCGGCTTGGCGCTTGGGCCGAGTCGCACGGTGAGTCCCCTGCCCTCGGGCGCGCCGAACTTCGCCAGCGCGGCCAGAGCGGCGCCTGTACCTTCACCAGAGATCTGCGCCACAGCGAGCGCCGCCACCGCATTGGCCACCATATGGCGACCCGGCACCTCGAGGCGAAGGTCATAGCGGTCGGCGCCGTGCGTGACCTCGGCCAGCGTTGTCGAGGCGGAGCTCTCGACCCGGCCGATATGCCAGTCGGCGCTCTCGTCGAAGCCATAGGTCACCACCTTGGCGACGCCGGCGGCGCGCGCATGGGCGAAGAGGATGTGGAGGTAATCGTGGTCGGCGTTGAGCAGCGCCGTGCCGCCCGGCTCGAGTCCCAGAAAGATCTCGGCCTTGGCCGCCGCGATGTCGGCCACCGAATTGAAGAACTCGAGGTGCGCCGCCGCGACGGTGGTGATCACTGCCACATGCGGACGCACCATCCGCACCAGCGGCGTGATCTCGCCGGCATGGTTCATGCCGATCTCGAACACGCCGAACTGCGCTTCGCGCGGCAGGCGCGCCAGCATCAGCGGCACGCCCCAGTGATTGTTGAAGCTCTTGATCGAGTAATGCGTCTCGCCATAGGCGGCGAGCACGGTGCGGATCGCCTCCTTGGTCGTGGTCTTGCCGGCGCTGCCGGTCACCGCGATGATCTGTCCGCGATTGCGGGCTCGCGCCGCGATACCGAGCTGTTCGAGCGCCTTCAGCGGATCCAGGACGACGATCAGGTTCTTGCCGCCATGCGCCGCATGATAAGCCTCCGACACCAGCGCCGCCGTTGCTCCGGCCGCCAGCGCCTTGTCGACGAAATCATGCCCGTCATGCACGTCGCCGCGAATGGCGACGAACAGTGCTTCGGGCGCGATGTCGCGCGAATCGATCGAGATCGAGGAGATCGGGCCTTCCGACAGGCCTTCGGGCCGGCCGCCGGTGGCTTTGACGACCTCGGCGACGGTCCAGAGTGGTCGCATCGGCGCTAGAGTCCTTTCAGCGTCTCCAGCACCACTTCGTGGTCGGAGAAGTGGTGCTTGGTGGTGCCGATGATCTGATAGTCCTCGTGGCCCTTGCCTGCAATCAGCAGCACGTCGCCTGGTTCGAGACGTGATATCGCCGTCTCGATAGCTTTCCGGCGGTCGCCGACTTCCAGCGCCTTGGGCACCGCGGCGAGAACCTCGGCGCGGATCGTCGCCGCATCCTCGGTGCGCGGATTGTCGTCGGTGACGATGACGTCGTCCGCCATGCGCTCGGCCACCTCGCCCATGATCGGACGCTTGCCCTTGTCGCGGTCGCCGCCGCAGCCGAACACCAGGCGAAGCTTGCCGCTCGCATAGGGTCTGAGCGAGCCGAGCGCCGTCTCCAGTGCCACCGGCTTGTGCGAATAGTCGACGAAGATCGCCGCGCCATTGTACTCGGCGACGAGCTCGAGCCGCCCCTTGGCGCCCTTGAGGTGTTCCAGCGCCTTGACCGCCTGCTCGGCCGGCGCCCCGGTGGCGACGGCCAGCGCCAGCGCCACCGCCGCATTGCTGACCTGGAACGCCCCGGTGAGCGGCAGACGGAAGCTCACGGGTTCGCCGACCATGCGGCCGTGCACCCGCTGGCCATAGCCCTCGTTGCGGATGTCGGTCAGCTCGAGGAACGCCCCCTCCTTGCCCACCGTCATCAGCGTCGCGCCGCGATCGAGCGCGGCAAACAGGAACGGCATGTGCTCGGGATCGTCGACATTGACCACCGCCGCGCCGCCCTCGGCGATCAGCTCGGTGAACAGCCGCAGCTTGGCGTCGCGATAGGTCTCCATGTCGTGGTGGTAGTCGAGATGATCGCGGCTGAGATTGGTGAAGGCCACGGCACTGAAGCGCAGCCCGTCGACGCGTCGCTGGTCGAGCCCCTGGCTGGAGGCTTCCATCGCCACGTGGTCGATGCCTTCGGCGCGCAGTTCGGCGAGGTCGCGATGCAGCGACAGCGCATCCGAGGTGGTGAGTTCGCGCGGCCGGATGCCGGCGCGGGTCTCGACCCCGACGGTGCCGAGGCTCGCCGCGGCAATACCGCAGGCATCCCAGATCTGGCGGACGAACGAGACGATCGATGACTTGCCGTTGGTGCCGGTAACCGCGACCGACACGCCCGGCTGCGGCGCGAACTGCCGCGCCGCGGCCTGCGCGTAGGCGGCGCGCACATCCTCGACCAGCACGACCGGGATACCCGGGTCGGCTTCCGGCCGCCGATCGCTGATCATGACGCTGGCGCCGCGCCCGACCGCCTGCGCGGCGAAACCATCGCCATGCACGCGGGTGCCCGGCAGCGCGAAGAACGCTTCGCCAGGGCCGATGGCGCGGCTGTCGGAGTTGATGCCTTCGACCTGGATGGCAGGGACGGATGGGGCTCCTGCCCCTTTCAGCAGTTCTGTGAGCGCGAAGGGCACGCTTGCTTCTCGAATGGCTTCAGCGGAGTTCGGGTGGAACAAGGTTTTCATCCAACATTGCGCTGAAGTCGGGGCTGATTCCCAGCATCGGCGCGGCCCGCTGGATGATGCGGCCGCTGACCTCGCCGGCGTTCCAGCCGGCCGTGACGCCCGACTGGGCATTCTCGGCCTTGGGTTCGTCGACGATGATCACCATGGCATAGCGCGGATTGTCGAGCGGGAAGGCCGAGGCGAAGACGTTGAAGTTGACGTTCGAGGAGTAGCGGCCATTGACCACCTTTTCGGCGGTGCCGGTCTTGCCGCCGGCCCGATAGCCGTTGGCGATCTTGTTCATGCGCGAGCCGGAACCGCCCGCGCCGATGGCGTTGAGGCGCATCAGGTAGCGCACTTCGGCGCTGGTCGCGGGCGAGATCACCGGCTCATAGAGCTTGCGGGCCTCGGCCTCGCTGCGCTTGTACATGGTGGGAGGCACCATATAGCCGTCATTGACGAAGGCGGCGACGGCGCGGGCCATGTGCAGCGGCGACACCGACAGGCCGTGGCCGAAGCTCGAGGTCGCCGCGACGATCTCGGAGAATTTCTCCGGCACCTTCGGCTTGCGCATCTCCGGCAGTTCGAACGGCACCGGCTTGTCCATGCCGATCTTGCTGAGGAAGGCCCGGAACTCGTCCTTGCCCAGCTGCTGCATGATCTTGATGGTGCCGATGTTGGACGAGTACTTGTACACTTCCGGCAGGCTGAGCACCCGGTGCTTGCCGTGGAAATCGTCGATGGTGAAGCGGCCGAAGCGCACGCCGAAACGGGCATCGAACTTGTCGGTGATCCGCACCTTGCCGCTGTCGAGCGCGCCGGCGAGCGTCACCGTCTTGAAGGTCGACCCAAGCTCGTAGATGCCTGAAGTGATGCGGTTGAAGCGGTCGTTCTTCACCCCGTTATAGTCCTGGAACAGCGTCGAGGGGTTGTTGGGGTCGAAATCCGGCAGCGACGCCAGCGCGATCACCTCGCCGGTCTTGATGTCCAGCATTACGCCGGCCGCCGCCACCGCCTTGTAGCGGACCAGCGCATCCTGCAGCTGCTCGTACATGACGTGCTGCACCCTGAGGTCGACCGACAGGCTGACCGGCGTCATCTCGTTGCCGCGGGCGAGGCCGATCGACTGCAGCATGGCGAGGCTGTCGTCGTCCATGTGCTTCTCGATGCCCATGGTGCCCTGGTTGTCGATATTGACCGAGCCCAGGATGTGCGACGCCTCCTGACCCGAGGGGTAGAAGCGCTTGCTCTCGGTGACGAACTCGATGCCCGGAATGCCGAGCTGGAAGATCTTCGCCTCGATGGCCGGGGTCAGCTCGCGCTTGACCCACACGAAGCCCTTGTCGCCGGTCAGGCGCTTGCGCAGCCAATCCTCGTTGAGGTCGGGCAGCACGGTCCTGAGTTTCTGCACCGCCTCTTCGACATCGATGATGCGGCGCGGCTCGGCGAACATCGACGGCACGCGGATATCGACCGCCATCTCGAGCCCATTGCGATCGAGAATCGGCGGGCGGCTCGCAGTGATGACGTCGCGCGCCACCCCCTCGATGGCAGAATCCGTCACCGTGACGCCGAGCTGGATCAGCCGGCCGCCGACGGTGCCGAACACCAGCACCAGGGCGACGATGACCCAGCGTATGCGGGCCTTGGTGAGATTGCCGCGCGACTTCCGCCCGCCGTCGAGCGAAATGGTTTCGGCGCCTTCGGTGATGATCGCCATCTAGTTGGCCTCGATCAGCTGTTCGATCGGGTCGATGCCCGCATCAAGCGAGGAAAGCAACGCGTCGAGCGCTGCGGGATCGGGTGCTGCGGGTCGCATCGGCAGGTTGGCCATGCCGCCGAACTGCTCCTGCGACGTGGGCACCAGCGCCAGCGCCTCCTGGTGGCGCGCCACGATCGGGGCGACATGGGCGGGCTGGTTCAGATAGGACCAGTCGGCCTTGAGCAGGCTGAGATCACCTTCCTGCCGCTCGATCTTGCGCTCCAGCCGCACCTTGGAGCCGGCGATGTCTTCCACCGAGTATTTCAGGCCATAGACGCCGACCAGACCGACCAGGCTGGTACAGACCATGACGGCGTTGAGCATCTTGATCATGCGACACCTCGCGACAGCGGCACGCCAAGCCCGGCATAGCTGATGGCCCGCGCCGGCGCCGCAGTCCTGAGACCAGCCCGCAGAGTGGCCGAGCGGGAACGCGGGTTACGGCCGAGTTCGGCGGGCGATGCCTTGAGCGCCTTGCCGGCCCGGGCCCAGCGCGGCGCCTCCTGCACTACCTGCGGCAGGTGGCGCGACTGCGTCGGAGCGCCTTTTTCGGGATCGAAGAAGCGCTTGACGATGCGATCCTCGAGCGAGTGAAAGGTGACGACCGCGAGCCGCCCGCCCTCGCCCAGCAGCCGCTCGCTGGCGAACAGCCCCTCGACCAACTGGTCGAACTCACCGTTCACCGCGATGCGCAGGGCCTGGAAACTACGGGTCGCCGGATGCGCGTCGCCGGGTTTGCGGCCGATGGTTTTTTCGATAAGTCGCGCCAACTGCGTCGTGGTGGCGATCGGCGCCGTGGCGCGCGCCGCGACGACCGCGCTGGCGATGCGGCGCGACTTGCGCTCCTCGCCGAAGGCGAACAGCAGGTTGGCCAGGTCTGCCTCGTCGAGCGTGTTCACCAGGTCCGCCGCCGACTCGCCCGCCGAGGACATCCGCATGTCGAGCGGACCTTCCTGCATGAACGAGAAGCCGCGCTGCGCCTGGTCGAGCTGCATGGAGGAAACGCCGATATCGAGCACCACGCCGTCGACCGGACCGCCTGCGAGCTCATCCAGGTTGGAAAAGGTGCCGGGCACGAACTTGAAACGACTCGGAAAATCGGCGGCGAGTCGCTCGGCATGCGGCATCACCGACGGGTCGCGGTCGAGCGCCACCACCGATGCCCCGGCCTCCAGCAGGGCGCGCGAATAGCCCCCTGCCCCGAATGTGCCATCGAGGATGCGGGCGCCCTCGAGCGGGGCCAGCGCATCGAGCACCTCGGCCAGCAGCACCGGCACATGCGGCGCCTGGCCTTCGCTGCCCTTGGGCTCACTCATTCCCGCTCGAACTCCACGCCGGCAGCGCCGGTACCCGAAATCACCCGGATGGGTATCGGCGCACTTTGAGGCGGGGAGGTTAAGGTTCCATTGAGGTTACGGACATGTTCACCACGATGGCCCCGACCTTGTGGCCGCTCTCCACCCGGGCATGCGCCGCTGCGATGTCGGCCAGCCGATATTCGCCCTCGACCACGATGCGCAGTTTGCCCGTCCGCACCCAGTCGAACAGCCGGATCAGGTCGGCCGCTTTATCGGCGGGCTTGCGCAGGCCGGTCGCCGCAAAGCGCGCGCGGCGGCCGGTCTTTCGTAGCATCGAGGTCGACAGTATCGGCGTCGGCGACAGATAGATGCCATCCGGCTTCAGCGCGTGGTGGCAGCGCGCAAAGCTCGATTTGCCGACGGTATCGAAGATCACGTCATATGCCGCATCGGCGGCTGTGAAGTCCTCGGCCGTATAGTCGATGACCCGATCGGCGCCGAGCGATCGGACCAGCGCGAGATTGCCGGTGCTGGTGACGCCGGTCACCACGGCGCCCATGGCCCGCGCCAATTGCACCGCGGTGGAGCCGATGCTGCCCGAGGCGCCATTGATCAGGACGTGCTGGCCCGGCTCAACCCGTCCGTGGTCGCGCAGGAACGGCAATGCGGTGAGCCCGCCGTCGCAGACGCCGGCCGCGGCGCCGAACGCAGCGGCCTCCGGCAGCTTGACGATGGCCCCGTGCTGGTCGACGGCAGCGAACTGGGCATGCGCGCCGAGCTCCGGCCCGGTGGAACCGGCGACTCGGTCGCCGACCGCAAAGCGGGTGACGCCGGCGCCGACGCGGACGACCGTCCCGGCGAAGGCGTCGCCGAGTATCGGCAGGCGCGGCTTGAACGGGCCGGAGAACAGCCGGGCAATCCACAGCTCGCCATTGCGGAACGCCACATCGGAGGGCGTCACCACACTGGCATGGATCTGCACCAGCACCTGTTCCGGTCCGGGCTCAGGCGCCGGCACCTCGCGGATGACCAGCACCTCGGGCGGACCGTAGCGGTCGACCAGCGCGGCGAGCATCACACGCCCTCGCCGCGATACTGGAACACCTGTTCGAGCGGCACCCCGAAGGCGCGCGCCACCCGGAAGGCAACCTCCAGCGAGGGTGAATAACGCCCCTGCTCCATGGCGACGATGGTCTGGCGGGTCACCCCCACCTTCTCGGCGAGCGCCGCCTGGGTCATCTCCCCGGCGTTGAAACGCAAAGTGCGGATGGTGTTGTCGATCCGCGCCTGTCCCTTGCCCATGGCCGTCAGCCGATGCGGTAGTAGACGAGGCGCGAGGCGGCATCGACCACGCCGGCCAGCATCAGCCCGAAGAACAGGATGTAGGCGGCCTCGGCCGGATTGGCGCTGAAGGCTAGCGTGAGCAGGCAGCCGATGCCGGCGATCGACGCGACGACATAACCGTTGCGCATGGCGCGCAGGCCCACCAGCTTGTCGCGTTCGTCCGCCTTCTCATCCCTGAACTCCGCGCGCCGCGCGATCGAGACCAGGATCGACATGGTGATCATCGCTGCGATGGTGAACAGCACCCCGAAGAGTATAGCCCAGAGCAGCCGGCCGGCCGCTGCCTCGACGGTTACCGGCGGGTTGGTCAATGCCTCGAAGAGCACCCAGGCTCCGATCACCAGCGCCGCGATGATGTTCACCACCGCTTCCCATTCCTTGTAGCTCATCCTGGCCTCCCATGCTCTGGCTTGATGAGAGGCGTGTAAGATGAAGCGGACACGGTGTCAAGTTTTTCATACATGACGTCCGGAATATGGGACCTTCATGGAAACCTGCTGCCTCGATGGGATGCGCCAGCTGCTCCCCAAACTCGGTGTCATCCCAGCGAAAGCTGGGACCCAACCATCAGCTGGCACGGGGGGTGAGTTGGGTCCCTGCCTTCGCAGGGATGACAGCCGGTGGAGGAGGCTAGACCGTGACCGGCAAAGTACCCGATCGATCACGCCAGGCGGTGCCTAGCTCGCCCTATGTCGGCGCATGCGCTGCAGTTGAAGAGAGAAATGCCAGTTGACCTATAAGCCGGGTTCTGTAGGGCCGGCGCCTCACGGCGCTGACGTGGTGACCATTCATCTTTGACCGGCATTGCTGCCGGCCTCATGCAACCAACCCGGATGACAGGCCTCGAAAACCGGCTGGGGCGAACCCCGCGTCATCCCTATTTGGTCTTGCTCCCGGTGGGGTTTGCCGTGCCGTCCCTGTTGCCAGGTCCGCGGTGCGCTCTTACCGCACCCTTTCATCCTTACCGCGCGCGAACGCGAGGCGGTTTGCTTTCTGTGGCACTTTCCCTGGGGTCGCCCCCGGCGGCCGTTAGCCGTCACCGTATTTCGATGGAGCCCGGACTTTCCTCTCCCACGGAAACAGGAGCGGCCACCCGGTCAACTGGCGAGGCGCATATGGGGTGCGGGACGAGGTCCAGTCAAGCGCACAGTCGGGTTGCGCGCCGTCAGGCGGCGCGCTTCATGATCTGGCTATAGGCGTTGTTGATCGCCGCCATGCGGGCGGTCGCCACGTCGATCAGTTCCTCAGGCACGCCCTTGGCGATCAACCGGTCCGGATGATGCTCGGCGACCAGCAGCCGGTAGACGCGCTTCACCTCATCGGGCTCGGCGCTCGGTGCGAGGCCGAGCACCATATAGGGGTCGGCGCCACGATCGAACAGCACATGCTGCGAGGTCAACTGTTCGAAGCGCGCATCGTCGAAACCGAAGATGTCGCTGACGTTCTTCAGGTAATCGAGCTCGGCCTCGTGGATCATTCCGTCGGCCGAGGCGATGAAAAACAGGCTGTCGAGCACATGCTCCAGCGTCTCCGGGCTGTCGATGAAGAAGCGGCGCACCTTTCTGGCATAGGCCTCGTAGCCAGCTACATCCTGCTGAGCCAGCTTGAACAGCTTGTCGACCTGCTCCTCGATGCCCGGCGGAATCTCCACCGTGCGCTGGAACGCCCGCAGTTCCGAGGCGGTGACGACGCCGTCAGACACCGCCATCTTGGCCGACAGCGCGATCAGCGCCAGCGTGAACGCGGCATCGCGGCCGCCCGGCAGCCAGGTATCGGGATCGAGCGCGTTGATGATCGAACCGACCAGCCCCGTACGCTCCGAGGCCGATCCGATAAAGGCGCTAAGGCGTTGCCAGACCGACATGTGGCTCTCCGATCTGGGCGCACAATAGCCGCCGAACGGGAATTTGATAGCCAGAAGACATGCGGCGGATTGCATCGTCGGCCCCTTCACGCATTCCGCCGCGACGAGGCGGCGAAACGCTTCCAGTCTTGATTTTCGGCGCTCGGAAAGATCTCTGGCCTTTCCAGCAGCGCTCTGATGACGTTTCGGCCGCCCGGCGGGCGGCCGCAAGATCAGAACAGGAAGAAATCTTCCTCGGCCACCGGCCGCTTCTTCCTGTTCGGTCCCTCGTCGAGGAAGAACCCATCCGGATCGTAGCTGTCTTCGGCGGAGGTTTCCGACAGCAGGCCTTTGCGCTCCAGGTAGTCGGCCAGCGAACCGGAATCCCATTCCTCGAGCTGGTCGCCGGTAACGACATTGCCATCGCTGAGAGGAAACGGCTCGACGGGAGTGTTGCCGGCCGGCTTGATCTTCTTCTCGTCGACGATCAGCGGTTTTTCGGCGGCCGGCAGCGATGCCACGGCCGTGGCCTTGGGCCGCGCATCGCGCGGCAGCGGCACCGGCGGTGTCTCGGTCGGGGCGAGGGTCGCCACTTCGGTCGGCGCCTTGATCGGGGTGGTCGGCGAGATCGGCTTCAGTTTCACCGGCGCGGCAGGCTTGTCCGTCGTCGATGCGCTGGGCTTGGTCGGCGCGGCGCTGTCGCCGTCGGAAATATAGGAGGGCAGCTTCTTGCCCTTCGACAGCAGCTTGTCGACCGGATCCTCGCTGGTGGTGGCGCTCGCCGTCTGGATGGGGTCGGTCGCGGCAGGCGTCGCCGCGGCCGGAACCTTCAACAGGGGCTTGCCTGCGCCGGCATCGGACGTCGTTACGCTATTGGCTGTACCGCTGGTCTGGTTGCCGACGACCATGTTCGCGGCGGGCACCGCGAGAATGACGACCAGACCGGCCCAAGCCAATCCGCCCTTCACCTTGCCATCGAGTTTCATGGGCTGCTGTCCTTCAACTTGCCCCCGTCCCCATCGCCCGACGGAAGCCAATTAACGTGGCCATTTTGTGGATGGCCGGGGCACTGCCCCACCTTGGACCGTGCCCGAGGTCACCTGAACGGACGCTGAACAGCCTGCCGCGACTTCCCCTCAGTCAGGCCGTGCTCCGAGCAACCGCGCCAGTGCCAGCACCAGGTTCGAGCGGTTCAGCGTATAGAAGTGGAACTCGGTAATCCCATTGTCGACCAGTTCCAAGACCTGTTCGGCGGCGACCGCCGATGCAACCAGCGCATGGGTCTCGGGATCCTCTTCCAGCCCCTCGAACCGCTCGGCCACCCAGCCGGGAATCGAAGCGCCGCAGCGCGCCGCAAAGCCGGAAATCTGCTTGAACGAATGGATCGGCTGGATCCCGGGGACGATCGGCGCCGTAATCCCCGCCGCCCGCGCCCGCTCGACGAAACGGAAATAGTCGTCGTTGTCGAAGAACATCTGCGTAATGGCACGCGTCGCTCCGGCATCGAGCTTGCGCTTCAGGTTGTCGATATCGGCATCCCAACTCGGGCTTTGGGGGTGCTTTTCCGGATAGGCTGCGACCGAAATGTCGAACTCGCCGATGCGGCGGATCCCGGCGACCAGGTCCGCGGCATTCCGGTAGCCTTCCGGGTGCGGGGTGAACGGCTTGCCGATGCCCTCGGCCGGGTCGCCGCGCAGCGCCACGATGCGGCTGATCCCCGCATCCTTGTAGCCTCGCACCACCGCATCGACCTCGTCGCGCGTGGCGCCGACGCAGGTGAGATGCGCCGCGGCATCGACGCCGGTCTCCGCCTTCACCCGGCTCACCATCCTGAGCGTGCGTTCGCGCGTCGATCCGCCGGCGCCATAGGTCACCGAGACGAAACGCGGATTGAGCGGCGCCAGCTTGTGGATCGATTCCCAGAACCGCTCCTCCATGACGTCGGTCTTGGGCGGAAAGAACTCGAACGAGACCTGGAATTTCGGCCGCTCGTCCGGGCGCATGCGGCTCGGGCGGTCGGTGTAGTCAGTACTCATGTCGCGTTGTCCGTCTCGTCGGTGAGCCGCCAGAGGCACACGGTGAGCCCCTCGGTCGGATTACTGGGTGGAAAGGATTTGAGTTCGCTGACCTCGAGGCCGGCGGCGCGCGCCCAGCCGGCCATCTGCGCCTCGCTGAGGCCGAGGCGACGGTGGGCATGGTGCGAGCGCAGGAACTCGAGGCCATGCGGCGCAAAGTCGACGATCAGCATCTCGCCGCCGGGCTTCAGCGCCCGGCGCGCCTGCGCCAGCACCCGGCCGGGATCGTCGAAATAGTGCAGCACCTGGTGGATCACGATCACGTCGGCCCGGCCGGCACCGGCATCGAGATCGGCGATATCGCCGAGCCGCACCTGCGCATGGCCGATCGAACAGGCCGCCAGCTTGGCCCGCGCTACCGCGATCATCTCGCGGCTCGCATCGATGCCGATGCCGCGGCGATAGTGTCCCGCAAGCAATTCGAGCATGCGGCCGGTGCCGGTGCCCAGGTCGATCAGCGTATCGACCACCCTGCCCTGCATCGCCTCGACGATCGCGGCCTCCACTGCCTCCTCGGGCACGTGCAGCGAGCGCAGCAGGTCCCAGCTGTCGGCCACGGTCGCGAAATACGCGGCCGCCTGTTCGGCCTGGTTGAGCCGCACCGTGGCGAGCCGCTGCCGGTCGCGCACCCGGTCGGCGTCGTCGGGCGACAGCCGGCCGATCAGCCAGCGCGCCAGATCGCCTCCGGCGCCGTCCGGCGCCAGTCCGTAATAGGCCCACGCGCCTTCCGCATTGCGGGTGATCAGCCCCGCATCGGCCAGCAGCTTCAGGTGCCGCGACACCCGCGGCTGGCTCTGCCCGAGAATCTCGGTGAGGTCCTTGACCGACTGCTCGCCGTCGGCCAGCAATGCGAGCAGCCGCAGCCGGGTCGTTTCCCCCGCCGCGCGCAGCACCCCCACCAGATCCGCCGTGTCGTTCATCGAGCCTCACGAGATATAAAGATATCTTTATATGTGTTGCGCGACTTGGTCCAGAGGAACGTGCGGCAGCGGTCGCCACGGGCAAGGCCCATCTCCACAGAGATCCGCCTCGACGAAAAACGGCGGCCCTTGCGGACCGCCGTTGAAGTTGGACAGGCTTGGCTCAGGCGGCGCCGACGACATCCTCGTTGGGAAGCCGGCGACGGAAGGCATGGGTGCGCCACAGCTCGAAGATACCGACCGCTTCGTCCTTGCTCAGCGCCTCGAAGCGCCGGCGGACATTCTGCAGGTCGGCCTGGCTGGGCAGGTCGCGCCACGGCATCGAGGCGATCATCGCCTCGAACAGGTCGGGCTGGATGCCCAGGGCCCGCAGCGCCACGGTGATCGCCACATAGTCCTGCATGGCGAGCCACTTGACGAAGACTTCCGGGCCGACGCGCAGCAGCATGGTGAGCGCCGCGGCGGTGTGGTGGCCATAGCCGAAGCGGGCGAAGCGCACCAGCGCGCGCTCGTCGAGCTGCTTCCGATCGGACAGCGCCTTCACCTGGTTGTAGGCGACCTTCCACTCCTGGCTGGAGAAGCCGGCGCGGTTGCGCATGCGGTTGTAGACCACCGCCTGCACCTTGCCGACGGTCACCGGATCGACGCGCGGGTCGATGCGCGACATGGTCTCGCGCACCTGGTCGCCGACCGCCTCGATCTTGCCGCCCAGGCTCTTCCAGTCGAGATCCTCGCGCCCCCTGAGATCGGCGGCGATGGCTGCGTCCGAGGCGGCCCGCTCGGCCAGACGCTCCAGCGCCTGCTGGCCGATCTCGGCATTGGCGTTGCGCACCAGCTTGATCACCGAGGCGGTCTCGCCATGCTCGACAATGGCTTCGCCCACCCGCTCGGGCACCTGCGTGCGGCCGGCAATGGCCACGCGATGCTCTTCGGACTGGTTGGCGATGATCTCGATCAGGTCGTCGTCGCTCAAAACGTTGGAGAACTCGAGCAGCGGCTGGGCCACTTCGATCTCGTCATTGGCGAGCTTGACCACAACATTGCCCGGCGCCCGGTCCAGCGGAGCCAGAAGCTTGGCCACGTGCACCCGCGCCTCGGATTCGACCAGTTCGGCCAGCTGGCACAACACCTCGTCGTACTGCGCGACCTGCTCGTCATCGCAGCGATCCGACACATAGGAGTAGAGCTGGGCCATGTTACGGAACAGCTGGTCGCGTTCCACGATGTTGGAGTCACCATTGAGAACCCGGAACGTCGAGAACGCTCGGGTGGTGCCTTCTTCCATCTCAGTCATGTCACTTCCCTCCGGCTTCTGCCGTACCGAAGCAGATTGGCCTTGAGTTAAGTGCGGCGGCTGAAGGTAAGGCCGGGCATTTGATTCAAATTGCGCGGAGTTTGGCGAGGCCGCGTTAGTCACCGGCCTGGCCCTCATCTCCCCCTCGCGGGGGAGAATGGAATTTCTTGGGCTTAGCCCTTCGCTAAGTCCTAGAAATTCCAAGAGGGGGACGTGGAGGGCACTGTCTCTCCTCCCCACCGCATGTCATCCCTGCGAAAGCAGGGACCCAATTCTCCACCGCGCCAGCGGCGCGATGGGTCCCTGCTTTCGCAGGGATGACACCGGTGGTGGGGCCAACAACTGAGCCCCACACCTTCGGACTTGGCCGACGGCCAAGTCCAGTTTCCCGACGGACAGCGCCGACTAAACCAGATCGAACCGATCGGCGTTCATCACCTTGACCCAGGCCGCGACGAAATCGCGGGCGAACTTCTCGGTCGCATCCGACTGGCCATAGACCTCGGCGATGGCGCGCAGCTGCGAATGCGAACCGAAGATCAGGTCGACACGGGTGGCGGTCCAGCGCGGCTCGCCGGTCACCCGGTCGACGCCCTGGTAGACGCTGTGATCCTCCGACGCCGGCCGCCACCTGGTGCCCATGTCGAGCAGGTTGACGAAGAAGTCGTTGGTCAGCGTTCCCGGCCGCGTGGTCAGGACGCCATGTTCCGGCTGGCCGGCCTCGAGGGCGCGGAGGCCACCCACCAGCACGGTCATTTCCGGCGCGGTGAGGCCGAGCAGCTGGGCGCGATCGACCAGGTTCTCTTCCGGCGACAGGCGCTGGCGCCCGCTCCAATAGTTGCGGAAGCCATCGGCCGTCGGCTCGAGCGGCGCGAACGAAGCGGCGTCGGTCTGCTCGGCCGTCGCATCGGCGCGGCCGGGGGTGAACGGGACCGTGAGATCGAGCCCGGCATCCCTGGCCGCCTTCTCGATGCCCACCGAGCCGGCAAGGACGATCAGGTCGGCCAGCGATACCGGCTTGCCGAACTCGGCCTGGATGGCCTCGAGATGGCCGAGCACCTTGCCCAGCTGCTCGGGCTGGTTCACTGCCCAATCCTTCTGCGGCGCAAGCCGGATGCGGGCACCGTTGGCGCCGCCGCGCATGTCGGAACCGCGATAGGTCGAGGCCGAAGCCCAGGCGGTGCTCACCAGCTCCGACACCGTAAGGCCGGTGGCGAGAATCTTCGCCTTCAGCGTCGCAATGTCCGCCTCGTTGACCACCTCGTGCGTCCAGGCCGGGATCGGATCCTGCCAGATCAGGTCTTCCGCCGGCACTTCCGGGCCGAGATAGCGGACCTTGGGGCCCATATCGCGGTGCGTCAGCTTGAACCAGGCGCGGGCGAAGGCGTCGGCGAACTGGTCAGGATTCTCGAAGAAGCGGCGCGAGATCTTCTCGTATTCCGGGTCGAACCGCAGCGCCAGGTCGGAGGTCAGCATCGACGGAGCGTGACGCTTGTCCTTGTCATGCGCGTCCGGCACCGAGTTGGCGCCCATGCCGTGCTTGGGCGTCCACTGATGGGCGCCGGCGGGGCTCTTGGTCAGCTCCCACTCGTAGCCGAAGAGGTTCCAGAAGAAGTTGTTGCTCCATTTCGTCGGGGTGGAGGTCCAAGTGACTTCGAGCCCTGAACCGATGGCATCGCCACCCTTGCCGGTGCCGAACTTGTTGACCCAGCCGAGCCCCTGCTCTTCGATCGCCGCCGCTTCCGGCTCGACCCCGACGAGCTTGGCGTCGCCCGCGCCGTGCGTCTTGCCGAAGGTGTGGCCGCCGGCGATCAGCGCCACGGTCTCTTCGTCGTTCATCGCCATGCGCGCGAAGGTGTCGCGGATGTCGCGGGCGGAGGCCAGCGGATCCGGGTTGCCGGCCGGGCCTTCCGGGTTGACGTAGATGAGACCCATCTGCACCGCCGCCAGCGGGCTTTCGAGATCGCGCTCACCGCCATAGCGCTCCTCGTCGGAGAGCCACTGGCCTTCCTTGCCCCAATAGATGTCGAGCTCGGGTTCCCAGGTGTCGGCGCGGCCGCCGCCGAAGCCGAAGGTCTTGAAGCCCATCGATTCGAGCGCGACGTTGCCGGTGAGGATCATCAGGTCGGCCCACGAGATGGCGGAGCCGTATTTCTGCTTGATCGGCCACAGCAGGCGCCGCGCCTTGTCGAGGTTGACGTTGTCGGGCCAGCTGTTGAGCGGCGCGAAGCGCTGCTGCCCGCCGCCACCGCCGCCGCGGCCATCGGCCATGCGATAGGTGCCGGCGCTGTGCCAGGCCATGCGGATGAACAGCGGACCGTAGTGCCCGAAATCGGCCGGCCACCAGTCCTGCGAGTCGGTCATCAGCGCCGTCAGGTCAGCCTTCAGCGCCTCGAGGTCGAGCGTCTTGAACGCCTGCGCATAGTCGAAGGCCGAACCCATCGGGTTGGACAGCGCCGTGTGCTGGTGCAGCACCGACAGATCCAGCTGGTTCGGCCACCAGTCACGATTGCTGCGGCCCGCGCTGCCATGCGGCACCGGGCACTTGCCCGCACCACCTTCGTTCGCTGCGTCCATGGTCGTCTCCGTACGTCTCGAGTTGTCTTGCGATAGGGCTTCCAGGTGACGCGACGGTGACTGCTCGCGCGCCTGGTCGCGAACAGCTTCGGCTCCACACTTTGGAATGGCTTCATCCTGGCCCAAACCATGCGGATAATGCCAATTGATTGCGCTACTCAGCATGATAATCTTAGCTTATGATCACACTTCGGCAGATGCAGTATGCCGTGGCTTTGGCGGAAGCCGGCCATTTCGGCCGCGCCGCCGAGCGCAGCCACATCACCCAGCCCGGCCTCAGCCAGCAGATCCGCCAGCTCGAAGAGCTGTGCGGCGCCCCCCTGTTCGACCGGCTCGGCAAATCGGTGCGGCTCACCCCGCTCGGTCGTGAATTCATCGAGCGGGTTCGCCCTATTCTCGAGCAGAGCGAAGCACTGCTGTCGTTCGTCAGCGGCCAGCGCGGCAACCCGGCCCGACCGCTCCGGCTGGGCGTCATTCCCACCGTCGCGCCCTACCTGCTGCCACACGTGTTTCCGGCGCTGCAGCGCGAACTGCCCGGACTGAGCTTCACCGTCTCGGAGAGCCGCACCGATGCGCTGCTCGAAGGGCTCGCCGACGGCAGCCTCGACCTTGCCTTGATCGCCAGCGAACCCAAGCCGGGCGGCCCGCGCCTCGCCGCCGCCCCGCTGTTTGCCGATGAGTTCGTGCTGGCCACCGGCGCCGCCGACAGTGCCGAAGACCCGGTCCCCCTGGCGGAGATCGACAGCGACCGCGTGCTGCTGCTCGACGAGGGCCACTGCTTCCGCGACCAGGCCATCGCCGCCTGCGCGCTCGACCCGGACGTGGCCCGCCGCACCTTCGCCGCCACCTCGCTCTCGACCATCGTCGAGTTCGTCGCCAACGGCCAGGGCATCACGCTGCTGCCCGAGATCGCCCTCAAAAAGGAAGCCACCGGCGACCGCATCCGCATCCACCGCCTGCAATCGCCTGGCGCGCGCCGGCTGCTGTCCCTGGTGTGGCGCGAGGCCACCCCGTTCGGCGCGGTGTTCGAACAGGTAGCGGAGACGATCCGGCGAGCAAGGCCGACGGTTTAGGCGATGACTACCATCCATCTCTTCGTCCATCACTTCAACGACCACCGCTCACGGCACCGCGTCATGACCGCGCGATGGCGGATTGACTGAGGATCCGGGGGGCACGCTGACGGCGCGCCCCCCGCTGGCTCACTGCTGTATGGTCTCGATGTAGTCGACCAGTGCGACGATGCGCGCACGTACCAGGAGCTCAGTCCCGAACGGTCCGGCCGCCTGCCCGATCTCCCTCGAAAACGTATCACCCCAAATGGGCATGACCGGTGTTCCGTGTGCCCTGATGGACGCACGCCCATCTATGGTCTGGAACACCCGAAGGTACGGGAAGACACCATCATTCGTCTGGCTGAGCTTGGTCAGATCAGGCGGCCTGACGGTCAGGACGTCGGCAAACTCGCCGCCGCCTCGACCGTCCATGCCGTGACACGCAGCACAAGCCACGCGGAAGGCCTCGGACCCGACCGAGTTTTCCTGAGCCACGACCGGCGTGACCAGGCAAAGCCCTGCAAGAATGCCGAGGCGAGTAATCAAGTCACGAGCACTCAACGTCTCCTCCGCTGGTAGTGTTGCTCGCCCCTTTCTGGGCCGAGACCAACACGCTCTGAGCTTGTTCCCCGGCGTTGTGTAGCGGGTTGACCTAGATCAAGCCCTTGAAAACTCAGCCTACGATGTGCTGGCGGCCTCTCGACTCGTGGGCCCCCGACCGCATCGTTTGACAAGCATCAATCTGCCCATGCCGGCTCGGCACTAGCCTTTCGGGGTTGAGCAATGGAGCCGGCGCAGGCTGCCGGGGTGTTTTGGCGCCGCCTTCGAAACAGTATATGTGAGCCAAGTGCCCGGCTCGAAACGCCCGATGGCAACCGATTTCGCGCTATACAACACCGAATTTGGGGCACGTGCGAAGCGTCTGTACGAACCACCTGACGGCTGCACAACCAGGGCGCAGCCAGGTCTTGCTTCCTTGGTGGCCTCGCCTGTCCATATCCGGGCTCGCCCTATCCCGGATAGGCGGCCTGCCGCCAGGTGCGCACCTTCACCGCGTCGCCGGGTCGGATCGCCCCCTCGCGCTCGACCCAGCCGACCAGTCCGCGCTTGCCCATCGCCGCCTTGACGAAGCCGAACTCGAGGTCGGCTCGCCCCGGAACCTGCGCCGCGATGGTTCTGCCGGTCTTGCGGCACGGGTCGTTGTCCCCGTCGACGCGGATCGTCGCGCCGGAGGGAAACATCAGCAGGCTGCGCGGCGGCAACCGCGTCAGATGCGGGATGCCCGAGAGCACCAGGTTGGCGCCGACCCATTCGCCGAGGATCTGCGGCAGGCTGAGCGTCATGGCGATCTCAGCCAGTTCCTCGGCGCTGAGGATCGACAGCTGCCGTTCGTTCCGCATCGGCGTGCCACGCGGATACCACGGCTCGCGCGCTCCGCTCGGACGCACCAGCCCCTCGTGCCGATCGCCGACGACGCCGGCATAGGTCAGCATCAGCTCCGGTCGGGCCGTCGACGCGACCGCCGCCGTTTCGACCACGAACGTGCCGTCGACCCGGCCGTTGAGCGTCAGCGCCGGTATCGGCTCCGTCATGCCATGGCCCGTCGACGGCGCACCACGGAATCGGCGGTGTAGACGATCAGCGACACCCAGATCAGCGCGAAGCTGCCGAGCCGCACCGCATTCAGGTGCTCGCCGAACAGCGTGATGGCGAGGATGAAGGTGATCGAGGGGGCGATATATTGCAGCATGCCGACGGTGGTCATCTTCAGCCGCTGCACGGCGAACGCAAACAGCAGCAACGGCACCACCGTCGCCGGTCCGGTCAGCGCCAGCAACGACAGCGAGTACGGGTCGCCATGCCAGCCGATGCCGCCGTCGCGCACGAAACTGTAACCCAGGAACGCGATGGCGATCGGCGCCAGCACCATGGTCTCGACGAACAGCCCCGGCGCCGAGCCGACCTTGGCGGTCTTGCGCAGGTAACCATAGACCGCGAAGGTCAACGCCAGGCCGAGCGCCACATAGGGGATGCCGCCGATCGATACGGCCTGGATGCCGATGGCGACCGCCGCAATGGCGATGGCGACCAGCTGCCAGCGGTTGAGCCGCTCGCCGAGCAGCAGCACCCCGGTCGCCACGTTGACCAGCGGCAGGATGAAGTAGCCGAAACTGGCTTCCAGCACCTGCCCGGTCTCGACCGCAAAGATATAGATCAGCCAGTTGGCGCCCAGGATCAGCGCCGCCAGCGCCATTGAACTGACGGTGCGCGGGTCGCGCAGCGCCGCGCGCACCTCGGCCATGCGGCCGCCCAGGATCATGATGACGCCCAGCACCAGCAGCGACCACAGCGTGCGGTTGGCGACCACTGTGGCCGCGCCCACGTGGTTGAGCAGGTTGAACAGCAGGGGCAGGAAGCCCCACAGCACATAGGTCGCGACGCCCGCGGCAAGTCCGCTTTCGCTGCTCGTGTTGTGGGTGCTGGTGAGGGCCGCCAAAGCCTGTCCTTCCGGGCCGGAGAGCCGCCTTCTAGCAGCGCCCCTGCTCTTCCGACAAATGAGAGTTTGTGATTGGGGCGACAATCCGCCTTGATGGGGATCAAACCAAATCCCCACATCCAGCGTTAGCATCCTGTACCCCACTAAAAGGAGCACGCCATGAAAGCCAAGGTCACCTGGATACTCATCGCCGATGGAGCGACGGCCAAGGTGTTCGAGCATACCGGTCCCGGCAAGGGCTTGCGCGCCGTCGACGACCTGATGTTCGAACAGACGCCGCTGAAGGCCGGAGAGATCATGGCGGACCGGCCCGGACGCAGCATCTCCTCAATGGGCAGCGGCGGCCGCAGCGCCATGGAATACTCGTCGGATCCGGTCGCGGTGCGCGAGCGGCGCTTCGTCGAGAACGTCGCCGAAGAGCTCGACCGCAAGCACCAGCAGCGGGCTTTCGACCAGTTGATCATTGCTGCCGCGCCGACTGCTCTGGGCGACCTGCGCCCGGCCCTCAGCAAGGGCCTGCGCGAGACCATCATCGCCGAACTGCCCAAGGACCTCACCAACCTGCCGACCCCGCAGCTCGGTCAGCATTTCGACGGCCTGGTGGCGATCTGACGCCGGGACGAGCGCAGAGCAACAAGGGCGGCCAGTTGGCCGCCCTTTTTCCATTCACTCGGCGAATTGCACCGTCGCCAGCATCTGCCCGGCGCGGAACGCCGTCGACGTTCCGCCTTCGGGTGCACTCCAGTAAACGAACTGGCTCGAGCCGAACCCCGCCTGCACATAGTAGAAATTCTGGAACAGCAGCGCCCCGTCCGGAATCTGCACCTGGTACTCGATGACGTTCCAGGACTTGCCGCCGATATTCTCCAGCCGCTCGCCCACGATGGTCACGTTCTCCGGCTTGGCGTCGAGCGCCGCTGCGGCGGCATTGCTGAGGATCGCCTCGCGGTATTTCGCTACCGGCCACGCCGCGTTCTCGCTGATCACCGCAAAACCCATCGTCTCGTCGTTGGAGAAGTAGAGGAACTCCTGGTCGCCCGATGGCGTCTGCGTCGCCCAGCCGGTGGTGTCGACGCAGGCACTGAGCTTCACCTTGGTGCTGGTAATGGTTTCGCACGCCAGCGCCGGCGTGATGAGCAGCGCCGCCGAAGCGACGGCGCCGAGGAAGATGCGAGTCATGATCGAGCCCTTTTTGGCATTGGTTCGGGCCGAACTTGTGGTCGGAGCCGCGCTGCTGGCAAGCTCATTTGAGCGGTCGCAGAACTTATTCTGCGGCTTGGTAGACCGGCGGGTCGCCGGCAGCAGCGCCGGTCACCAGCGCAAACCCCTCGTCCTGCCAGCCGGTGACCCCGCCGATCATCAGCTTCACCGGCAGCCCGAGTTCCGCCAGCCGCAGCGCCCCCTTGTCTGCGCCGTTGCAATGCGGCCCGGCACAGTAGGTGACGAACAGCGTTCCCACCGGCCACTCCGCCATCCTGCGGGCGGTGATCTTGCCATGCGGAAGGTTTATCGCGCCAGGCACGTGCCCCGCCGCATAAAGCATCGGGCTCCGCACATCGAGCAACACGAAATCGGCGACGCCGCGGCTCAGGGCGTCATGGACATCCCAGCAATCGGTCTCGAACCCGAGCTTGCGGGCAAAGTGCTGCAGCGCCTCGGCGGATGCTGCAGCTGGAACAAGGGCAACGTTGCTCGGCATTGAAGCCTCCTCGGCAATTGAGATGGCGAGAACTTGCCGGAAACCGGCGAGGACGGTCAGTGGCGGGAATGCCAATATGCGGTAATATCTCGCCATCATGAGCACCCCAAACCGACACGTCGCCATCCTTGCCTACGACCAGCTCTGCATGTTCGAGTTCGGCATCGCCGTCGAAGTCTTCGGCCTGGCGCGGCCCGAGTTTGCCCATCTCGACTGGTACACCCACGAGATCGTCGGCATCGAACCCGGCCCCTACCGCGCCAGTGGCGGCATCATCGTTGCCGCCAACCACGATCTCGGCCGGCTCGAGCAGGCCGGGCTGATCGTCGTGCCGGGCTGGCGCGGCGCCATGACTCCGGTGCCCGAACCATTGATCGCGGCGCTCCGCGCCGCCCATGCCCGCGGCGCTCGCATTGCAACGCTCTGCTCAGGCGTGTTCGTGCCGGCGCGATCCGGGCTGCTGGATGGCCGACGCGCCACCACTCATTGGCGCTACGCCGAAATCCTCCGCTCGGAGTTCCCATCGGTCGAGGTGCTGCCCGACATCCTCTACTCCCAGGATGGGAACCTCTTCACCGCGGCCGGCTCGGCGGCCGGCATCGACCTCTGCCTTCACATCGTGCGCCAGGATTTCGGCGCCGAGATCGCCAACACCGTCGCCCGCCGCCTGGTGCTGCCGGCGCATCGCGACGGCGGCCAGGCGCAGTTCGTCGCGAGGCCGATGGCAAAGGAGCGCCGCGGCCGGATCGGGCCGCTGCTCGATACGCTGCGACAGCGCCTGAACGAGGACTGGAGCATCACCCGGATGGCTGCCCTCGCAAGGCTTTCCGAGCGCAGCTTGATTCGACACTTCAACGACGCCACCGGCCTCAGCCCGCTCACCTGGCTGATCGCCGAACGGGTGGAGCGCTGCAAGGAGCTGCTCGAAACCACCGATTTCGGCCTCGACGCCATCGCCGACGCCTCAGGCTTTCGCAGCCAGGAAACCCTGCGTCACCATTTCCGCAACCGCACCGGCGTCAGCCCGAGCGCGTTCCGGCGCAGCTTTGGGAGGATGGCGGCGGAGTAGAGCGCCATCGGCTGGTTCTGTGCCCGGCAACCCCTCACCCGTCTCGGCCTAGCGGCCGAGCCACCCTCTCCCCCGACGGGGAGAGGAACAGAGGTGATCACCGTTGCCGCAGGATTCTTCTCCCCGTCGGGGAGAAGGTGGCCCGAAGGGCCGGATGAGGGGAAAGCCACGGTATCGTGTAACGAGCAACTTGACCCGTGACAGACTGACCGTCAGTCCTCGCCCTCATCCCCATCGTCCTCGCCCTGCCCGGTCACCGCCTCGAGGAACTCGAACAGGATCGGATCGAACAGGTCGGGCCGCTCGAGGCTGGGGAAGTGCGCCGTATCTTCCAGCACCACGGCGAAGGCGTTCTCCAGCTCTTCGCTCAGGTCTTCGTGGATGGCGACGATGTCGGAGCAATCGAGCTCGCCGACCACCAGCAGTGTCGGGGCGGTGATCGCCGCGAGGTTGTGGAACGCCGGTTCCGGCCGCTCTTCCTGGGTCAGCGGCGCATGATTGAGGTGAATCTCGTTCATGGCGAGGAACAGCTCGCGCACCGGGCCGGTGACCCGTCCGGCCTCGCCATAGGGCCCATCGAGCCATTCATGCGCCTGGATGCGGTTGGCAGTGCTGATATTACCGCGCTCCCTCGCATACTCGAACGCCTCCTCGAGCTGCTCGACTTCCTCATCGACCTCATAACCCTCGGCCCCGGTCACCGAAGTGCCCATCAGCACCAATGCGATGGTCCGGTTCGGATGCTCGAGCGCAAAGTCGATGGCGAGCCCGCCGCCCATCGACGAGCCGACGAGGATCGCCGCATGCACGCTCAGCCGGTCGAGCACCGCTTCGAGATCGACCAGGTGGTTGAACGGCACGTCTGCCGTCTCGGTCTCGCCATAGCCGCGCCGGTCATAGCTGATGACGTGGTAGCCCTCGGCCGCCAACTGCCGCATCTGCTCAGCCCACATGCGCCGGTCGGTGACGCCGGAATGGAGAAACACCACCGGGATGCCGAAGCCGGCAGCTTCGCCGCGGATCAGCGCACCGTCGAAGTCGATTTCAAAGGGTGAGGTCATGGCAGGCGCCTTGAAAGGAAAGCGCGGCACTTAGCACCCCTGCCACAGTTATGCCAGACCGCTGGCCTGACGCCGCGACAGTCAATATGCTCTGCCATGCCACGGGGGGGAACCATGCTGAACCTGAACTTGCACCACGTCTCCGTCGTCGTGCGAGACCTCGACCGCGCGCTCGGCTTCTACCGCGATGTCCTCGGCCTGCAGCCGTTGCCTCGCCCCGACTTTCCGGTGCGCGGCGCATGGCTTTCGTGCGGGGAAAGGCAGCTTCACTTGGTCGTGCATGATGGGCAAACGCTTCGCAGCAGCGACAGCGTCGACAACAATGATGGGCACTTTGCCCTCAACACCAACGATTTCGACGCGGTCGTCGCTGCCCTCGCCGCCCATGGCTTCAGCGAGGCTGCCGCAGATGGCGATCCGCGCCGGCTGCTGGTTAAACGAAGCGGCGCCGCCGGGTTCGCGCAGCTCTACCTGCTTGATCCCGATCGCAACGTCGTCGAGATCAACGCGGCGCCGACGTGAAGCATCGACCGCACCGCTACTTCACCGCGACGATGAACAGCCGCGGGAAGCGCAGCAGCACTTTGCCATCCACCGTGCGCGGGTAGGCCTCGGCGATCAGCGCCAGATAGTGGGACAGGAACTCCTCGCGCTCCGCCGCCGGCAGTGGATCGGTGAACGGCCGGAGCCCGGTTGCCTTCACCCACTCGACGATCGCCTCCGGCCCATCGAGCACATGGTTGTAGTCGCTGTGCCAGATCTCGATCCGCCGCACTGCCGGACGCAGGGCATCGTAATAGGTGCGCACCGGCGGCAATGGCGCCCGCGCCGCATCCTTCAGCCGCTCCGCCCATGGCCCCTCGGCGGCGAGCTTGCGCATCAGCTGGTGCGACGGCTCGCCGACATTGTCGGGCATCTGCACGGCCAGCACGCCACCTTCGGGCAGCGCCGTCGCCACGCTCTGCAGCGCCTCGATATGCCTTGGCACCCATTGGTAGATCGCATTGGCGAACACCAGTTCGGTCCCCGGCTCGGGCACCCAGCGCGAAGCGTCCGCCACATCGAACCGCGCCCCCGGCACCCGTTGCCGGGCCTCGGCCAGCATGTTGGGCGAGTTGTCGAGCCCGATCACCTCGGCTACGGGAAAGCGCTCCACCAGCAACTCGGTCGAATTGCCCGGCCCGCACCCCATATCGACCACCCGAGCCGGCGCCGCCAGCGGGACCTGCGCCAGGAGATCGCGCGCCGGCCGTGTCCGCTCGTCTTCGAACTTCAGGTAGCTGGAGGGTGACCAGTCAGCCATCTCGTAAATCCCTTTCGTTGCCAGCGTCTCATAGCAGCGCCGCGGAGGTTGTGAAACGCGAGGCGTGCTGCCCGGCAATCGATGCGCCCGCTGCTATGCGAGCCGCAGGAAATTTGTTATTCGCGCGGGCCAACAACATCCCGCCAAACCTTCGAGCCGACTGGAGTCCCCCCGTGAGTACGATCCTGAAGAGCCTGCCCAAGGGAGAAAAAGTCGGCATCGCCTTTTCCGGCGGCCTCGATACCAGCGCCGCGCTACTCTGGATGAAGCTCAAGGGCGCCAAGGTCTATGCCTATACCGCCAATCTCGGCCAGCCCGACGAGGCCGACTATGGCGAGATCCCGAAGAAGGCGATGGATTTCGGCGCCGAGAACGCGCGTCTCGTCGATTGCCGCACCCAGCTGGTGCACGAGGGCATCGCCGCCATCCAGTCCGGCGCCTTCCACGTCTCGACCGGCGGCCTGACCTATTTCAACACCACGCCGCTCGGCCGCGCCGTCACCGGCACCATGCTGGTGTCGGCCATGCAGGAAGATGGGGTCAACATCTGGGGCGACGGCTCGACCTTCAAGGGCAACGATATCGAGCGCTTCTACCGCTACGGCCTGCTGACCAACCCGAACCTGCGCATCTACAAGCCCTGGCTCGATCAACAGTTCATCGACGAGCTGGGCGGCCGCTCCGAGATGTCGGCCTTCCTCACCGCGCACGGCTTCGCCTACAAGATGAGCGCCGAGAAGGCCTACTCGACCGACAGCAACATCCTCGGCGCCACGCACGAAGCCAAGGATCTCGAAAGCCTCGACAGCGGCATCAAGATCGTCAGCCCGATCATGGGCGTGCCGTTCTGGCGCGACGACGTGAACGTCCCGGCCGAGAAGGTGGTCGTGCGCTTCGCCGAAGGCCAGCCGGTTGCGCTGAACGGCCAGACCTTTACCGATCCGGTGGCGCTGTTCCTCGAAGCCAACGCCATCGGCGGCCGCCACGGCCTCGGCATGAGCGACCAGATCGAGAACCGCATCATCGAGGCCAAGAGCCGCGGCATCTACGAGGCGCCGGGCATGGCGCTGCTGCACATCGCCTATGAGCGCTTGGTCACCGGCATCCACAACGAGGATACCATCGAGCAGTACCGCATCAGCGGCATGCGGCTGGGCCGCCTGCTCTACCAGGGCCGCTGGTTCGACTCGCAGGCCCTCATGCTGCGCGAGACCGCGCAACGCTGGGTGGCCAACGCCATCACCGGCGAAGTGACGCTCGAACTGCGCCGCGGCAACGACTACTCGATCCTCAACACCGAGAGCCCGAACCTCACCTATGCGCCGGAACGGCTGAGCATGGAAAAGGTCGAGGACGCGCCCTTCACGCCCGCCGACCGCATCGGCCAGCTCACCATGCGCAACCTCGACATCGCGGACACGCGGGCGAAGCTGGACCTCTATGCCAAGACAGGGCTGATCTCGCTGGGCGAAGGCGGGGATATGCTCCGCCTCGAGGGCGAGAAGGACTGACCTGGCGGGGCGGCTCCGGCTCCCTTGCTCGCAGGCCCCCTGTCCCAGCCACTAACCCACAAAGCAAAAAGGGCGGCGTCACCGACGCCGCCCTTTTCTCAGATTGAAGCGCCGCGTTACCGCGTCAGCTTCTTGTACGTGACCTTGTGATTATTCACCGAGTCCGCACCCAGGCGCCGGATCTTGTCCTGCTCATAGTCCTGGAAGTTGCCCTCGAACCACTCGAAATGGCTGTCGCCTTCATAGGCCAGCATGTGTGTCGCCAGCCGATCGAGGAACATGCGGTCGTGGCTGATGATCACGGCGCAACCGGCGAATTCCTCCAGCGCCTCTTCGAGCGCCGCGAGGGTTTCGGTGTCGAGATCGTTGGTCGGCTCGTCGAGCAGCAGCACGTTGGCGCCCGACTTCAGCATCTTGGCGAGATGCACGCGGTTGCGCTGCCCGCCTGAGAGGTTGCCGACCTTCTGCTGCTGGTCGGCGCCCTTGAAGTTGAAGGCCGAGGTATAGGCGCGCGAGTTCATCTCGCGCTTGCCCAGCATCAGGATCTCGTTGCCGCCCGAGATTTCCTCCCACACCGTCTTGTTCGGTGCGAGCGTGTCGCGGCTCTGGTCGACATAGCCGAGGTTGACGTTGTCGGCGATGGTGATCTCGCCGGAATCCGGCTTTTCCTGCCCGGTGATCATACGGAACAAAGTCGACTTGCCGACGCCGTTCGGGCCGATGACGCCAACGATGCCGCCCGGCGGCAGCTTGAAAGTCAGATTGTCGATCAGCACCCGGTCGCCATACGACTTGGTGACGCCCTCGATATTGATGACGTTCTGGCCCAGCCGCTCGCCCGGCGGGATGATGATCTGCGCCGTCGACGACTGCGTACGCGCCTCGTTCACCTTCACCAGTTCGTCATAAGCGCGGATACGCGCCTTGGACTTGGCCATGCGGGCCTGCGGGCTCTGGCCCATCCATTCGCGCTCACGCTCCAGCACCTTGGCGCGGGCCGCATCTTCCGACTGCTCCTGCGCGAAGCGCTTGGCCTTGGCATTGAGATAGGCCGAGTAGTTGCCCTCGTAGGGCACGCCGCGGCCGCGATCGAGCTCGAGGATCCAGCCGGTGACGTTGTCGAGGAAGTAGCGGTCGTGGGTGATGATCAGCACCGCGCCGGGGAATTCGCGCAGGTGATTTTCGAGCCACGCCGTGGTCTCGGCGTCGAGATGGTTGGTCGGCTCGTCCAGCAGCAGCAGGTCGGGCTTCGACAGCAGCAGGGCGCAGAGCGCCACGCGCCGCTTCTCGCCGCCTGAGAGGTTGTTGACGTCGGCATCGCCCGGCGGGCAGCCCAGCGCCTCCATGGCGACCTCGACCTGGCTGTCGAGATCCCAGAGGTTCTGGCTGTCGATGATGTCCTGCAGCTTGGTCGCCTCGTCGGCGGTTTCGTCGGAATAGTTCATCATCAGCTCGTTATAGCGATCGATGACGTCCTTCTTCTCCTTGACGCCGGTCATGACGTTGCCCTTGACGTCGAGCGCCGGATCGAGCTGCGGCTCCTGCGCCAGGTAGCCGACCTTGGCGCCGTCGGCCACCCAGGCCTCGCCGGTGAACTCGGTGTCGATGCCGGCCATGATGCGGAGCAGCGTGGACTTACCCGAGCCGTTCGGCCCCAGGACGCCGATCTTGGCGTCGGGGTAGAAACTCAGGTGGATGTTGTCGAGCACCTTCTTGCCGCTGGCGTAAGCCTTGGACATTCCGTGCATGTGATAGATGAACTGGCGCGCCATGAGGGCAATGCTCCCGCCGCTAAACCTTCAAATCGAGCGCCGTATGTAGGGGAACCCGCCGCGCGGGGCAACACCACCTCAGGTTAACGGCCAGACCAGCGACAGCAGCGGTACCGCGATGGCGACGACCAGCAGCGACAGCGGCAACCCCAGCCGCCAGTAATCACCGAACCGGTAGCCGCCCGGTCCCATCACCAGCGTGTTGCACTGGTGCCCGATGGGCGTGAGGAAGTCGCAGCCGGCCCCGATGGCGACTGCCATCAGGAACGCCTCGGGCCTCAGACCCAGGTCGGTGGCGAAGGTCGCGGCGATCGGCGCCATCACCAGCACCGTCGCCGCATTGTTGAGGAACGGCGTCACCGCCATAGCCGCGATGAGGATCACCGCCAGCGCCGCGATCGGCGGCAGGCCCATCGAGACCTGCCCCAACCAGGCGGCGATCAGGTCGGTGGCGCCGGTTGCGCGCAGCGAGTCGCTGACCGGGATCAGCGCCGCCAGCATAATCAGGATCGGCCCATCGAGCTGCCGGTAGATATCGCGCAGCGGCAACGCCCCACTGGCGACAATCAATACGGCAGCGGCAAAGAAAGCGATCGGCACCGGCGCCCAGCCGAGCGCCGTCACCAGCATGGCGGCCCCGAGAATGGCGATCGGCAGCAGCCGGTTGCGCACGCTGCCCAGTTGCAGGTTGCGCTCGGCGAGCGGCAGCGCATCGAGATCGCGCAGCTGCTCGCCCATCTGCGTGCGGCTGCCGCGCAGCAGCACCACATCGCCCTCCTCCAGCCGGATCTGCCCCAGCCGCTCGGAAAAGCGCCGCTCGCGCCGGCTGACGGCGAGGAGGTTGAGGCCGGTCCGCTCGAACAGCGCGAAGTCGCGCGCCGTGCTGCCCGCGAGCGGCGAGTTGGGCCCGATGATCGCCTCGATGGTGACGAGATCGAGCCCGGGCGCATGGGTGCGGTCCGACAGCGACAAGCCGCCCCGCTCGATCATCCCGTCCAGCGCTTCGGGCTCACCCTCGACGATCACCCGGTCGCCTTCGCGCAGCACCGCATCGGGAAACGGGGTGCGCCGCCCGCCCTTGGCCGAAACGATCGAGGTGACCATCGCCTTGCCGCCCGACATCTTGTGCAGGTCGCTGACGGTCTTTTCCAGCGCTGCCGAGTTCGGCCCGACGGTTGCTTCGGTGGTGTAGTTCTTGATCTCGATCGCCTCGCCCACCGCCAGCCCCTCGCGCTTGCGCTCCGGCAGCAGCCAATAGAAGAAGACGAGGAAGATCACCCCGGCGACGGCGAGCGCCAGGCCGACCGGGGTGAAATCGAACATGTGGAAGCTGGTGCCGGTCAGCTCCTCACGCACCCGCGACACGATGATGTTGGGCGAGGTGCCGATCTGCGTCATCAGCCCGCCGAGCAACGCAGCGAACGACATCGGCATCAGGAAGCGCGAGGGCGACACGCCCGAGCGCCGCGCCATCTGGAAGGCGATGGGGATCATGATCGCCAGCGCCCCGATGTTCTTGACGAAGGCCGAGAGCACCGCGACCACGGTAACGAGGATCAGCAGTTGCACCCGTGGCGCGGTGACGTTAGGCGCGATCCGCGCCAGCGCGATATCCATGATGCCCGAACGCGACACCGCGGCACTCACCACCAGCGCGCTGCCGACGATGATGACGATATCGTCCGAGAGCCCCGAGAACGCCTGCTCCGGCGGCACCACCCCGACCAGCACGGCGACGAGCAGCGCCAGCGCCGCCACCAGGTCATAGCGCAGCCTGCCCCAGACGAACGCCACCATCATCAGAGCGACGACGGCAAAGGACAGCAGTTGTGGCGGGGTCATACGGTCGGGCCTCCGGGTCGCCATGCATAACGCGCTTCGCACCGTCTACACCCCGTGACGAAAAGAAAAATCGCCGCAGGAACCATTCCGCTCAGTCCGACTCCGCTGCCACTATCGGGGAAACGCCGTGGAGGATTCGACGTGCCGCAACGCCCCAACTTCGCCCGTCGCGGCCGCAGCCTGCTGCCTGGCCAGGTCTCGGACCTGACCATCATCGATGCCGATGGCGGCAACCAACAGGTGCTGTTCACCGCCGACGAGATCATCGAGGCACCCAACTGGACGCCGGACGGCAGGACGCTGCTGTTCAATGCCGGCGGCGAGCTCTGGACCATCGCAGCCGACGGTACCGGTGAGATCGAGAAGCTCGATACCGGTCACCTCCACGATCTCAACAACGATCACGTGCTGTCGCCCGATGGCGCCACCGTCTATGTGAGTTCCGACGACGGCCACCTTTACGCCGTGCCGATCGCCGGAGGCACGCCACGCCGGGTATCGAACACCTACCCGCACCGCCACCACTACTACCTCCACGGCATCTCACCCGACGGCAAGACGCTGTCCTATGTCGGCATCAACGCCGTCGGCGAAAATCAGTGGGCCAAGGTGAACATCTGGACCATCCCGGCGGCCGGCGGACCGGACCGGCAACTCACCGACGTGCTGGTGCCCAATGACGGCGCCGAGTACTCGCCGGATGGGGAGTGGATCTGGTTCAACTCCGAGCAGAGCTCGCCTGGTCACGCCCAGATCTTCAAGATGCGCGCCGACGGCTCGGAGCTGACCCAGATCACCTTCGACGAACGGGTGAACTGGTTCCCGCATTTCGCCCCCGATGGGAACTCGATCGCCTATCTGAGCTACCCGCCAGGCACCCAGGGCCACCCGGCCGACAGAGACGTGATCCTGCGCCTGATGCGCCCCGACGGGGCGGGCACCCGCGACCTCGTCAGCTTCAACGGCGGCCAGGGCACCATCAACGTCAACTCCTGGGCGCCCGATAGCCGGCGGTTTGCGTACGTGGCGTATCCGGTGGGGGCATAAGCCTCACCACCGACTCGATCCAGCAGCTGGAGTCTCCCTCCCCCTTGTGGGGGGGATCAAGGGTGGGGGTGGCCCCACGCGCAGGTGCTGGGGCCCTCCCCCACCCAGCTGCGCTAAGGCTTCGCCTAGCTCCGCTACCCTCCCCACAAGGGAGAGGGAGACGGCCGGTGTCGGTGGCGCGCTCCCTCAGAACTCCAGCGCCCGGCAATCCACTACTTCCTTCATCACGAAGAAGGTCCTGGTCTGCCGTACCCCAGGCAGGCCGATCAGTTGCGTGCCGTGCAGGCGGTTGAAATCGGCCATGTCGCGCACCCGGATCTTCAGAAAATAGTCGAAGTCGCCGGCCACCAGGTGGCAATCGAGCACGAATCTCAGCTTCTGCACTGCGCTCTCGAACGCGGCAAAGCTCTCCGGCGTCGAACGATCCAGCACCACGCCGACCAGCACGAGCGTCCCGAGCTCGACCCTCTGCGGTGTCACCACCGCGCGAAAGCCCGATACGTAGCCGGCCTCGACCAGATGCTGGGTGCGCCGATGACAGGTCGCGGCGCTGACGCCGACCTCGGCTGCAAGATCGGCATTGCTGATCCGGCCATCGCGCTGCAGCGCGCGGAGCATCCTGAGGTCGATGCGATCTAGATCAGCATCGGAAGATTCTTTCATCTCTGCTCCAAAGATTGGCGGCAAATACACATACTTTCCGCCTCTTGCGACGGTGGTCGGCGTCCGGCGCCCCGACATTGAAAGCACCCTTCGCGCAACAATTGCTAGCCTTGAGTCACATTGATCTCAAGGACCAGGGCGCCATGAACCTCGCGAAGTTTCCCCGTTACCCGCTGACCTTCGGTAAAACGCCGATCGAGAAACTGGAGCGTCTCAGCGCCCATCTCGGCGGCGGCGTCGAGCTCTATGCCAAGCGCGAGGATTGCAATTCCGGCCTCGCCTTCGGCGGCAACAAGCTGAGGAAGCTCGAATACATCGTCCCCGATGCCATCGCTGCGGGCGCCGATACGCTGGTGTCGATCGGCGGCGTGCAGTCCAACCACACCCGCATGGTGGCGGCGGTCGCCGCCAAGATCGGTTTCAAGTGCCGCCTGGTGCAGGAGGCCTGGGTGCCGCACGAAGACGCGGTCTATGACCGCGTCGGCAACATCATGTTGAGCCGCATAATGGGCGCCGATGTGCGGCTGGTCGACGACGGCTTCGACATCGGCATCCGCGACAGCTGGAAGCAGGCCATCGCCGAGGTCGAAGCGGCGGGCGGCAAACCCTACCCGATCCCGGCCGGCGCCTCGGTGCACAAGTTCGGTGGCCTCGGCTATGTCGGCTTTGCCGAGGAAGTGCGGGCGCAGGAGGCAGAACTCGGTTTCCAGTTCGACTACGTTGTCGTCTGCACCGTCACCGGGTCGACCCACGCCGGGATGCTGGTCGGCTTTGCCGCCGATGGCCGTGCCCGAAAGGTCATCGGCATCGATGCTTCGTGCACGCCGCAGCAGACCCGCACCCAGGTGCTGGAGATCGCCCAGCGCACCGCCGAACTGGTCGAGCTCGGTCGTCCCATCGTCGGCGACGACGTCGTGCTGCTCGAGAACTATGCCTACCCGATCTATGGCGTGCCGTCGGCGGAAACCAAGGACGCCATCCGCCTCGTCGGCCGGCTGGAAGGCATGATCACCGACCCGGTCTATGAGGGCAAATCCATGCAGGGGATGATCGACCTGGTCGAAACCGGCTACTTCCCCAAGGGAAGCAAGGTGCTCTACGCCCACCTCGGCGGCGCCCCTGCACTGAATGGCTATGGGTATGCGTTCAGGAACGGGTGATCTGGGCAGGCAACTCACCTCCGGCGGTGCGGCTCTAGCGCCCCCTCTCCCTTGGGGGAGAGGGTTGGGGTGAGGGGGCCTTGCCGCAAACACAGAACGTGGGAAAGGCCCCCTCACCCGGCCTTCGGCCGACCTCTCCCCCAAGGGAGAGGTGACCGGTGCCCTACCCCGCCACCTCGGCAATCAGCCACCGCGCGATTGGCGCGGTGTTGGCGAAATGCTCGAGGCACACCTCGGCGAAATCGGGCCTTGCAGCAGCGCTCGCCGGCAATTCGATACCGGCGGTCAGCCCTTCATAAAGCAGGAACTCGGCCCTATCAGGGTCGGTCTCGAAACCGCGCGGCATCAGCTTCCGCGTCTTTTCGCCGATATTGTAGGCGCCCTTCGCCTTCACCGCCGCCACCGCCGCCACCAGCGCCTTGCCGGAACGCGGGTGGATGATCGACTGGCGGAAACTATCGAGCGTCTCCTTGTCGAAGCCGTACATGCCGGTGCCGAGAAACACCCGCTCCGCCTCGATATGCACGTAGAAGCCCGGCCGGTCCCAGCCGCGCTTGTCGCCATGCCAGAACCACAGCGCCAGATGCTGCTTGTAAGGGCGCTTGTCCTTGGAAAACCGGATGTCGCGGTTGATGCGCGAGATCGAACCATTGACCTTGGGGTCGAACTGCACTTCGGGGGAGATCGCCTTGAGCCTGGGGCCGATCTCGGCAACGAAGGCCTTGCCCGGTTCGACATAGCCGGCCTCGTACAGCGGCCGGTTGGCGTCGAACCAGGCCTTCTCGTTATGCGCCGCGATCCCCGCGAGGAACTCGAAGGTCTGTTTGGGAAAGCCGCTCACTCGAATGCTCCGACACGTGTGATCCGATAGGCCTGCTTGGCCTCGAGCCCGTCGAGCCACGCATCGGACCAGCGTGGATGACGGGCGAACTCCTCTGCGGCGAGCGGGGCAATCTCGAAGCGCTGCGGGAGGAAGCTGCCAGGCGCCGCCTGTTTGGCGAGGGTATCGAGGAAGCCGGCGTCGAACACGATGGCCCCGTCGAAATCGACGCTCTTCAGGTCTGCGCCGGTGAAATCCGCCACCCCGAAGATGGTGTTGCGGAACGTGCTGCCCGCCATGGAAGCACCGGCGAACGTGGTGTTGTGCACCACCGCACCGTCGAAGTTGATGCCGAAGCCGCGGCTGCCATCGAATGACACATGGTTCAGGATCGCGGCGGAGAAGTCGGCGCCGGAGAGCTGTGCCCCTTGCTTGAGCCCTTCCCCGCCGGTGATCGAGGGCAGTTCGCCCGCCGTGAACCGGGTATAGTTGATGTTGGCGTGACGGAAGCGCGCGTGCTCGAGGTAGGCGCCGTCGAATTCGGCGCCGACCAGCAACTGTCGATCGAAATTGGCAAAGCGCAGCGCGGCGAAGTGGAAGCGGATATTGCTGCCGGTGCTCGCCGAGCGCACCTCGGCAAAGCTGAAATCGGCGCCGTTGAGCGTAGAGAAGTCCGTGAGCCCGTTGGAGATCAGGAGCCCGATGATCTGCCCGCGCTCCGGCGATAGCGGCCGATCCGACATCACCCCATTCTGTTCGCCGGAAAACTGCACGGCGCCGCTCGCTGCATCGAGCTGCTGGCGCACCGTCGTCGACGCTGCAAGGTCGGTGCGACGCAGCAGGCCCGACGACATCAGCAGGTTCTCGTCGAGATCGGTCAGTGGGTTGCGGAGGTACCGGTAGGGTCGCGCTGCCGTGGTCGCCGCGATGATCCGGGCGCGCAAGCCCGGGCTCAGCAGCGCAATCGACGGCTGGTCGCCGGCATAGGTGTTGACCGCCGCCACCTCCTGCGCCACCTGCGCGCCGATCTCGAGGATTTCCGGCACGATCGAGGTCGAGCGCTGCGCTTCGCCCAGTTCGATCTGGCTCTGGATGAAGCGGTTCTGCTCCTCGATGCGGCTGTTCTGGTCCTGCATCAGCCCGATCTGGGTGCGCAGCAGCTGGTTCTGCTGGAACAGCAGCGCCGACCCCGCCAGCGCCGCAATGGCCGCGATGAAGGCGGTGATCGTCGCCATCAGCCAGCGCCGGGTCGACACCCAGGCGTAACGCGCCAGCACCAGCTCGGCGAGGTCGCGGGCCGACTCGGTCGCCTCGGCCACTTTCTGCAGCGCGGCAAAGCGCGCCACTTCCGAAAGCGGCCGGGCGAACCGCTCCATCTCGACTTCGCCGCGCCTGAACAGGCTTTGCCAGATCTGCCGCCGGAAAATCATCAGCACCGCGCTGACGACCAGCACCAGTACGAGGAAACCGAACAGCAGCCCGAACACCAGGCCGCCATTGGTGGTGATGAACTCCACCCCGAAGGTGGCGAGCGGGAAGCCGACGACGACGCCGATGATGAACACCACCAGCGCGATGCCCAGCGTCGCCATGGCGGCATTGAACGCCCTGGCGCGCTCACCGGGGCGGTCGATGTCCGGCGCCGGTTGCTCCTGCTTGTCGTCAGTCATCGTGTAGTCCCCGAACCCAGGAGAACATTATCCGAGTTCAGGGGGCCGGCAAGCTCGCGTGGGGGTGTCGCTCTTGGGCCGCGCACAGTTTGCTCTCGCAAACTCGGTGGGAGGAGACTTGGTGGCCCCCCATCACAGCAGCAATCCCCTCACACCCTACCCCTCGATCCACACCGGCACCGACTTGAACGCCGGTGTCCTGGAGCGCGGATCGACCGCCGTGCCGCAGAGCACATTGGCCTCGGGATAGTAGGCCAGCGCCGAGCCGCGCGGCAGGTCGAAGGCGGTGGCGGTGCCCTCCATCCGCCCGGTCTCCGAGGCGAGCGTCACGCGCTGTCCGTCGCGCACCCCGAAGGCCGCCATATCCTCGCGGTTGAGGAAGATGGCGTCGCGTCCGGCCTTCAGCCGGTAGCTGTCCCGCTCTTCGTAGATGATGGTGTTGAACTGCCCCTCGGAACGGACGGTAGCGAGGGTCAGCGGCGCCGGCGCCCTGGGCAGCGGCGTCACCACGAAATGCGCCTTGCCGTCCGGCGTGCCGAACTTCGGCGCATGCATCACCCGGTGCTTGATATGAAACTCGCGCCTGGCCACGTCGATGTCGGCCAGCTGCTCGAGCCCGGGCACGACTTTCGCAATGACTTCACGAACTTGCCGGTGTTCCTTGAATCGCTCGAACGGCACCGGGCTGTCCGGCAGCAGCAGCTTGGCGAGATCGCAGAGGATCACTGTCTCCGGCCGCACATTGTCGAGCCGCTCGATGCCGCCATCCGACAGGCGGAGGAAGTTGAACATCGATTCCTGCGTGGTCGGCGACCACTCCTCGTCGCGAGCGGTGACGGGAAGGATCAGCACTTCGCCCTCACCCAGGCCATGCACGTGCCCACGGTTCAGCGTGGTGGTGAGGAACAGCTTGAAGCCGATCGCCGCCATGGCGCGGCTGGCGAACGCCGTGTCGGGCGTCGCCCCCCAGAGGTTCCCGCCCATGATCACCGCGCTGTCGATCTGGCCGCGGGCGGCGGCTTCGAGCCCGGCCATGGTGTCGAGCCCCTTGGCCCGGCCGAGCGTCACGCCGAACGCCTGCTCCATCGCGGCGAATACCTGCTCGGAAACCACCGGCTTCACCCCGATGGTGCCGATGCCCTGGACGTTCGAGTGCCCGCGCAGCGGCAACAGCCCGGCATAGCGCTTGCCGATCATGCCGCGCAGCAGCGCCAGGTTGGCGATGGCTTCGACGTTCTCCACCCCATGCAGGTGGTGCGTCATCCCCATGCCCCAGGCGAACACCACGTTCTGCCGGTTGGCGTAGCGCGTGGCGACACGCTCGATCGCGGTCTGGGGCAGCCCGGTCATCGTCTCGATCTCGGACCATGAGACAGCATCGAGGTCAGCCCGCAGCGCCTCGAACTCGGCGGTGTGGGCCGCGATGAACGCCCGGTCCTCGGCCCCCGTGGCCAGCACCGCTTTCATCAGCCCCTTGAACACGGCGATGTCGGAGCCGATCCGCGGCTGCAGGTAGTCCGAGGCGATCTCGGTGCCGCCCGACAGCATGGAGGTCGGCGATTTGGGCACCGCGAATTTCACCAGCCCCGGTTCCTTCGCCGGGTTGATGACGATGACGTCGCCGCCACGATCGCGGCAATGCTTCAGCATGTGGATGAAGCGCGGATGGTTCGATGACGGGTTGGCGCCGATGACGAAGATCAGGTCGGCCCCGGTCAGGTCCTCGAGTTCGACCGTCGCCGTGCCCTTGCCGATGGTGGTCGCCAGCCCCTCGCTGGTCGCCTGGTGGCAGTAATACGAGCAGTTGTTGACGTTGTTGGTGCCCCATACGCGCGCCAGCAACTGGAACACGAAGCCGGCCTCGTTGGACGAACGGCCAGAGGAATAGAAGAAGCTGCGGTTGGGGTCGGTGACCTTGAGGTTCGCCGCCGCATGGGCGATGGCGAAATCCCAGTTCACCGGTTCGAACCGGTCGGCCCCGGCCGCCTTGAACAGCGGCGTATTGAGCCGTCCGAGCTTTTCCATTTCGCGGCCCGAAAGCTGCTGCAGGTCGCTCAGCGGATGGAGGAACGCCTCGTTCGGGATCGCCGGCTGGATGTCGGTCGATTGCGCCTGCACCGACTTGTTGCAGACCGAGGGGAACTCGCCGAGCTCATTGGTCATCCCGCCCTTCTGCCCGCCCATGCCGTAGGCACAGGCCTTGCAGGTATTGTGGGCGGTCAGCGCCTTGGCAGCCTTGCCGACGCCCATCCGGCGGATGGTATCGACCGTGTAGAGCAGCTTCTTGGGGCCGCCGCCGACGATGCGCGGCCTGTCGTCGATAGTCATGGGGTCTCCTCGTTGGGGTGAGGTTTAGCATGCTCAGGTGAACGCAAGAAGCACCGGTGCGAGCCGCCCCCCACCCCTGTCCTCCCCCTTGCGGGGAGGGGAAACAGGGGTGGGGCCACAGCCACCGGCAGACTTGATGTCCTTTTCTGTCCGCTCCTTGTCCGGCCGCGGCCTTTCGGTCATTGTTCGGGCGCCCTACCCTCCGGCCATCATCCCGCCCATGAGGTCCAGATATGTCCGATACCGCCTTGCTCGTCATCGACGCCCAGGAATCGTTCCGGCAGCGCCAGAACTGGTGCGAGACCGATTACGCAACCTATCTCGAGAACCAGCAGGCGCTGATCGATGGCGCGCGGGCCAAGGGCCATGCCGTGGTCCGCGTGCTGCATGTCGAGCCCGAGGGCATATTCTCACTTGCCTCCGGCTTCGTCCGCCCACTGGCCGAACTGCAGCTGACGCCCGATGCTGAGTTCCTGAAGACCCGGCACTCGGCGCTGGTCGGCTCCGGCCTCGATGTCTGGCTTACCGAGCACGGCATCCGCCGGCTGATCGTCTCGGGCATCCGCACCGAGCAGTGCTGCGAAACCACCACCCGCCATGCGTCAGACCTCGGCTGGCAGGTCGACTATGTCACCGAGGCCACCCACACTATGGCCCTGACCGACAGAACCGGCCGCACCTGGAGCGTCGAGGAACTGAAGGCCCGCACTGCGGCGGTGCTCGACGGCCGCTTCGCCCGCGTCTGCACCATCGCCGAAGCTTTGGCGGACGCCCCCAGAGCCGCCGCCGCATGACCATGGCTCCGCGGAGAATCCCGGTCTATGTCGTGCTGCCGGCGCGGACGCTCCTGCTCGACGTCGCGGGGCCGATCGAGGCCCTGCGCAAAGCCAACCAGTTGCAGTCCGAGGTGGCGTTCGATGTCCGCTATGTCGGCATGCTGCCCGAGGTCACGAGTTCTATAGGCCTCAGGCTGAGCGGCATCCAGCCGCTCCCCGAGGCGATCGAGGACGATGCCATGGTGGTGCTGTCGGGCGATACCGAGGTGATCCTCGGCGGCGAACGGCTCGGCGAAATCGAGGCGCCGCTGCAGGGCTCCGACGACATCGTCGCCTGGCTGCGGCAGCACATCCGGCCGGGCATCCGGCTGGTCTCGATCTGCTCGGGCGCCCTGCTCGCCGGCCGTGCCGGCCTGCTCGACGGCCGCGCCTGCACCACGCACTTCACCGATTGTGCCCTCCTCGCCCAAACCGCCCCCACTGCCCGCGTGCTGGAGAACCGACTCTATGTCGAGGATGGCGAACGCTACACCAGCGCCGGCATCACCGCCGGCATCGACCTGATGCTGCACATCATCGGCCAGCTCGCCGGCCCGGCAACCGCCGCCGCGGTGGCGCGCTTCCTCGTCGTCTACCTGCGGCGCGCTGGCACCGATCCGCAGCTTTCGCCCTGGCTCGAGGGCCGCAACCACATCCACCCGGCGATCCACCGCGTGCAGGATGCGATCACCGCCGATCCGGCGCGTGACTGGTCGCTCGAGGCATTGGCCGAGATTGCCTTCGCCAGCCCGCGCCATGTCTCGCGGTTGTTCAACGAGCATGCCGGGATGAGCATTCCCGATTACGTCAACCGGCTGCGGGTTGCGCTGGCTCAGCAACTGCTCAGCGAAACCCGGCTCGATATGGAGCGGATCGCCGAACGCACCGGGTTTGCCTCGTCGCGCCAGTTGCGCCGCGCCTGGGGCCGGATCAACGCCACGCCACCGAGCGCCGCCCGCCCGCATTGAGCGCCGGGCCAACGCTGGCTGGCGCCGCCGGCAAGCCGCTCACCCCAACGTTACGGCGATTTAATGTGAAGCATCGGGAGCCGATGCTATCGTCCGCGCCATTCTGCCCCTGATCCGGAGGGGGCGCTTTCTCGTTGGGATTCGGTCGCTTGTTCAGGCAATTGCTGCTTTCGCTCGTCGTCATTGGAGCGGCCGCGGTCGCATACGTCTTCTTCGTGCCCGGTGCGTCGGAGACCTTGGCCCGCTTCGGCATCACCCTGCCCTTCGGCCAGCCCGTCGAAGCGGCGACCGGCCCGGCCGGTGCGGCGAGCCAACAGCAGGCCGCCGGCCAGCGCGGCCCGGGTGGCGGCGGACAGGGCGGCGGGCGCGGCGGCGGCAATCGCACCATGGTGGTGGTCACCGCGCCGGTGCTGCTTGCCACCATCAACGACAAGCTGACCTCGATCGGCGAAGGCGCCGCCGCCCATTCGGTGACGGTGGTCTCTCCCGCCAGCGGCACACTCGCCGAACTGCTGGTCCGTCCGGGCGAGGCGGTGGCGGCCGGCGCAGTGATCGGCCGGCTGGATGCCGACGCCGAGCGGATCGCCCAGGAGCGCGCCAAGCTGGCCTTCGACGATGCCCAGACGGCGCTCGACCGCACCAATGCCCTGGCCAAGGCCAACAACACCACCACCGTGCAAGTCGGAGCGGCACAACTTGCTCTCAACAATGCGCGGCTCGAACTGCAGAACGCCGACCTGGCGCTCGCGAGGCGCACCATCTCGACGCCGATCGCCGGCACTGTCGGCCTGTTCCAGGTCAGCGCCGGCAACACCGTGACCTCGCAGAGCGTCGTCACCACCATCGAGGATACCTCGCACATCCTCGTCAGTTTCTGGGTGCCCGAGCGCTATGCCTCGGCCATCACCCCGGGCATGCCGCTCACCGCCACTGCCGTGGCGCTCCCCGGTCAGACCATTGCCGGCGAGGTCAATGCCGTGGACAACCGCATCGACCCGGCGAGCCGCACGCTGAAGGTCGAGGCCGCTATTCCCAACGCCGAAGGCCGGCTCAAACCGGGCATGTCGTTTTCGGTGTCGATGAGTTTTCCCGGCGAGCAGTTTCCGTCCGTCGATCCGCTGGCGATCCAGTGGTCGAGCGCCGGCAGCTATCTGTGGAAGTTCGTCGACGGCAAGGTCGAGCGCGTCCCGGTCGAGATCATCCAGCGCAACTCCGACGGTGTGCTGGTGAAAGCCGAGCTCGCCGAGGGCGACCAGGTGGTGACCCAAGGCGTGCAGCAGCTCACCGCCGGGGCCAGCGTGCGGTTGCTGGATGATCCGGCGGGCGGATCGGGCGAGGGACGAAACCGCCAGGGCCAGGGCGCGGGGAATCCGTCGTGAGGGTGACCGAGAGAGACGGCCCCCTCCCATCCTCCCCCACAAGGGGGGAGGTGCCGCATCGAGTGTCGGGCACGGGTGAGCCACAAGCTCGACTCTTCACCTCTCCCCTTGTGGGGGAGGCCGGGAGGGGGCCGTCTCTCTCAGTATGCCACCTGGGAGGAACCGCATGAGCATCCAGACCCAGAACGAGCGCGGCGGCGCCATTGCCGGGCTGTTCGTGCGGCGCCCGGTGCTGGCCGTCGTCGTCAGTTGCCTGATCATCGTCGCCGGCCTCGCCGCCTTCTTCGGCGTCGAGATCCGCGAATTGCCCAGCGTCGAACGGCCGACGCTTTCCATTTCCACCAGCTTCCCGGGCGCCGCGGCCGAGACGGTCGATCGTGAAATCACCTCGGCCATCGAGGGCGTGGTGGCGCGTATCCAGGGCGTTGCATCGATCTCGTCGGATTCGTCCTATGGCCGCAGCCGCGTATCGATGACCTTCAACGACGGCACTAACCTCGACAACGCCACCTCCGATATCCGCGATGCGCTCGGCCGCATCACCAACCGGCTGCCGGATGGCGCCGAGACGCCGACCATCATCAAGGCGGACTCGAACGCCCAGGCTATCATACAGCTGGCGGTGACCTCCGATACGTTAAGCAAGGACGAACTGACCGAGCTGGTCGAGAACACCATCTCCGAACGGCTCGCGGCGGTGAGCGGGGTCGCCGACGTGCAGATCAACGGCACGCAGAACCGCAGCTTCGAGATCGACGTCGATCAGGTGAAGCTGGCGAGCCTGGGGCTGACGGTGGGCGACATTCGCAACGCGCTCTCGACCATCGCATTCGACAGCCCCGCCGGGTCGCTGAACGGCACCAACCAGAATATCGCCATCCGCGCCATTGCCGAGGTCAACACCCCCGAGGCGTTCGAGAACATCGTCATCAAGGGGACCACCCGTCTGGGCGATGTGGCGAGCGTGGTGTTCGCACCGGCAGCGGCCAATTCGGGCCTGCGCAGCGACGGCAAATCGGGCATCGGGCTCGGCATCGTGCGGCAGGCCCAATCCAACACCATGCAGATCTCCGATGGAGTGAAGGCGGCGGTCGCTGAACTGAAGACCACCCTGCCCCCCGGCGTCGACATCAAGATCTCGTCCGACGAGTCGGTGTTCATCGCCGGCGCCGTGCACGAGGTCGAGCGTTCGCTGCTGATCGCCGTGGTCGGCGTCATCGTCATCATCTTCCTGTTCCTGCTCGATTGGCGCGCCACCATCATCCCCGCCGTCACCATGCCGGTGGCGCTGATTGGCACCGTAGCCGGAATCTATGCGTTCGGTTTCTCGCTCAACATCCTGACTTTGCTGGCACTTGTGATTGCCACCGGCCTCGTGGTCGACGATGCCATCGTGGTGCTCGAGAACATCACCCGACGGCGCGGCATGGGGCTCGGACCGCGCGCCGCCGCAGTGCTGGGCACCCAGGAGGTGTTCTTCGCGGTGATCGCCACGACGCTGACGCTGGCCGCGGTGTTCATCCCGATCTCGTTCCTGCCCGGCCAGACCGGGCTGTTGTTCCGCGAGTTCGGCTTCACTCTCGCCATCTCGGTCGGGCTGTCGGCGGTGGTCGCGCTGTCGCTGGCCCCGATGATGGCCTCGCGCATGCTGAAGCCGCATGTCGAGCGACCGCCCAACCTGCTCGAGCGCTTCGGCGGCGTGCTGGCCGGGCTCTACCGGCGCACCCTCAGGCTGGCGCTCGACAACCCGCTGGTGGTGATCGTCATCGCGGTACTGTTCGCCGGCGCCGCCTGGGCGGTGTTCGGCACGCTGAAGCAGGAGCTGACCCCGCCCGAGGACAGGGCGCAGGTCGCCATCAACGTCAGCGCCCCGGCGACGGTGAGCCTCGATTTCACCCGCACCCAGATGCAGAAGATCGAGGACATGCTGCAGCCCTATAAGCAGAGCGGCGAGGCGACGAGCATCTTCTCGATCTCGGGCTTCGGCTCGAACACCAATTCGGGCTTCATCATCATGACGCTGGCCGATTGGGAGCACCGCACCCGCACCCAGCAGCAGATCGCCGCCGAGATCACCCAGCAACTGGTGCGGGTGCCGGGCGTCCGTGCCACTATCCGCCAGGGCAACAGCCTGGGGGTACGCGGCGGCGGCTCCGGCCTGCAGTTCGCGCTGCTCGGCGACAATTATGCGACACTCTCGGACGCCGCCAACAAGGTGAAGGCGGAGCTGGAAAAGGACGAGAAATGGGGCCGCGTCTCGGTCAACTACGAGACCACGCAGCCGCAGATGACGCTGACCATCGACCGCGAGAAAGCGGCGCAACTGGGCATCGACATCAACGGCCTCGGCACCACCATGCAGGCGATGATCGATGGCTCCGACGTCGGCACCGTGTTCATCAACGACCAGAGCTATTCGGTCCGCATGACCTCGACCTCCAGCCCCGTGAACGACCCCGGCGATCTCGAGTCGATCTTCGTCAAGACCAGCGATGGCCGCTACGTGCCGATGTCGACCATCGCCTCGCTCACCGAAGCGCCGATCGCACCCTCGCTCGGTCGCGAGCAGCAGCGCCGGGCAGTGACCGTCACTGCGGCGCTGACCGACGGCTTCGCCCTGGGCGACGCCTATACCCAGGCCGTCGCCATCGCCCAGCCGCTGCTGCCCGAAGGTGCAACCATCGTGCCGATGGCCGAGGCCAAGACCCTGGGCGAAAGCAATAACGGCCTGCTCATCACCTTCGGCTTCGCGCTGATCGTCATCCTCCTGGTGCTGGCGGCGCAGTTCGAAAGCATCTGGAGCGCCATCATCGTCATGGCGACAGTGCCGTTCGGCCTCGCCTGCGCGGTGTTCGCCATGCTGCTGACCGGGGTGACGCTCAACGTCTACAGCCAGATCGGCCTGGTGCTCGTGGTCGGCATCATGGCCAAAAATGGCATCCTGATCGTCGAGTTCGCCAACCAGTTGCGCGACCGTGGCCAATCGGTGCGTGAGGCGGTGGAAAACTCCGCCAACATCCGGCTGCGGCCGGTGGTGATGACGATGATCGCCACCGTGCTGGGCGGCGTGCCGCTGATCGTTGCCGGCGGCGCCGGCTCGGAGGCCCGCGCGGCGCTCGGCTGGATCATGGTAGGCGGGCTCAGCCTCGCGGCGGTGGCCACGCTCTACCTGACGCCGGTCGCCTACCTGCTGCTGGCACGGTTCAGCAAACCCAAGGCATTTGAGGAAGAGCGGCTGCGGCGGGAACTGGAGGCGGCCGACGCCGCCGAGACCGATGCCTACCCTGCCCCGGCTGAGTAGCAGCGCGCCCTGAGGCGCACGACGCCCCGTCTCCTGCTGGCGCAACCAGACAAGTCGAAGGGCGCAGGGGAGCCAACCGGCCTGCGCCCTTCTTCAGGTCCTGATCGGGGCGAGATCAGAACGCGTACACGGTCAACTGCGGGCCGCTGCGGCCGATGGCATAGATATCGTTGACGCTCGCGCCGGAGCGCTGCAGTTCGGCCACCATCTTGCCGCTGCCACCCAGCACGCGTTGCAAGATCTGCACCTTCTTGCTGGACGTCACGGCCTGCACCACTTTGCCTTTGAGGTCGGCGCAAAGGCGAACCTTGACCACCTTCACCGCCTTGACGTTGGCCAACACGGCGCGGTTCAGCTGCATCTGCTTGACCTGCGAGATGACCTGCTTGGCGTCCTGTGCATTGCAGGCACGGTTCATACCGAACCCACCACCGCCGCCGCCGGCCACGATAACTCGACCGCCGGGGCCACCAGGGCCTCCCGGACCACCAGGACCACCCGGGCCACCAGGGCCGCCGGGACCACCAGGGCCGCCAGGACCGCCCAGGTCGATATTGACGTCGCCGATGTTGATCAGGTTGCTGAGATCGAGATCGGACAGCACGCCGCCCAGATCCAGGTCGAGGTCGGACAAGAGTCCGCTGAGGTCGGTGTCCGTCAGAACGTCTGTCAGCGCCAGCCCGTCGAGCAGGCCGATATCGCCGATATCACCAAGGTCGAGCAGACCGACGTCGCCGATGTCGCCGAGATCGAGCAGGCCCAGATCACCCAGGTCCAGCACGTCGGTGACCCCGTTCAGCACGCCGCCATCAGCCAGATCCAACCCGAGGCTGCTGAGATCGAGCCCCTGCAGCAGGGGGTCGACATCGAGCAGGTTGAGGCCGTTGAGCAGCCCATCCTCGCCATTGAGGATCCCGTCGCCAAGATTGAGCCCGCCGAGCAGGCCGTCTTCACTGTTGAGAATGCCGTCGCCCAGGACGCCACCGACGTCCAGGCCACCGAGCAGCCCGTCTTCGCCGTTGAGGACGCCGCCGACGTCCAGGCCACCGAGCAGCCCGTCTTCGCCGTTGAGGACGCCGCCCAGATTGTTGAGCACGCCGTCGCCCACGTCGACTCCACCGAGCAGACCATCCTCACCGTTGAGGATGCCGCCGACGTCAAGCCCATCGAGCAGACCGGTATACCCGCCGAGCAGGTTAAGGTCACCCAACAATCCATCCTCGCCATTTAGGACGCCATCGCCGAGGAGGTTGTTCAGCGCGCCCTCGTCGCCGCCGAGATTGAGTCCATTGAGCAGCCCATCGCCAACGTCCACGCCACCGAGCAGACCGCCTTCGCCATTGAGGACGCCACCCAGGTCGAGATCGTTGAGCAGCCCATCGCCGACATCGAGGCCCAGGTCGTTGAGCAGGCCGTCACCGGCGTCGACGCCGCCGACCAGGTCATTCAGCAGACCGTCTTCGCCGCCCAGGTTAAGGTCGTTCAGCAGACCGTCGCCGACGTCGAGGCCGCCCACCACGTCATTCAGCAGGCCGCCCTCGCCGCCGAGGTCGAGGTCGTTCAGCAGACCGTCGCCGACATCGAGGCCGCCCACCACGTCGTTGAGCAGCCCGTCTTCGCCACCAAGATTGAGGTCGTTGAGCAGGCCGTCACCACCGACAACGTTGTCGAGGAGGCCATCCCCGTCGCCGCCGAGCAGGCCGCCAAGCAGCCCGTCGCCACCGCCATCACCCCCATCGCCACCGCCACCGAGCAGCCCGCCGAGCAGTCCGTCGCTGTCGCTGTCACCGAGGTTTACGCCGAGGCTGGTGCCTTCGTCGGCGCCAAGTCCGACATTGACCAGCGAGTCGTTGCCGGCATCGCCGCTGTCGACGTCAAGCACACCGCCCAGCACCGAGTCGCCGTCACCGCCGCCCAGTACGCTGCCAAGAACCGAGCCGCCACCGTCACCACCGTCGCTGTCGCCACCACCAAGAATACCGCCCAGCAGTCCGGCTGCGGTAGCAGGCACGATGCTGGTACTTGCCATCAGCAGCACTGCTGCGAGCACTGTTATTTTTCTGGATTGCATCACGCTTCTCCTCTGCGAAACATGATGCGATGTTGCGCCCCGCAAGCTGACAGGACGCTGTCAGTTACTGTCGGTTGCTTTTCATGAGCGACGATCTGGTTATCGACACCTTGTGGATATGTGGAACAATGCCACCAAATACCAGAATATACTTACATGCAACTCATTCGCGGCTTAGCGCCACTGCAACCCAAAAAAAGGCGCGACCGCTGCCGGCCGCGCCCTCTGCTTTGGAAAACCGGGTCTTACTTCAGTAGACGTACACCACCAGTTGGCCGCCCTTGCGCTGCACGGCCACCACGTCACCTGCATCATAGCGGGTACGGCCCAGTGAAGCAGTGATCAGCGCATCGGACATCACCGCCCGACGCAGCAGGTTGATCTTCTGGCTCTTGGCGAGCAGCGCCGCGACCTGCTTCTTGGCAGCCGGACAGAGCTTGATCGGCACGACCTGGACATTGGCCGCGCGCATCCAGGCCTTGATCTCGGCGCCGCTGATCTTGCCCGCCGCCGCCACCTGCAGCAGTTGCCTGGTATTGTTGACAGTGCAGTTGATCAGGAACGTGCCGCCGCCTCCGAGGCTGCCGACCAGCACCGGCCGGCCAGGACCACCGGGTCCGCCCGGGCCACCGGGACCGTTCGGGCCGAGGATTCCCAAGTCGACTGTCAGATCGAGCCCAAGACCGGCCAGATCAAGCGTCACCGTCGTGCTACGCAACAGACCGGTGCTCGAGACATTTGCATTGACCAGCGGATTGTTGCCGCGACCCACAGCCGCGTTGAGAACATTGTTCCCACCGCCAATGTCGAGGTTGACCAGCGCATCGTTGCCGCTGTCATTCAAGGACAGCAGGCCGCCAACATTGGTGCCGCCGCCGCTCCCGCCGCCTCCGCCACTACCACCACCTGTGACGCCATCGACCACGCCACCGACCGTATCGGTTACGCCGCCGACCACACCGCCAACAGTTTCACCAAGTCCACCCAGCAAGCCGCCGGCGCGTACCGGGGCAGCACTGATTCCAGCGACGACTGCGAACACCGCCAAAGCCGCAAAAACGTTGCTTCTCATGACCACTCTCCCATACATCTGCCGTCCGTCGGCTGATGAATATGTACGTATGAGATCGATGTAAAGTTGCGATCGTGAAGCTCTTCGACTTGTGATTGGTTGGCCAATATATTCCGCATCTTGATCAATTGCATCGGATACGCAGTGACACTTACAGCGAGAGTTTACGTATGCTTGTACGGTATAGCACGTACAGAGGAGAAAATTTTCTTGAAGCTTGAGTCCAATGCGAAATGTCACCGAGAGTTACAGGTGCAGCTACGCAACGTCACTTAGCTGGCTGCAGAGCCGATCGGCCTGCCGCAACCCCTGGCTTGCTGCAGACGCGACAAACCGCGAGGGATCGCAGGGCTCTTCGTTGATCTGCAAGGTCTTGGTAACAGGTGCGCCGGCCGCGCGAGGACGTCCCCGTACAAGCTGACAGTTCGCTGACAGCCGTCGGCCAGTGATGAACAATTACTGGGCTGCCTGACCCCCGGCACCACGCTCCCCAGCCGCGACACCGAAATCAGCCGGATCTGAGGCACCTCCAAATTAGTCGAATGCTTGGTTGCGTGCCCGCTACTCAGTGTCTTGTAGCGACCTAAGGGAAACTCCTTACATCGACGAAAAAAGAAGGCGCGGAGCCGAAGCTCCGCGCCCCACCGGCGTCAACAACGAGGGAGCGTCAGCCCTCGCCGCCTTGGCCGATATCCATGCGCCAACACCACGCGCTGGCGGCTTGGGTTCTTAACGACAAACTGAGCGGATGGTTGCCGCGGTTTCGTCTCGATCGAGACAGCAATGCAAAGCCCCGCGCCGTTGCCGGCACGGGGCCCGAGGGTATGGTGCAAACAACCTCTGCCGGAAGCGAACTCCCGGTGCCGAATTTTAGCAGCGCTGCAAAGGCCGGTCACCCCGCGTTCCGCAGGCGGTTTCGCTTGGTTCTTGAGCACTCCCACCCGGTGCACAAATATTAATCAATCACTAAACACGCTGCTCAGAGAACTGGCACCGCGGCCTCGCGCCGCCCGGGCGGTTTCGCCCCGCGGAACCCACCCAGACAAACAGACCCCAGTAAACTCAGTGACTTGGCAGCATCCTTCGGCGCTGGCACGGCGATTGCAGCTTCCTTCCCGGTGCAAACAACCAAACTGTCGGAGGTAAGTATGACAGGTATTAGTCGCATGATGGCCGGTGTCGGTCTGGGGGTCGCGATGACTGCCGGGGCGCTGGCGCCCGTACTGACTGCAACCGCTGCGTATGCCCAGGACACCATCAAGGTGGGCGTACTCCACTCGCTGTCGGGGACCATGGCGATCTCGGAGACGACGCTCAAGGACACCATGCTCTTCCTCATCGATGAGCAGAACAAGAAGGGCGGCGTGCTGGGCAAGAAGCTCGAGGCCGTGGTGGTCGATCCGGCCTCGGACTGGCCGCTGTTCGCCGAGAAGGCCCGCGAGCTGATCGCCGTCAACGGCGTTGCCGCGGTGTTCGGCTGCTGGACGTCGTCGTCGCGCAAGTCGGTGCTGCCGGTCTTCAAGGAGCTGAACTCGATCCTCTTCTACCCCGTGCAGTACGAGGGCGAGGAATCCGAGAAGAACGTGATTTACACCGGCGCGGCGCCGAACCAGCAGGCCATTCCCGCCGTCGACTACCTGATGAGCGAAGAAGGCGGTTCGGTGAAGCGCTGGGTGCTCGAAGCGACCGACTACGTCTACCCGCGCACCACCAACAAGATCCTTGAGCAATATCTCAAGGACAAGGGCGTCGCGCCCGAAGACATCAAGATCAACTATACTCCGTTTGGCTTCTCCGACTGGCAGACCGAAGTCGCGGCCATCAAGGAATTCGGCTCGGCCGGCAAGAAGACGGCAGTCGTCTCGACCATCAACGGCGACGCCAACGTGCCGTTCTACAAGGAGCTCGCCAACCAGGGCGTCAGCGCCGAGGACATCCCGGTGGTCGCCTTCTCGGTCGGTGAAGAAGAACTCGCCGGCATGGACACCTCGGCGCTGGTCGGGCACCTCGCCGCCTGGAACTACTTCCAGTCCGTCGACACCCCCGCCAATGCCGAGTTCATCAAGAACTGGCATGCCTTCATTGGCAACGACAAGCGCACCACCAACGATCCGATGGAAGCGGCCTATCTGGGCTTCAACCTCTGGGTCCAGGCGGTCGAGAAGGCCGGCACCACAGACACCGACGCGGTGCTCAAGGCCATTGTCGGGCTCGAAGTGCCCAATCTCACCGGCGGCACGGCGAAAGTCCTGCCCAACCACCACCTGACCAAGCCGGTGCTGATCGGCGAGATCCAGGCCGACGGCCAGTTCGAGACGGTCTGGCAGACCGACGGCGACGTGCCGGGCGACGCCTGGTCGGACGTGCTCCCCGAAGACAAGGGCATCGAGGCCGACTGGACCGATCCGCTGACCGGCTGCGGCCGCTTCAACACCGCGACCAATACCTGCGAAGCCGCCCCGGCGGCGATGTAGGACACAACTCCCGGCGACGGCGGCAGCCGCCGTCGCCGACCTCTCTTGTCTCCCGCGATAGAGCGACCACGATGGCCACCCGAATTCTCACTCTAATTGCCTTCCTGCTCGCTGTGGCTTTCGCCCCCCTGCCCGCCGCGGCGCAGGATGATCTTGCCGCGCAGATCAACGCGCTCGGTCCCGGCAGCTTCGCCGATCGTAACAAGGCCATGGATGTCCTCGTCGCCACCGGCGACGAGCGTGTGCCGCCGGTGCTGCAGGCGCTGAGCGACGGCAACCTTTACGTCCGCGCTTCCGACGGCAAAGTGGTGATCGCCAGCAAGGCTGGCGGCGAACTGGCGCTGACCGATCCGGTCGATGGCACGGATCTGGGCACGCTGCCGAGCAGCGAGCTCGAAAAGATCAAGACCAACAACGGGCTCCGCGGCAAGATTCGCACTGCCATCGGCAAGCTGACACTGCTGAGCCCGGATCAGCCGGTGCGCCTCGCCGCGGCGCAAAGCGTCCTCAAGAATGCCGATCCTGCGATGCTCGAGTTGCTCGACCAGGCCATCGCCGCCGAGACCGACGCCGGCATCAAGTCCACCATGGAACTGGCCCGCTCGGTGATCGTGCTGAAGACCGATGCTTCGGTGGAAGACAAGCGCGCCGCGATCGACCTGGTCGTCGCCCAGAACAACCGCGCCGCCCAGACGGTGCTGCGCAATACCCTCGATACCGCGCCCGACGAGCTGAAGCCTGCCATCGCCGCCGGCATCGATTCGATCGGACGGACGCTCGCGGTCTGGGATGTCGGGCAGAACCTGCTCTACGGCATCTCGCTGAGCTCGGTCCTGCTGCTCGCCGCCATCGGCCTCGCCATCACCTTCGGGGTGATGGGCGTCATCAACATGGCGCATGGCGAGATGGTGATGCTGGGCGCCTACACTACCTATGTCACCCAGCTGGTGATCCAGTCGGTGGCGCCGGGGCTGATGGACTATTCCCTCGCCTTCGCGGTGCCCGCCGCCTTCCTCATCACCGCCTTGATCGGCATCGGCATCGAGCGCGGCATCATCCGCTGGCTCTATGGACGCCCCCTCGAAACCCTGCTGGCCACCTGGGGCCTGTCGCTGGTGCTGCAGCAACTGGTGCGCACCATTTTCGGGCCCACCAACAAGCTGGTGCAGCCGCCGACCTGGATGAGCGGCACATTCGAACTGTGGAATCTCAGCTTCACCTGGAACCGGCTGTGGATCATCGTCTTCGCCATCGCCGTCTTCGTCGCCCTGCAGATCATCCTCAACCGCACGCCGCTCGGCCTGCAGATGCGCGCCGTGACGCAGAACCGGCGCATGGCCTCCGCCATGGGCATCCGCACCCCGTTCGTCGATGCCATGACCTTCGGGCTCGGCTCAGGCATCGCCGGGATGGCCGGCGTGGCGCTGAGTCAGATCGACAACGTCTCGCCCAATCTCGGCCAAGGCTACATCATCGACAGCTTCATGGTGGTGGTGTTCGGCGGCGTGGGGAACCTTTGGGGCACGCTGATCGGCGCGGTATCGCTGGGCGTCGCCAATAAGTTCCTCGAGCCCTATGCCGGAGCGGTGCTGGCCAAGATCGCCATCCTGATCCTCATCATCCTGTTCATCCAGCGGCGCCCACGCGGGCTGTTCGCCCTCAAGGGCCGGGCGGTGGAGTCGTGAGTATCGCGTGCGCGTCAAAGGCCCCCTCACCCGGCCTTCGGCCGACCTCTCCCCCAGAGGGAGAGGTGGCGATGCGGCACGATCTCGCCTCCCCACCACCTCTCCCTGGGGGGAGAGGTCGGCGCGCAGCGCCGGGTGAGGGGGCCTTTCTTCTGACGGGAGCAATCAATTGATCACCCAACTCCTGTTCCGCGCCCTCGACAGAAAGGCCATCTGGCTGGTTGTCGCGCTGGTCGTCATCGCCATCGCCATTCCGGTCGCCAATCTTGCGATCCCGGAAGGCAACCCGCTGCATCTGCCCAACTACATGGTGCCGCTGCTCGGCAAGTACCTGAACTATGCACTGCTGGCGCTCGCCCTCGACCTGGTCTGGGGCTATTGCGGCATCCTCTCGCTGGGCCACGCCGCCTTCTTCGCGCTCGGCGCCTATGCCATGGGCATGTACCTGATGCGCCAGATCGGAGCCCGCGGCGTCTATGCCAATCCGGTGCTGCCCGACTTCATGGTGTTCCTCAACTACAAGGAGCTGCCCTGGTTCTGGAACGGCTTCGACCTCTGGTGGTTCGCCTTCCTGATGGTGCTGTTCGTGCCGGGGCTCCTCGCCTTCGCCTTCGGCTGGTTCGCCTTCAGAAGTCGCGTCACCGGCGTCTATCTCTCGATCATCACCCAGGCGATGACCTATGCCCTGCTGCTCGCCTTCTTCCGCAACGATCTCGGGCTCGGCGGCAATAACGGGCTGACCGACTTCAAGGACATTCTCGGCTTCAACGTGCAGGCCGCCACCACCCGCGCCGGGCTGTTCGCTGCATCGGCGCTGGCGCTGGCGTTCGCGGTGATCATCTGTTCGGCCATCGTCAATTCCAAACTCGGCAAGGTCATGGTCGCGGTGCGCGATGCCGAGAGCCGCACCCGCTTCCTCGGCTGGCGGCCTGAGAACGTCAAACTCTTCGCCTTCGTGGTGTCTGCGGTGCTGGCCGGCATCGCCGGGGCGCTCTACACCCCGCAGGTCGGTATCATCAACCCGGGCGAGTTCGACCCGGCCAACTCGATCGAAGCGGTGATCTGGGTCGCTGTCGGCGGCCGCGGCACGCTGATCGGCCCGATCATTGGCGCGGTGCTGGTCAATGCCGGCAAGTCGGTGTTTACCGGCGCCTTCCCCGATTTCTGGCTCTATTGCCTGGGCGGGCTGTTCATCTTCGTCACCCTGTTCATGCCCAGGGGCATTGTCGGGCTGTTCCAGAAGTGGCGTCCGCGCAAGGGCAAGGAAGCAAGCTCGGCCGCCGAGGCCGGAGAGGATCCCGCTACGCTGCCGCAACAGAAATCGATGCCGGAGCCCGCCGAATGACCGACAAATCCGGCACCATGCTCTATCTCAACGGCGTCTCAGTTTCCTTCGACGGCTTCAAGGCGCTGAACGCCCTCTCGATCATCGTCCATCCGGGCGAGATGCTGGCGATCATCGGCCCCAACGGCGCCGGCAAGACCACCATGATGGACATCATCACCGGCAAGACCCGCCCCGACGACGGCGAGGTCTATTTCGACGGCCGCACCGACCTCACCAGGCTCGATGAAGCCCAGATCGCCAATCTGGGCATCGGCCGCAAGTTCCAGAAGCCGACCGTTTTCGAGAGCCACACCATCTGGGACAACCTGGTGCTGGCGCTGAAGAAGCCGCGCGGGGTGTTCGCCGCCCTGCTCTACCGCCCGAGTGCTGAGGACGAGGCACGGATCGAGGAAATCCTCGACACCGTTCGCCTCACGGCCCGAAAGCACGAGCTTGCCGCCGACCTGAGCCACGGCCAGAAGCAGTGGTTGGAGATCGGCATGCTGCTGGCTCAGGACCCCAAACTGCTGCTGGTCGACGAGCCGGTCGCCGGCATGACCGACGCCGAAACCGTCGAGACGGCAAAGCTGCTCAAGGAGATCGCCAAAACCCGCTCGGTGGTGGTGGTCGAGCACGACATGAGCTTCGTGCGCGAACTGGGCACCCGCGTCACCTGCCTCGCCGAGGGCTCGGTGCTGGCCGAGGGAACGCTCGACCAGGTCAGCGCCAACCCGATCGTCATCGAGCGCTATCTCGGCCGATGATGCAATTTCACACACTCAGTCGGCTCAACGCATTGCCGACCCCTTCTGAGGGAGAAGGTGGCGGTAGCGGACGACGGCCTAAGGCCGTCGTCGCGCGCCGGATGGGGGATCTGCGACCAGGGGTAGCGCGACCGAAGTCCGGCGACGAGCGACTGGGCGCGCTGAAGCAGATCCCTCCATCCGGCCATTTCTTGTCCACTGCGTCGCTCGCACCATGACGGAAACCGCAGGAGCCTACCGATGACCACCGCCCTCTCCATCCGCGACGTCGGCCTCCACTACGGGGCGGCGCAGGCGCTGCGCGGCGTTTCCATCGAGGCCAAACCCGGCAGGATCACCGCAGTGCTCGGCCGCAACGGCGTCGGCAAGTCCTCGACGCTGCGTGCCGTCACCGGCATCAACAATGTCTCGTCGGGCGAGATCGTCTTCAACGACGAGGTGCTCAAGAAGGCGCCACCCTACAAGCGGGCCCGGCTCGGCATCGGCTACGTGCCGCAGGGCCGCGAGGTGTTCCCGTTGCTGACCGTGAAGGAGAACCTCGAGACCGGCTATGCGCCGCTGAAAGCGGCCGAGCGAAACGTCCCCGACTACATCTACGAGCTGTTTCCGATCCTCAAATCGATGCTCGGCCGCCGTGGCGGCGACTTGTCAGGTGGCCAGCAGCAGCAGCTCGCCATCGGCCGCGCCCTGGTGACGCGGCCCAAGGTGCTGGTGCTGGACGAGCCGACCGAGGGCATCCAGCCTTCGATCATCAAGGATATCGGCCGGGCGCTGCAGTTCCTGCGCGACCAGAAGGGCATGACCATTCTCCTGGTCGAACAGTATCTGGACTTCTGCCGCGAGATCGCCGACGACATCTACATCATGGATCGCGGTGAAATCATGCATTCCGGCCCGGCCGCCGACCTCGACCTGCCCGAGGTCCGCCGGCATTTGATGGTGTGATGCAGCGAGTGTCGTTACGTCCGGTGCGGGTTGCCCCCCACCCCTGTCCCCTCCCCCCAAACAGGGGGAGAGAGACGCTCGCGCGAGCCGCAGTGTTTTGGTCTCCCTCCCCCCTTGGGGGGAGGGAACAGGGGTGGGGGGCTGCAGGCGCCGGTCTCCGAGGCGGGCCATGAGCGCGATCCAGGCCCTCCCCCGCCATCAGCGCGCTCGCGGTACAGGCCGCATCGCCACCCAGGTGCTCGACGGGCGGACCCGGTTGACCACCCTGTTCCAGGAAGGCTGCGCCAAGATCCGGCTGCCGCATACGCATGATGCGAGCTTGCAGGCGGTGCTGATCAATACGGCGGGCGGGCTGACCGGTGGCGATGACGTGACCTGGCACGCGACGGCGGCGCCGGGCGCCCGGATGGTGCTCACCACCCAGGCCTGCGAGCGCGTCTATCGTTCGCTGGGCGACGATGCGCGCGTCGCCACCCGGCTCGAGGTCGGCCCCGGCGCGCATCTCGATTGGCTCCCGCAGGAGACCATTCTCTACGAAGGTGGCCGGCTCCACCGCAGCCTGGACGTGGACCTGGCGCCCGATGCCAGTTTTTTCGCCATCGAGGCGATCATGCTCGGTCGTGAGGCGATGGGAGAAACTGCCCGTGGTGCGTCTCTCACCGACACCTGGCGCATCCGTCGCGGTGGCCGGCTGCTCCATGCGGAGGCGACACGGCTGAGCGCCGATCCGCTCGAGCGCGATGCCCTGTCGTTATTGGCGGGCGCCGGCGCTTTCGCCACCCTGCTCTATGTCGGCGCCGACGCGGAACGAAGACTCGATCCGGTCCGTGCCCTGTGCACGGACAACTCCGCCGCCAGCGTCATCGGCGAGCGCCTGATTGTCCGCGCCATGGCCTCATCCGGGCTTGCGCTACGCCGCATCATCACGCCAATAATCGCAAAGCTCTCCGGCGCCGGCACCCTGCCCCGCCTCTGGCATCTCTAGGATATCCGATGAACCTGACGCCCCGCGAGAAAGATAGGCTGCTCATTGCCATGGCGGCGATCGTCGCCCGCAAGCGCCTCGAGCGCGGCGTGAAACTCAACCACCCCGAGGCCATCGCATTGATCACCGACTATGTGGTTGAAGGCGCCCGCGACGGCCGCTCGGTGGCCGACCTGATGGAGGCCGGCGCCCACGTGGTGACCCGCGCCCACGTGATGGAAGGCATTGCCGAAATGATCCACGACGTGCAGATCGAAGCCACGTTCCCCGACGGCACCAAGCTGGTGACCGTCCACGAACCGATCCGGTGAGCAAAATGCCCCTCATCCCAGGCGAAGTCCTGACCGTCCCCGGCGACATCGAGCTAAATGCAGGCGCGCCGCAGGTGACCCTCGAAGTGGCCAATACCGGCGACCGCCCGATCCAGGTCGGCTCGCACTACCACTTTTACGAAACCAATGCCGGCCTCAGCTTCGACCGAGAAAAAGCCCGCGGCATGCGACTCGACATCGCTGCCGGTACTGCCGTGCGTTTCGAGCCGGGTCAGGCGCGCGAGGTTCGGTTGGTGCCGTTTTCGGGAAACCGCGTGGTTTATGGCTTCCAGCAGAAGGTAATGGGGAAGCTCTGACGCCGCCAGCGTCTAGTAACAGAAAGGCCGGGCACTGCCCGGCCTTTGCAATTCAGAAACAGATCATCCCTGAACGAGGATGGTCACGTCGGTTGGATCGGTACCCGTGATGCCCACGACATCGTCAAGTGTCGCACCGAAGCTCTCGAGCTGGGCGAGCAGCGACGGGGTGCCTTGGATACGGGCCTTAAGCGAGTCGAGATCGACCAGTTCATAGCCTGGGCTCAGGGGATTGAGCTCCGCCGCGGTCACGGTCTTGAAGTTCACTGTCGACGCCGAGCCCAGCGCATCCATCGCGCTCCCTTCCGCCGCCAGGGCGAAGCCCGCGGTGGAAAGAGTGAGAGCGGCAGCGACAGCAATAGCCTTGAAGTTCAACATTTCATGTCTCCATTCGTTATCAAAAACGCACTGGAGATACGCATGATCCGGGGCAGAGGTTTCCCCTGCCCGTTCACTCTATTTTGCGCGTTCCCGAGGGAACGCGCGTCAGAGATCGTGCGAAACCTTACGATCGGATCGTGCGAAACCTTGCGATCAGAGATCGTCGGCGTAGAGCACGCCGCCGCCGTCGCCCGCCAGGTCGATCGAGACGATCTGGTCGAGGCTGACGCCGGAGTTGCGGATGGCGCTCATCGCCAGCGGGTTGATCACCAGGTTGCTCTGCAGATACCCCACGTCGCGCTGCTTGACCTGCAGCGCCCGGGCCAGCAGGTCGGCGTTCATCTGAGCACCGGCAAGGGTGGAAAGGCGGACGACGCGCAGCCCGGCGGCGCTATCGGCCCGACCGGCATCGTGCAGGAACTCGCTCCCGCCGATCCCGCCGATGATCCGGACGATGTCCATACTTTGCGCCTGGGCGAGTTGAGGTGCAGCCATCAGCAGACCGGCGGCCAGTGCGGCGACGAATCGGAATTTCATGTGAGCCTCCAAACAGGTAACGCCAATAGAACAGCAGCCTGTGGCAAAATCCGGACCGGGTGGCCACATGAGCTTTGGCAATCGCCAGAGATTTCGGTTAGGGATGCGCCGGTTTCAATGGGCAGAGACAGCAATGGCCAGCAAAGAGGAAGATTTCAAGGACCGCTTCGTGGCCGTGCTGCAGGATCTGCGCAGCAGCGGCGGCAAGGACCCGGAGATCATGTTCCTGATCGGCAGCCTCGCCGCGAGGCTGCTCGACCGCGCTAAGCAACCCAGTTGGGCGGCCTACAAGATCGCACTGGCGCCTGCCGCCTATGACAAGCTGCTTGGCGACTTCAAGACCCAGGGCAACGCCTTTCATCGCGACGGCAAGCCCAAGCATGCCTACGCCGTTCAGGTCCTCGCCATGTCGCTGATCGCCCGGACCCAGAAGGACCCGGAGGTACAGGCCGGCAACGGACTGCTCGACGAGATGCTGGGGTTGCTGATCGCGGCCTACCGCAAGGCCGAAGCGATGACGCCCAAGCCGCACTGAGCGGCATGTCGGGGGCCCGTCTTGCGCCCCCGACCGCCCTCTCGCTTCAGGGCTTGGGCGGCAGCGAGCGCAGGTAGAGGATGATGGCGCTCACATCGTCGGGCTTGATATGCGCATAGAAGCCATAGGGCATCGGCGGGAGCATGGCGCTGCCATCCGGCCGCGTGCCGGTGGTGATCATCTTGGCGATGTCGGCGTCGCTGAACTCGGCGAGTCCGGTCGGGGTGATATTGGCCGAAACCGACACCCCCCACGGGCCGTGGAACTCCACGCCGCCCTGCCCCAGATGGGTCTCGAACATCGGACCGGTCGGGCCGAACGTGGTGTGGCAGACGATGCAGTGACCCACCGGCCCGGCCAGATAGGCTCCATACGCGGCCGTCACCCCTTCGGGGACGTCGGCGACCGTGGTGACCGGCGGCCCCCAGGCGGGCGGCAGCGGGATGTTGTATATCGATTTGCCGGGATCGTTCTCGACCGCGGGCACGGTGCGCAGGTACATCACGATCGAGCTGAGGTCGCTGTCGGACAGTCCCTTGTACACCTCGAACGGCATGGGCGGCCCCAGCACCTTGCCATCCGGCCGGATACCCTCACGGATGGCCTTCATCAGTTGCACGTCGGTCCAGTCCTTGATCTCGCCGGCCGGCGTCAGGTTGGGCGCGATGGCAGTATATTGCTCGCTCTGCTCCACCACTCGACCGGAGAGCGCCTTGTCCATCTCGGGTCCATTGGGGCCAAGCGGCGTATGACAGTTGCCGCAGCCGGCGATCGAGTTGACCAGGTAGTCGCCGCGTTCCACCGATGCCGCCGCCTGGGCGTGGCTCACTGCGCCCCCGACGCTAGTCAGCGCCACGAGGCCGAACATCATCAAACGACGCATAATGAGTCTCCGTGACCGATATAGGTCCATGCATTCCCGGCGATGACCCTAGCTTTATACTCCGCCGCCGCAATTTGTTTCTTTTGGTCAACTTTTGTATGCGCATTTTTGCGCCAGATGGCTGGACAGCCTCATTATTAGGCGGTCAGATATTGGCGCCGCGTCGCCCGGAAGGACCATCATGCCCGCTCGTATTTCCCGCTCCACCTACGCCCAGATGTACGGCCCGACTACCGGCGACCGGGTGCGGCTGGCCGATACCGAGCTGTTCGTCGAGGTCGAGAAGGATCTCACCACCTATGGCGAAGAGGTGAAGTTCGGCGGCGGCAAGGTGATCCGCGACGGTATGGGCCAGAGCCAGGTCACCCGTGCCGCCGGCGCCGTCGACACAGTGATCACCAATGCGCTGATCATCGACCACACCGGCATCTACAAGGCCGATATCGGCCTGCGCGACGGCCGTATCCATGCCATCGGCAAGGCCGGCAATCCGGACACGCAACCCAATGTCGACATCATCATCGGGCCATCCACCGAGGTGATCGCCTCCGAGGGCCGTATCATCACCGCCGGCGGCATGGATGCGCATATCCACTTCATCGCCCCGCAGCAGATCGAAGAAGCGCTGATGTCGGGCATCACCACCATGATCGGCGGCGGCACCGGCCCGGCGCATGGCACGCTCGCCACCACCTGCACCGGTGCCTGGCACATCCACCGTATGATCGAGAGCTTTGACGCCTTCCCGATGAACCTGGGCCTCGCCGGCAAGGGCAACGCCTCGCTCCCCGCGCCGCTCGAGGAGATGGTGCTGGCCGGCGCCTCCTCGATGAAGCTGCACGAGGATTGGGGCACCACACCCGCAACCATCGACAACTGCCTCGCCGTCGCCGACGCCTATGACGTTCAGGTGATGATCCATACCGACACGCTGAACGAATCCGGCTTCGTCGAAGACACCGTGCGCGCCTTCAAAGGCCGCACCATTCACGCCTTCCACACCGAAGGTGCCGGCGGCGGCCACGCCCCCGACATCATCAAGGTGGCCAGCCTCCCCAACGTCCTCCCGTCCTCGACCAACCCGACGCGGCCCTACACGGTCAATACGCTGGCCGAGCATCTCGACATGCTGATGGTCTGCCACCACCTCAGCCCCGCCATCGCCGAGGATGTCGCGTTCGCCGAGAGCCGCATCCGCAAGGAGACCATCGCAGCCGAGGATATCCTTCACGATATCGGCGCCTTCTCGATGATCTCGTCCGACAGCCAGGCCATGGGCCGCGTCGGCGAAGTGATCATCCGTACCTGGCAGACCGCCGACAAGATGAAGCGCCAGCGCGGGCGGCTGCCGGAGGAAACCGGCGACAACGACAATTTCCGGGTGAAGCGCTTCATTGCCAAATACACCATCAACCCGGCAATCGCGCAGGGCCTGAGCCGCCATATCGGCTCCGTCGAGGTCGGCAAGCGCGCCGATCTGGTGATGTGGACGCCGGCCTTTTTTGGCGTGAAGCCCGAAATGGTGATCATGGGCGGTTCGATCGCCGCCGCCCCGATGGGCGATCCCAACGCCTCGATCCCCACCCCGCAGCCTATGCACTACCGCCCGATGTTCGGCGCCTACGGCAAGCTCAGGACCAACTCCTCGGTGACCTTCATCAGCCAGGCGGCCTACGATAACGACCTGCAGGCCCGCCTCGGCGTCGCCAAGGGCATGCTGCCGGTCGAAAACACCCGCGGCGGCATCAGCAAGGCCTCGATGATCCACAACTCGGCCACCCCTGAGATCGATGTCGATCCCGAGACCTATGAGGTGCGCGCGAATGGCGAGCTGCTGACCTGCGAGCCGGCCACCGTGCTGCCGATGGCACAGCGCTACTTCCTGTTCTGAGGCAGCGATCATCTCGACCCACCGCTGCCGATGCGGCCTGGCGCACGCAGACAGAAATCCGCCACAGCGAATCGGTTAGGCTCAACCGCCCGAGGGAGGATTTGCCGATGGAAGAACTCGCTACTGCCGCCATGATGCAGAACGTCGACGTTTCGGCGCAGGTGGTGCTGTCCCTCGCGGGCAGCTTCGAGCGCAACATCGTCGAGTACCAATGCGAGGGGCTCGAGCCGTTAAAGGTCGACTTCATCAACGCCAAGCCGAACTTCATCGCCATCGTCCCGGTCGGCCCTGAGAAGCTGGTCTTCGTCAACGTCATGGCCGCTTCCGGCGCCAAGTATGTGGCCGGCCAGTACGAGTTCTGGACCAAGGGCAGCGAGGCGACGCTGACCGACCTGCAGGCAGACCCGCAGTCGGTGAGCTGCACGGAGGCCACCAACACGCCCTGAGCGCGGCCGTGGACGTCGGCGGCGCACACGACGTATTCGTCCATGTCCGCATCGTCATGGGCACGGTGATCGGGCTCGGCCTGACGCGCTTGCTGATGGGCGCTGCCGGGCTGATTCAACATCCCCGGCGCGCCAGGCTGTCGCTGCTCCACCTGCTCTGGGTCATCTCGGTCGGCGTCGAGCTGATCCTGTTCTGGTGGTGGGAATACGATCTGGCCCGGTTGCCGAGCTGGAACTTCGGCGTCTTCATTTTCCTGATCGGCTACGCCGTGACGCTGTTCGCGCTGGCGGCGCTGCTGTTTCCCGACAACCTCAGCGAGTACGACGGCTACGAAGATTTCTTCCTCAAGCGCCGGCACTGGTTCTTCGGCATTTTCGGGCTCACCTTCCTCCTCGACCTGGCCGATACGCTGATCAAGGGCGCTCCGTATTTCCAGGCGATGGACCTGCTCTACCTGGTGCAGATTCCGTTCGGGCTGGTGCTCTCGGGTGTCGCGATCTGGACGCCAAACCGACGCTTCCAACTCGCCTTCGTCATCGTCCACCTGATTTACCAGGCGTGGTCGATCGGCTTCTACTTTGAAACCCGCGGCTGACCGGCTAAGCTGGCGGTGAAGGTTGGGAAGCCTCGAAGACCTGGTAGTTTTGACGATGCCGCAAACCTTTCGCGCGGTTGGCTATTTGCCGACAGGCGCAGCCGGTACCCCCTTCGATCTCGCTATCCTGCTGCATGACCAGCGCCGCGTGCGCCGCCGCATGCTGCCCCTGGTGCACGGCGATAGCGTGCTGGTGGATTTTCCCGAGCCCATTACTCTCGCCGACCGCTCGCTGCTCGCGCTGGACGACGGGCGGCTGATTGAGATCATTGCCGGCGAAGAGCCGCTCTACGAAGTTCGCGGCCGCGACCCCATCCACCTGATGCGGCTCTGCTGGCACCTGGGCAACCGCCACCTCAAGACCCAGATCGAGGCGGATCGCGTGCTGATCCTGCGCGACCACGTGATCCGCGACATGCTGCGCGGCCTGGGCGCCATCGTCTCCGATGTTTCCGAGCCCTTTCATCCCGAAGAGGGGGCTTACTCGCACAGCCATGGCGAGCCCACCCACGCGCTGCTCAATCGATGACTAACCCGGCCGCCCTGCAGAAACTCGTCACCTGGCTGTCGCCCGCCTTCCCGGTGGGTGCGTTTGCGTGGTCGGCGGGGCTTGAGACGGCGATTGCAGATCGTCGCGTAACCGACCCCGAACGCTTGCAGAACTGGATCGAAGGCGCGCTGACGCATGGCGGGGTTCGCACTGATGCGATCTTGCTGGCCGAGGCTTGGCGGGCGGGCGGAGAGTCTGCGTTTGCGGCCTCCCCCCTCCCAACCTCCCCCACAAGGGGGGAGGTACCCGCTGGTGATGGGGGCACTATTCCGCCACAAGCACCGGCAGACACCTCCCCCCTTGTGGGGGAGGCCGGGAGGGGGGAGGCCACACGCACCAGCCTCTCCGACCTCGCCGACCTCAGCCAGGCCCTCACCGCCAGCCGCGAGCGTTGGATGGAGACCACCATCACCGGCGACAACTACGTGCTGGCAACGAAGCACTGGCCTACCGGCGTCCTTGCCCTGCTCCCCGAGCCCTGCCCCTACCCCATCGCCGTCGGCGCCATCGCCGCGGCGCACGACATCGATCTCCTCGACACCCTGCTCGCCTGGCTCACCGCCACGGTGCACGGCCAGATTTCGGTGGCGGTGCGTCTCGTGCCGCTTGGCCAGTCCGACGGCCTTCGCGTCCTCGCGGCGCTCGAGCCGGGCGTTGCGGCGCTGGCAGCATCCGCGGCCGCCTCGACTCTTGCCGACCTCGGCGCAATCGCCTACGCCGCCGATATCGCGCAGATGCGCCACGAGACGCTGGAACCGAGGATTTTCCGTTCATGAGCATGCTGATTGCCGCCCTGATCTTCGTCGTGCTGCTGGCGGTGGCCATTGCCCACTTGCTGTGGTCGATCGGCAGCCGCTGGCCGATCCGCGATCCGGAGTTGCTGGCGCGCACCGTCGTCGGCAAGCCGGGCGTCACCCGAGTGCCGAAATTGGCCTCCTTCGTCATCTCGCTGCTGGTGCTCGCCGCGGGCGTCCTTGCCCTGTCGCTGGCCGATCACACTGCCGGTGGCTGGTGGCTGACGCTGATCGGCGTCCTGCTCGCCGCGCTGTTTCTCGGCCGCGGCGCCGTCGGCTACACGGAACGCTGGCGCGCCACCTTCTCGGCCGAACCGTTCGCAACGCTCGACCGCAAGAACTACTCGCCGATTTCGATCGCGCTGGGTGTAGGCTATCTCCTGCTCGTCATCATGAGGCTGATATGAAATCGCTTAATGGTCCCCTGCGCGTCGGCATCGGCGGTCCTGTCGGTTCCGGCAAGACCACGCTGTGCGAAATGCTTCTCAAGGCAATGCGCGACCGCTATTCGATGGCGGTGGTCACCAACGACATCTACACCAAGGAAGACGCGCTGATCCTCAACCGGGTGCAGGCGATCTCCGAGGATCGCATCGTCGGGGTCGAGACCGGCGGCTGTCCGCACACCGCCATTCGTGAGGATGCCTCGCTGAACCTCGCGGCCATCGCCGATCTCAACCGCAAGTTCCCCGACCTCGACATCATCCTGATCGAGTCCGGCGGTGACAACCTCGCCGCTACCTTCTCGCCCGACCTCGCCGACATCACGCTCTATGTCATCTCGGTGGCGCAGGGCGAAAAGATCCCGCGCAAGGGCGGGCCGGCCATCACCCGCTCCGACCTGCTGATCGTCACCCACACCGACATCGCTCAATACGTGAACGCCAGCCTCGAGGTCATGGAGGCCGATACGCGGCGCGTGCGCGAAGGCCGCCCCTACGTCTTCGCCGACCTGCTGCGCCGCGAGAACCTCGACCAGATCATCGGTTTCATCGAGCAGCAGGGCGGGCTGGTGGCCGCCGAAGCGGCGGAGTAGCGCAGGAATCGGCCCCATCGGTGCCCAATCGCCCCCTCGCCCCTCTGGGGAGAGGGCTGGGGTGAGGGGCGCCAAGCGCACCGATACGAGACGTTGCTCACACTGCGCCGACATTCCAACTGGCGTACTTGGCGCCCCTCACCCTGACCCTCTCCCCAGAGGGGCGAGGGGACGCACTTTGCACCGGCAATGCCAGTAGCCCCCTAAGGCGCCCCTACCCGCCAGCCATGGGTAACGAGGTTCATGCCCTTGAGGCGATGCGCCAAGAGGCCCGGGGGATCAGTCGCCGGCAGCTTGACGCGCAGCGACCGGCAAGACAAGCAAGTGGCCTGGAAGGCTGCAAGTTCCGACGGAGGGCGTTCTGGTAGATTTGGCACCCCCGGATTTCGTGGCTTTGCGGCGCGCCCTCGCCATGCCGCTCCCCGCCGTGTCCTGGCCCGACGCAGTCCACCTGGCGGCGTTCGACGTCGCCGACGTCAAAGCCATCCACACCCTGCTGCAGCACGCTTACGCCAACGGCTTCGGCAGCGTCGCGCCTGACTGGCTGGATTGGTGGGAAGCGCTGCGCGCCGACAGCGAGTTCGACCCGGCCCTGTGCTTCGTCGCCAAGGCCGAGGGCGAGGTGATCGGCTTCTGCCTCTGCTGGACCTCGAGCTTCGTCAAGGACCTGGTGGTCGCACCGGAGTGGCAGGGGCGCGGGCTCGGTGCCGCGCTGCTGGCGACGGCCATGGCTGCGCTGCGGGAACGCGGCGCGGGCGAGGTGAGGCTGAAGGTGGTGACGGGCAACGGCGGGGCAAGGCGGCTGTATGCGCGGATGGGGTTCGAAGAGGTCGACTGAGAGAGACGCCCCCCTCCCATCCTCCCCCATAAAGGGGGAGGTGCCGCATCGAGTGTTTGGCACGATCGAAGACCGAGCCTCGACTCTTCACCTCCCCTTTATGGGGGAGGCCGGGAGGGGGCCGTCTGATTCAGTCAGCGCCTTACTCCTTCGGCGTCTCTTCCGGCGGTTCGTCGTTGGGGAGCTCCTCCGGCGGCACGCCCGGCACGTTGTCGGGCTGCGGCGGCGGTTGCGGCACGTCGGGTTGTACCGGAATCTCCTGCGGCGGCGTCGGAACCTCGGGCTTGGCCGGCGGGATCTGACCCTTCAGCAGCACCACGACCGCGCGCGGCGGCAGCGTCGCAGCCCCGTCGGCCACCGGCAGCACTGCCTGGTCGTCGGAGACGAGCCCAACGGTCCAATAGCCCTCGGGCAGGCGCGCTAACACCGGGTCGATGCGGCGGTTGAACCAGACGATCAGATCCTCTTCGGCCGTCTGCAGCCGCATACCTAGCACCGAGGCGCCGGCATCGTTCCAGTCGCCCTCGTTCATCTCCCGCCCATCGGGATGCAGCCACGCCACGTCGCGCACGCCGTGCTTGGTCTGCCCAGTGAGGAAGTGATCGTGCGTCAGGGCCGGGTGCAGGCGGCGGAACTCGCTCAGCGCCGAGACGAAATCCACCAGCGTGCCGTCGGCGCTCTCCCAGTCGACCCAGGTGATCTCGTTATCCTGCGCGTAGGCGTTGTTGTTGCCCTGCTGGGTGCGGCCGAACTCGTCCCCCTGCTGGATCAGCGGCAGGCCTCGGCTGACGAATAGCGTCGCCAGCAGCGCCCGCACGTCGCGGCGGCGCGCCGCGATGATCTTCTCGTCGTCGGTCGGGCCTTCGTGCCCACAGTTCCACGAGTAGTTGTTGTTGTGCCCGTCGCGGTTACCCTCGCCGTTCGCCTCGTTGTGCTTGTCGAGATAGGCGACGAGGTCGGCCAGGGTGAAGCCGTCATGCACGGCGAGCAGGTTGACGCCGGCGCTCGGCTTCCGTCCGGCGAAATCGAAGATCTCGGCGGAGCCCGCCACCTTGCCGGCCAGCGCCCCGATCTTTCCCTGGTCGCCGCGCCAGAACGAGCGCACATCGTCGCGATAGGTGTCGTTCCACTCCCGGAATTCCTTGCCGAACTGTCCCAGCTGGTAGCCGCCCGGGCCCGGATCCCAAGGCTCGGCGACGAGGATCGATTTGCCCAGCACCGGGTCGGACTTGATCAGTTGCAGCATCTGGGCGTTGGGGTTGAAACCCGGCTCGCGTCCAAGCACCGGGGCGAGGTCGAAGCGGAAGCCCGACACGCCCATTTCCTCTACCCAGTAGCGCAGGCTCTCGATCACCAGCCGCTGCGTCGCGGGATGGTCGCAGCGCAAGGTGTTGCCGGTGCCGGTGTCGTTGACGAGCACCTTCTTGCCGTCGGCATCGACGAACCTGTAGTAGGTCATGGCATCGAGGCCCATCAGGCTCAGCATCGGCCCGTTGGCGTCGCCCTCGCCGGTATGGTTGTAGACCACGTCGAGGATCACCGAGATGCCCGCCTTGCGGTAGACGTCGGTCATGTTGCGCAGTTCCTGCGGCCCCCTCGGCGCCAGCCGCGGATCGACCGCGAAATAGCTCACCGGGTTGTAACCCCAGGCATTGGTGAGCCCCATCGCCGGCAGATGTCCATCGTCGATGAAGGCTGCGATCGGCATCAGTTCGACCGTGTCGACGCCAAGGTAGCGCAGGTGATCGACCACCCGCCGGGTGGTGAGCCCCGCCACAGTGCCGCGCAGCGGCCCCTGCACCGAAGGATGGCGCATGGTGTAGCCGCGCACGTTGAGTTCGTAGAACAGCCCCGGCGCCTTGCGGCGCGGTGCGACCGGCTTGTTGAGAGCGCCCACGACGATCGCCTTCGGGATCAGCGGAGCGGTATCCACCGCCTCGTCGCGGTGCAGACGCAACCGCGGCGAGCGGACGTAGGGCCGGTCCAGCCGCCTCGCATAGGGATCGACCAGGAGCTTGTTGGGATCGAAGAAGTAGCCCTGATCCGGATCGTAGCGCCCGTCGGCGCGGAACCCGTATTTCGCCCCAGCCCCGATTCCGGCGATCAGCCCGTGCCAGATATGATCGTCATGCCCATCGAGCTCGTACCGGCCGATCTCGTGGTCGAGCTCATCGTAGAGCGACACCCAGATACGGGTTGCCGTCTCCGAATAGACCGCGAAGTTCACGCCCTCGGCGGTGATCGTTGCGCCAAGCTTCTCCGGGCTGCCAGCGCCCGGCACCAATACTGGTTCCACGGTTACCGGGCCTTCAAGTGATAACGCTGGGCGCGTCGCGGCCGGTGCGAGCCCTGAGGCCTGCAACGCTGTCGGCGATGGAAATGAGGGGAGCGAGGGCCGACTGAGTGTCGAGATCGTGCTGTCCATGCGGGGGCTCATACCGTTCGAGGTATAAGCGCAACGTGGCGCCGACCGTCCCGGTTCCACTGAGCCGCACCACGATGCGGCTGCCGTCGGCGAAGCCGATCCGGATGCCCTGCTTGGCGCTGCTCGAGCCATCCACCGGGTCGTGGTAGGTGAAGTCGTCAGCATAGGCCACCGGCCGGCCTTCCAGCGACTGCCCGACCAGCCCGGGAAGCTTGGCCCGGAGGTCGTCCATCAGCCCATTGGCGGCCGTCGCATCGACCTCTTCGTAGTCGTGCCGGGTGTAGTAGTTGCGGCCATAGGTCGCCCAGTGATCCGCGACGATCATGTCGACGCTCTGCTGACGCGCCGCGAGCACATTGAGCCACAGCAGCACGGCCCACAGGCCGTCCTTCTCGCGCACATGGTTGGAGCCGGTGCCGGCCGATTCCTCGCCGCAGATGGTGACCCGGCCGGCATCGAGCAGGTTGCCGAAGAACTTCCAGCCGGTGGGGGTCTCATGCATCTCGATGCCGAGCTTTTCCGCCACGCGGTCGGCCGCCGCGCTGGTCGGCATCGAGCGGGCAATGCCGGCGATACCGGCGGCATAGCCGGGTGCATGCGGTGCATTGGCGGCAAGAATGGCGAGCGAATCCGACGGGGTGACGAAGCGGTTGCGGCCGATGATGAGGTTGCGATCGCCATCGCCGTCCGACGCGGCGCCAAAATCCGGGGCGTCCGGGCTCATCATCAGGTCGTAGAGCTCCTTGGCATAGACCAGGTTGGGGTCGGGATGCCCGCCGCCGAAATCCGGCGAAGGCGTGCCGTTGACCACCGTACCCTGGGGCGCCCCGAGAATGCCTTCCAGGATCTTGTGCGCATAGGGCCCGGTGACCGCGTGCATGGCGTCGAAGCGCATGGTGAAGCCCGCAGCGAACATGGCGCGGATCTTGTCGAAGTCGAACAACGTCTCCATCAGCGCCGCATAGTCGGCGACCGGGTCGATCACCTCGACCACCATGCCGGCCGAATGCTGCGTGCCGATGCGGCTGAGGTCGACATCGGGCGCGTCGACGATCAGGTAGCGGTCGATCTCCTTGCTCCGCGCGAACACCGCATCGGTGATCTTTTCGGGCGCCGGCCCGCCATTGGAGACATTGTACTTGATGCCGAAATCGCCATCCGGTCCCCCCGGATTATGGCTGGCCGAGAGGATCAGCCCGCCGAACGCCTTGTGGTGGCGGATCACGTGACTGGCCGCCGGGGTGGAGAGGATCCCGCCCTGCCCCACCAGCACTGCGCCGAACCCGTTGGCCGAGGCGATCTTGATGATCTTCTGGATGGCGACGTCGTTGTAAAAGCGGCCGTCGCCGCCCAGCACCAGTGTCTTGCCCTTGATGCCCTCGAGGCTGTCGAAGATCGACTGCACGAAGTTCTCGACATAGTTGGGCTGGCTGAAGACGTTCACCCGCTTGCGCAGCCCGGAGGTGCCGGGCTTCTGGTCCGCAAACGGCTTGGTCTCAATCGTCAGAATCGTCATCGAGTTTGTGCCCCAGGAGTGACGCGTAGAGGTCGGCGTATTTTTCGGCGCTGAGTTCCCAGGAGACGTCCGACTTCATCCCCCGGCGCTGCATTTTGTGCCACACCTTCTGGCGCCCATAGAGCGCGATGGTCCGGCGGATGGCTTCGCCAAGCGCCTCCTCGGTGGCCGGCGAGAATACTACCCCGGTCGCCACCCCCGCCTCAACCGCTGCCTCGTTGGCATCGATTACCGTGTCGGCGAGCCCGCCCACCCGGCTCACCACCGGGATGCAGCCGTAGCGCAGGCCGTAGAGCTGGGTCAGCCCGCAGGGCTCGAAGCGCGACGGGATGAGGATGGCGTCGGCGCCGCCCTGGATCAGGTGGCTGAGCTTTTCATCGTAGCCGATCACCACCCCGACCTTGCCGGGATGCCTGAGCGCCGCGCCGGCAAAGCCGTTCTCGATCTCCGCATCGCCCGAGCCGAGCACTATCAGCCGCCCGCCATGCGCAGCGAGGCTGTCGATTTGGCCGGGCAGCATGTCGAGGCCCTTCTGCCAGGTCAGTCGGCTGACCACTGAAAAAACCGGGCCGTCGCCTGGTTCGAGCCCGAACCGCCGCTCGAGCGCCCGTTTGTTGGCGGCCCGCTCGAAGATATTGCTGGCGGTGTAGACCTGCGCCAGCGCCGCATCGGTGCCGGGGTTCCACTCGTTGGCGTCGATGCCGTTGAGAATGCCGCTGACCGTATCGGCCCGGCTCTGCAGCAGCCCTTCGAGGCCCATGCCGTAGGCCGCCGTCCGCATCTCGTGCGCGTAGGTCGGGCTGACGGTGGTCACCGCATCTGCCACCTGCAACCCGGCCTTGAGGTAGCCGATATTGCCGAAATACTCGATCGCGCCGGTATTGGCCGCCTGGTAGTCGAGCCGCAACCCGTTGAACACGTCCCAGCCGAACACCCCCTGGAAGGCGATGTTGTGGACAGTCATCACCGTCTTCACCAGCGTCGGAGCGTTGAAGGCCACATAGGCCGGCGCCAATCCCGACTGCCAGTCGTGGCAGTGCAGGATATCCGGCTTGTACCCCTCGATGGCGCCGCGCGACAGCTCGTAGGCGGCAAAGCTCAGCGCAGCAAAGCGTTGCCAGTTGTCCGGCCAGTCCTTGCCGTCGGCGCCGACATAGGGGTTTCCCGGCCGGTCGTAGAGATGCGGCGCGTCGATGGCGATGACGTCGAGCCCGCCGGCGCGACCGGCCACCAGTCGCGCCGTGCCGCCGAAGAAATCGTCGAGCCACAGCACCTGCCGCCCGTCGGCCAGGCCCGCCATCACCTTGGGGTAGCCGGGCAGCAGCACACGCATGGAAACCCCATGCGGCGCCAGCGCCGCCGGCAGCGCGCCGACCACATCGGCGAGGCCCCCCGTCTTGATCAACGGGTAGGCCTCCGAGGCGACGGACAGGACTTCGATCATCTGCTCCGCCAGTTACTTGCTCGCCAGGTACTTGTCGATCATCGGCTGGGTGATCAGCGTTACCCCATCGGCCGTGCGGCGGAACCATTGCGCGTCGAACGCCGGATCCTCGCCGACCACCAGCCCCTCGGGCACATGCACGCCGCGATCCACCACCACCTTCTTCAGACGCGCTCCGCGCCCGATGGTGCAGTAGGGCAGCACAACCGCCTCGTGCAGTTCGGAATACGAGTGCACCCGGCTGCCGGTCGACAGCAGCGTGCGATCGAGCGCGCCGCCCGAGATGATGCAGTCGCCCGAGACCAGCGAGTTCACCGCCGAGCCGCGGCGGCCGTCGAAATCGTGCACGAACTTGGCCGGCGGGGTGATCTCGGCAAAGGTCCAGATCGGCCAGTCACGATCGTAGAGGTCGAGTTGAGGGGTCACGTCGCACAGGTCGATATTGGCCTTCCAATAGGCATCGACCGTACCCACGTCGCGCCAGTAGGCGACGTCCTCGTTGGCCGAACGGACGCAGGAGCGCGGGAAGCGATGCGCCCAGGCCGAGCCGTTTTTGACGATATAAGGAATGATGTCCTTGCCGAAATCGCGTGACGATCCCTCGGTGGCGGCGTCGCGGCGCAGTTGCTCCATCAGGAAACGCGTCTCGAACACATAGATGCCCATCGACGCCAGCGCGTAATCCGGATTGTCCGGGATGCCCGGCGGATCCTTCGGCTTTTCGACGAAATCGACGATGCGGTCACGCCCATCGACGTGCATCACGCCGAAGCCGGTAGCCTCCATGCGCGGCACCTCGAGGCAGCCGATAGTAACGTCGGCGCCGGTGTCCACATGCTGCCGCAGCATGATTTCGTAGTCCATCTTGTAGATGTGGTCGCCGGCCAGCAGCACGATGTAGCGTGGGCCGTAATCCTCGATGATGTCCATGTTCTGGTACACGGCGTCGGCGGTGCCTTCGTACCACTGCGTCTCGGACACGCGCTGCGAGGCCGGCAGCACATCGAAACTCTCGTTTCGCTCGGTCCTGAGAAAGTTCCAGCCGCGCTGCAGGTGGCGGATCAGCGAATGCGCCTGATACTGCGTCGCCACCGAGATGCGGCGGATGCCGGAGTTCAGAGCGTTACTGAGCGCGAAATCGATGATGCGCGACTTGCCGCCGAAATACACCGCCGGCTTGGCGCGCCGGTCGGTCAACTCGAACAGGCGGGTCCCACGTCCACCCGCCAGCACATACGCCATCGCCTCGCGCGCCAGTGGCGATGGTGTCCGATAATCTGCCATGCTTCCCTCCCCAGGTGGCGTGATCCTCAGGCTCGGTCACGCGCAACTCACAAAGCACTTCTACGTCCCATTTGCCTTGGGATCGTATTCGGTCACTCCCCCGGCTAGGCCGGGTCGTATTTGAGATACAGCGTCGACATCGGCGGCAGGTAGAGATCGGCATAGGGTCCGAGCCCCTCCACCTCGCTCGCCTTGGCCAGCACACGGCCCTGGTTTCCCTTGTTGGTGCCGCCATACCAGCCGGCATCGGTATTGAGCCGCTCCACCCACCGACCGGCGAGGGGCATCGGCACCCGATAGTTTTCGCGCGGCGCCGGCGTCATGTTGGAAATCACCACTACCGGATGCTCACCGGGTGCCTTGCGGGCCCAGGCAAACACCGAGTTGTTGTGGTCATTGCCGATCAGCCACTCGAAGCCTTCGGGCTCGTTGTCACGGGCATGGAGGGCCGGCAGTTCGCGGTAGAGTGCGTTGAGGTCCGTCACCAGGCGCCGGATCCCCTCATGTGCGGGCGCATCGAGCAGCCACCAGTCGAGCCCTTTGGCCTCGTTCCATTCCTCGCGCTGCGCGAATTCCTGGCCCATGAACAACAGCTTCTTGCCGGGCCAACCCCACATGAAGCCGTAATAGGCGCGCAGGCCCGCAAACTGTCCCCAGTCGTCGCCCCCCATCTTGGAGAGCAGCGTGCCCTTGCCGTGCACCACTTCGTCGTGGCTGAGCGGCAGGATGAAGTTCTCCGAATAGCCGTAGAGCGCCGCGAACGTCATGTCGTGATGGTGATACTTGCGATGCACCGGGTCGCGGCTCATGTAGCGCAGGGTATCGTTCATGAACCCCATGTTCCACTTGAACCCGAACCCCAGCCCACCCTTGTCGGCCGGTGCGCTGACGCCGCTCCAGGAGGTCGATTCCTCGGCGATCATCATCACGCCGGGGTGTAGCCGATAGGCTTCGGTGTTCACCCGCTTGAGGAAATCCACCGCCTCGAGATTGTGGTTGCCGCCGAACTGGTTGGGGATCCACTGGCCCGGCTGGCGCGAGTAGTCGAGGTAGAGCATCGAGGCCACCGCATCGACACGCAGCCCGTCGAGATGGAACGCCTCCAGCCAGTAGAGCGCGTTGTTGACGAGGAAGCTGACCACTTCCTTGCGCCCGAAATTGTAGATCGCGGTGTTCCAGTCCGGGTGGTAGCCCTTGCGCGGATCGAGGTGCTCGTAGAGCGCCGTACCGTCGAAACGGGCGAGCCCGTGCTCGTCGGTGGGGAAATGCGCCGGCACCCAGTCGAGGATCACCCCGAGCCCCGCGGCATGCGCCTTGTCGACGAAATGCGCGAACCCCCTGGGGTCGCCGAACCGCGCCGTCGGCGCATAGAGCCCGGTCGGCTGGTAGCCCCAGCTCGGATCGAACGGATGCTCGGTGATCGGCAACAGCTCGATATGGGTGAAGCCGCTGTCGGCCGCATAGGGGATCAACTGCTCGGCCAGTTGCTCGTAGCTCATGAAGCCGCCGTCCGCGCGCCGCCGCCAGGAGCCCAGATGCACCTCGTAGATCGACACCGGCTTGCGCCGCCAATCGACCTTGGCGCGGTCCTTCATGTACTTGGCGTCGGTCCATTCGAACGGCCTGGGGTCGGCGACCACCGAAGCGGTCTTCGGCCTCAGTTCCGACTGACGTGCGAACGGATCGGCCTTCAGCGGACGCAACTTCCCGTCCGGCCCGACGATCTCGTATTTGTAGACCTCGCCCGGCCCGACATTGGGCACGAACACTTCCCACACGCCCGTATTGATCCGCACCCGCATCGGGTGCCGCCGGCCGTCCCATTCGTTGAACGGTCCGACCACGCTGACGCGCCTGGCGTTGGGCGCCCACACGGCGAAATGCGTGCCGTTGACGCCCTCGAACTCCATGGCATGGGCGCCGAGCTTGTCGAACAGCCTCAGGTGCGAACCCTCGCCGATGTAGTAATCGTCCATCGGCCCGAGCACCGGCCCGAAACTATAGGGGTCGAGCACGTTCCATTCCCCGCCCTCGTTGCGGGCGTGGTAGTTCACCGGCTGCAGCTTGTTGAGCTTGACGATACCCTCGAAGAAGCCGTCGCCCCGCGGCTCCAGCTCTCCGAGGATGCGGTTGTCCATGGTGCGGGCCGACACCGACTCCGCATGCGGAATGAAGGTCCGTGCCACCCAGGCGCCGTCGACCTCGTGCAGACCGAGGACACCGAACGGATCGGAATGGCGACCTGCGACAATCGCCTTGATGTCGCTGTCAGTTGCCTGCCACCTGGACTTGGTCAAGACCCACTACCCCCGACGACCGGGACACCCCAGATCTCCCTGGCGTACTGCGAAATCGTACGGTCCGAGGAGAACCAGCTGACGTGAGCAGTGTTCCGGATCGCCATCGAATACCATTTGCGAGGGTTGTTCCAGAGGTCATCGACATCCCGCTGCGCCGCCGCATAGGCATCGAAGTCGCGCGCCACCATGAACCAGTCATGATCGTAGAGCCCGCCAATCAGGTCGCGGTAGCGGTTCGGGTCGTCCGGCGAGAACACGCCCGACGAGATCGCCTCCAGCGCCTCGCGCAGGGCTGGCGAGGCATCGATCGCCGAGCGCGGCACCTCGCTGCGACTGCGCTTTTCGGCCACCTTGTCGGCGGTCAGCCCGAAGATCACCATGTTCTCCGGCCCCACCTGCTCCAGCATCTCGACATTGGCGCCGTCGAGCGTGCCGATGGTGAGCGCGCCATTGGCCATGAACTTCATGTTACCGGTGCCCGAGGCTTCCATGCCGGCGGTGGAGATCTGCTCAGACAAATCCGCCGCGGGGATGATCGTCTCTGCCAGCGACACGTTGTAGTTGGGCAGGAAAACCACCTTCAGCAGACCACGCACGGCCGGGTCGTTGTTGATGACCTTGGCCACATCGTTGATTAACTTGATGATCAGCTTTGCGTTCCAATAGCCCGGCGCCGCCTTGCCGGCGAACACCTTGACGCGCGGGACCCAGTCCTTCTCCGGGTGCGAGCGCATCATCGAGTATTGCGCCACCGCCTCGATGACGTTGAGCAGCTGGCGCTTGTATTCGTGGATGCGCTTGACCTGCACGTCGAACATGGCATCGGGCGACACCACGATCCCCAGCCGATCCTTGATCACCTGCGCCAGCGCCACCTTGTTGGCGCGCTTCACCGCCTTGAACTGCTCCTGGAAGCTCGGATCGTCGGCATGCTGGTCGAGCTTGGCGAGCAGCGAGAAATCGTCCTGGAATTCCGGCCCGATCCGCTCGCTGATCAGCCGCGTCAGACCCGGATTGCACTGCAGCAGCCAGCGCCGCGGCGTCACCCCATTGGTCTTGTTGTTGATCCGGTCCGGGTAGAGCCGGTCGAGATCGGCGAACAGCGTCTTCTTCAGCAGCTCCGAGTGCAGCGCCGAAACGCCGTTGATCGAGTGCGAGCCGACAAACGCCAGCTGCCCCATGCGCACCCGGCGGCTGCCATGCTCGTCGATCAGCGACAGGTTGGCGATCTGCGTGTCGGTGAAGCCGCCCAACTTGCGCGCCTCGCCGAGCACTTCGGCATTGATGGCGTAGATGATCTGCATCTGCCGGGGCAGCATGCGCTCGAGCAGCCCGACCGGCCAGGTCTCGAGCGCCTCGGGCAGCAGCGTATGGTTGGTGTAGCCGAACGTCGCCTTGGTCAGCTTCCAGGCCGGCGCGAACTGCATGCCGTGAATGTCGATCAGGATGCGCATCAGCTCGGCAATGGAGATCGCCGGGTGCGTGTCGTTGAGCTGGATCGCCACCTTGTCCGACAGCGAGCCGAGATCGCCATAGGCCTGCATGTGCCGACGCACGATGTCCTGCAGCGAGGCGGACGAGAAGAAGAACTCCTGGCGGAGCCGCAGTTCCTGCCCCGAGGGCGTCGAGTCGGCAGGATAGAGCACCCGGGTCACCGCCGCGGCGCGCGAGCTTTCCTCGAGCGCACCGATATGGTCGCCGGCGTTGAACTTGTCGAGCAGGATCGGATCGATCGGCTGCGCCGACCAGAGCCGCAGCGTGTTCACCCGCTTGCCGCGCCAGCCGACGATCGGCGTGTCGAACGCCACGGCGAGCAGGTGCTCGGCCGGACGCCATTCGAGCCGGGTCGTGCCATCGGGCTCCTGCACCGGCTCGACATGCCCGCCGAAACCGATCTCGTAGCTCGACTCGCGCCGCTCGAATTCCCACGGGTTGCCGTGCGCCAGCCAGTCCTCGGGCAGTTCGACCTGCCACCCCTCGCTCATTTCCTGCCGGAACAGCCCGTGCACGTAGCGGATGCCGTAGCCGTAGGCCGGGATATCGACGGTCGCCATCGACTCCATGAAGCAGGCGGCGAGCCGGCCGAGGCCGCCATTGCCGAGCGCCGCATCCGGCTCGAGATTGATCAGGTCGCCCAGGTCGACATTGAAGTTCTTGAGCGCGGCGCGCACCGGCTCCATCACCCCGATATTGCTCATCGCGTCGCGCATCAGCCGACCGATGAGGAACTCGAGGCTGAGGTAGTAGACCCGCTTGTTGGACGTCCGCCAGGTCTCGCGGCTCGACTCCATCCACTGGTCGATGATCCGGTCGCGCACCGTCAGGATCGTCGCCTTCAGCCAGTCATGCGGCCGCGCCACGATCGGATCCTTGCCGACCGAATAGGTGAGTTTTTCGAGAATCTCCGATTGCAGCGCTTCAGTGGTGAGCGCGCGCCGTTCCGGAACGGGAGCATCCAATACGAGGGGCTTTTGCGGCATTGTCGCAATCCAGCAGCATGGCGATGTATTCCCCTCTAGAACACCACGCTTGCATGGAATGACTGCTCTGTGAAGCCCCGTTGAGAACGGTTCTAAGGCACGCTGCCTAAACTGTAGACGATTATTGCTCGTTCCGCCTGTACCGGCCGACGGCTCCCCTCCCCCTTGAGGGGAGGGGCTGGGGGTGGGGGTGGTGAGGCGGGCGAGGTGCTGACTTCACCACCCCCTCCCTCAATCCCTCCCCACAAGGGGGAGGGAAGCGATCGCATCGCGCGTCAAACAAGGCGGCGGGCATCACAGAGCCCCCGATTGAGGTCAGTTGCCGCTCGCCCTAGGCCTTCGCCTCTTCCTCGGGCGCAATGATCGGCGTCGACGGGCCGGCGACGGTGCCGCTCTCGCGCGCCTGGTCCTCGGCGTTGGATCTGAGCAGGTCCCTGCCCGCCTGCAGCCCGCCGACCATCTGCGCCGCGAAGCGTTGCCGATCGCGTTCGCGTACGCCCTCGATGATTTCGCCGACCTCGACCATGTCGACATCGAGCTGGCGCAGGGTTTCGGCGCCGAAGGCCAGCGCGCTCTCGAACACCTCGCGCAACTGGTAGTCGGCGCCGGCCTTGACCAGCTCGAGCGCATGGCCGCGGTCGAAGGCGCGCGCCATCACCTTGGCCAGCGGAAATTCCGACTTCACCAATTCGACGATGCGGGTCGCCGATTCCTTCTTGTCGACGCAGACGAGGACGAGGTCGGCGGTCCCTGCCCCGGCGGCATGCAGGATGTCGAGCCGCGTACCGTCGCCATAGTAGATCTTGAAGCCGAAGGTCTGCGCCACCTCGATCATCTCGACATCGTTGTCGATGATCGAGATCGAATGCTGGCCCTTGGCGATCAGCGGCTGGCTGGCGATCTGCCCGAACCGGCCGAAGCCGATCAGCAGCACATTGCCGGTGAGCCCTTCCGGCTTTTCGACGCCCGCCAGCGATTGCACCGGTTTGGGCACCAGCTTGAGCAGCATGGTCGAGAACGGCGTCAGCACCATCGAGATGATCACCGTGGCGGTGAAGATGGCATTGAGCTCGCCGGTGAGGAGGCCGCCCGCCGTTGCCGTGGTGAACAGCACGAAGGCGAACTCGCCGCCCTGTGCCATCAGCACCGCGCGCTCCAGCGCCAGCGCATTGCCGGTGCCGAGGACACGCGCCAACCCGTAGATCGCGCCGCCCTTGAGCAGCATGTAGATCACCACCGACAGGGCGATGAACTGCCAGTTGGCGGCCACCACCGCGAGATCGAGCGACATGCCGACCGCGAGGAAAAACAACCCCAGCAACAGCCCGCGAAACGGCTCGACATCGGCCTCGAGCTGATGCCGGAAGGTCGATGTGGAGAGCAGCACGCCGGCCATGAAGGCGCCCATCGCCATGCTGAGCCCGCCCGCTTCCATGATCAGCGCCGCGCCCAGCACCACCAGCAGCGCCGCCGCGGTCATCACTTCGCGCGCCTTGGATTCGGCGAGAATCTTGAACACCGGGTTCAGCACCCAGCGGCCGGCAAAGATCACCGTGACGATCGACGCGGCGGCGACCCCGACGCTGATCCAGCGCTGCATCATGCTCGCGTCGGTGTCGACGCCCGGCGACAGCAGCGCCACCACCGCCAGCAGCGGCACGATGGCAAGATCCTCGAGCAGGAGGACCGAGACGATCTTCTGCCCGGCCGGGGTCTGCAGCTCCCCCCGTTCGGAGAGAATCTGCATGACGATGGCCGTCGAGGTCAGCACGAACCCCATGCCTGCAACGAACGCCACGGCGGGCGCGAGGCCGAGCAGGAAGATGCCGGCCAGCGTCAACAGCAGCCCGCACAGGCCGACCTGCAGGATGCCGAGCCCGAATATCTCCTTGCGCAGCCCCCAGAGCTTGGCCGGCTCCATCTCCAGCCCGACGATGAACAGGAACAGCACCACCCCCAACTCGGCCGCGTGCAGCACTGCCTGCGGATCGCCGACCAGCTTCAGCCCGAACGGGCCGATGACCAGCCCGGCGGCAAGGTAACCCAGCACCGAGCCGAGCCCCAGCCGGCGGAACAGCGGTACGGCGATGACCCCGGCCCCGAGCAGCGCAACGACCTGCATGAGGTCGACCCCGCCATGCGAAGCCACCTCTGCCGCATGCGCCACTACCTCACCGGCCATCATTCACCTCAATCGGAAATCGGAAGAGGTTCAGCGTGAGGCCTGCTTGGGGGAGCGTCAAGGCTGGCTTTTTGGGGAGGTGGAATGCACCTCGCAGATGAAAACCCGGTACTGCCGCGCCGCTCCGGCCCTCCGAGTCAGACAGCCGAGACGGATTTCGCAGCGCGGGTGCGCCGCGTCCCGACCTTCGGCGGCTCGGGCGGCGCTGCCTGCGGCTTGGCCATCTCGGCGTCCCGGCTCGCCTTGTGTGCCACCAACCGGCGCGTCTTTCGCGGCGCCACTGTGCTCGTCGGCAGGATATGGGTCACCAGCGAATAGAGCACCAGCAGCGAGGGCACCGCGATCAGGCCGCCGACCGGGCCCCAGGCCCAGATCCAGAAGGTCAGGGAGAGAAAGATCATGAACGGGTTGATCGTCATCGTCCGGCCGAGGAGGTTTGGAGTGACGAAATTGCCCTCGATGAAGTTGATGCCGAAATAGAGCGCCATGGGCAGCAAGCCACCGACCAGCTCCCCGGTGGTGCCGAGCCCCACGAGCAGCAGGACGAGGGCCATGAACGCCTGCCCGATGAACGGAATGTAGTTGAGCACCGCCGCCATGGCGCCCCAGAGCAGCGGCGAGGGCAGCCCCACTGCCCAGGTCATCAGCGTCACCACCGCCCCGACCCCCAGGTTCACCGTCGAGATGGTGAGGAGATACTTCGACACCTTCTGCTCGACGTCGCGGAACACATGAGCGGTGCGCCAGCGCATGCGGCGGCTGACGCAGAGCGACAGCGTGGCGACGCGGATACTGTCGCGGGTAGCGAGGAAGAAGTAGAGCGAAACGAGGAACACGCCGACCTGCGCCAGGATCGCCGGGGCCAGCATCGCAATGCCGGTGACCGTGTTGCCGTCTTCGACCCGCACCTCCATCGTCGCGCCGCCACCGAGCACGCCCTTGATCTGCTCCTGCAGCGTCCCGATCGCCGCGATCGGTTCCCGCCAGTTGGCGAGTTCCGACTGGATGCGCTCCCATACGATTGGGACGCGGTCCGCCCATTCGCTTAACGGCCCATAGAACAGCGCGCCGCCCACGATAATGATGACCAGGAACAGCAGCACCACCAGGCCGGCCGAGAGCGCCTCGGGCACGCCGCGTTGTTCGAGCAGGTCGGCTACCGGACCGAACATCAGGCCCACCGTGATGGCGAGAAACAGCGGCGCCAGCACCACCTGCGCCTCGCGCACCGCGACAAAGGCGACGACCACCCCCATCGTCACGATGGCGAACTGCGCGGCGTTGCCGAGCACGCGCTCGAAATTGGTCCGCTGGATATCTTTGATGAGCCCCTGGCGGGGCCGGGACGCTATTGGCTTGCGCAAGGATTTTCCCTCTGTCGGCCAAGGTAAACGCGCCGCCAACCGGGCCGTTCCGCCGTCGACGGGCGTTGTTCCACCCACTAACATGCCGCCGGAATCAGTTTCTCAGGGGCTCGCGCTAAACCTATGGCACGCAAGATCATTATCGACACCGACCCGGGCCAGGACGACGCCGTCGCCATCCTCATGGCGCTGGCCTCCCCGGACGACTTCGAGATCCTCGGCATCGTCGCGGTAGCGGGCAATGTGAGCCTCGCGCAGAACGCCCGCAACGCGCTCAAGGTCGTCGAACTCTCCGGTCGCAAGGACATCGCCGTCTACGCCGGCTGCGAGCGCCCCCTACGCCGCACCCTCGTCACGGCCGAACACGTGCATGGCGAGACCGGGCTCGACGGCCCGGACCTGCCGCTGCCCAAGCTGCAGATCGAGGATCAGCATGGCGTCGATTTCCTCATCGACACGCTGATGGCTCACGAAGCGGGCACCGTGACGCTCGCCACCCTGGGGCCGCTGACCAATGTCGCCATGGCGATGGTCAAGGAGCCGCGCATCATCGGCCGCATCCAGGAAATCGTCATGATGGGCGGCGGCTATTTCGAAGGCGGCAACATCACCCCGGCCGCCGAGTTCAACATCTATGTCGATCCCGACGCCGCCGACATAGTGCTGCGCTCCGGCGTCTCCATCGCCATGCTGCCGCTCGACGTCACCCACATGATCCTCTCGACCCCCGAGCGGCTGCAGAAGATCCGCGCGCTCGGCAACCGGGCCGGCGAAGCCGTCTATCAGATGCTGAGCTTCTCGGAGCGCTTCGACCTCAACAAGTATGGCTCGACCGGCGCCCCGCTGCATGACCCCTGCGTTGTCGCCTACATGCTGCAGCCCGACCTGTTCGAGGGCCGGCACATCAACGTGGTGATCGAGACGACCAGCGAGTTGACCGTCGGGATGACCGTCGCCGATTACTGGGGCGTCACCGGCCGCGCCAGGAACGTCACCTATCTGCGCTCGGGCGACGCCGCCGGCTTCTACGAGCTGTTGACCGAACGGCTGAGCCGCCTGCCCTGATCGGCTCACTCGTCGGAGTCCGGATGCCAGGTCGGCAGGTCCGACCACTCGCGTGGGGTAAACCCGGCGGTCGGATCTGCGGGCACGTCCTTACCGTCCAGTGCCCGTGCGATGGACGCCGCAAGCCGGTCCGCGAGCCGCTTGAACAGGACCGGCAGTCGGGCCAGCCGACGGGCAACGGGATGGGTTTCGATCAGGCTCATTGTCTCCTCCGCGGGTTGATCGGCTGCTGTGGCCGACGGAGCGAGACTGGGCGCTGACCTCGCTTTGTGTCCCAAAGCGGGGTCCAAAATCCTCCAAATCGTTGTGACGGCTTAGTCCGGCAGGCCGGCCTTGCGCAGACCTTCTATCTGCAACCTGAAGCGCGAACCGAACCGCAAGCCCACCCGTTCGAGGTCGGCCATCCGCATACCCGGTACCTTGCTGAGGATCGTCGCGACCGTCGCCCTGGCCTCATCCATTCGGTCGAGATGCGCCTGCGCAGCCGCAAGCGTCCACATGGCCCCGACCCACTCGGCATTGGCCGCCAGGCTCTTGAGCGCCCAGTCTGCCGCCGCCTCGAATTCGCCCTTCAGCAGATGCGCGATACCGACCCCGACCAACAGTTCGTAGTTGTCCAGCGCTCCGGGGGCGATCTCGATGGCGCGCAGGAAGCAGCGGTGTCCAAAGTCGATGTCGCCGGCCATGACGTTGGTGAAGGCGGTAAGCGACATCACCGTTGGATTGTTGGGGTTTGCCGCATAGGCCTGATCCAGCATCGCCAGAGCCCGCCGGCTGTCGTGGCGTACCGACAGCAGGATCAACGCGGCGATCGCCACCACCTGCGGATCGTCGTGGCCGATCTCGAGCGCCTGTTCGGCCAGTTGCAGCGCACGCTCCCGTTCGGCCTGGCTCATCCCCGAGCCGAACGTGTCCTGCCGCTCGTAGGCCCAGGCCGCATAGACCAGCCCCGTCGCAAAGCCAGGGTCGAGCCGAACGGCGCCCTCGAGCAAGGCGATCGCCTCGGCCCGGACCTCGGCCGAGGTTCCCCTGAACAATGGCAGAGCCTTCAGATACAGATCATAGGCATCGAGACTGCCGGGGTGCTTTCGGCGTGCCCGCTCGATCTCGGCGCGGCGCACTTCCGGTTCGACAAAGCCGACGACCGCGACCACGACCTCGTCGAAGAAGTCGAACAACTCCGCCCCGCTGCCGTCAAACTGCTGCGCCCACAGCTGCGTGGCGCTCGTCGCATCCACCAGCCTGACGCTCACCCTCAGCTGCGTCGCACGGCGTCGCACCATGCCTTCGACCAGATAGCGCACGCCGTGCTCGGTGATCGCCGCGCCATCCAGTCCGCGTTCTCGAAAGCCGAACGAAGCATTGCGTGAGACCACAGCGAAAGTCCTGAACCGCGACAGTGCCGTGATCAGGTCTTCAACCAGCCCATCGGCGAAATAGGCTTGTTCGTTGTCGTCGGGCATGGTTGTGAACGGCATCACCGCCACCATCGGGCGACGCGTCGACGAGAGCATGGGTCCGGCAATCTGTGACGGTCGCGGCAACCGATAGCCGACACGAGGGACCGTCGCGATCCACTCCTGTCCGTCGGCTGCCTTGCCGAGCGTCTTGCGCAAGCTGGCGATCTGCACCGACAGGTTCGCCTCTTCGACGAACAATCCGGGCCAGGCCCGCGCCATCAGCGCATCCTTGGTCACTGCCGCACCGTCCGCCTCTGCCAGCGCTGCCAAGAGCTCGAACGCCCGCCGCCCCAGGGGCACGACCTCGCCATCCCGGCGCAGCACTCCGGTCGCGCCGTCGAGCACAAATGGACCAAAGCTGCGGTGCCCTTCCTCCATGTCGCAAGCTATAGCTTGCTGCGTGACGCCGGTCATCCGGCACGCTGGCCCTAACGTAGGAGGGAGCGGCTCGTTTCGACCTGGGAAACCATGTCAGGCATCCCTGCCGTCGGTCCGGCCGCTCTAAGCAAATCCATAACCTCGCCTTCCTACCCTCATCGGCATGATGAGGGAGAGCCGAGCACCAAGCACCCACCTGCCCCGTCGACGCGGCGCCCCTGCCGCGCCCGAGGTCGTGGCTGCAGGCGACGGTACCTCGTCGGTCGGCCAGGTGGGCCGGCAGTTCCGGCTGCAGGCAGCGCGCTGGCTGTGCCGCATGGTGGTGCGCGGCTTCGCACTGCTCTACCTCGCGGTGCTGGCCTATACCGGGATCAGCGCACTGGGCTGGTTCGACTTCGCGCCAAGGCCACTGGCCGGCGTCTTCCTCGTGGTGATCGGACTGCCCTGGACCCTCGCCGCTGTCTGGTTTCCCGATCCGCTGCAGCCGCTGGTCGCGGCGCTGGCGCCGCTGGTCACCCTGGTCCTGCTCTGGACCTGGTGCCACTGGCCGCGGCGGCGCGGCTGATCGGGAGTTCGCCGGCCCGACCACCCTTGCCCACCTGCTCCGGCCAGCGCTAGAAGGCTGCCAGCTCAGGAGCCCGCCATGGATCTCGTCACTCTCGCCGCCTTCACCATCGCCTATGCCATCGCGGTCATCGTGCCCGGGCCCGGCGTCGCAGCGGTGGTGGCGCGGGCGCTCGGCGGCGGCTTCCGCTCCGCCTTTCCAATGGTGCTGGGCATTCTCGCCGGCGACCTGGTCTACCTGGTGTTCGCGCTGTTCGGCCTCGCCGCCATCGCCACCTGGTTCGGCCCGGTGTTCTTCGTGGTGAAATGGGCCGGCGCGCTCTACCTGCTCTATGTCGCCTGGCAGTTCTGGAGCGCCAGGCCCGGTTCCGAGCAGATCGGCGCCAAGAAGGATGCCAGCGCCTGGAAGACCTTCCTGTCCGGCTTCGCCCTGACCATGGGCAATCCCAAGACCATCGTCTTCTACCTCGCCCTGCTGCCCACGGTGATCCCGCTCGACAAGCCGATCACCGCGCTCGGCTTTGCCGAACTGACCGGCATCGTGGTGGTGGTGCTGCTCGCCATCGGCTGCGCCTATGCCGGCCTCGCCGCCGCGGCGCGCGACTTCTTCAAGTCGAGCAAGGCGCTGCGGGTGCTGAACCGTACGGCGGGGGTGATCATGGCAAGTGCCGCGGCATTTGTGGTGGTGCGGGAGTAAGAATCCCGACCGATAGAGACGGCCCCCTCCCGGCCTCCCCCATGAAGGGGGAGGTGAAGAGTAGAGGCCCCGTCTTCGATCGAGCCAAACGCGCCGGCAGGGCACCTCCCCCTTCATGGGGGAGGATGGGAGGGGGCCGTCTCGGCCCATAGCAGCCGCTGTCCTACCGCACCACCGCACTCGCCGCGGACAGCCCCCAGTCCAGCAGTTCCTTGGCCCGCTCCGGTGTCACACCCTCGACATAGCAGCGCAGCTCCGGTGCGTTGCCGGAGGCGCGGTAGTGCACGGTGTCGCCGGACGTCAGCGAGAAGCGCGGTCCATCGATGGTCGAGACCGACTGGATCTCGCCCACCGGCGCGAAAAAATCGCGCGCATAGCCCGGTTGTTCGACCAGCCCCGTCAGCAGCGCCGCACTGCGTTCGCTCGCCACATGCGCCAGCCGGTCGCTGAGCGCGGCACGCACCGGCAGCGTCCGCACCAGCCCGGCGACGCTTTCGCCCAGCTTGGCCGCGGTCCCCAGCACGGCAAGGATCGGCAGCACCGCATCGCGCGTCGGCAGCGGGCTCAGCACGCGGCCGTTGATCGCTACCTCGCTTCCCAGCAGCAAACCACCATTGGCTTCGAACCCGACAACTGCGCCGGGCGAGCCGCTCGCAGCATCCTGCATGCCGGAAATGACATAGGGCGAGCCGACCCTGGTGCGGTCGACCCGGCCGAACCAGCCGACGCCCTCGATCGCCGAGTTCGAGGTGACGGGCGTTACCACGCGGTCGGCACCCAGGAAGCGCGCGGCGAGCATCCCCAGCACGTCGCCGCGCACGAAATTGCCCTCGCCGTCGATCAGGAGCGGCCGGTCGCCGTCGCCGTCGGTCGAAACTATGGCGTCGAGGCCATGCTGCCGGATCCAGCCCAGGCGCGGCTCGAACAACGGATCGGAGAACGCTTCGGTATCGACCGCCACGAAACTCTCGGAGCGGCCGAGCCGCACCACGTCGGCGCCGGCCCGGGTGAGGAACGACACCAGCAGGTCGCGCGCCACCGACGAATGCTCGAACACCCCGATGCGCCAGCCCTTCAGCGCCGCAGCATCGAGCAGGCCGCGATAGCGCTGCCGGTAGCGGTCGCCGGCCGCGATGCTGCCATCCTCGGCCCGACCCTCGCCCGCCGGCACCGTCTCGCGCAGCGCCGCGGCGATGCCGTTCTCGTCCGCTTTGGTGATCTCCCCGGCTGCGACATAGAACTTGAGCCCGTTGCGGTCGGCCGGGATGTGGCTGCCGGTCACCATGATGGCCGGCCCGCCGAGCGCCATGGCGTGGAGCGCCAGCGCCGGGGTCGGCAGCACCCCGCAATCGACCGGCACCAGCCCGGCCGCACGGATCGCCGCGACACAATCGGCAAGGATGGCCGGGCTCGAGGCCCGCAGATCACGGCCGAGATAGACGCGCCCACCGGCCACGGTACCGATATGGTCGAGAAACGCCGCCGTGTAACGCCGCGCCGCCCCGCCGGTGAGATCGACCGCGAGGCCGCGCAGGCCGCTGGTGCCAAACTTCAGTGAATCCGTCATGCCGCACACTCCAAATCCGACTGAGCTTTGTCATGCCGCCGTCGGCTTCGGCAAGCGCCGGTCGATGTTAATGTTTCGTTCACTTTGCGCCCGCAGTCTCCTGGCATGCAGATTCAGAAGCGCACCATGAACTGGCTGCCGCGCGCCTCGCTCTATGCCGAGGCCGAGGCTGCACGCCAGAAGCGCCGGGCGCAGGCCCAGTCCGACCTTGCCAACTCGGCCAACACCAATGCCGCGCTGATTTCAGGGGGCACCTCCAATGTTGGCGAATCGATCAACCTGACGCTGCGCATTGCCGCTGCCCGCATCCAGGGCGGCACCACGAAGAAGGTCTAGCGGCTTGCGCTCACTGGGATAATTGCCCAGTCTCGGCGCATGCCCTCCTTCGATCCCATCGGCTTCTTCAACCGTGAAGTCACCGTGGTGGCCCGCGAACTGCTCGGCGCACGGTTCCTCGTCGATGGCGTCGGTGGGCGCATTGCCGAGACCGAAGCCTACCATCCGACCGAACCCGCTTCGCACTCGCATCGCGGCCCTACCGAGCGAAACGCCTCGATGTTCCTGGGCCCCGGCCACATCTATGTCTACCGGTCCTACGGCATCCACTGGTGCTTCAACTTCGTCTGCGCCGATGCCTCGGCGGTGCTCATCCGCGCCCTCGAGCCCACCGATGGCATCGAGATCATGGCCGAGCGCCGCGGGGTCGCCAGCCTCCGCGACCTCTGCTCGGGCCCCGGCAAGGTCGGGCAGGCGCTTGGCGTAACCCGCTCGGCCCATGACGGGTTGATGATCGACGCGCCACCGTTCAGCTTCGCGCCGGCTGAGACTCCGTCGCCGGCGGTGATCGGCCCCCGCATCGGCATCACCAAGGCGGCTGACCTGCCCTGGCGCTTCGGCATCGCCGGTTCGCCGTTCCTCAGCAAGGCCTTTCGTCCCGGCTGAGCGCTGGGGCGGGAAGACACGCGGTCGCACCGGGTTTCCCTTTGCGCCGGCTTTGGTTAGGTTGCGCCCGAACTCAACAGGAGATGCCCGTGGCGGTCGATGTGCTGATCAAGCAATTGCTGGAAACCGGCAGCATGAACGAGGAAACCACTGCCGATCTGAACCGCTGGCAAGCCGAGTTCGCCGAGGGCACGCTGCATGCCGACGACGCCGCCTATATCGAGGCGCTGCATGCCAAGATCACCGGCGCCCCGATTTCCGACGTCGAAACCGCCCTCGTCGCCCTTGGGGCTGAACCGACCCGCATCGATGGCCTGAACATCGAGGAGTGGCGCGACCGCGCACTGCGCGCCGAGAGCGAACTCGCCGCCCTCAAGGACAGCGTCAGCGCCACCAGCGCTTGACCGCCGCCACAGGCTCCCCGTAGAAGCCGCCCGGCACGGGGGGCGTGTTTTTACGGAATTGATAATGACAACGAGTCCGACACGCGTCCAACCGCCCAAGCTGTTGCGCCTGCTGGAAATTGCCTCTACCCGGCGCGACATGGAGCGCCGGTTCCAACGCGCCTTTGGCCGCCTTCCCGACCTCTCGCATCCGCGCACCTTCAACGAGCGCATGCTGCACCGACTGGTCTACGATCGCGATCCGCTGTTCACGGTGTTCAGCGACAAGATCGCCGCCAAGGACTACATCGCGCGCCGCGTCGGCCCGGGCTACAACGTGCCGCTGCTCGGCAAATGGAGCACCCCCCGCCAGATCGATTGGGCCGCCCTGCCCGAGCGCTTCGTACTCAAGCCCAGCGGCGACAGCGGCAGGTTCGTGCTGGTGCGCGGGCCGGCCGAGCGCAACCCTGATCACTTGCGCGCCATCGCCTGGAGCTGGCTGAAGACGCGCCGGGCCGGCCGGCGCCATGCGGAATGGGGCTACCGCGGTGTGCCACGCCAGCTGCTTGCCGAGCCGCTGCTCGTCGGGCCGGACGGCGGCACCCCGCCCGAAATCAACGTCCTCACCTTCGGCGGCAAGGCGAAACTGATCCGCCGCTTCACCGGCCGAAAGACTCTGCCGGAGCGGCGCGACGCCTGGTTCGATGCCACCGGTCGTCAGGTCGAGATCGGCGTGGTTTCCATCGCCAGCGTCCGCATGGAGTTGCCCGAATCCCTGCGCCTCGAACTCATCGAGGTGGCCGAGGCGCTGTCTGACGGTCTCGATCATCTGCGGGTCGACTTCTACCTCACCGGCGACGGTCTCCGAGTGGGCGAGCTCACGCCCTATTCCTGGGGCGGAATGGCGCATTGGCGCTCGCCCGACCTCGACGAGAAGATGGGTCGGCTCTGGGCGGGTGAGAACGACTACGCCATATTCGACGATTTCCGCGATCCCGACCCTGCCGGCGTGCCGCCTGCCGACACCGCGACCTGGCTGAAGACCTGGGAGCAGCTGATCAACGCCGGTGACTACGCATCGGCGCGCCAGCTGTTCGCAACCGATGTCGTGGCCTTCGGCTCGCTGGCTGAGACCATGAACGGGCTCGACGCGCTGGAACAGCAGCAGTGGCGCAAAATCTGGGGCAGCAATCGCGAATTCGCCTTCGAAGCTCCGGCGATGGTTTCCGCCAGCGACGGCGCCTCAACGGTCGCCCTTCGCTGGCACTCCAAAGGCATGACCGAAGATGGCGGCTGGTACGAACGGCGCGGCCGCTGCACACTGGTGCTGGAGCGCCGCGGCCGAGGCCTTGTCTGTACCCACAGCCATTTCTCGATGGATCCGGGGATACCACCGCGCCGTTCAGAGTAAGTGCCCCCCGATCGGAGATTTATGGATGCGCCTGTTCCTGACCAGCCTTGCCCTGGGTCTCACCCTGGGGTTTGGATCGGCCCTCGCCCAGCCCGTGGCCCTGACCACCCGCCTCGTCACTGACGCGCTGGACCAGCCGCTGTTCGCCGTCGCGCCGCCGGCTGATCCACGGCTGTTCGTGGTCGAGCAGACCGGTCGCATCCGCATCATCGTTGACGGCAAACTGGCCGAGGCGCCGTTCCTCGATCTCAGCGCCAGCGTCAGCAGCGGCGGCGAACAGGGGCTGCTCGGCCTCGCCTTCCACCCCGACTACGCCAATAACGGCCGCTTCTTCGTCAACTACACCGACAAGGACGGCGCGACCCACATCGTCGGCTACAAGGTTTCGGCCGATCCCGCCGTCGCCGACCCGGCCTCGGCGGGCGAACTGCTGCGCATCGACCAGCCCTTTGCCAATCACAACGGCGGCTGGCTCGGTTTCGGCCCCGACGGCTTGCTTTATATCGGCATGGGCGATGGCGGCTCGGGCGGCGATCCTGGCAACCGCGCGCAGAACCCCGACGAACTGCTCGGCAAGATCCTGCGCCTCGATGTCGACGGAGCGACGCCCTACGCCATCCCCGAAGCCAATCCCTTCGCCGAAGGCGGCGGCCGGCCCGAGATCTTCGCGCTCGGCGTGCGTAACCCCTGGCGCCCGTCCTTCGACGGCGACGATTTCTACATCGCCGATGTCGGCCAGAGCGCTTACGAGGAAATCACCGTCATCACTGCCGAGTCCGCCGGCGCCAATCTCGGCTGGAACATCATGGAAGGACCGGCCTGCTACGGCGCCCAGAGCTGCGAACAGACCGGCCTCGTGCCGCCGAGCTACAGCTATTCGCACGACACCGGCGGCTGCTCGATCACCGGCGGCTATGTCTATCGCGGCAAGGCCATCCCCGAGATCGCGGGCCAGTATTTCTTCGCCGATTTCTGCGACAGCCGCGTCAACTCCTTCGCCTATGCGGACGGCGAGGCCGGCGACGTCTTCGACTGGACGGCGCAACTGGGCGGCATCGGCGGCATCACCTCGTTCGGCGTCGACAGCGCCGGCGAACTCTACCTCACGACGATCGAGGGCAAGTTGTTCGAGGTGGTGCGGGCGGAGTGAGGGAGTTGGTGGGCCCACCAGGACTCGAACCTGGAACCAGACCGTTATGAGCGGTCGGCTCTAACCATTGAGCTATGGGCCCCTGCCCCAGCACAGGAGCGACGCCTCCTTAGCAAGAGGCAGCCGGGAAGCAAAGCCGTAGCTGCCAAAGCGTTGCCTTGTCCCACCATTCTCCGTCGCGTCACGATTTTTCTGCACGCTCGTGTCGATCGCAGCGAAGGCCGTTCGTCGTGTAGATGAACGGCCCAGTGGCGGGCCGACGAAACTCAGGAGAAATGACATGCGCAAGATCACTGCAGGCTTCTTCCACTCGGTCGACGGCGTCGTCGAATCGCCCAACCTCTGGCAGTTCGATGCCTTCGACGATGAGCTGGGCGCCTTGCTCGGCGAGACCATGTCCAAGATCGATACCGTGCTGCTGGGCCGCGTCGGCTTCGAGGAGTGGGCGGGATACTGGCCCAATGCCGAGGCCGACCAGGACTTTGCCCAGTTCATCAACAACATGCCCAAATACGTCGCTTCGCGCACGCGCAGCCAGGCTGACCTGTCGATCTGGCAAAACTCGACGCTGATCGAAGGCGACGTGATCGAGTTCGCCCGCGAACTCAAGGCCAGGGAGGGCGGCGAGATCGCGGTGATGGGCGGCATTTCGCTGGCGCGCCAGCTGTTCTTCGCGGGGCTGCTCGAGGAACTGACGCTGATCACCCACCCGGTCGTCGCCGGCAAGGGCAAGCGGATGTTCGAAGCAACCGATCCGGTCACCCGGCTGGAGCTCAAGCGGTCTTCGACCACCAGCAAGGGCAACGTGGTTTCGGTCTACGGCCTGAAGCCCGAGTAACAAGAAGGGCCCGCGCACCTTCATGCGCGGGCCCCGAATTCTTTCCGGTCCTCGCTCAGCCGGCGGCGGTGTAAGCCGTCTTCACCTGGGTGAAGAACTCGGCCGCGTACTTGCCCTGCTCCTTGGGGCCATAGCTCGACCCCTTGCGGCCGCCGAACGGCACGTGGAAATCGACGCCGGCAGTCGGCACGTTCACCATCACCATGCCGGCTTCGGCATTGCGCTTGAAGTGCGTGGCGTACTTGAGCGAGGTGGTGACGATACCGGCCGAGAGGCCGAAATCGGTGTCGTTGGCCACCGCCAGCGCCTCGTCGTAGTCCTTGACGCGGATCACCGCCGCCACCGGCCCGAAGATTTCCTCGCGGGCGATGCGCATCTGGTTGTTGGCTTCGGTGAACAAGGCCGGCTGCAGGAAGTAGCCGGGGTTGTCGCGCTTCACCAGCTCGCCGCCGACCGCCAGCTTGGCGCCCTCGCCCTTACCGATCTCGATATAGTCGGTGTCCTGCTTGAGCTGGCCGGGATCGACCACCGGGCCGATCTCGGTGTCCTTGGCGATGGCGTCGCCCACCTTGAGGTTGCGGATACGCTCGGTGAGCGCGGCGACGAAGGCGTCGTGAATGCCCTCGGTGACGATCAGGCGCGACGAGGCCGTGCAGCGCTGGCCGGTCGAATAGAAGGCGCTCTGCGCCGTGGTTTCCACCGCCACCTTCAGGTCGGCATCGTCGAGCACGATGGTCGGGTTCTTGCCGCCCATCTCGAGTTGGAACTTGCGCATCACCTTGACGCTGGCCTCGGCGACGCGCCGGCCGGTATTCACCGAACCGGTAAAGGTCTGCGCCACGATATCTTTGCTGTCGAGCATGGTCTGGCCGACCACCGATCCCTTGCCCATCACCAGGTTGAGCACGCCCTTGGGCAGGCCGTTGCGATGGAGGATGTCGACGATGGCCCATGAGCAGCCCGGCACCAGGTCGGCCGGCTTGAACACCACGGTATTGCCGTAGCAGAGCGCCGGGGCGATCTTCCAGGCCGGGATGGCGATCGGGAAATTCCACGGCGTGATGATGCCGACCACGCCCATCGGCTCGCGCGTCATCTCGACGCCAACGCCCGGACGCACCGACGGCACGCTCTCGCCCGACAGCCGCAGCGCCTCGCCGGCAAAGAACTCGAAGATCTGCCCGGCGCGGGTGACCTCGCCGATGCCTTCGGCCAGGGTCTTGCCCTCTTCGCGGCTCAGCAGTTCGCCGAGTTCGGCCTTGCGGGCGAAGATTTCATGCGCGGTCTTACTGAGGATTTCCCAGCGCTGCAGGATGCCCGAACGCGACCAGGCCGGGAACGCCGCCTTGGCGGCGGCGATAGCATCGAGCGTATCCTGCTGGGTCGCGCGCGCGTAGACGCCCACCACCTCGTTGGTGTTGGACGGGTTGATATTGTCCACCCCGTCGCCGCCGACCCATTCGCCGTTGATGAGGTTCTTGTGCAGTTCGGTCATTTGGGTCGATCCTTCGTTACAAAGTGCCCATGGCACGATTTGTCGTCATTCCACCGGGTCATTCCCGCGAACGCGGGAACCTCCGTTTGCCGGACGTGCGGTGCGCACCAGAACGGAGTTTCCCGCTTTCGCGGGAATGACGCCGTGTGTCTGGCGCTAAAGCAGATCCGCCTTGGCGAGATCCCTGAGCAACTGGCTGGTGCCATAGGTCCAAGGGGCCGCCTCGGTGGCGAGGCGCACTGTATTAGATAGGGTGCCGAGCGACGGCGTCGAGATCGACACCACATCGCCGAGCTTGTGGGTAAAGCCCTTGCCGGCGCCACCGCGATCCTTCACCGGCGCGAACATGGTGCCGGTATAGAGCACGAGGCCGTCCGGATACTGGTGATGCCGCCCGATGGAGGCCGCAACCAGCGACTCGGGAGAGCGCGAAATCTGGCTGAGGTTCGACACGCCCGTCAGCTCGAACCCGTCCTCGCCGGTGACGCTCAGCGCGATGTCGGCCTGTTTCACCGTCTCGAGGGTGAACTTGCCGTCGAACAGCCGGATGAACGGGCCCAGCGAAGCGGAGGCGTTGTTGTCCTTGGCCTTGCCGAGCAGCAGGGCCGAGCGGCCTTCGACGTCGCGCAGGTTCACGTCGTTGCCGAGCGTTGCCCCAACGATCTTGCCGGTCGACGCAACCACCACCACCAGCTCCGGCTCGGGGTTGTTCCACTCCGAGATCGGCAGGATGCCGACATCGGCGCCGTAGCCGACCGAGGCCATCGGCTGGCACTTGGTGAAAATCTCCGCGTCCGGCCCGATACCGACTTCGAGATACTGGCTCCACACGCCGCGCGCGATCAGCGTCTTCTTGACCTCCATCGCGGCGGGCGAGCCGGGCTCGAGCTGGCTGAGATCGGTGCCCACCAGCCCCAGGATGTCCTTGCGCAGGTCGTCGGCCTTGGCCTTGTCGCCGCGCGCCTGCTCTTCGATGACACGCTCGAGCAGCGACACGACGAAGGTCACGCCCGCCGCTTTCACCGCCTGCAGGTCGATCGGCGACAGCAGCGAGGGCGCCTTGGGGTCGGTCTTGCCCGACCAGGAATTGGCGAGGAGTTGCTCGAGGTTGCCGATCACCGGTCCCGTGGCCGAGACCACGTAGGCGGCGGGATCGGATTGTTCGGCGACATCACGAGAGGTCGGCGCGGCCTTGGCGGTGATATCGACAACGTCGTCGCCGCGCACCGTGATCACCCGCGGATGCTGGTGACCGGGCACCTTCGCCCGCCCCAGAAGTACGCCCTCGCTAGGAACTTGTCGGTTGGCCACGGCACTTCCCCGGTTTTTCGGACGGGCTACCTAACCCGCCACCCCGAAGCCTGTCCAGCCGAGGCCGAGGCACGTAACTCAAACTTTCGTCGGTTCGCGACCCAAGGTTCGCGCAATCCAGGGCGTCTTATGTCTCGGAAGCGGCGTTCAAATCCCGTTCAGGTTCGCCGCATTAACACCCTGCTCGGCTGGGACATACTTCCCAGCTGTAGGCCACATAGGAGAGACGCATGCGTCCCATTACTGCCGCCCTCATTCCCCTGTTCCTCGCTACCGCGCTGACTACCGCCCCCGTACTCGCGCAGGAGACCACACCCGTGAACGGCACGATTTCGATCAGCGGCATCGGTGAAGTGACGGCTGCCCCCGACACCGCCTTCGTCAACTCCGGCGTCACCAGCCAGGGCGCCACGGCCCGCGAGGCGCTCGACGCCAACACCAAGGCGATGAGCGAGCTGATCGAGACGCTGAAGGCCGCCGGCATCGAGGCGCGCGACATCCAGACCTCGGGCTTTTCGGTCAACCCGAACTACGTCTATTCCGATGCCCGCGACGCCAACGGCTACCAGCTGCCCCCCAAGATCACCGGCTACCAGGTGTTCAACAACGTCAACGTGCGGGTGCGCGAGCTGGCCAAGCTCGGCTCGGTCCTCGACAAGGCCGTGACGGTCGGCGCCAACACCATCAACGGCGTCAGCTTCTCGGTCGCCGACCCCTCCAAGCTCTATGACGAAGCGCGCAAGGCCGCCTTCGCCGATGCCAAGGCCAAGGCCGGGCTCTATGCCGAAGTCGCCGGCGAGGAACTGGGCAGCATCCGCAATATCAGCGAGGTGCAGGGCATGAGCGCGCCGCAGCCCTACATGATGAAGGCCTCGGCCGATGCCGTCTCGGCCGGCGCCGTGCCGATCGAGGGTGGCGAACTCAGCTACTCGATCAACGTCCAGGTCACCTGGGACTTTGCCGGCAAGTAACGGCTTACGGATGGGCGCCTGCGGGCGCCCATCCGGCCCAGGCGCTCTCTCGGGACCCACCGGCTGGTGGCAGCGTCCTTTCACTTGCGATACCGCAAAATACGCCCATCTTCCCCACTGGTTCGCGAGCGATTCGGACGTAAGCTGAAGGACGCCAAAGCGGGCATGAAGCAGCGAACCGCACGTCGGCAACTGGCGAATGATTGCACTGGTCGATCCGTCAGCCTATGTCGAAGTCACGTCGCCCGACGTTGCGGACGTTTAGCCCAAGGATCGCGAGAGCGAAGCACGAGGCAGGGCGGCTACCTCTTAAGCGTTGAACATGCAGCCGATCGGGGCACCGGGCTTGAAGTGGTGGTGAAGCAGTCACCCCCGGGCATGGGTCGCGTCACAGCGACGGGTTGCACCCCGTGCCATCTGTCGGCCTCTCTCAGGGTATAACTGGTAGCGGCGACCGGACTCGAACCGGCGACCTTCAGGGTATGAACCTGACGGATGCGGCGCTCACCCCGCTTCACCTAGATCTGAAAGAAGCCTCGAGCCTGTTCCTCGTCGGGCAACCTTCCGTCAGGTGTCATCTTGTCTACTGTCTCAGGGATCGCGGTGGCCAGGCGCTTCAGAAGGTCCTCGCGGCTTAGACCGGTGCGCTGCGACAGCTCTGCGAGGTTCTCTTCACCGATGGCGGTGGCCACCTCATCGGGGCTCAGGCCCTTGGTTGGCACGCCAGGGGTGACCCAGGAGTCGGCCGTCTCCTTCTGGCCCGAGGACCGGAAGGTATCCAGAAGGTCGCCGAGGCCGCCGCTCAAGACGTTCTTCGACCCGTTCCCGCTCAGGAGGTCACCGAGGCCGCCCAGCATGCCACCGAGGCCTCCCGCCTGTCCGCCGGCACCTGTTCCGGATCCCTGCAGCCCCTTCAGGGCCTCGCCGATCTTGTCCCGGTTCTGGTAGCCCGCGACTGCGAGAAGGCCGAGCAGCGCGAGTAGTGAAGGTGTGCGGTTTGCCATTGTCAGCTCCTGCGGCGCGCTACGGCGCCCCAAACGAAGAGAAGGATTACGGCGCCTACGGTGGCCCCAATGAGCCCGGCACCCTCACCGGCCGTGTACAGGCCGAGTGCTTGACCGAGGAAAGTGGCGAGGAAGGCACCTACGATGCCGAGTATCGTCGTCAGCACGAAGCCGGATGGACCTCCGGATCCCGGCACGATGAACTTCGCAATCACGCCTGCAATGAAGCCTATGAGGATGGTCCAGAGTATGCCCAAGGTGCTCTCCCGTTGCCGATGACGGAAGAACATGCGGAGGAAATTATCGTTCCGTCCGGATCAGCTCACCACACCTGAACTTCGGTCCCCGCCGATCTTCTCGAGCTCAGTGCGCTGCAACTGGGTTCGGATAGCCTCATCCGTCGTGCCGTCGCCGAGGAACCGGGCAATGTCGCTGGCCTGGTAGCCGCGGCCGGCGAGCCAGCGGACCTCGATCGCCTTGGCGTTACGCCTCAGGCGGCCGTCTTCGGTCACTTCCTTCTTCCATCTGGAACAACCGCGCGGCGGCGCGATGCTTCAGCCCGCAATCGCCTTCCAGATCATGTTGAGCCCGACCAGCGCCAGGAACGCGGCGAAAGCCAGTTTGAGCGTGCGCTGCTGCAGCCGGTGCGCCAGCGCCGCGCCCCAAGGCGCACAGACAGCCGCCGTCACTCCGATCAGCACCAGCGCGACGATGTTGATGTAGCCCAGGCTGAGCGGCGGCCGGCCCTCGACGCTCCAGCCCGAGATGACGAAACCCAGCGTCCCCGACAGCGCGATGAACACCCCGATCGCGGCGCCCGTCCCCACTGCCTTGTGCATGGAAGCGCCGAAGGCATGGATGGTGGGCACGCTCAGCGAGCCGCCCCCTACCCCCATCAGCGCCGAGATGTAGCCGACCACCGCCGCCGAGATACGGTGCGTCAGGGCCGAATCCCTGAGGTGTCCCATCAGCCGCTCCTGGAACGGCAGGACGATATTGGCGGCGATGAACAGCGCCACCACGCCGAACACGATGCGCAGCACATCGCCGGTATAGAGCCCCGCCATGAGCCCGCCGACGAAGGTGGCGACCACGACGACCGGCGCCCAGAGCTTCAGGATCCGATGATCCACCGCGCCGCGCTTGTCGTGCGCCCGGGCGCTGGCGATGCCGGTGGGAATGATGATGGCGAGCGAGGTGCCTACCGCGATGTGCTGCACCACGTCGCTGTCATAGCCGAGCAGCGCCAGGGCCGAGGCCAGCGCCGGCACGATGATGGCGCCGCCGCCGATTCCCAGCAGCCCCGCCGCGATGCCGGAAATCACGCCGGTCGCCAGCAGCCCGAGAACAAACGGCCAGTAACTGAGAAGGTCGCCCACGCTTCGTCTCCACCAAGGACCCGCAACCGGATCGCACGAAACGGGTCGGCAACCCTAGGCCGATGCGACCGAATCCGTCCATTGCCGGGGATGCTGCACCGGCCCCACTGGTGCCACGATTGACCGGTCCTGTCGCGATACGGAACCGCACGCACTTGAGGGGCGTTCGGCATTTGATGGGCCAATTCACTTCGCAACAGCTTTGCCGGGCGTTCAGGTTCGGTTCAGCCCGACTGCGTCACTTCTCGTACAACTGACTCCAGAACAAGGATAAAACCATGCGCTTTCGAAACTGGCTCCTGACCGGCACCAGTCTCGCCGTTCTCGCATTGGTGCCGGGCGCCGCTTTCGCCCAGCAGGCCGAGTACCAGGCCTTGCAGGAAGCCCAGGCTTCGGGCGACGCAGACGCGATCAACAATGCCAAGCAGGCGCTGACCGACAGCTGCATCGTGAACGGCTATTCCAGCGTGCAGGAATGTATCGCGGCCATCACCGGTGGCGGCCAGCCCGCTGCCGATTCCAAGGCCGACGAGGAGGCCAAGGCCGCCGAAGAGGCGCGCGCGGCCGAGGAAGCCAAGGCCGCTGAAGAGGCGGCCGCTGCCGCCGCGCAGGCCGAGGCTGACGCCAAGGCCGCCGAGGAAGCGAAAGCCGCCGAGGAAGCTGCAGCCGCCGCGGCACAGGCGGAGGCCGATGCAAAGGCAGCCGAGGAGGCCAAGGCCGCCGAAGAGGCAGCGGCCGCCGCCGCTCAGGCTGAGGCCGATGCTAAGGCCGCCCAGGATGCCAAGGCCGCCGAAGAAGCGGCTGCTGCAGCCGCTCAGGCCGAGGCCGACGCCAAGGCGGCCGAGGATGCCAAAGCCGCTGAAGCAGCTGCCGCTGCGGCCGCACAGGCCGAAGCGGATGCCAAGGCCGCCGAAGATGCCAAGGCTGCTGAAGATGCGAAGGCCGCCGAGGACGCCAAGGCCGCGGAAGACGCCAAGTCCGCTGAGGATGCCCAGGCGCAGTTCGTCGCCGACCTGCAGGCAGCGCTCGATCAGTATCAGGCCGCGCTGAACCAGGCCGCTGCCGGCGACTATGCCGGCGCCAAGCCGATTGCCGATGCGGCCGCAGCGCGTATCCAGGAACTCTGCACTGCCAACGGCTATGCCGACATCAAGTCGTGCATTGGCCAGGATCTGCCGCCGTTGCCGGAGCCTGCCGCCGAACAGCCGGCGCAGGAACCCGCTGCCGAGCAGCCCGCCGAAGCGCCTGCGGCTGAGCAGCCCTCGACCGAACAGCCTGCCTCTGAAGAGCCGGCGGCCGAGCAGCCTGCCACCGAGCAGCCTGCTGAACAGCCAGCCGCGGAACAGCCCGCTGAAGTCGGCCCGACCGATGAGCCTGCCGATGCGAATGCCCCCGATCCGGCGGCCGCCGCACAGGATAAGCTCGCTACCGCCGTCGAGCTCTACAATGTCGGCGTCGGCCAGCTCGATTCCGGTGATGCTTCGGGCCAATCGACCATCGATGCCGCCAACAAGCAGTTCGCCGATATCTGCGCTGCCCTTGGCGTCGCCGATGTGGCGCAGTGCCTGACGCAGTATGGCATCACCCTGCCCCCGCTGCCGGAAGTCACGGCCCCCGCCCAGCCGGCTTCGACGCCGATTGCCGAACTGCCCGGTGCTGAGGAACCGGTGACCCCCGTTGCCGTGGAAGTGCTGCCCGAAACCGTTGCCCCTGAGGAGGCGGCCCCGGTGCTCGACAGCGCCAAGGACACCGCCAAGTCGGCAGCCGATGGTCAGGCGCCCGCCGAACAGCCGGCCGCTCCGGCGGAGCCTGCCGCTCCCCCGCCGACCGACGACAAGGCGGCTCAGGCCGATCTCGCTCCGGTCGAAGTCCAGTCGCTGGCCAAGGTGGAAGGCGAGAAGATCGCCGTCGACGCCCTGCCGCCCATCGAGGTGCCGCAGAACGTCACGATCATCAATAACGTCACCAACGTGACGAACGTGACCAACGTCACGAATAACACGACCAACATCACCAACAATAACAACTCGAACAACAACAATAACAACAACAACAATGGCAGCCCGGGCCCGCGCCCCAGCAACAACTTCACCAACTCGGGTTTCATTTTCCAGATCGGGGTCAACCTGATCATCTCGAACCCGGCGCAGGACTTCGACCGAATTCGCGACAGCGATGAGGACGAGGTCTACTACGAGCGCCTGTCGGGCGGACGCGTGAAGGAGACCATCGAACGCCCCAACGGCGTGCAGATCGTCACTATCCGTGACCGCTGGGGCAACGTGCTCAAGCGCTCGCGCATCATGCCGGACGGCCGCGAATACATCCTTGCCTATCAGGACGAGGACGATTTCGAGCAGGATGACGACTACTTCGGCAACTGGCGTGACCCGGGCGACGACCTGCCGCCGCTGCGTCTGACCATCCCGATCCGCGACTACATCCTCGATGCCGGCGACGCCGACGAGGAAGAGGTCGAACTCTTCTTCCGTGAACCGCCGGTGGAGCAGGTCCGCAAGATCTATACCATCGAGGAAGTGAAGCGTTCGGCCCGTATCCGTGACTCGGTGCGGCGCGTCGAAGTCGGCGGGCTGACCTTCGACTCCGGTGCGGCCACCATCGCCCGCAGCCAGGTCGGCGCGCTCAGCAAGGTGGCCAACGCCATGCTGGCGATCCTCGAGGACAATCCGGGCGAAACCTTCCTGATCGAAGGCCACACCGACGCGGTCGGCTCGGACCAGGCCAACCTGATCCTTTCGGACCAGCGGGCCTCCACCGTCGCCCGCATCCTGACCGACTTCTACGACGTGCCGCCCGAGAACCTGGTGACCCAGGGCTATGGCGAGCGCTACCTGAAGGTGAAGACGGACAAGGCCGAAAAGCTGAACCGCCGCGTCTCGATCAAGCGCATCACCTCGCTGATCACGGTTGCCGACAAGCGCAACTGATACGGACAGGTGACCTGATGAGCGGGCCGGGGAGAAATCCCCGGCCCGTTTGGTTTGGGGCGGGCAGTAGGCAGTCGACAGTCGGCAGTCGAAACAGAGCCTATCCCCCGTGGGGTGCCCCCCTACTGCCTACTGCCTACTGCCGACTGCCGACTGCCCTTCGCCCCACTGCGTCACCCCTGCCCCTTGTCTCGCCTCAAAAATCGGCTATCCCTCAGCCAACCACCCTGTCGGAGCCAACATGCCCAAGCGTCTCGAACTCGTCATCGAAGCGGTGATCCTCGCCTCGCGCTGGCTGCTGGTGCTGTTCTATCTCGGGCTGGCGGTGGCGCTGGCGGTCTATGCCGCGACCTTCGGGGTGAAGCTGTGGGATTTCATCAGCCACGTCTTCGTCATCGACGAAGCCGACGCCATCCTCAAGATGCTGGCGCTGATCGACGCCGCCCTGGTCGCGAGCCTCGTGGTCATGGTGATCATCTCGGGCTACGAGAATTACGTCTCGCGCTTCGATGACGGCGATGCCGTGCACTGGTTGGGCGAAATCGACGCCGGCTCGCTCAAGATCAAGGTGGCCTCGACCATCGTCGCCATCTCCTCGATCCACTTGCTGCAGGTGTTCCTCAACGTCTCGAGCTACACCACCGACAAGCTGATGTGGTTCACCCTGATCCACCTTGCCTTCGTGGTCTCGGCCCTGTTCCTTGCCTTCATCGATCGGGTCTCGGCGCAGACCAAGTCGATCGGCAAAGCCCGCGGCGGCGATGAAAAAGCCGAAAAATCTGCGGCAAGCTGAACTATCCGGACAGCATTTCTTCATCCCAGGCAGGACAAAATCGCTTTTAGGCTCAGCGCCTTAGGCGAGATCGCTGATTCATTCCCGCAATCCGTCACGATTTCGGGAACAATTCGGTCGGCTCCCGAGTTATTTCGGCCATACGGTACTCAAACAAAGGAGCTTGATCATGGCTGTCCCCGAACGCGATACCGTCTATTCGAGCGACGACAACCGCACCGTCTACACCCGTGAGTCGAGCGCGACCGGCTGGTTCGTAGGCATCATCGTTGCCCTGGCGTTGCTCGCCATTGGCTATCTGGTCTTCTCGGCCAACTCCGGCCCCTCGACCACCTCGACGACCGTGAACAACACCCCCGCGGTCGAAGCTCCGGCCACTCCGGCTCCGGCCCCGATGACCGAAGCTCCGGCGACGGGCACCGAGACGACGCCGATGGCTCCGGCCGCTGAGCCGGCTCCGGCTGCCCCGGCCAATAGCGCCCCGGCCACCGAAGCCCCGGCTACTCCGGCTCCGGCGACCGAGGCTCCGGCCCCGGCTACTTCGGCCCCGGCCAGCAACTAAGCCCGTTTCGGGTTAGAAAGAACAACAGCACTCTGAGCCGAGGATCCTCCCCCAAGGCTCACCCTGAACCCCGGCAGCCTCCTGCCGGGGTTATTTGTTTGTCCCGATCCGCTCTACCGGTTGCCGGAGGATAGTCCTGAGCTTTTCGGGCGCCACCTTGCGCGGGTCCGAGAGGTAGATCTCGTGATGGTGGCCGGTTTCCCGCAAGCCGTTTGCCGGCAGGAACTCGCCGTGCAACTTCGCCAGCGTAGGGCCCTCGTCGTCATAGCTGCCCACATGCAGCGTCTGGACCGACAGCCCTTCGTGCAGCGGCTCGAGACGCAATCCGGCGGGCGCTGTCCCGAGTTTCTTGCCGGCTTTGAGGACGGCGCGAGCGAACAGTTCCGCGGTCACGAAGTCCGGTTGCAGGATCATGATGGTCCAGCGCCAGTCGCTCTTGCGGCGGGTGATGAAGCTCGACATGTCGTCGGCCCACCACAGCGCCTCGAGCGGGCCCACGACATAGTCCCGACCTAGCTCGGCCTTGCTCGCGAACTTCATCGCGTAGCTTACCGAATAGAGCCAGGCGACGCCTGTGCGGTAGGCTTCGGCGCTGTTGGGATCCCCCTCGCCATCGAGCTTCAGATAGCTCAGCGGCGGCACATCGACGATCGCGAATGCTCCCTTTGGCGGGCTATAGAGCGATTTATGGTGCTTCTTGAGGTCGAGCTTTTCCATTCCCAACGCCTGCAGTTGTTTGGCCTCGACCGTTTCTCGGTGGTCGGGATCAAGGCTCGACACCCTATCCGGCGAGCCGTCAAAGGCAACCTTCCGCCCCTGCGCGAACTTGTCATCCTTGCGCCGTCGGCAGGCGCTACCTAACTCCCGCTGAGAAGCAAGAAAAACCGGGAGACAGCCATGTTCAACATCGACGGCATCATCAAGGCGCTGCAGAGCGACCCCAACGCGCAGCGCACCGCGATGACGGGGGCTGCCGGCCTTGCCGCGGGCATGCTGCTCTCCGGCGGCGGGCTGGGTAAGCTCGTCGGCAATGTCGCCAAAGCAGGCGCCGTGGCCGCGGTGGGAGGCCTCGCCTATTCGGCCTGGCAGCAGCACCAGAAGAACCAGCAGCAGGCCGGCACCGCCGCCGACGGCGCACCGGCACCGTCACGCGATGCGTTCGTGCCGCCGCCGCAAGCTGCCTACCAGAGCGAAGAGCTCGGCAAGACCCTGGTGCGCGCCATGATTGCCGCTGCCAAGGCCGATGGGCAGATCGATGCCGAGGAGAAGGAACGCATCTTCAAGCGGCTGGAGACCATGTCGCTGTCGCCCGAGGAAAAAGCCTTCGTCTTCGATGAACTGGCGAGCCCGCTCGATATCGATGCCGTGGTGGCACGCGCCGATACGCCCGAGCATGCCTCGGAAATCTACGCCGCCTCGCTGGTGGCCATGACCCCCGACAGCGCCGCCGAGCGCGGCTATCTCGAAGCGCTGGCCTTCAAGCTCAAGCTGCCGGCCGGGCTGGTTACCGAAATCCACCGCCAGGCCGGCTACGAAGCCCCCGCGCCGGCCGCTTCGAACGCGGGTTCCTACGTGCCAACCAGCAACGCCTGAGTTACAAGGCTGTGCGTTCTTGCGCCGTTCGCAGCGCACGGCCATGTAGGGCGCAGTTCAGGTACAGGGCCCGGCCCCGCGCGAGCGGACAGCGGGCCTTCCACTCAGGATTGCGCCATGGAAATCGGTCTCTACTCGTTCGCCGAAAACACCCCCGATCCCTTGAACGGCGGGCGGCTGCAGTCGCCGGCCGAACGCCTCAGGGATCGAGGAGATCAAGCTCGCCGACGAGGTGGGGCTGGACTTTTATGGCCTCGGCGAGCACCACCGCCCGGACTTCGTCGCCTCGGCGCCGGTGACCATTCTCGCCGCCGCGGCGACCATCACCAAGCGCATCCGCCTCTCTACTGCCGTCACCGTCCTGAGTTCGGACGATCCGATCCGCGTCTGGCAGCAGTTCGCCACGCTCGACCTGCTGTCGAACGGCCGCGCCGAGATCATGGCCGGCCGCGGTTCGTTCATCGAGAGCTTCCCGCTGTTCGGCTACGAACTCGAAGACTATGACACGCTGTTCGAGGAAAAGCTGGCCGAACTGCTGAAGATCCGCGAAGGCGGCAAGGTCCAGTGGGAGGGCTCCGAGCACACCAGGCCGATCCCCGGCATCGCCATCTATCCGAAGCCGATCCAGGAGCCCCTGCCGCTCTGGATCGCGGTGGGCGGCACGCCCAACTCCGTCGCTCGCGCTGCCTATTACGGTCTGCCCCTGATGCTCGCCATCATCGGCGGCAACCCCGAGGCCTTCACCCAGTTCACCGAGCTCTACCGGCGCACCGCCGAGAAGGTCGGCCACGATGCGTCGAAGCTGCCGATCGGCATTTCATCGCACGGCTTCATCGCCGAGAACTCGCAGGACGCGCTCGACATCGCCTTCCCGGCGCATCACGAAGCCATGAGCCGCATCGGGCGCGAACGGGGCTGGCCGCCCACCACCCGCGCACAGTTCGAGGCAGGCGCCGGCCCCTCCGGCGCCTACTTCATGGGCTCGCCCCAGCAGGTCATCGACAAGATCCTGATGCAGCACGAGTGGTTCAAGCACGATCGCTTCGGCCTGCAGCTCAGCGTCGGCACCCTGCCCCATGACAAGGTCATGAAGGCCATCGAGCTCTTCGGAACAGTGGTAAAACCCGCAGTAAACAAGGCGCTGGGTGGCTGACCGGCATTGGAGGCCGTATATCCCGGTGCTATGGAGCTCGACAGTTCAGCATGGGATGCACGGATTGCTGCCGATCTTCTATATCAACATGGCGTCCCGGCCCGATCGCCTGCAACATATCGAGCGGCAGTTGCGGGCGCTTGGCCTGACGGCGACCCGGGTCGAGGCCGTGACGCCCCGTGATTTCTCGGCCGAACTCGAGGAGCGCCGACGCTCCGGCCTCGTTCGACTGAACGCTGGCGAGATTGCCTGCAGCCTCAGTCACCAGAGCATCTGGCGCACCATGCTGGAGCAGAATATTCCCGCCGCTCTGATACTCGAAGACGATGTCGTGCTGGCTTCCGATCTTCCCGCAGTGCTGCGCGACCCGCACCTGCTGGACCACGCTCCCGATGCAATACAGCTCGAGACGCACGCTACCGCCGCCCTGGTTGGCCGCCCGGTGCCGACTGTCGTCAGTGGGGTGTCGCAGAACCGGCTGATGTCCTCGAGCCTTGGTACTGCCGCCTACGTGATGACCAGCCGCCTGGCCCGTCGCGTGCTGCAACGCGACGACCTCGAGCAGATGTCGGTGGACAGCCTGCTGTTCGGTCGCCCTGGCGGCCTTTTCTACGAAGCGCGCATCTACCAAGCCGTTCCGGCGCTCGCCATCCAGCTCGACCAGACCCGTGAAGGCAAGCTCAGTGTCGGCCAGAGCGACCTCACCGGGCAGCGCCCACCGCACCGCCCGGCTGGACCGATGCCCTTGCGGGCCCGGCTGAAGCGCACCGCCAACCATTGGAGCCATCACCTGCGCATCCTTACCACATTTGGTCCGACCGGAGAGCTGTGGGGGTCGCGCAAACTCTGGCTGCCGGTGACAGATGACCTGCGGCGGCTGATGTAAAGTGCACGCCATCCCCGTCTACTACATCAACCTCGCGTCGCGCCCGGACCGTCGTGCCTTCATGGAGGCGCAGTTCGAGCGCCTCGGCATTGCCGCCGAGCGCATCGAGGCGGTGCGGATGGACGAGGTGCCGCCCGCTCTGATCGCATGGCACGAGACCACCCACAGCCTGTGGCGGCTGGCGGCAGGCGATCTCGCCTGCGGGCTCAGCCATCAGCGCAGCTGGGAGCACCTGCTCCAGAGCGGCGCTCCGGCTGCCCTGGTGCTGGAAGACGATGTGCAACTGGCCGCCCCGCTGCTCGATTTTCTCGATCCTGAGCTGCCCGGCCAGCTGGGAGCGGACCTGTTCAAGCTCGAGACCTTTCACAGCCCGGTGAAGCTCGGCAGCGCGTCACAACGCGTCGGGACCACGGAATTGCGCGAGCTTTGTTCCTCGCAGATGGGCGGCGCCGCCTACATCCTCACCCGCGAGACGGCCAGGCGCTCGCTCTCCAGCCCGCTCCGTAACCAGATGGGAATCGATCGCTTCCTGTTCGGGCGCGGCGGCTACCACCTGCTGCGCAGCCGGGTACTGCAAGCCATTCCCAGCCCCTGCATCCAGATCGACAAGCTCGACGCCGCCGACCGGATCGGCGAGAGCAACATCGCCGCGACCCGCGCGCCCTCCCCGGCCCGGCCGGCGCGCGACCTCGGCGCCGTGCTCGGCCTCCATCTCGACCATGTCGGCCGCCTCGCACGCCTAGCGGCGCGTGATCTCGCGGCGCTGCGGGGTCCGCGCATCGTCGTGCCGTTCGCCGGCGGCGTGGAGGCCGGATGACCGCCTTTCCCGCCAACCAGCTGCCCGTCTACTACATCAACCTGGCGAGCCGCACGGATCGCCGCCAGTTCATGGAGACGCAGTTCGCCCGATTGGGCATTGCCGCCGAGCGCATCGACGCCGTGACGACTGCCGAGGTCGGCGAAACGCGCATGGCGCCGCATACGGACCCGCGCAATCCCTGGGCCATGACGCAGGTGGAGGTGGCTTGCGTCATGAGCCACGAGAAGGCGTGGCGCCGGATGCTCGACAACGCCCAACCGTTCGCCCTGATCCTCGAGGACGACGCGGTGCTGGGCGACGGGCTGCCGGCCTTCCTCGATCCGGCGCTGAGCCGCGACCTGCGGATCGACCTGCTGAAGCTCGAGACCATGTACGAACGGGTGCGGCTCGGTCGTGCCGTGCGTCAGGTCGCCGGCCGCTTCGGAATCCACCAGTTGCTCGCCTCCCATATGGGCGGCGCGGCCTATGTCATCTCTACCGCAATGGCCCGGCGGGCCCTCGCCGATCCGGCGCTGCGGCGCATGAGCGTCGATCGCTACCTGTTCTCGCGTGGCGGGCCGGTGATCCCGGCGCGCGGGCTCTACCAGGCAAATCCGGCGCCGGTGGTGCAGCTCGAGTTCTATCGGGGCGACAAGCCCGCCGATGCCGAGCGCAGCGACCTCAAACAGGATCGCGATGGCCATAACGCCGGCGTACCTCGACCATTCAGCCACCGCTGGCGCGACAGCTTGAGCCGGGTCACCTACACCCTGCGGCTCATCGCCTACATCCTGCCCGATCCGGTAGCGCGGCGACAGAAACGACGGGAAATCCCGCACGAGAGCGACGTCTAGGGCAGTTCCCGATCGGGCTGCACGGTATGGCTCGGCCTCACCCGCCGGTAGCGGTGTCGGCCTACTTGCCGCTGCGCTTGATGCTCTTGATCTGCAGCGGCGGCAGGCCGGATTTCTCGGCGATGGCCTGGTCCTGCTCCATGATGGCGGTGCGCGCTGCGTCATCGCCATCGAGGCCGCCAAGCAGACTCGCATCCACCTTGCGGTTGGAACGCTGGCTGCCATCCTCATAGGTGACGTCGAACAGCACGTACTCGGTGCGGGGGGTCGGCTTCTTGGCCATTGCTGCAACTCCTGTTGGCGGCGCTCCCGGCGCACGCGGCAGTCTTGAGAACGACTGCTGGCGCCCGGAAGCGCAAGTGCACCCGGGGACGCCTGCATCGCTTGCGTTCAGGCAGGTGGCCGGCTAGGCGCGGTAGATACCGTCGCCCTGCTCGTCGATGATCTGCCGGCCCTTGGCGAGCGCGAAGCTGACCACATCCTCCTTGGAGGATAAGCGGTCGGCACGCACGAACTTGTAGCTCTTGAGTTCGCCGTCGATCTGCTTTTCGATCAGCCCGGCGAGCTGATACTCGCTGCCCACCGGCATGATCAGCGACTTGACGGTGAAGCCCTTGTAGACTTCTTCCGCCACCACGGCCGGCTCGATCGACTTGCCCGCCGATCCGCTGCCGCCGCCACCGAACAGGTTCTTCCAAAACGACATAGCTGCGCCCCTTAGTTGTCGAGGAAGCTGCGCAGCTTGCGGCTACGGCTCGGGTGCTTCAGCTTGCGCAACGCCTTGGCCTCGATCTGCCGGATACGTTCGCGCGTCACACTGAACTGCTGGCCGACTTCCTCGAGGGTATGATCGGTGTTCATGCCGATGCCGAAGCGCATGCGCAGCACGCGTTCCTCGCGCGGCGTCAGCGACGCCAGCACGCGGGTCGTGGTCTCGCGCAGGTTCGACTGGATCGCCGCGTCGATCGGCTGAATGGCGTTCACATCCGGGATAAAATCGCCGAGGTTCGAATCTTCCTCGTCGCCGATCGGCGTCTCGAGGCTGATCGGTTCCTTGGCGATCTTCAGGACCTTGCGGACCTTGTCGAGCGGCATCTGCAGCTTCTCGCTCAGCTCTTCCGGGGTCGGCTCGCGGCCGATCTCATGCAGCATCTGACGCGAGGTGCGAACGATCTTGTTGATCGTCTCGATCATGTGCACCGGGATACGGATGGTGCGGGCCTGGTCGGCGATCGAGCGGGTGATCGCCTGCCGGATCCACCAGGTTGCATAGGTCGAGAACTTGTAGCCGCGGCGATACTCGAACTTATCGACCGCCTTCATCAGGCCTATATTGCCTTCCTGGATCAGGTCGAGGAACTGCAGGCCGCGATTGGTGTATTTCTTGGCGATCGAGATCACCAGGCGAAGGTTGGCTTCCACCATTTCCTTCTTGGCGATCGCCGCTTCGCGCTCGCCCTTCTGCACCTTGTGCACGATCCGGCGGTACTCGGCGATATCGAGGCCGGTTTCGGTCGCCAGCGTCTGGATGTCGTTGCGCAGCTCGTTGGCGGTGTCTGCCTCGCGCTTGGCGAACTCGGCCCAGCCCTTGCCCGGCAGCGTGGCGACGGTCTCGATCCAGTTCTGCTCGAGCTCGCTGCCATAATAGGCTTCGAGGAAGTTCTCGCGCTTGACGCCATAGCTCTCGGCGAGGCGCAGCAGCCGCCCCTCGAGCCGTACGAGGCGCTTGTTGATGTCATACAGCTGCTCGACCAGGCTCTCGATACGGCTCTGGTTCAGCGACAGCGACTTCACGTCGGTGATCACTTCGGAGCGCAGGCCCTCGAGCTTCTTCAGATCGGCGGCAGTGGCCGGCGCGTTGCCCGCCATGCGGTCTTCGGCGTGCCGATCCTGCATCTTGCGCATCTTGCCATAGGCTTCGGCGATGCGATCGAAAGTCTCGACCACCTGCGGCTTCAGCTCGGCTTCCATCGCGCTCAGCGACAGCGAGTTCTCGAAGTCGTCGTCTTCTTCCTCGACCGGATCCTGCGGCGCCTGCGGCTCGTCGGGCACGTAATCGTCCTCGTCGTCGCCGGAAGCGGCGCGCGGCGCCGGCTTCTTGGCGGCAGGCTTGGGCTCTTCCTTGACCGCGGCGGGGCGCTCGATTTCGGACGGCATCACCGGGGCCGCCTGCTTGGCGTCGGGGCCGGCATAGGTGGCTTCGAGGTCGATGATGTCGCGCAGCAGAATTTCGGCGTTGGCCAGCTGATCGCGCCAGATGATGATGGCCTGGAAGGTCAGCGGGCTCTCGCACAGCCCCTCGATCATCGTCTCGCGACCGGCTTCGATGCGCTTGGCGATGGCGATCTCGCCCTCGCGGCTCAGCAGCTCCACCGACCCCATTTCGCGCAGGTACATGCGCACCGGATCATCGGTGCGGTCGCTGCCTTCGCGGGTATTGGATTTCGATGCGACGGCGGTGCCGGTGCGTTCGGCGAGCTCGGTCGATTCCTCTTCCGGGGTATCGGGCTCGGCCTCTTCGACTTCGTCCTCGTCGACGACGTTGATGCCCATATCGGAGAACATCGCCATGATGTCCTCGATCTGCTCGGAGTTGACCTCCTCCGAGGGCAGTACGGCGTTCAGTTCTTCATAGGTGACGTAACCGCGCTTCTTGGCGGTCTTGATCAGCTTCTTTACGGCGGCATCGGATAGGTCGAGCAGCGGGCTGTCAGGGGCTTCTGCCCCCGCGGCTGCACCGGCAACCTCCGGCTTCTCTGCGTCTTTGGTCTTGGTCTGTGTCGCTGCCTTGGTGGCCATCTAGCTTGCTGCTCCGGGTGCCCCGATCGGGAGGGCGCCGATAGTCGTTAAGTGGTCACGGCTTGAGACATCGTAAAGGGACGGGCTGGCGCGACGGTTTCCGATATGCCGTCACTTGTTCGTCAGCGGTGCTGATTCGCCCATAAGCGAAATCGCGCGTACCCGCAGCCTTCACTAAAAGCTCCGTGTCGCGCGCCCCGATAACGAACCAAACCCTTCGATCAATGCCTCTGTGCCATCGACGGTGGTGATCTGGTTCTGGATGTCTCGCAGCCGTTCGAAAGTTTCCTCGCTCGGGTCGTCGCCCAGCGCCAATTCGGCTGCCTTCAGGGCCTTATTTAGCTCAACGGATTTGTAATGCAAGGCCAGGGCATGACGTAATCCGATCTCGGCATCAGGATCGGCGATCTCCGCGCCGGCTTGCCAAACCCCCTGGCGAGCCAGCAAATCCCGCATTTTGTCGAGCGCTTCGCCGAAGCCGCGGGCCCCCAGTGCCGCGTTCAGCGCCTCGGCGCTGATCTCATGATCCCTGGTTACGAGGTCCAGCATGGTGCCCAGGAGGTTGCGCGAGGTGGGCGAACTGAGCTCGAGCGATGCAAGTGATTCGAGCCGGCTGTCGGCGAGCGCCGGGTGGTTCACCAGGGTGATGAGGATCGTCGCCTCGCGCGGCGTGGCGTCGATCGCCCGGCCCGGCTTCAGCAGCCGCGAGTTCCTGAGCGTATCGGAAACCACCACCCGCGGGCTGCCGCGGCTCCCGACCGGGCCGGCATTGCCGCCGCGCGGATTACGTCGGTCAAAGCCGCCACGCTGGCCACTGCCGCTCCGCTGCTCCCAGCGCTGGTTGCGCACCGGCGCGAAGAACGCCGAGAGCTTCTCGTCGAACGCCTGCATGTAGTGCCGCTTCACCGAGGCTTCGCCGATGGCGTTGGCGCGCGCCCTGAGCCGCGCCTCGAGCGCCGCCCGCGCCTCGGGCGTTTCCGGCACGATGCCGCCGGTCTCGATGCTCCAGATCACATCCGACAGCGACCGGGCCCGGTCGATCACATCGGCGAACGCCCCCCGCCCCTGCGCCTTGATCAGGTCGTCGGGATCCTGTCCCTCCGGCAGCGTCGCGATGCGGACCGTGCGCCCCGGCTGCAGGTGCGGCAGGACGATCTCGGTGGCCCGGGCCGCGGCGCGCTGGCCGGCGCCATCGCCGTCGAAGCACAGCACCGGCTCGTCGCTCATCCGCCACAGCAGTTGCAGGTGTTCTTCGGTCAGCGCCGTGCCGAGCGGCGCGACCGTACCCTCGAAGCCCGCCGTCACCGCGGCGATCACATCGAGATAGCCTTCGACCACGATCACCGATTTGCCGGAGCGCGCCGCCTCGCGGGCGGTCTGGCCGTTGTAGAGCGTCAGGCGTTTCTTGAAGAGCTCGGTTTCAGGCGAGTTGAGGTACTTGGCCGGTACATCCGCCGACATCGCCCGCCCGCCGAAGGCGATGACCTTGCCGCGAAAATCGGTGATCGGGAACATCACCCGGTTGCGGAACCGGTCATAGGGCAGCGGCGAATCCTCGCGCACCACCACCAGCCCGGCATCCACCATTTCCTGCGCCGTCACACCGTTGGCAGCCAGATGTTCCTTGAGGCCGTTGGCGCTGTCCGGCGCATAGCCCAGCCGGAAACGGGTCTGCGCCGCCGCGCTCACCCCGCGTTCGTTGAGGTAGCCGCGGGCCCGCGCCCCGATATTGTGGCTGAGCGCCGCCTCGAAATACTGGGTAGCGACCTCCATCACGTCGTAGAGCGACCGCCGGCTCTCCTGCCGCGCTTCCTCGCGCTCGTCGCGCGCCGGCATCGGCACCCCGGCCATTCCGGCGAGCTTTTCCACCGCCTCGGGAAAGCTCATACCGGCCTTCTCGGTCAGGAAGCGGAAATGGTCGCCCGACACGCCGCAGCCGAAGCAATGGTAGATGCCGCGCCGGTCGTCGGCATGAAAGCTCGGGCTCTTCTCGCCGTGGAACGGGCAGCAGGCCCACATGTCGCCGCGCTGCGGCTGGCTCTTGCGCTTGTCCCAAATGACGTGCTCGCCCACCACCTGCGAGATCGGCAGGCGCTGCCGGATCTCATCGAGGAAGCCGTCGGAAAAGCGCATGCCCCTAAGTAAGCACTGGTTCCGTCAAAGTCAGCGGCAATGAGGTTATGCACAGGCGCAACCCGCGGTCGCGATGCTCGTTTCTCCCCCATCTCCCCCCTCGGACACGCTCATGGATACCGCCACGCCGCCCCCTCCCCAGAGCCTGCTGCAGCGTTGGCGCGCCATTGCGCAGTCGACGTTTGCCGCCTTTTTCCTCGATCGCGACAACGCGCCCCGCTGTGCCGCCGTCGCATTCTTCGGCTTCCTGTCATTCTTTCCGGCCATCGCCACCGTCGCGCTGATCTACGGCATCGTCGCCAATCGCCAGATGGTGGCCGACACCATCTCCGGCGTCGGCGACGTCGTGCCGCAACTGGCACAGGGCATTATTGCCGAACAACTGACCATGCTCGCCAGCCAGCCGCCGGCCACACTCGGGCTCGGTCTACTGATCACCATCCCCTTCGCGCTGTGGAGCGGCTCGCGCGGCGTCGACTCCCTGCTCTATGCCATGACCCGGATACGCAACGAGTCGCCGCGGCGCGGCTTCTTCACGTCGCTCGCCTACGCCATCGGCCTCAGCATCGCCGGTGCCATCTTCGTCGTGCTCGCACTCCTGGCGGTCGCCGGACTTCCGGCTCTGATCCCCTGGCCCTCGGGGGAGGAAGTCATCGCCCTGGCACTCCGCTGGCCCATCCTGCTGCTGCTCAGCGTACTGGTGCTGGCCGCGCTTTACCGCTGGGGGCCCGATCGCCATCCACGCAAATTCCGCTACATCTGGCCGGGCGCCATTCTCGCTTCGCTGCTCTGGCTGCTCGCCGGGGCGATCTTCTCGATCTATGTCGAGAACTGGGGGCACTACGAGGCGACCTTCGGTTCGGTGTCGGCTGCGGTCGTCCTGCTGTTGTGGCTCTACAACTCCGCGCAGATCCTGGTGCTCGGTGCAGCTTTCAACACCGAAATCGAGCGCTCCGCACACCAGCGGGCTCGCTCATCCCGATCCTGAGGGCGGCGCCGGCGATCAGCCGACCTTCACGTCGAGGCCTCTGAGTTGCCAGGCGATATAGAGCTGGAACAATCCGTAGAGGATCATCAGCACGCCGACTATGCTCACCAGCGCCAGCGCGCTCGCGAGCGGCATCACCAGCAGCAGCACGCCGAACACCAGGTAGGCGCAGGCGCTCAGCACTTCGGGCCAGAACGTCCCCTGCCGCAGCAACGCCCGGCCGACGGTGGTGACATAGAGCGCGAACGCTCCGATCAGGATCATCATGATCCCGACGATGATCACCAGGGTGGAAATCCCGATCGCCGCGGCCATTGCCGGAAACGCCACGATCAGCAGCCCGGCGACGATCGCGAGGATATGTCGCGTGATGGCGACGCCGAGCCGCGTGCTGCTGCGGCCGCCGAACAGCAGCCCCCACAGGCCCAGCGCCCCGTCGATGATGACGATCACGCCGCCTACCCACACCAGGGTGGCCAGCGCCAGTTGCGGCGAGATCAGTGCGAAAAGTCCGCCCGCCAGCATCAGCACGCCGCGGATACCGGCGAAGATGCTCGGCCAGGCCAAAGCGCCATCGTTAGCCATTCGTCCCTCCCCGGGGGTCACACGGACTTGCTGCCGGCGGCCGCATCGGCCGACTTGAACATGCGCCACGCCAGCCCGAACAGGCCGATGGCGAAGATGACGGCGAGGATGCCAGCAAGCGTCACGAACACCAGCGCGCTGAACACCGGCCAGAACAGCAGCGCGATACCGAACAGCAGGTAGAGCACGCCGGACAGGAGCACGGGCCAGATGCGGGCATAATGCTCGCGCTCGCGGATGATCACCCAGATTTCCATTACGCCCACGAAGATCGACTGGAAGGCCACGAGGTAGACCAGTAGCGTCGCGGTCAGCAGCGTGGCGAAGAACGGCGACAAGAGGATCAGCACACCGGTAATGATCGCCAGCACGTTGCGCGCCACGTCGAACCAGAAATTCCCGGTCTTGGCCCCGCCGAACGTGAGGCTCCAAAGCCCCAGCACGCCGTCCACCAGCAGCAGCACGCCCCCCGCGATCACCAGTATGGCGAGCGCCGGGGCCGGAAAGAAGATGGCGTAGAGCCCGGCCAGCAGCATCAGCAGCCCCCTGAGGCCGGTGATCCACGCCCAGCGTTTTCTCGTGTCGCTCGATACGGCCATCGGTCCACCCGCAATGTTGTTGCCTTATGGAAGGTTAGCCCTTTTTGCCGCGCCGCCAAGCCTTGTATCGGCTTTAGGCACCGCTGCTTATCCGGCTTGCTTCCTGGCGCCCGGCATGGTCTGACCGCGCCGGATACTTTGAGGATAGTCATGCCGATCGCCATCTACGCCCTGGCGCTGGCTGCGTTCGCAGTCGGCTCGGCCGAGTTCGTCATTTCCGGCATCCTGCCGCCGCTGGCCGAGGATCTGGCGGTGAGCATCCCGGTCGCGGGTCTGCTGGTCAGCGCCTATGCCATCGGCGTGGCCATCGGCGGGCCGGTGCTGACGGTGTTCACCTCACGCTTTTCGCAGCGCAATGTGCTGATCGGCCTGATGGTCGTGTTCTCGATCGCCCAGGTGCTGTGCGCCATCGCGCCCGACTACGGCCTGCTGCTGGCGGCACGACTGCTGTCGGCCTGCGCCCACGGCGTGTTCTTCGGCGCCGGCAATGTCGTCGTCGTCGGCCTGGTGCCGCCGGAACGCCGCGGCGCGGCGTTCTCGCTGTTCATTTCCGGCATCACTGTCGCCAATCTCCTCGGCCTGCCCGGCGGCAGCGCCATCGGGCTCAGCTTCGGCTGGCGCATCCCCTTCCTGGCGGTGGCCGCGCTCGGCGCCGTCGCCGCGGTTGTGCTGTTCCTCAAACTCCCTCGCGACACGCGCGAGGAGGGCGAACGCCACGCCACGTTCGGCGAGCAGGTGCGCGAGCTGCGCCATCAGGAGGTCTGGCTTTCCTACCTGACCATCACCTTCGTGATGATCGGCGCCCTGGCTTTCGGCACCTTCCAGGTGCCGATCATGCTCAACGTCACCAGGCTCCACCCCGACATCATCCCGATCTACCTCTTGATCGGCGGCATCGGCTCGATGCTCGGCATCTATCTGGGCGGCCGCGGCACCGACTGGAAGCCGATGCCGACCCTGTTGACCGTGCTGCTGCTGCAGGCGCTGCTCTATTTCACCATGCTGTTTGCCATGCACGACAAGGTGTGGATGACGGTGAACCTGCTGGGCACCTCGATCCTGGGCTTCGCCTTCTCGACGCCGTTGCAGGCGCGGGTCATCACCGCGGCGCACTCGGCCCCCAACCTCGCCTCGTCGCTGATCTCCACTGCCTTCAACATCGGCATCGCCGGCGGTGCCTTCATCGGCGCCATGCTGCTGAGCGCCGGCGTCAGCTATGCCGACATCCCCGCGGTTGGCGTCGTCACCAGCCTGTGCGCGGCGGGAACGGCGAGCCTCTCATGGTGGCTCGAACGCCGCGGCGCGGCGACTGAGGTCAGCAATGCCTAGCATAATCTTTACCATCGGCCGGCACATTTCCCCGCCGATGGTGCCCGTCCGGTACGATGCTCCCAGACCCCGTTCGACCCGATTCCGCCAGTGCTCGACCAGACATCCCTGCTCATCGCCATCGGCTTTTCCGCCACTGCCCTGATGTTGACGCTGGTCATCACCTGGCTGGGGGCGCAGCAGGATCGCTATCTGCTCAGCTGGGGCCTGGGACTTGGCTTCGTGGCGCCCGGCTCGATGCTCTACGGCTGGTTCAAGACCTACGACCCGGCGGTGCAATGCACCGCCTTCGCGCTGCTGCTGGCCGGCTTCGCGTTCATCTATGTCGGCTGCACGCAGTTCTCATCCAACCGCACGCCCGGACGCGCGGCCGTGCTGGGCTGGCTGCTCGCCACCGGCCTCATGGCGGCCCTGTTCGCGCTCGGCCTGAGCGGTGTCGGCACCATGGTGATGAACGTGGCCGCCGCCATCTTCTTTCTCGCCGCCGGCCGCGAACACTGGCAGGCTCGCTCCAACACGCCGCTGGCGATGTTCGCCAAGGCGGCGCTCTACGGCTCGACCGCCATCACCTTCGCGCTGTGCGCCATCGTGCTGTTCGTCGAGGGGCAATGGGTGCTGACCGCCCGCCCGCACAACTGGGCCGAAGATCTCAATTCGATTGCGTTGCTTGCCGCCCTGGCCGCCGCCGGTGCAATCACGATGGCGCTGCATCAGTTCCGCATTACCGAAGCGCATCGGCATCTTGCCATGACCGACGCCCTGACCGGGCTGCTCAACCGCCGGGCCTTGTTCAGCCTCGCCGGCAACGCGCCGGTGGCGCCGGCCACTGCGGTCATCATGCTCGATCTCGATGACTTCAAGACCATCAACGATCGCTTCGGCCACGCCATCGGCGACGAGGTGCTGGTTCGCTTCGCCGCCATCCTGTCGCGCGCTCTCGGTCCTGAGGATGTTGCGGCGCGACTGGGTGGCGAAGAATTCTGCCTCCTCGTCCATGCGACCAACGCCGCCGCCGTGCACGCCCTCGCCGAGAACATCCGGCTCGAGTTCCTGGGCACCGACCCGCTGCCGGGGGATTTCGGCCCGCCGACGGTAAGCGCCGGCATTGCGATCGCCTCACCGCGGCCGGAAAACTTCGACGAGTTGCTGCGCGCCGCCGACGAGTTGCTCTATCGCGCCAAGGACGCCGGCCGCAACCGGGTCCATGGACCGGAGCTGCGGCTGGTCGCCTGAGTTCGGCGCACGCAGGGGCGAGGTCAGGCGCCGAGCGCCGTCCGGATCTTTGCCGAGGCCTTGCCGAAGTCGATGCGGCCTGGGAACTCCGCCTTCAGCGACGCCACCACCTTACCCATGTCCTTGGCGCCGGCGGCCCCGGTCTTGTTGATCGCGTCGATGATCGCCGCCTCGATCTCGGCCTCGCTCAGTCCCTTGGGCAGGAACTCGCCGAGAATGGCGATCTCCTCGCGTTCGACCATGGCCAGGTCGTCGCGCCCGGCCTTTTCGTAGATGCCGAGCGATTCCTCGCGCTGCTTGACCATCTTCTGCAGCAGCACCAGCACGTCCTCGTCGCTGAGCGGCCCCTTGCCCTGCCCGCGTGCGTCGATGTCCTTGTCCTTGATCGCCGCGTTCACCGCCCGCAGCGTCGCGGTGCGGCGCTTGTCGCCGGCCTTGAGCGCGCTCTTGTAGCCTTCGCTGATCGCATCACGCATCGTTCTAACTCCTTGGTGCAGGCGGCACGTCGGCCACCATCAACAGATTTCCGTCCGGGTCCTTGAAGGTGAAGAACACCCCGTCGGTGACCGGACCAACCTCGCGGGCGCCGGCGGCCACTGCCTGCTCGCGGGCCGCCGCTACGTCCGAGGTATTGAAGTGGAAGGCCGGCTTGCTGTCATGCGGTCCGGCAAAGCCCTTGCTGTCGAGCACCAGCCCACTGCCTTCCGTCATCGGCAGGACATGGATGTGGCCGAAGACGATCTCCCCGCCCGGCTGCATCCCCAGCAGGCTGCGATACCAGTCCCGCGCCCGCTCGATATCGCTCACCGGCACGAACACCCCGCCGATCTGGCGCTCGATCGCACTCATCGCAACTTGTCCCTGTTATGCCGCACCCCATATAGCGCAATAATGCCTGTGCGCCACTTGCGCTTGGGCCGGGCCCCTTCTAAGGAGAGCCCTCAACCGACACCGACCCGAACCCTTGGAGCCCCGCCATGACCGGCTGGCAGCAAAAACCTGCGACCGCCCTCCTGCTGCTCGAGGACGGCACCCGTCTCGAAGGTCACGGCATCGGCGCCATCGGCCACTCAGCGGGCGAGGTGTGCTTCAACACCGCGATGACCGGCTACCAGGAGATCCTCACCGACCCCTCCTATGCCGGTCAGATCATCACCTTCACCTTCCCGCATATCGGCAATGTCGGCACCAACGACGAGGATATCGAGACGGTCAACATGGCTGCCCTCTCGGGCATTCGCGGCTGCGTGCTGCGCGCCGACATCACCAATCCGTCGAACTACCGCGCCGTCGAGAAACTCGACGCCTGGCTGAAGAAGCGCAACATCATCGGCATCGCCGGCGTCGACACCCGGGCGCTCACCGCCCGCATCCGCGAGAACGGCATGCCGAACGGTGTCATCGCACATGCACCGGACGGCTATTTCCACGAGCCGTCGATGCTGGCCGAACTCAGGAACTTCCCGGGGCTCGAAGGGCTCGATCTGGCGCGCGAGGTCACCACTGCGCAGACCTACCACTGGGACCAGACTTCCTGGACCCGGACGGAGGGCTATGGCCGGCTGGAGAACCCCGAATTCCACGTCGTCGCCATCGACTACGGCGCCAAGCGCAACATCCTGCGCCAGCTCGCCGACCAGGGCGCGCGGGTAACGGTGGTTCCCGCCACCGCTACCGCCAAGGATGTGATGTCGCACAATCCCGACGCGATCTTTCTCTCCAACGGTCCGGGCGATCCGGCGGCCACCGGCAAGTATGCCGTGCCGACGATCAGGACGCTCATGGAAACCGGCAAGCCGATGTTCGGCATCTGCCTCGGCCACCAGCTGCTCGGCCTCGCGGTTGGCGGCAAGACCCAGAAGATGCACCAGGGTCACCATGGGGCAAACCATCCGGTGAAGGACCTGACCACCGGCAAGGTCGAGATCACCTCGATGAACCATGGCTTCGCCGTGGACACCGAAAGCCTTCCCGGCAACGTCAAGCAGACCCATGTCTCGCTGTTCGATGGCTCAAATGCCGGGCTCGAGGTCGAGGGCAAGCCGATCTTCTCGGTGCAGTACCACCCGGAAGCCAGCCCCGGTCCGCATGACAGCCACTACCTGTTCACTCGCTTCCTGAATCTGGTGCGCGCTCAGAAGGGCATGGCCCAGGTGCCCGAGCAGGTGAAGCCGGGGGAGTAGGCATATCCGCGCCGCTCGCTTCGCCCGGTTCGGAGGACCCGAGGTCCTCGCAATCGATGACGTGCCTGTCCCCTCTCCGGGGCCAGGCGAGGTTCTGGTGGGCGTAAGGGCTGCGGCAATTCAGCCGTTCGATCGGCGGGTCCGGTCCGGCACCATGCCGCTGTCGCCCGACGTGGCCTTGCCCCTTACCACCGACAACGAACTGGCGGGCGTCGTCGCAGCTATCGGCCCCGATGTTGCTGATTTCGCGATGGAAGAACGCGTCGCCGGCCGCCGCGCCTTCGGCGCCGCCGCCGAGTTCGCCGTGCTTCCGGCGACGGATCTCGCCAAGATCCCGCCGGCCCTGTCATTTGCGCAGGCGGCGACGCTGAGCGGCACCGCCCAGACGGCCGATACCGCGGTCGAGAGTCTCGCCATCGGGGCCGACGACACGCTGCTGATCCACGGCGCTGCCGGTGGCGTCGGCTCGTTTGCCGCACAGTTGGCCCTTGCCCGCGGCGCCGTGGTCATCGGGACTGCCAGTTCCCAGAATCAGGATTACCTGCGTGGGCTCGGCGTCGTTCCGCTGATTTACGGCGAGGGACTGGCGCAGCGCATTGCCGCAGCAGCACCGCTGATCACGGCCATTCTCGATTGCGCGGGCGGCGAGGCGCTGGATCTTTCAATGAGCCTGGGCGTGCCGCACCAGCGCATCGCCTCGCTCGGCGACATCGCACGCGCCCGGCAACTGGGTCTCAAATCTGTGGAAGGTGTCCGCGACGGCAAACGGCTGGCCCGGCTGCTCGCCCTTGCCGCTGCGGGCAAGTTGCACGCCGAAGTGCGCCGGGTCTATCCGCTCGAACACATCGTCCTCGCCCATCGCGAGCTCGATACCGGCCACGGACGCGGCAAGATCGTCATCGCCATCGAGTAAGACCAAGCTCGCACGATCGGCCGGACGGCAGGGCAGAAAAAGAAAAGGGGCCGCCGGTGGCCGGGCGACCCCTCTCAGCCATGGCTGGCCGAATTACTGCGCGGCAGGAGCCGGGAGCGTCGCCACATAGGCGTCGAACTCGGCCTGGTCGAGCGAACCGTCCTTGTTCGTATCGGCGCCGTCGAAGGCTTCCTGGGTCAGATCAGGCCAGGCAACCTGTGCTTCGGCAAGGCTCACGCCACCGCTGGTATCGGCATCGACCGATGTGAAGGTGACTGCCGCCGCCTGGGCGAATGCCGCCGAGGACAGGCCAATGGCTGCGATGGTGATCAGGAGCTTCTTCATGGAGTTTGGTCCTTCCATGTGAGGTTCAAAGCGGCGCCTGGTGGCCCAGGCCCGGCCCACAGCCTCAACGCTGTCGGCGAGGGATGAGACTAAGCCCGATTGTGCCCGCAAACCGGCTGGATCGCGGCCTCGTGGCGATCATTTGCTGGTCTTTTCTGGAAGTCATGGAACCCAACGGGAACGCGGAACCCTTTGCCGGTTCACGCGTTTCGTTGGGTTTTTCCGACGAGGTCGGACAGCATGCCGGCCTGCTCTAACCGGTCCCTGCCCCCACGCTTGGCGCGATAGAGCGCCATGTCGGCGAGGCGCATCAGCGCGCCAAGCTCCATCGATTCGCCATCGGCGCCAGCAATGCCGATGCTGGTGGTCGGCCGCAACGCCCCGACCGGGGTCGAAACCGTTACCGCACGCACCGCGCGCAGCACCCGCTCGGCCACCAGCGCCGCCACGGCCGGACTTGCACCAGGCAACAGCGCGGCAAACTCCTCGCCGCCGTAGCGGCAGAACAGATCGCGCGGGCCGAGGCAACGCGTGACCGCCGCCGCGACACCTGCAAGCACCTCGTCGCCGATCGCGTGACCATGCGTGTCGTTGATGCGCTTGAAGTGATCGAGGTCGAGCAGCAGCAGCGAGCAAGTCTCCCCGCGCTCGGCGACCGCGGCGATACCGGCTTCGGCCAGCCGCGCGAATTCCGAGCGGTTCAATACCCCGGTCAGTCCGTCGCGTGTCGCGGCCAGCTTCAGCGCCGCCTCCGACACCTCCTTGCCCAACGCCACCATTGAGAAACTCGAGATGACGATCAGCAGCAGCACGCCGATCGTCGCCGCCTCGGATCCGAAGGGCACCGCGAAATTCGGATCGTCCGGCCCGAACACGAGGAATGCGATCAGCCTGAACAGGTAGAACACCGAACCGCCGGCCCAGGCCACGGCCAGCACCACGTGGTTGCGCCGCCGTGGCCCGACCGGCCGCCAGCACTCCATCGCGGCAAGCAAGTTGAACACCACCACACCGCCGGCAAGCAGCGGGAAACCGCTCCATGTCACCAGCGGACGTTCGAGGCCGAATGGCAACAGGGCCGCAAGCAGCGCCGGAGTGACCCATGCCCAGAGCGGCGTCCGCTTGTTGTTGAAGGCTCGGGCTCCCACCCACAGCAGCGAACTGCCGGCAACGACGAGGCCATTGCCGATAGGATTGAGGACCACAAATTCCGGCGCCTGGCCGGCCAGCGCATAGATGATTGCCGGACTGATCGCGAACAGGAAGGCAAGCCCCCACCAGCGCAACGCCGGCTCCGGCCGGTCGTGCATGTCGAGCAGGAACAGTACGCCGGAAACCCCGGTCACCATCGCCGAGACCAGATAAAGAGTGGTGAGATCGAGCGACATCGGCAGGCCCCGGGCGTATTGCACGCACCCTATGCCAGCCCGATTAACGAGTTCCCATCCGCCAATGCGCAAGCAGCGGCCCGCCGGCCCCGCCCACCGGGTCGGTCGACGGCATCGGCACCCGCGCGATATTGTGATCGGCTCGGGGGCGGTCGTCAGCTTCGCCGCGCAGCAGGTCCCAGTTCTGTCCGGGCGGGTAGCAGCCGACGACGAGGAAATCGCTGCTCGAGTCGAGCCGCCGATGCGCCACTCCGGCCGGAATGACGATCACATCACCCGGCTCGACGTCGAACTCGCTGCCCTCGGGCCCGCCCAGCATCAGCCGCGCCGATCCGCGCGCCACCCCCAGGGTCTCGTGCGCGGTGGAATGATAGTGGTGATAGGGGAACACCGAGGCCCGCCAGGCCGGCGGCCAGCCATTGGCGGAGAACAGCGCCTCCATCGCCTCGGCATCGGCAGCGCCGCGCGGCAACGCCGCCTCATAGAACAGCAAGGGGAGCGCGCTGTTCGGATAGATGCCGTCGTCGAAGAACCGTTCGACGCGCAATCCCTCGAGCCGGCCAGCCATCGTCACACCCGGCCTTCAGCGGCAATCTTTTCGATCGGCATCACCACCACCACATCCACGGCCATCACCCCGACCGTCCGAACCGCCTGCGGCAGCGCACCGGCAGCGATCAAGGCCATCGTTCGGCCGCTCCTCAGATCGCTCCCTTGAAGGTGTCGCACTGGCTGACGTCACCGGTCTGCATGCCCTTTTTCAGCCAGGCCATGCGCTGCGCCGAGGTACCGTGCGTGAAGTTGCGCGAAGACACCTGACCGCGGGTCAGCGTATCGTCGCCGATAGCGTTGGCCGCGTTGATCGCCTCCTCGACGTCACCCTGCTCGAGGTAGTTTTCCCGGTTGGCATAGTTCGCCCAGACGCCGGCATAACAATCGGCCTGCAGTTCCACCCGCACCGAATAGGCGTTCTGCTCTTCCTGGCTCATGGTGGCACGCCGCTGGTTGAACTCCGGCAGGACGCCGGTCTGGTCCTGCACTGCATGGCCGATCTCGTGCGCGATCACGTAGGCCTGGGCGAAATCACCGGGTGCGCCGAACTGCTGGCGCAGCTGATCGTAGAAGGCCAGGTCGATATAGACCTTCTTGTCATTGGGGCAATAGAACGGCCCCGACGCCGACTGCGCCACGCCGCAGGCCGACTGGGTGGCGTTGCTGAACAACACCACCTTGGGCGGCTGGTAGGTCATGTTGTTCTGCTTGAACACATCCCCCCACAGGTTCTCGGTGTCCTTGACCACCACTCCGACGAAATTCGCCAGGTCGTCCTGGTTGGCATTGGAGGCCGGCGGCGACCATTGCTGGGTCTGCGACGTCGTCGTGCCGCCACCATTTCCCAGCAGCACATCGAGCGGGTTGACGCCCATGAACCAGAGCACGCCCAGCACCACGATGATGCCGACTATACCGAGCCCGCCGCCGCCGGCGCGGCCCATCGGAATCGGAATGCGCCCGCCGCCCAGGCCGCCCATGTTGCCGCCCAGCCCGCCCCCCTGACCGCGCCGGTCTTCGATGTTCGAACTGCGCTCACGCCCTTGCCACTTCATCCGGAATCTCCATGGGACCAGCCCACCAGTAATACTGCCAATCGCTGCGCGACGGCAAATTTGACCAGATGGTCGAGAAAGGCCACTGTCACATTTGCCGTCGTCATTGCAACGTCACGTCCCGACGGCATCTGAGGCCACCTGTCGTAGGCGGAATAACCGGCCAGGAGCGCCGTTGTTCCGCCCAGCCGTGCTTTCTTCAAATGTTGTGGGAGACGTCAATGAACTACAATTACTCGATTTCCCGCCGTGCCTTCCTCGCCGGCTCGGCGACGCTGGGCGCCGCCGTGGTGCTGCACCCCTTCGCCGTGCAGGCGGCCGCCGGCCAGGCGCACCTGCGCCTGATGGAAACCACCGACCTGCACGTCGCGGTGTTCCCTTATGATTACTACGCCGACGCGCCCAACGACACGCTGGGCCTCGCCCGCACTGCCGCCATCATCGATGCGATCCGCGCCGAAGCCGGCAACTCGGTCCTCATCGACAATGGCGACGTCATCCAGGGCAATCCGATGGGCGACTACATCGCCTACGAAAAGGGCCTCACCAACGAGCCGCATCCGATCATCGCCGCCATGAATACGCTGGGATACGAGGTCGGCACGCTCGGCAACCACGAGTTCAATTACGGCCTCGAGTTCCTCGACGCCGCCATCGCCGCCGCCAACTTCCCGATCGTTTCGGCCAACCTCGCCAAGGGCGAGCTCGGCGCCGATCCGCTGGCCGACACCACCTATGTGGCGCCCTACAAGATCATCGAAAAGGAACTGGTCGACGGCGCCGGCGCCAAGCAGACCATCAAGCTGGGCTTCATCGGCTTCCTGCCGCCGCAGATCATGACCTGGGACAACACCCACCTCGCCGGCAAGGTCGACACCCGCGACATCGTCGAGACGGCCAAGGCCTATATTCCCAAGATGCGCGAGGACGGCGCCGATCTCGTCGTCGCGCTCTGCCATTCCGGCATCGCCGCCGACACCGGCGCACCCAAGGCCGAGAACGCAGCGCTGCAGCTCGCCGCCGTCGAAGGTCTCGACGTCATCGTCACCGGCCACCAGCACCTGGTGTTCCCCAACTCCAAGGATTTCGAGGGCCTCGAAGGCGCCGATCTCACCGCCGGCACGCTTGCCGGCAAGCCCGCCGTCATGGCCGGCTTCTGGGGCTCGCATATGGGGCTGATCGACCTGCTGCTCGAAAAGGGCGATGACGGCAAGTGGAGCATCGTCTCGCACACCGCCGAGGCGCGACCGATCTTCGAGCGGGTCGAGGGCAAGGTGAAGCCGCTGGTCGAAAGTGTTCCGGCCGTACTCGCCGCCGCGCAGGACGACCACGACGAGACGCTCGCCTATGTCCGCCGGCCGGTGGGGGAGACTGCCGCGCCGCTGCACTCCTACTTCGCGCTCGTCGCCGACGATCCGAGCGTGCAGATCGTCAACATCGCGCAGAAGTGGTACCTGACCCAGATGCTGAAGGGCACCGAGTATGAGGCCCTGCCCCTGCTCTCCGCCGCGGCGCCGTTCAAGGCGGGCGGTCGTGGCGGCCCGGACTACTACACCGACGTTCCGGTAGGTCCCGTGGCAATCAAGAACGTCGCCGATCTCTATCTCTACCCCAACACCATCCAGGCGGTGGCGATCACCGGCCAGGACGTGCAGAACTGGCTCGATCGCTCGGCCGGCATCTTCAACCAGGTGACCCCGGGCGGCGCCGACCAGCCGCTGATCAACCTCGATTTCCCCGCCTACAACTTCGACGTCATCGACGGCGTGACCTACAAGATCGACGTCACCAAGCCGTCGAAATACGGTCCCAAGGGCGAGGACATCGGCAACACCGAGAGCCGCATCATCGACCTCATGTTCGACGGCAAGCCGATCGACCCGGCGCAGAAGTTCGTCGTCGCCACCAATAATTACCGCGCCGGCGGCGGCGGTACCTTCCCCGGCATCGGGCCCGACAAGATCATCTTCAAGGGCCCCGATACCAACCGCGACATCATCGTGCGCTACATCATCGAGCAGAAGACCATCGAGCCCAAGGCCGACAGCAACTGGGCCCTCGCCCCGATCGGCGGCACGGTGCTGTTCGAGACCGGTCCGAAGGCGGCCGAGCACCTCGCCGACGTCACCGCAGTCAAGATCGAAGCCACCGGCAAGACCAGCGACACCGGCTTCGGCATCTACCGCATCACGCTCTGACGGAACGAGGGCGGCAGGCATGCCTGCCGCCCTTGACTTGCCTCTCCGAGGGGCATTGGCTCTCCCGCGTTTGTCTATTCGAACGAGCAGGGATTCGATGGGAGCCACCCCACAAATGGAAGTCCTCCTCAAGGAGGCAGATATTACGCTGAACGGTTCCAAGCCGTGGGACCCTCAGATCCACTCCGAAGAGTTCTGGCAGCGATTGTACGGCCAAGGGACCCTCGGCCTCGGCGAAGCCTATATGGACGGTCTGTGGGACGTCGCCGACATGGCGGAGTTCTTCAACCGGGTGCTGCGTTCACGCGTCCCCGAGGGCGTGCGTGTCACCACCAACCTGGTCTGGCAGGTGGTGCAGGCGCGCCTGATGAACATGCAGAACATCACCCGCTCGCAGCGCGTCGCGGCCATGCACTACAACGAGACCGAGGCCTACAAGGCTTCGCTCGACAAGCGCATGACCGGCTCGTGCGGCTACTGGCCGGAAGGCGTCACCAATGTCGATGAGGCGCAGGAAGCCAAGCTCGATATGATATGCCGCAAGATCGGCGTGCAGCCCGGCCAGACCGTGTGGGACATCGGCTGCGGCTGGGGCGCCTTCATGGGCTTTGCGGCCGAAAAGTACGGCGCCAACTGCATCGGCGTCACCGTCTCCCCCGACCAGGCCGCCTATGGCCGCGAACGCTACAAGGGGTTGCCGATCGAGTTCCGCGTGCAGGATTACCGGCAGTTCGAAGGCAAGACCGATCATGTCGTCTCGATGGGCATGTTCGAGCATGTCGGGCACAAGAACTACCGCACCTATTTCGAGAAGGCGCGCAGCGTCATCAAGGATGACGGGCTGTTCATGATGCACACCATCGGTAGCCAGTGGTCGACCGAAACCATCGAGGCCTGGCTGGAGAAATACATCTTTCCCGGCGGCGTCATCCCCTCGATCGCCCAGATCGGCAAGGCCATCGACGGGCTGTTCACCGTCATCGACCTGCACAATATCGGACCGCATTACGACAAGACGCTGGTCGCCTGGTACGAGAACTTCGACCGCAACTGGAAGAAGGATCGCACCCCCGAGGAGGAGCGGTTTTACCGCCTGTGGAAATACTACCTGCTCTGCTGCGCCGGCGGCTTCCGCGCCAAAGTGCTGCAGGTCTGGCAGTTCGTCCTCAGCACCAGGGGCGTGCCGGACGGCTACGTGACGCAGCGCTGATGTCGTTCTCCCTTGAGCGCCGCCGGTGGAGGCAGCCCCCTCTCCCCTGAGGGGAGAGGGTAGTGCAGCTAGGACCGCGAGGTCCTTAGCGGAACTAGGGTGAGGGGTTCAGCCTCTCAGCATGCTGGCTCGTCCAGCGGTTGGCGCCGCTTCACCCCTCAACCGGCGCTTCGCGCCACCTTCTCCCCTGAGAGGAGAATGGAGGGTCTCCTCCCGGTCACTCCAAGTATTGCAGCCACTGCACCACTGACGTAGCGCCGGAATCATGGTCAGTTGCCCGTCGGCAAGCTGGACCGATCGCGGCATGAACCCTCGCTTCACCCTTCTGCTCATCGCCGCCTTCCTCATCGGCGGGGCGCTCTATCTCTGGCTGCGGCCGACCGACACGCCGCCTGTTGCGCCTACGGCTCCCTCCCCGGAGCAGCAGCCTGCCCCAGAGCCGGAACCGCAAACACCTTCCGCTACTTCCGAGCAGTTCCTGATTCTGGCCGCGAGCTGGCAGCCGGCCTTCTGCGAGGGCGCCGCCAATAAGCCCGAATGCCGGCAGCAGGGCAGCAACCGGTTCGATGCCAGCAACTTCTCGCTGCACGGGCTCTGGCCCACCGGGGAATATTGTGGCGTCCAGAGCAAGCTCGAACAGCTGGACCGCGATGGTCGCTGGTCGGCGCTGCCGCCGGTCGAACTCCCCGCCGCGCTGCGAAAGACGCTCGATGAGGTCATGCCCGGCACCCGCTCGCAGCTCGAGCGGCATGAGTGGATAAAGCATGGCACCTGCTACGGGGCCGGCGAGGCGTCGTATTTCGGCACCGCGATCCAGTTGCTGGCGGCCCTCAATGCCTCGAAAGTCCGCGACCTCTTCGCCGGCAATATCGGCAAGACCCTGACGCGCGATCAGATCCGCGACGCTTTCGATGATGCCTTCGGTCGAGGCGCCGGCCAACGGGTCCGCATTGCCTGCGATGACGATGGCAAGCGGCGCATCATCAGCGAGATCACCATCGGCCACTGGGGTAACCCGGGCGCCGCCCCCGACTTCGGCAAACTGCTCCGGGCGGCGCGGCCGACCGATGGCGGCTGCATCGGAGGCATCGTCGATCCCGTCGGCCTGCAATAGCAGCGCGATCAGGAAAGCTGCGGATTTCCAGTTCGATCGCGCGACCCCGCCAACAACTACTCTTTGTTTACCGGCCCAATTCAGCGCCTCTCAACGGCTCGAGGCTAGTCTCCGCGCAGATTTAGCGGAGCCTCGCATGCCCTCCCCCGATTTCGCCCTGGCCATCTCCGGCCTCCGCAAGAGCTTCGACCGGCCGGTGGTCATTGATCTCGAACTGAACGTGAAGGCCGGCGAGTTCTACGCCCTGCTCGGCCCCAACGGCGCCGGCAAGACCACGATCCTGCGCATGGTCGCCGGCCTCTTGAAACCGGATGCCGGGGCCATCTCGGTCTACGGCATCGACACCGCCAAGGACCCGATCGCCGCCAAGTCCATCGTCGCCTGGGTCTCCGACGAGCCGATGGTCTACGATCGGCTGACCCCGCTCGAATATCTCGAGTTCGTCGCCGGGCTGTGGCGCATCGAGTCGCGCGAGGCCGAGCGACACGCCAATGAGCTGATCGACTGGCTCGGCCTCAGGCCGCATGCCAACGAACGCTGCGGTGGTTTTTCCAAGGGCATGCTGCAGAAGGTGGCGCTGGCCGGTGCGCTGGTCCACAACCCGCGCCTGATCATCCTCGACGAGCCGCTGACCGGGCTCGATGCCGGCTCGGCCCGGCAGGTCAAGGATGTACTGAAGCAGAAAGTGGCCGCCGGCGTCACCGTCATCATGACCACCCATATTCTTGAAGTGGCCGAACGCATGGCCGAGCGGATCGGCGTCATCAATCACGGCCGGCTCGTCGCCGAGGGCACTCTCGCCGAGTTGCGGGCCCGCATCGGGCGCGAAACCACGCTCGAGGAAATCTTTCTCGACCTGGTGGCGCAGAAGGAAGCAGACCTCGCGGCGGTCGCCTGATGAGCACGCCCGCCACCCTCCCCTGGTTCGCCGCCCACGAGTTCCGCCTCGCCTGGCGCGACTGGCTGGCCATGACCACCGGCGGCCGCAAGGTCCGCAGCGTCGTGCTGATCGTGGTGCTGGGGCTGTTCTACCTGGGCCTGCACCTGCTCGCCAATGCGCTCCTGGCGCCTTGGGTGACCCAAGGGATCGTGACCGACAAGGCGACGCTGGTAATGGTTACCGGCACCGGCTTCCTGTTCTGGACGGTTATGCTGAGCCAGGCGCTTGAGTCGGTTACCCGGGCCTATTATTCGCGCTCCGACCTCGACCTGATCCTCAGTTCTCCGGCCTCGTCGGCCAGAGTCTTCGCCGTCCGCACCGCGGCGACCGCCTTTGCCACGGTGCTGCTGGCCTGCCTGCTGGCAAGCCCGATCATCAATGTGCTGATTGCCTATGAGGGCCCGAAATGGCTCGCCGCCTATGGCGTGCTCGCCGGCTTCGGTGCGCTGGCTGCGGCGATCTCGGTGCTGGTGACAGTGGGGCTGTTCCGCACCATCGGCCCGGCGCGGACCCGGCTGATCGCCCAGATCATCGCCGGCATTGTCGGCGCCGGCTTCGTCATCGGCATTCAGGCTGTCGCCATCCTGAGCTTCGGCAACATGAACCGCTTCGCAGTGCTGCAATCGCCGGAGTTCATTGCCGGCGCGCCTGACCTCGAGAACCCGCTCTGGCTGCCCGCCCGCGCCGCCATGGGCGACCTGGGCGCCGCGCTGCTGGTGCTGGTGATCGGGCTTGGCGCCCTGGCGCTGGTGATCCGCGCCACCTCCGCCGGTTTCGCCCAGCATGCCATCGCTGCGGCCGGGGTCTCGGCCACCCGCGTGCCGCAGAGCGCCTCGACCCGCCCGTTCCGCAGGGCCTCGCAGCGCCATGCGCTCCGCCTCAAGGAATGGAAACTGCTGCTGCGCGATCCGTGGCTGCTCAGCCAGACGCTGATGCAGATCCTCTATCTGTTTCCGCCGGCGCTGTTCCTCTGGGTCTCCTACGGCCAGAGCGCCGGCACCTACGTGGTGGTGATCCCGGTGATCGTGATGGCCGCCGGTCAGCTGGCCGGCGGCCTCGCCTGGCTCGCCATCTCCGGCGAGGACGCGCACGACCTCGTCGTCACCGCGCCGATCCACCCGCGCGCCGTGCTGGTCGCCAAGATCGAGGCGGTGCTCTGTTCGATCGCCGTGGTGTTTGCGCCCATCCTGCTGTGCGTCGCCATCGCCTCGTTCGAGCTGGCGACTTTGACCGCGGTCTTCCTCGCCATCTCGGCCGGCTCGGCCACCGCGATCCAGCTGTGGTTCCGCGTGCCGATGCGCCGCGCCATGTTCCGGCGCCGCCAGGTCGCCTCGCGTACCGCCACCATCTCCGAAGCGCTGAGCTCGATCATGTGGGCCGGCGCCGCGGTGCTGGTTGCCGGCAACCAGGCGCTGGCCATCCTGCCGGCCGGGCTTGCCGTGATCGTGCTGGTTCTCGCCTGGGCGCTGAGCCCCAAGGGCAAACGGGTGTAGCGCGTCCCATCCCGCGAGCTTCCGAGCTGGGACATACCGGGAGATTACCCACCAGCTCACCCACCCACCGGAGTTGGTGGAGCAACCGGGGTACCGACCGCGAAGCCCCTACCTGTGGTCCGGCGCAAGATACGCGATCACCAGCGCCGCCACCGCCCCGATCGCACCGATCGGCCCAAGCCAGGCGATGCCGAGGTTCTCGAGCACCAGCCCGCCGACCAGCGCCGAGAGCGCTCCGCCGATGTTCATCGAGGTGAGGTTGAGCGAGGCCGAGAGCGGCACCGCCCCCGGCGCCAGGGCCGCCAGCCGATGCAGCTGCGGCGGAAAGAACCCCCACGACACCACGCCGTAGAGCGCCATGTGGACGAGGAGGGCCGGCAGCACCAGCGGACGCGGCACCAGCGCCAATAGCGGCACCGCGGCGAGCAACACCACCATCAGGCCGCCGATCACCAGCATGGTCTGTCGGCCACCGATCCGGTCGGCCAGCCGGCCGCCGAAGACATTGCCGAACACCGCGCCGATGCCGAAGGCGAACATCACCAGTGGCAGCAGCACGCGGTCGAGCCCGAGCAGGTCGGTGGTGGTCGGCGCGAGATAGTTGAAGAAGGTGAAGCTCGCCATCACCATCACGCCGGAGGTCAGCAGCGTCAGCGGCATGCCCGGCACCCTGAGTACGCTCAGCCGCTCGCGGATGGTTCGCGGATCGCCGTGGATGTCGTCGGGGAGTTTCAGCCACATCGTGGCCGAGGCGATGATCGCCAGCACGCCCAGGCCGAGATAGGCAACGCGCCAGCCCAGGAACTCTGCGACCAGCGCCGAAGCCGGCACCCCCACCGCTACCGCGATCGAGCCGCCCATCACCACGGTCGAGATGGCCGAGCCGCGCTTGCCCGGCGCCGCCAGCGCCACCGCCGTTGCCTGCGCCGTGGACGTGAAGAGCCCCGCGCCGAGCGCCATCGCTGTCCGGGCCAGCACCAGCAGCAGGAAACCCGGCAACACGCCGAGCAGCAGGCACATCAGGCCGAAGAGCAGTTCGGCGCCCGCGACCACCGAGCGGCGGTCGAGGTGCCCGAAGAGCGTTGAGAGCACGGGCGTGCCGATGCCATAGGGGCGATGGAATAGCCGAAGATCAGGTAACCGGCCTGCGCCAGGCTGACCCCGGTTTCGGCCGCGATGGCGGGCAGCACGCTGACGATGAGCGAACTCTCGACGCTGCCGGCAAATGCCCCCAGCGCCAACCACAGCAGTCGCACGTCCATCGTCCGAGACCCCTCGCCCGACGATGAGTAGGAGAGCCCCCGGCGCTGGTCAAGGCGCCGGGAACTAAGCCTTTCAGCCGAGCCTTGGCATGGCGACGGCGCGTGGCCGGCTGAGGATCAGGACGCCCAGCGCCATGACCGGGAAGATCGCCGCCACCAGCCCGAGCTCACTGATCGGCAGGTGCTCGAGCACCAGGCCGCCCACCAGCGCGCCGACCGCGGTGCCGAGATAGAGGAACGACGCGTTGAGCGACAGCGCCAGCGGCGCCGAGCTCGGCGACAATGCCACGACGCGGCTCACCTGCCCGGGCACGAACATCCAGCCGGCCACGCCCCAGGCAACCATGAAGGCGAAGTAGGCCGGCAGGATCGTCGCCTGCGGCAGGAGCGGAATGGCGCCGAGCAGCAACAGGAAGCCGATGTTGAGCACTGCCGCGATCGTCACCGTCGCCTGCGCGCCGATCCGGTCCGACAATTGCCCGCCCAGCGGATTGCCGAGCGCCGCGCCGAGCCCGTAGGCCAGCATCACGAAGGGCAGCAGCCCCGCATCGAGCCCCATCAGCCTGGTGGTCACCGGCCCCAGATAAATGAACGCCGCGAACGGCCCGGTCATGTAGAGGAGAATGGTCAGCAGCGCCGGCACGAGGCCTGGCACGCTGAGCACGCCCAGCCGTTCGCCGAGCCCGCGCCGGTCGCCCTGGATGCCGCTCGGCAGCATCACCCAGATGGCGGCGGCGGTCAGCACCCCGACCGCCGCAATGGCGAAATAGGTGCCGCGCCACCCGGCAAAACCAGAAAGGAATGCCCCTATCGGCGCGCCTAGCGCCACCGCCATGGTGGTGCCGGCAACCACTGTCGCCACCGCCCGCGCCCGCCGCTCGGCCGGCGCCAGCGTCACCGCCGCCGCCTGCGCCGTGGCCGCATAGAGCCCGGCCGATGCGGCGATGACCAGCCGCGCCACCAGCAGCACGACGTAGCCCTGCGACAGCGCCGCAAGCAGCGCGCCGGCGGCGAACACCAGCGCCACCACCGCCAGCAGCGGGCGCCGGTCGAAGCGCCCGGTCAGCGCCGAAAGCACCGGTGCCCCCACCGCGTAGGCGATGGCATAGGCAAAGACCAGATAGCCGGCCTGGGTGATCGTCACGCCGCTATCGGCCGCGATGGCCGGCAGAAGCGTGGCGATGACGAAGCCCTCGACGCCGACGGCAAAAGTGCCGAGCGCCAGCCAGATGAGCCGCGTGTCCATGGAGAGATTCCTTAGTTCAATGATCGTTGAACAAATGAACCTCCTCAGCACAACCGTCAAGGGCGTAGTTCAACATTCATTGAACTTTGAGAAGGAATGGCTTAGGTGTTGGCCATGAACACCCTGCCCGCCTTGCCCCATCCGGATGCCGATCAGATCACCCTGCCGAATGTACTGGCCGCGCTGGGCGATGCGACGCGGCTGGCGATCATCGGGCAGTTGTCGCGCTGCGAAGGCATCGGAATGACCTGCGGGCAATTTACCGACCTCGCCAGCAAGACGTCGATTACCTATCACGTAAGCAAGCTGCGCGAGGCCGGCGTGGTCAACGTAACCCCGGAAGGCACGCGGCGCCGGGTGACCCTGCGGCGCGACGACCTCGACCACCGCTTCCCCGGCTTCCTCGACTCGATCATCGCCAGTACGGCTGACCTCAGCATCGAGGGATTCGAGGACCAACCCAATGAACCGGCTGACCTATCGCGACGCGACCCCTGAGGATCTCGGCTTCATCGTCCGGCTGATCGTCGACGACAGCGTCGTCGCCACCGACGACCGCCCGGACGAACCGCAGCACCCGCGCTATCTCGCTGCTTTCGAGGCGATTGCTGCCGACCCCAACCAGCGACTGATCATTGCCGAACTCGACGGCCAACCGGTCGGCACCCAGCAACTCACCTTCATCCCCGGCATCGCCCGCTTCGGCGAACGGCGCTGCCTGATCGAGGCCGTGCACATCGCGCCCGAACATCGCAACAGGGGGTTTGGCGGCGAGATGATCAACTGGGCCATCGCCGAGGCGCGCGCCAACGATTGTGGCCTGGTGCAGCTCACGTCGAACAAGCAACGCCTCGACGCCCACCGCTTCTACGAACGGCTGGGCTTCAAGAAGAGCCATGAGGGCTTCAAGCTGGCGCTTTAGAGCGGCCCCGTTCGTGGACTGGGGCAAGATCCAGCCAAATCCACCGGCCCCACCTCCCCCTTGATGGGGGAGGCAAGCGGAGCTTGTCGCTTCAGCGACTTAGCGACGCTCGGAGGGGACGGGGCGGCAGTCGCGGTGCAGCGCTGCGGATAACGACAGCGAGGTCGGTGTTTGTGGCTCCCCCTCCCAACCTCCCCCACAAGGGGGGAGGTGCCGTTCGGGGTTGGGGCAGGATCCAGTCACACCCACTGCCCCTTGACGGCCTCGCCGCTTCTACCGCTCGGCAGACCTCACCACCACCGCCACCAGTTCGGCCCGCGCCCCGTCATCGGGCAAATCATGCGGCCCAAACCCCTCGGCGCTATTGACGTTCAGCACCACACCTGTGGTCCGGAACCCCAGCACTTCTTCGAAACCACCGCTCTCGCCCTGCACCATCAGTGGCGCAGCGGGATCGAATGTCTCCAGCATGGCGATCACGTCACCCACGGTGAGCCCGGTGAGCTGTGGTGCGCCGGCTGCAGGGCGTCTTTCCAGAAGGTCGAGCACGGCGATGAGTCCTGAGATGCATTCCATCCGGACAATGCGCAGTACCCGGCAAAAGCCGCACCCCACAAATGCGGGGTCCAGCCACCTATGGGCGGTATTGCTCTAGAGATATTGCAGCCGCGCCACGAGGTGTCCGAGCTCGGACTGCTTGTTGATTCCGAGCTTGTCGTAGACCGTCTTCATCGTCGAGCGCGCGGTGTGCTCGGAGATTTTCAGTTCCGCCGCCGCGCCGCGCGGCGCATAGCCGACGCCGACCAGCGCCGCGAGCTTCGCCTCCGCTCCGGTCAGCCCGAACAGTTGCAGCATCTGCGCGGCATCGCGCCGCTCCGGCCCGTGCGGATCGGCCAGCAGCACCAGCGCCGCGTCGCCGCCATGGTCTCCATGCTCCAGCGGCATGACATAGGCGAGCAGATGCCCGCCGCCCGGCCGGGTCAGTGCGATCGGCTCGGACACCCGCGGGCCCTTGCGGGCGCAACTCATCTTCAAGGCCTGGCACAACGCATGCTTTTCGGCCGGCATCCCGCTCAGCAGCGGTTCGCCCGGCCGCGGCCCGTCCGGCCCGAGCAGCGCGCGACCGCTGGCATTGGCCTCGATCAGCGTTCCATCCTGCCGCACCACGGCGGCGGCCCTGCCCGTATCCTCGATCAGCCCGAGAAACACCGTCGCGGCATTGCCCGAGGCCGCGCGCCCTACCACACGCGGCTCGCTCCAGATCGAGGTGACCCGGGAAGCGTCGAGCGCAAACACGTGCTCCACCGGCCGCAGCGCCCGCATGTAGTCGGGTGCGTCGTCGGTGATCTCCAGCGTCACGATCTCGGCATCGGCCAGGTCGGCCACGGTCGAATCGGCGTGCTTGATCAGGCCGGCATCGGTCAGCCCGAGGAAGTTGTCGACGCCCGACAGCGCCGGCCGCATCTGGCCTGGCCGGATCGTCGCGCGCAGCCAGTCGACCCCGCCGACCGAGGCGACGCCATGCAGCAGGTCACCCTCGCGCCAGGTCCGCGCCACGCCCTCGACGGTCGCGCTGGAGTAGAATTTGCGCATCATCGTCGCGCCGGGCTCATCCATGATGTTGCCCATGACGAACATGCCTTCGCCCACGTCGGAGCCGCGCACGCCCTGCACTGACACCCCGACCACCCCGCGCAGATAAGGAGCGATGCCATAGCCGCTCGGTGCCTGATAGATGCCGAGCACGCCGATGCTGGCCGGCGACAGCACCAGCCCCTCTGGCAGGAACGGCCGAACCGCTTCCGGATCGATCCGGAAGCCAGCCCAGATCACATCGACGGCAAGTTTCTGGAACGGCGGCACGATGTCGGCATCCGAACGGCGAACCGAGAACGGCCGCTCCATGCCCCCGAGGGATCTGCGCACTTCATCGCCCAGCATCGGCTTCCCCTGGTCGGATCAAACCGATCCGAAACAGCTGCCACTATCCGCGTTCGACGCCCCGCGCGGATCAGGCATGTAATCGATCTCACAGAGTCTAGGGAAATCGCTGGGCGGGATCAATGCGCATAAGTCGCAAAGAAAGGCCATTCTACCGAAGATCATTTCTCTATCGCACCGAGCCGAACAAGCACTTCCTGCGGGATCTGGTAGTGCCGTATAGCATCGCGCTGGTCCCGCATGCCGCAGGCTTCCCGCTGCACGAAGAACTTCCACACGTCACGCGCAGCGGCCTTGATCAGGATCAAACGTTCTTCCGCGGTGCCCGGCGCTGCGTCGAACGCCTGGAGCGCCGCCATCGCCTTTTCCACCTGTCGCCCGTGATAGCCCAGCGACGAGGCCTTTTCGGCAAGCACCTCGGTTTCGATCGGCCCGAAGCCGCTGGTCAGGCGTTGGCGAAGTTCAGCGAGATCGGCGAGGCTCAGGCTCATGCGACAAAGCTAGGGAACGGCGTTCGGCCCTGCAACCCCTGCCCTTCTCCAGCTTGCGGCGGCGCGCTAGAAGCGTGCATGATCAGCCCTCTCTCGCGCTCCACCGCCACCTTCGTCGGCTTCACCGCGGTCCTGCTGTGGTCGCTGCTGGCGTTCCTCACCGCCGCCAGCGGCGCCGTGCCCGCCCTCCAGCTGACCGCCATCACTTTCGCCCTGGGTGGATTGTCCCTGCTGCTCATTCGCCCCGGCGCGCTCAAGGCGATGCGCCAACCGCTTCCGGTCTGGCTGCTCGGGGTCGGCGGCCTGTTCGGCTACCACTTCTGCTATTTCTTCGCACTCAGGAACGCCCCACCGGTCGAGGCCGGGCTGATCAACTATCTGTGGCCGCTGCTGATCGTGGTGTTCTCGGCGTTCCTCCCGGGGGAGCGGCTGAAAGGGCAGCACATCGCCGGCTGTGCCCTGGCGCTCATTGGCGCCGTGCTGGTGGTGACGCGCGGCCAGGGGTTCGGTTTCGATGCACAATATACCCTTGGCTACGCCGCGGCGCTCTGCGCCGCCGTGATCTGGTCGGGCTATTCGGTGCTGTCGCGCCGCTTTGCCACGGTCAGCAGCGACGCCATCGCCGGCTTCTGCCTCGTGACCGCCGTTCTCGCCGCGATCTGCCATCTGTTGCTCGAACAGACGGTGTGGCCCGCCACTGCATGGCAATGGGCCGCACTGCTCGGCCTCGGGCTCGGGCCGGTGGGGCTCGCCTTCTACGTTTGGGATATCGGGGTCAAGCGCGGCGACATCCAGGTGCTCGGCGCCGCATCGTACTCGGCGCCGCTGCTCTCGACGCTGATCCTCATCCTCACCGGCTACGCCACCTATAGCCACGTCATCCTGATCGCCTGCCTGCTGATTACTGCCGGCGCCGTTCTCGCCGCCAAGGACCTGCTGTTCGCCCGACGCTCGCCTGTGGCGGGTGAATAGGGCCGGGAGGGATTTCGGCCAGCGCGGGTTGTGCACAGTTGCGGCGCGTTGCGCTCCAGCCTCGCCTGCTTCGCAGCTTGCCCTGCCCGATCAGAGGGAAGTTGACTCCCACCGTCGCTTCGACAGTAAATCTGCCGGGGAGCGGCTGACGCGGAAGACGGAGTTGGGGGCTTGCAGACGTCTGACCAACTGGGGCCGGAGGGCGCCGGCCAGCGGCTGAACAGCTGGAAGGAGATCGCCGCCTTCTTCGGCAAGGACGAGCGTACCGTAAAGCGCTGGGAAACCATTCGCGGACTGCCGGTCCGGCGCGTCCCCGGTGGCACGCGGACCTCCGTGTTCGCTTATGTCGGCGAGCTCGAAGCTTGGCTAAGCGCCCCCCGTCCGGCGGTCGCGCAGACGCGCCCGGTCGAGCTGGTGGAGCCGGTCGCCGCGGCCGAGGCCAAGCAAGTGCCGAGACTGCCGATCGCCGCGGCGGTGGTGATCGTCGTCGCTATCGTCCTCGGCTTTGTCGCCATCGCTGCAATGCCGCGCGCATCGAAACCCGCGCCCGTGCCATCCGAGGCGCAGGCGCTTTACGACGAGGGCGTCATCGCCTGGACCGGACGCACCGCCGCGGGCTTCACCACAGCCATCGAGAAGTTCGATGCCGCACTGGCCATTGCGCCGGACTTTGCCCGGGCCGAGGTCGGTCGGGCCAATGCCTATAACCTGATCAGCCAATATACCCTCGCGCCGCCGGCCGAGTCATACGCCAAGGCGCGGGCCGCCGCCGAACGCGCAATCGCGCTCGACCCGCAGCTGGCCGAAGCCTATGCCGCCCTGGGCTTCAACGCGTTTTACGGCTCGCACGCATTTGCCCGCTCGGCCGACCTGTTCGAAAAATCCCTGGCGCTCGAGCCCAACAACGCCCAGGCGCTGCACTGGTACGCCTTGACCTCGATGCAGTTGGGCAAGTTCGAACGCCCGCTCCAACTGATCGACCGAGCCCTGGCGCTCCAGCCCGACTCCCGCTCCATTCGCGCCAACGCGGCGCTGATCCACTACTATGCGGGTGATACCATCACGGCGATTGCGATGCTGGAACAACTGCGGCAGGCCAATCCCGACTACCTGGCGGTGCCCTCTTACCTCGCGACCATCTATCTCGACCAGCGCCGCTACGCCCGGTTCCTCGACAATTACGAGATCGCCGCCAATGTCGAAGGCAGCGTCGGCCGCCAGTTGATCGCCAAGGCGGCTCGCGCCGCCCTGGCCCGCGGCGGCATCGCCATGCTTGAGGCCATGCTCGGGGAGCAGCAGCGCCAGTTCCAGGCCGAGCGCGAGGACGCCTACAAGGTCGCGGCCACCGCGGCGCTGCTCGGCGACAAGCCGACGGCGCTGCACTATCTCGAGATTGCGGTCGCGCGCCGCGAGACCATCGGGCTGCTGGTGGAGCCCGAGTTCCGCACCCTGCGCGACGAGCCGCGCTTCATCGCGCTGCTCAACCGCCTGGGGCTGCCAACCCGCTAGCGCATTTCACCCGACAAACGCTTCGACCGCTATCCTCCCAACGCAGCGCATATGCGTTGCGTTGGGGTATTGCCGGCGGCCCGCCTAATCCTCGGGCGACAACACCGTGACATCGGTGATGCCGATCGCCTGCAACTGCGGCAGGATCGACTGCGGGTCACCGGCGATGACCACCAGCGCCCGATCGAGCGGCGCCAGCGACTGCGCCGAAGCCTGTACGGCCGGCAGCTGCAGGGCGACGATCTCGTCGAGCTTGCCGTTCATCTCCTCGGCCGTCATCCCGGCACCAGCCGCGCTCACCACCAGTCCGAGCAGGCCGCTCGAGGTTTCGACCGTTCCGGCGGTCGCCCCTGCCGTTGCCATGATCGTGCGGTCGAGCTCGGCCTGGGCCACCGGAGTCGATGCCAGACCTTGGAAGCCGGCGCGAATATCGGCAATCGCTGCTCCCACCTGGTCGGCTGCCACGGCGGACGACACCGTCAGCATGCCGCCGGTCGGGACGTTGGTCCATACCGAGGCGCTTACTCCGTAGGAATAGCCCTTGGTCTCGCGCATCACCTGATTCAGCCGGCTGGTGAAATCACCACCCAGCAGCCGCGCCACCGCGATCGCCTCCAGCACGCCCGGGTCGTTGAAGGCAGGGGCCGGCCGCGACAGGTTGATGATCGCCTGGCTGTTGCCGGCGCTGGGGGTCACGTAGACCTTGAACGCCTCGGCGAACGCCGCCGAAGGATGCGACACCGCCGCAATACCCGGGCTGGCATTGCTCCAGTCGCCGAAGCCGCGCTCGAGCTCCGCCTTGACGGTGGCGAGGCTCACCGAGCCCACGCTGTAGATCGTCATGGTCGTAGGCGTGAAGAGCCTGAGATGTGTCGCCTTGGCCTGTGTTGGCGTCAGCGCGGCTACCCCCTCGGGTGTCGGCTCCAGCGCCGCCCTGCCCTCCGGAATCGGGAACGCCAACGCCTCCATCGCGTAATAGGCTAACGCGCCGGGGTCCATCTTGCGGTAGGCCAGCCCCTGCTGCACCTCCGCCTTCAGCGCATCCCACTCGGCTTGCTCGAAGCGCGGCCGCTGCACCGCATCGGCCATGAGATCGACGCCCGCGGCAAGGTTGGCCGGCGGCACGCCAAGCACGATGGCCGACTGCTCCATGCCGGACTGCCCCGAAATGTCGGCGCCGATGTCCTTGGCGGCCTTGCTGAAGGCTTCGAAACCCCGCTCGCCCGCACCGCGCGCCATCATCATGGTGGTGAGCTCGATCAGCCCTTCCTCGCCCGGCACGTCACTGCCCGCGCCCCCGCTCACCGAGGCAGCGAGCAGCACCAGCGGCGAGCCGCTGGTCTCGTAGTGCACCAGGCGGATGCCGTTCGAAAGCGTCGCGGTTTCCCGCGGCGGCAGCCTGGCCCGCCCCGGCTCGCCGGCCTCGAGCTTTGGCACCTCGACCAGCGACCGGGCCGCCGCCTCGATCGGCACCGCATTGCCCGAGCTTTGCTTGAGCACTGCCGGATAATCGCTGCGCGCCGCCCCTGGCGTGACCGTCAGCACGCTCAGCGCCTCAGGCGCCAGCTGCGCGCGCACGGCGGCTTCGACTTCTGCGGTGGTCAGCGTCAGCAGGTTCGGATCGTCCGCCAGCCCCGGCGAGGCAGCACCATAGAGATCGAAGCGGGTGGCCAGCGTCCGCGCCCGGCTGAGCATCGCCTCCCCGGTCAGCTGCCGGCCGATCCGCAACGTCTGCCGCGTCCGGTCGAGCCCGGCCTGCTCCTGCGGCGCTGCCACGAAATCCGCCACCGCCTTCCGCAGCGCCGCTTCCAGCACCTCGGGAGTTATCCCTGCCGCCGCAGACGCCGAAATCAGGAACCGCCCTCCCAGCCGGCCGGGATCCCATCCGGCACCGGCATTGACAGCAATCCCCTTGTTGACCAGTTCGCGCCGCAGCACGCCATATTCGTAATTGCCCAGGAGGTCGGCCGCGACGGTCAGCGCCGTGCTCGCCTTGGCGCCGATAGCGGGACCGGCGACCGCGAGCACCACCATCGGCGCGGGCACCCGGTCGGTGAAATCGAGCCGCAGCGCCACCGGCTTGGGCGGCGCTGCCGCCGGAACCGCGACATCGGCACCACGCGGCACGCGCCCGAAGGTCTCGGAGATCAGCGCCTTCACGGCTTCGACGTCGAAATCGCCGGCCAGCGCCAGCACCGCGTTGTTGGGCACGTAATAGGTGTCGAAGAAGCCCTTCACGTCATCGAGCTGCGCCGCATCGAGATCGGCAATCGAGCCGATCACCGCCTCCGCGTAGGGGTGCGGCGCCGGGAACAAGGCCGAGCGCAGTGCCGCCATGCCGGGCTGGCCGGCGCTGTCCAGCACCGTCTGCCGCATCTCGTTCTTGACCACGTCACGCTGCAGGTCGAGCTCGCGCTGGTCGACATCGCCGCCCAGGTTCGCCATCCGGTCTGCTTCCACCGACAGCAAGACCGGCAGGGCCGAGGCCAGTGCATCGGCGACATAGACCGTGCGGTCTTCCTCGGTGAAGGCGTTGTTCTGTACGCCCAGCGCCGAATAGGTGTCATCGATCCTGGGATATTCCGGCGTGCCGCTGAACATCAGGTGCTCGAACAGGTGCGCGAAGCCCGACCGCCCCGCCGGCTCGTTCATCCCGCCCACCCGATAGACCAGCGCCAGGCCCACCTTGGGCACCTTGCTGTCCGGCGACAGCAGCACCTCGAGGCCGTTGTCGAGCTGGTATTGCACAACCTTCGGCAGCTCATCGCCGACAACAACATTGGCGCCGCCAAGCAGAACAGCTGCGGCAACAATAACCGACCCAATAAAGCGCACGAAAAAGACCCTGGTGAAAACTATGCTACTCATGCCACGGCCGCTCGCCGGCGTCCAACCATTGCCGGCGGCACCAACCCTCAGCCGGAGGATGCAGGAGCCGACATCCTGCACTATATTGGCCACACCATGGCCAACGACACCGATATCAAGCCGCGCAGCAGGACCGTGCCCAAGTTGGCACGGCCACCGCTCCACAAGGTCATCCTCGTCAACGACGATTTCACCCCGCGCGATTTCGTGGTGCGAGTGCTGAAAGCCGAGTTCCGGATCTCCGAGGACCAGGCGCACCGCATCATGATCACCGCCCACACCAAGGGTTCGTGCGTCGTCGCCGTGTTCACCCAGGAGATCGCCGAGACCAAGGCCAAACGCGCCACCGAGATGGCCCGCAACGAAGGCTACCCCTTGCTCTTCACCACCGAGCCCGAGGAGTAGAATCGGTTCAGGTGCAGTACCGCACCAGGGCCAGCAGATCCCACTGAGCCCCGCCGCGCGCAGGTGCGCCACCCAGTGGAGGTGCCCCACCCACCGGGAAGACGAGCCCAGGTGCCTGATCGCTCTGGTTGACCGGCCGCCCGGCAGCCGCTACCACCCTGCTCGCAAGCCAGCATCTGCAAGCCAGCACCCCGAACGCGAACGAGCTGGCATGACTGATACGACCTCCCCCACCATCGCGATCGCCCCCGGGACCTGGCTCGATCCACGGACTGCCGAACCGGTCGCCCATTCGCAACTGATGCGCCACCTGGCGCTGCAGCGCGTGGTGCTTTTGGGCGAAACGCACGACCGCTATGATGTGCATCGCTGGCAGTTGCATGTCGCCGCCGGCATCGTGGCGCATCGCTCCGACATTGCGCTCGGGTTCGAAATGTTCCCGCGACGGCTGCAGCCGGTGCTTGACGCCTTCATCGCCGGCGCCTTCGCCAGCACCGCCGATTTCCTCGAGGCCGCCGAGTGGAGTGAGGTGTGGCGCTTCGATCCGGCGCTCTACCTGCCGCTGTTCCAGTTCTGCCGGCAGTTCCGGCTGCCCATGCTGGCGCTCAACTGTCACCGCCCGCTGGTCACCCGCGTCGGCAAGGAAGGCTGGGAGGCAATTCCCGTCGATGAGCGCGACGGCCTCACCCCGGCCCGCCCGGCCTTGCCGGCCTATCGCGAGTATCTCGCCCGCTTTGCCGGCCCGTCGGGCCGGCCGCGCGACGCGATGACTTCGGACCGGTTCGTTCGCGCTCAGCAGACCTGGGACCGTGCCTTCGCCTGCAATATCGCGCGCGCCCTCGATGGTCCGGCGCCGCCGCTGGTAATCGGCATCATCGGCCGCGGCCATCTCGAATATGGCTATGGCACGCCCTATCAGTTGGCCGACCTCGGCATCGACCGCGTCTCCATCGCGCTCCCCACCGACAACGCCTTCGATCCGCTGGGCGAAGCCAATATTGCTGACGCGCTGTTCCGGTTGCCGGCGACGGACGGAAGGGCGGGGTGAGTGGGCCTGCCGTGTAAGCGGCTACGGCTCCCTTGCGTCTCGCTTGGGGGCAATGCGGTGCGCACAGAATACCCCCCACCCTCTCCCTCCCCCGCAAGGGGGGAGGAGACCAAAACACTGGCCCTGGTGTGGGCGTCTGCCTCCCCCTTGCGGGGAGGGGACAGGGGTGGGGGTGCTCTTCCCGCACCAGCCTGTCGATCGCATTGCCGCGATGGCAACGCTGGACCCGTCATCAATGCGCCCTCAGCACCTGCTCGAGCTGCTCGGTCACCAGCCCCCAGCCCTCGTGAAAGCCCATCTGCTCGTGCGCGGCCTTGTCCTCGGCGTTCCAGTGCTGGCAGCGCGCGATGTAGCGGGTCTTGCCGCCGACATCCTCGAAGGTGAGGGTCACCGTCATGAACGGCTTCTCGCTTGCCTGCCAGTCCCCGACATAGGCGTCGGTGAACACCAGCTTCCGGTTCGGCACCACCTCCAGGTACTGGCCGGGGTTTGGATACTCGGTGCCGCTCTCGTCGACCATGACAACGAGGCTGCCGCCGCCGGGTCGCACGTCGTTGATCACCCGCGACGTCGTCCAGGGCCGCGGCGCGAACCACTTTTTCATCAGCGCCGGATCGGTCCAGCCGCGATAGACCTGCTCCACCGGGGCATTGATGATGCGGGCCAGCACCAGCTGGTTGTCGTTGTCGGGGGTGATGTCGAGCTTGGTGGTCATCTGGTTCTTCCTCGGTTCGAACTGCCTGTCCGATGTCACGACGAACCACGCCGACCAAAATCGACAACGCCGCCGGAGAAACTTCCGAAAAACGCGCGCTGTTCGCTGCCGCTCGCCGGCCGGCGCTGCATGCCGATTCCCGCGCCGTTCATCCGGGCTTCATCCCGGCACCAGCAAAACTGTGTGAACCCTTCGCGCAACCTTAGCGGCCGCGCTACCGTTGCTTACCGAAACGCCCGATTCCGGAGTTGTCCATGCTGCGCCTGCCGACGAGCCTCAAGGTCCTCGCCCTCGCCTCCGCCCTCGTCCTGCCCGTCACCCTGCCGGCCACCGCCGGCGAGGCCGAGAATGCACTCCTCGCCAAATATGAAGGAAACTGGCGTGGCACCGGCAAGGTGACCGGCCCCGACCCCGGCACGGTGGTCTGTCGGTTGACCTTCAAGGCGGCGAGCGCCGGCAAGCTGACCTATTCCGGCCGCTGCTCCTTCGGCGGCTCGGGCGCCGCGAGCTTCCGCGGCAGCATGGTCTACAATGACGCAGCCAAGCGCTTCGAGGCCGCTTCGTCGGCTCAAGGCGCCTCCACCACGACCATCGGCAAGCGGGCGGGCAACAGCATCGTCTTCGCCTCGGCCGGCATGAAGACCAGCTACGGCGTCGCCTCCTCGATCATGACCCTAAGCGGCAGCAGCATCAAGCTGGGCTTCACCCTGGTCGACAAGAAGGGCCAGACCACCGCCTCGGCCATCACCTTCAAGAAGAGCTGAGCCGCCCCGCGCTTGAAACCCCGGCTCCCCCTCTGCGTTGTTCCTCGTGCTGTGGAGGAGCAACCCAAAGGAGCTGCCCATGAGTAACGTGAAGGTCGGCTACCTGATCGGTAGTCTCGCCAAGGCGTCGATCAACCGCAAATTGGCCAAGGCGCTGGTGCGCCTGGCGCCGTCGGAGATGCAGCTCAGCGAAATCAGCTTCGCCGAACTGCCGCTCTACAGCTACGACTATGATGCCGACTTTCCGCCGGTCGCCCGCACCTTCAAGGCGGCGCTGGCCGATGCCGAGGCAATCCTCTTCGTTACGCCCGAATACAATCGCTCGATTCCCGGAGGGCTCAAGAACGCCATCGATTGGGCCAGCCGCCCATGGGGACAGAACTCCTTCGCCCGCAAGCCGACCGCCATCATCGGCGCCTCGACCGGCGCCATCGGCACGGCGGTGGCGCAGCAGAGTCTCAGGAGCGTGATGGCCTTCTGCAACTCACCGCTGATGAACTCGATCGAAGCCTACATCCAGTTCAAGCCCGGCCTGATAACCGATGACGGCGACGTCACCAACGAAGCCACGGCCGAGTTCCTGCGCAACTACATGGCCGAGTTCTACGGCTTCATCGAGCGCGTCTACACGGCGATCCCCCGCCCCCACAGTCCGACGGCGTAGCTATGCCCCCACTCGCGGGGCGTATCTGAGCTTGGCCTTTTCCCGCGCCCGGGCGATCAACACCTCGCGGTCACGCTTGGGCGCGTCGGTCTCGAGTTCCTTGAGCAGCCGTTTCACCACCCGCTCGATATCGGCCACGGCGTCGTTGAAGGCAGCCTCGTTGGTCTTGGAGGGATGGGTATAGCCGGAGATCTTGCGCACGAACTGCAGGGCCGCATCGTGCATCTCGTTCTTGCTGGCCGGCGGCTCGAAGTTGAACAGCGGCTTGATGTTACGGCACATGGCGTGTCTCCCGATGGCGTGGCGACCGAAAAGTCGCACCTCAATTGGGCCTCGACAAGGCCTGCTGTCGGATGCCGGTCAGCGCGCTTCCCCGTCGTCGGCAGGTCCGTCCCTTACCCTCAGGGGAGAAGGTGGCCGAAGGCCGGTTGAGGGGTGAAGCGGTCCAACGAGCGCTCGTTGAGAAGCTGAACCCCTCACTCTGGTTTCGCTACGGACCTGAAGGCCCTAGCTACACTTGCCCTCTCCCTCAGGGGAGAGGGCTCAGCACATACCTCGTCAGCTTTTTTGGACTGCGATGTCGATCCACAAGCGCCTCGCTCGTCGTGAAGTCGAACGGCCATTGAGCCGGAGGTCGCAACCGAGGAGAAATAAATGAGCCTGCTGTCCGTCACCCACGAAGTCGCTCCGCGTTCCAGTCTCGCCGTCGCCGCGCTGCGCGCTCTGGCGCAGAGGTTTATTGCTTGGCGCGCCCAGCGCGCATGCCGGCTCGCCATGCTCAGCCTCCTGGAACTGGATGCCTATCGCCTCGACGATCTCGGCATCAGCATCGAAGCGGTCCGGGACGCGCTCGACGCCCGTCATTGAGCTATTATCGCCGGCAGAGAATCACGCCGGACACCTGCCCTGGAAACCACCCTCTACCCGCCTGTGAAGCGCTTCCTCGAAGCCGCCGGCTACGCCGTCAAAGGTGAAATCGGCGGCTGCGACTTGGTCGGACTACTGGAGGGCGAGCCGCCGCTGCTGGTGGTTTGCGAACTCAAACAGGCCTTTAACCTCGAGTTGCTGCTGCAGGCGGTCGACCGGCAGTCGCAGAGCGACGAGGTGTGGATCGCCGCCCGCCTGTCCCCCACCGGCAAGGGCCGCGAGCGCGACCGCCGCTTCCGCGACCTCTGCCGCCGCCTCGGCGTCGGCATGCTCGGGGTCAGCGCCAGCGACCATGTCGAGATCATCGTCAGCCCCATTGCGCCGACACCGAAAAAGAACACCCGCAAACGCAACCGGCTGGTCGAGGAACATCGCCGCCGCAAGGGCGACCCGACCTCGGGCGGCAGCACGCGGCAGCCGATCATGACCGCCTATCGACAGCAGGCCCTCGCCTGCGCCGCGGCGCTGCAGGCGGGCCCGCTCCGGCCCCGCGACCTCAAGGCCACCACGCCGATCGCCGCCCGCATCCTGCTCGACAACGTCTATGGCTGGTTCGATCGGATCGATCGTGGCGTCTACGGGCTGACCAGCGCCGGCGAGGACGCGTTGAAGCGTTGGCCGGTGGACGCCTGACCGCGCGGGGCAGACGGCCCCCCGCGACAACTTGCACACGCTTCATTCGCGCCGGGGGTTCCCTTCCCCCACCGCTTCGGTTACAGGACGCGCCTAGCCCATAGAGTCCGCCGCCCAAGTCCGCGCCCACGCGCGTCTTTCCGCGCGCCCAACGCTGAGGCCCGAAAGTCGGAAGACGATCGGACCGCCGAAGCGCAAACCGAGAATAAAGAGCGACCCCAGATGCCAAAACGCACCGACATCAAATCGATCCTCATCATCGGTGCGGGTCCGATCATCATCGGACAGGCCTGCGAGTTCGACTATTCCGGCACCCAGGCGTGCAAGGCGCTCAAGGACGAGGGCTACCGGATCATCCTGGTCAACTCCAATCCGGCGACGATCATGACCGATCCCGATCTCGCCGATGCCACCTATGTCGAACCGATCACCCCCGAGATCGTCGCCAAGATCATCGAGAAGGAACGCCCCGACGCGCTGCTCCCCACCATGGGCGGCCAGACGGCACTCAACTGCGCGCTCAGCCTCAAGAAGATGGGCATCCTCGACAAGTTCAACGTCGAGATGATCGGCGCCGATGCCGAGGCCATCGACAAGGCCGAGGACCGCGAGCTGTTCCGTGACGCCATGAAGAAGATCGGGCTCGAGACGCCGCGCTCGATGCTCGCGCACAACACCATCGAGGCGCTGCAGGCGCTCGAGGTGATCGGCCTGCCCTGCATCATCCGCCCCAGCTTCACGCTCGGCGGCACCGGCGGCGGCATTGCCTACAACAAGGAAGAATACCTCGCCATCGTCGAAAGCGGCATCGATGCCTCACCCACCGACGAGGTGCTGATCGAAGAGTCCGTGCTCGGCTGGAAAGAGTACGAGATGGAGGTGGTGCGCGACCGCAACGACAACTGCATCATCATCTGCTCGATCGAGAACGTCGATCCGATGGGCGTCCATACCGGCGATTCCATCACCGTCGCGCCGGCGCTGACGCTGACCGACAAGGAATACCAAATCATGCGCGACGCCTCGATCGCCGTGCTGCGCGAGATCGGCGTCGAGACCGGCGGCTCGAACGTGCAGTTCGCCATCAACCCGGCCGATGGCCGGATGATCGTCATCGAAATGAACCCGCGCGTGTCGCGTTCGTCCGCCTTGGCGTCGAAGGCCACCGGCTTCCCGATCGCCAAGGTCGCCGCCCGCCTCGCCGTCGGCTACACGCTCGACGAGCTCGAGAACGACATTACCGGCGGCGCCACCCCGGCCTCGTTCGAGCCGACCATCGACTACGTCGTCACCAAGATCCCGCGCTTCGCCTTCGAGAAGTTCCCGGGCGCCGACAACCGCCTTACCACCTCGATGAAGTCGGTGGGTGAAGCCATGGCCATCGGCCGCACCTTCCAGGAATCGCTGCAGAAGGCGCTGCGCTCGCTTGAGACCGGGCTCACCGGCCTCAACGAGATCGGCATCCCCGGCTTCGTTTCCGGCGCGCCGGAAGACGACAACGAGAATGCGGTATTCGCCGCCATCTCCACCCCCACTCCGCAGCGCCTGCTGCATGTGGCTGAGGCCATGCGGCTCGGCTACAGCCTCGACGACATCCACGATGCGTCGAAGATCGATCCGTGGTTCCTCGAGCAGATGCACGGCCTGGTCGAGACCGAGAACAAGGTGCGCGAGTTCGGGCTGCCCGACACCGCCGGCGCGCTGCGCAGCCTCAAGGCCATGGGCTTTTCCGATCGCCGGCTCGCCGATCTCGCCGGCAAGCAGGCCAAGGATGTACGGGCACTGCGCCGCTCGCTGGGCGTCCGGCCGGTCTACAAGCGCATCGACACGTCCGCGGCCGAGTTCGCCTCGCCCACCGCCTATATGTACTCGACCTACGAAGCGCCGTTCAGCGGTCAGCCCGAAGACGAGGCGCGCCCCTCGGACAAGAAGAAGGTGGTGATCCTCGGTGGTGGCCCGAACCGCATCGGCCAGGGCATCGAGTTCGACTATTGCTGCTGCCATGCCGCCTTCGCGCTCGCCGACGCCGGCTACGAGACCATCATGGTCAACTGCAACCCGGAAACCGTCTCGACCGACTACGACACCTCCGATCGCCTCTATTTCGAGCCGCTCACCGAGGAAGACGTGATCGAAATCCTCGAGACCGAAAAACAGAACGGCACGCTGCACGGCGTCATCGTGCAGTTCGGCGGCCAGACCCCGCTGAATCTCGCCGATGCAGTGGAGAAGGCCGGCGTGCCGATCCTCGGCACCCAGCCCTCCTCGATCGACCTGGCCGAGGACCGCGATCTGTTTTCGAAGCTGATCAGCCGCCTCGACCTGAGCCAGCCCAAGAACGGCATCGCCTATTCGCTCGAACAGGCCCGCCTCGTCGCCGAGCGGCTCGGCTACCCGCTGGTGATCCGCCCGTCCTACGTGCTGGGCGGCCGCGCCATGGCGATCGTCCACTCGCCCAACGAGTTCGAGCGTTACGTGCAGGACACCCTCACCGGCCTCGTGCCGCCCGACATCCTGATCCGTTACCCCAACGACAAGACCGGCCAGATCAACTCGGTCCTCTCCGACAACCCGCTGCTGTTCGACGGCTACCTGAGCCGCGCCATCGAGATCGACGTCGATTGCCTCAGCGACGGCAAGGACGTGTTCGTCTGCGGCATCATGGAGCACATCGAGGAAGCCGGCATCCACTCGGGCGACTCGGCCTGTTCGCTGCCGCCGCAGCACCTGTCGGACGAGATCATCACCGAACTGAAGCGCCAGACCCGCGAACTGGCTCTGGCGCTCAATGTCGGTGGCCTGATGAACGTGCAGTATGCGCTCAAGGACGGCACCATCTACATTCTCGAAGTGAACCCGCGTGCTTCGCGCACGGTGCCGTTCGTCGCCAAGGTGATCGGCGAGCCGATTGCCAAGATCGCCTCGCGCGTCATGGCCGGCGAGAGCCTCGCAAGCTTCAACCTCACCGAGAAGAAACTCAACCACGTGGCGGTGAAGGAGGCAGTTTTCCCGTTCAACCGCTTCCCGGGCGTCGACACGGTGCTCGGCCCCGAGATGAAGTCGACCGGCGAAGTTATCGGGCTCGACACCAGCTACCCCATCGCCTTTGCCAAGTCGCAGCTCGGCGCCGGCTCCAAGGTGCCGCGCGAGGGCACGGTGTTCGTCTCCGTGCGCGATGACGACAAGCCGCTGATCCTCGATTTCTGCCGCCACCTCGAGCATGCCGGCTTCAAGATCGTCGCCACCTCCGGCACCCATAAGTACCTGGTGGAGAACGGCATCGCCGCGACCAAGGTCAACAAGGTGCTGGAAGGCCGTCCGCACATCGTCGACTCGATGAAAAACGGCGGCGTGCAACTGGTGATCAACACCACCGACGGCGCCAAATCGATCTCGGACAGCCGCGACATCCGTCGCACCGCGCTGATGGGCAAGATCCCCTACTACACCACCATCCCGGGTGCGGTAGCGGCGGTCGAGGGCATCATCGCCTATCGCGAGGGCAACCTGCAGGTCCGTCCGCTGCAGAGCTATTTCGCGGCCTGACATTTCAAAGGCGGTCAGCCCTGGCTGGCCGCCCATGCTAGGGGTGGGGTCATGCGCAAATCGCCAACCACCCGGCTACCTGCCCCCTATCTCAAGCGGCTCTGGGTCCAGCAGGACGCCAGCCTGCCTGACGTATACCCGTTCAATCTGCCGTGGCTGAACGCCTCGTTCGAACTGAACTTCGTCGCGCCAGTTACCATCGTCGTTGGTGAAAACGGCACCGGCAAGTCCACCCTCGTCGAGGCCATTGCAGCGCTCTGCGGCTATGACGAAGCCGGTGGCGGCAAGGGCTATCGCCCCAGCGACCACTCCGCCGCAGTCGATCGCAGCGGTGCCCAACTCGCCGATGTGCTGCGCGCTGCCTGGCTGCCCAAGGTCACGGCGGGGTGGTTCTTCCGGGCCGAATCGTTCTTTTCGGTCGCCCGGTACCTCGATCAGGCCGCCATTGCTGCAGCCGCCCCGCCGCCCGACTTTTTGTCCTGGAGCCACGGCGAGGGCTTCGTGCGCTTCTTCGAGGAACGCATGTCCCGGCAGGGCATCTATTTTCTCGACGAGCCCGAAAGCGCGCTGTCGCCAAAACGGCAACTGGAGCTGCTGCGACTACTCGATGCGATCCAGCAATCGGCCGGCGCTCAGATCATCATGGCGACCCATTCGCCCATCCTGATGGCGGTGCCCGGAGCAAGCCTGCTGGAGATCACGCGCGGTGGGCTGACAAAGACCGAGCTGGCCAGAACGCAGCATTTCCGTCTCTACCGGGATTTCATCTCCGATCCCCAAGACTTCATCGCGCGCGCTGCAAGACGGTGAAGGTTGAAACAGGAGGGGCTTGCCGCCCCACCCCACCCAGCTGCGCTAAGCCCGCTGCGCGGGCAAGCTTCGCTGCCCTCCCCATCAAGGGGAGGGAGATCCCCGCAGCTTCGGTTCTTGCGACTCTCCCTCCCCCTTGTGGGGAGGGTAGCAGCTAGGCGAAGCTGTAGCGAAACTGGGTGGGGGTGGGCAACGGGCACCAGGTTTGACACCCTGCCCTGCCGCCCCTAAAAACCCCGCATCATGAAGCTGGCAGACCGAACCACCTCCATCGCGTCGCGCGCCTGATCGGCGGGCGATGCTGCTGCCCCCGGCGCCAGCCGCCGGGCGAATGCGGCTGCCCATTCTCAAGCATCCTCCGGCCTGAGCGTCCGCCCTTGCGGCCCCGGGCCTCTATCGAGACAGCATCATGACCAATTATTTCGAAAGCCCGTTCAAGGGCATCCGGCTCGACGAGCAAGTGACCAACCCCAACATCCTGGTCGGTCGCTTCAGCTATTACTCAGGCTACTATCACGGCCACAGCTTCGACGACTGCGCCCGCTTCCTGATGGCCGATCGCACCGATGTCGATCGGTTGATCATCGGCAGCTTCTGCTCCATCGGCTCCGGGGCCGCCTTCATCATGGCCGGCAATCAGGGGCACCGGCACGACTGGATCAGCACCTTCCCGTTCCACTACATGCCGGAAGTGGCAGCTTTTGCCGGCGCCGCCGATGGTTACGCCCCAGCGGGCGACACCGTCATCGGCAACGATGTGTGGATCGGTTCGGAGGCGATCATCATGCCTGGCGTGACGGTCGGGCATGGCGCGCTGATCGGCACCCGGGCGCTGGTGACGCGGGACGTCGAGCCTTACACGATCGTCGGCGGCAATCCGGCCAAGCCCATTCGCAGGCGCTTCGCCGACGCCGAGATCGCCATGCTGCTCGAAATGAACTGGTGGGACTGGACCGACGAGCATCTGGCCGGCGCGATGCCGCTGTTCACCTCGAACCGTATCGCGGACCTTCATGCATATTGGCAGTCCACAGTACTGACAAGCTGAACATAGGTCTTCTGGACCATGCGACGTTCCACTCCCGATACTATGAAAACCAGCGGGAGGGGACGTCATGGACCAGAGTGAACTGATCGCGCGGGTCGTCGACAGCTTTGGCGGCGATCCGCGCATCACGGCGCTGTTTCTCTCCGGCAGCTTCGGCCGGGGCACGGCAGATGCCCATAGCGACGTCGACCTGCTCGCCATCGCCGACCCCGCGGACCACGAGGGGCTCGCTGGCGACTGGCGCCCGGCGCTCGAGGCCATTACGCCGATCGTCCACTACGTCCGCCTGCCACACGCGCTGGTGCTCAATGCCGTCACCGACGACTGGCTGCGCATCGACCTCCACATCGCTATCCGCGACCACCTCGCCAACGCGGCGCAGGACAGCCTGAAGCCGCTGGTCGATCGCCACGACCTTTACGCCACGCTCCGTCCCGAAACGCCCGAGCCGGCACGCAATCCGGGCCGGCTGGGCTGGATGGTCGGCGAGTTCATCCGCATCCTGGGGCTGACGCCGGTCGCGATCGGGCGCGGCGAAGTCGAGCTGATGACCGTGGGCAACGGCTTTCTGCGACGACTACTCACCGATCTGCTGATCATGGAGGTCAACCCCCGGATTCCCGGTGGCATGCTGCACCTGAGCCGCGTGCTCGACCCCGGACGAATGGCGGTGCTCGCCTCGGTGCCTCTGCCCCAGCTCGACTCCAACTCCGCCATCGCGTCGAACCTGGCGCTCGCCCGCACCTTCATGCCGCGCGCCAAGGCGCTCTGCACCACGCTCGGGGTCGAATGGCCGACCGCCTTCGAAGCCGCGACCCGGCGCAACCTGCAGCGCGCCCTGCCGGACCGCACCATCGACTGGTAGCGGCAACAGGCGCATAATGGCGACCACACTCGCGGAGCCCCCGTGAAAGTCGCCGCCCTTACCGCCATCGCCATGTTCGCCTTTGCCGCCAATTCGGTGCTGGCGCGCCTGGCCTTCGCGACGGCCGACGCTGAACCACTGACCTACACCGGCATCCGCCTCGCCTCGGGCGCGCTGGTTCTCGCGGCGCTACTCCTCCTGCGCCGCGCACCGGGAACATCGATTGCCATCGGTGGCAGCTGGCGCGCCGCAGCCGCACTGTTCGGCTACGCCCTCGCCTTCTCGATCGCCTACATCCTGCTCGGCGCCGGCACCGGCGCGCTGATCCTGTTTGCCAGCGTGCAGATGGGCATCCTTGGCTGGGCGGTGTTCAAGGGAGATCGGCCGGGCGGGCTCGAATGGCTGGGCCTTGCGGTGGCGCTCGCCGCGTTCGCCTACCTTGTCTCCCCCGGCCTCGTCGCGCCCCATCCGCTCGGCACGCTGCTGATGGTCGGCTCCGGCCTTTGCTGGGCCGCCTACACCCTGCTCGGCCGCGGCTCCAAGGCGCCGCTCATCGATACCGCCGGCAACTTCATTCGCTGCCTGCCTGTGGCCGTGGTGATCGTCATCGCCGGGCTGCTGCTCCATCCGGTCGATCCCGGCGCCGCAGCCTATGCCGTCGCTTCGGGCGCGCTGGCGTCCGGCCTCGGCTATGCCGTCTGGTACGGCGTGCTGCCGAGCCTTGCGCGCACCCAGGCAGCCGTGGTCCAGCTCACCGTCCCCGCCATCGCCGCGGCCGGCGGCGTGCTGCTGATCGCCGAGCCGCCTACCCTCCGCCTCGTCATCGCGTCGATCGGCATCCTCGGCGGTGTCGCGCTCGCCCTCATCGCGGCCGATCGCCGACGTCGCATCAAAGCAGCCAGTTGACGGGTTGACCTCGCCGCCGCGTCCGCTATGTTCCCGGCATCATGATGATGATCCGCAGTTTCGCATCGGTGTTTCTCCTCGCCTGAGGAGCCGTAAGGCAGCACCACCGCGCCTGAGGGCGCCCCGCCCACGCGCATCCGCCACGAGTCTGGCTCGTCGGATCGCTTGTGAGCTTATGCGAATTCGGAAACCACAATGCCTGTACATACTCCCGCGCTCTCGGCAGCGCAGCTCGACGCTTTCGTCACCGACGGCTTCGTCCGCATCGATCACGCCTTCCCAGAGGAGGTCGCCGCTCGCGGTCGCGACATTCTCTGGATGCTGACCGGCCTCGACAAGGATGATCCCACTACCTGGACCAAACCGGTGATCCGGCTTGGCGACAATCCGGCCGCGCCGTTCCGCGAGGCGGCCAATACGCCGGTCCTCCAGGCCGCCTTCGATCAGTTGGTCGGCCCCGGCCGCTGGCTGCCGCGCGGCAGCCTCGGCACCTTCCCGATCCGCTTTCCCTCGCCGGACGATCCGGGCGACGCCGGCTGGCACATCGATGTGAGCTTCGGCTGGGATGAGAACCCCACCGACTTCATGGCCTGGCGCGCCAATGTCAGCTCGAAAGGGCGGGCCCTGCTGATGTTGTTCCTGTTCTCCGAGGTCGGCGAACAGGATGCCCCGACGCGGATCCGGGTCGGCTCGCACCTGGACATCGCGCGGCAGCTGGCGCCGGCCGGCGAAGCGGGACTGTCACTGCGCGAGCTCGCCGCCAACGGCTTTGCCGAGACGGCTCACCTGCCCGAGGTGCTCGCCACCGGAGGCCCCGGTACGGTCTATCTATGCCATCCGTTCCTGGTGCACGCCGCGCAGCCACATCACGGCACCCGGCCTCGCTTCATGGCCCAGCCGCCGCTGCTGCCGCGTCAGCCGCTGCAACTCGAACGCGCCGATGGTGACTATTCGCCGGTAGAGCTGGCTATCCGCCGCGCAATCGGCTGATCGATCGGGGCGGTCCGCACACGAGGCGCCCGCCCCCGTCACACCCGCTCGGCGAGGACGATCGCACCCTCGACCGGCAGACCACGCTCCAGGCGGATCGTCGTGGCTTCGACCCTGACGGTCCGCAACCCCACCGCCTGGCAGATGGCCAGGGTCGGGGTGGTCGCGTGCTGGAACCTCAGGGTCGTGCCCAGCCGCACCGCGTCCGGCCCCGCATGCGTTTCGAGCGAGAACGCCACCAGGCCGCCCGGCCGCAGCGCATTGCTGGCCGCTGCCAAGGGGCCCTGCAGGTCGCCAACATAGTTGAACACATCCGCCGCCACGATCAGGTCGGCCGTCCCCGGTGCTTCGAGGAGGAAGGCCACGAGGTCGGCTTTCTGCAGCCGGTCGTACGTGCGCTTGCGACGCGCTTCGGCCAGCATGTTCGCCGACAGATCGACGCCCTCCAGACGATCGACCAGGGGCCACAGCCGTTCACCCATCAGCCCGGTTCCGCATCCGAGGTCCAGCGCCCGTTCGAACCGCGTCGCGCCGCGGGCCGCAAGCGTGTCGCGGATCGCCACCTCGAGCATTTCGGGCGTCCGATAGCCCAGCCGCCCCACCAGAGCGTCTTCGAAGCGCGAGGCATAGTCGTCGAACAACGCCTCGACATAGGCGGGCGCCGCCTGCGCGGAGCCGCCTGCCCCGTGTGCGGCGAGCTTCAGCGTGGCGCCGAACAGGCCGCGGGCGTCAAGCTGCAGCAGCTGGGTCCACGCCGCGACCGCGCCGGCAATGTCGCCGGCCGCCTCGCGATAGGCGCCGAGCAGGTTCCATCCGGCCACCCATTGCGGCACCATCTCGAGTGCCTGTGCCATGAGCTCGGCGGCCTCGGCGAAGGCGCGCTCGGCGGCGAGCGCCGCGGCGTAGGACGCACGACGATCGGCGACGAGGTCGCCGGACGAATACTGTATTTCGCGCAAGGTTGTTTGGCACCGGGCTGGAGGACACGCATTTAGCGCGCCGGCGCGGCGCGGGGAAGATGGGCATGAGCGGGAATTTCCACTTTGCTGTCACATTGCCGGGGCATAGACTGAACTATGGACGTGCCGTGCGAGTGCGGCCCTGTCCATCGGGTGAGTCGCCCGATATCTCGACGCCTTCGATGCCCCACTCCCTGGGCGCGAAGGCCTGCTAGTCAGATCGCATTTCAACCCGACGTGCCCCCTGCACGCCGGGCAAAACCAGTTTCCTGCGCCGTATTGATAGGGAGAAAATTTCGGTCTACAAGTTAATGGTCGAATATTGCGGCCGACACTTCGTGCCTGGCGTCTCAAACGCGCCTGCTGAGGTCATACCAAGAATTCGATTGGCGGAGTTTCCATTGGGGTGGGAACTGCCACGGCAGACTGCGAAAGGGACTACTTATGGCTACCGGCACTGTGAAATGGTTCAACGGCCAGAAAGGCTACGGCTTCATTCAGCCCGACGAGGGTGGGGCTGATGTGTTCGTGCATATCTCCGCTGTCCAGCGTTCGGGGCTTTCGGGCCTCGATGAAGGCCAGAAGGTGACGTACGAGATCGTCAAGGACAAGCGGACCGGCAAGAACGCCGCCGACAACCTCCAGGCGTCCTGACTCCGGTGGGGTGCTTGATGCATCCTGACCGGTAGATGCGAGGGCATCCCGCTCCGGTCGGATTTAGCAGATCTCGGATTTATCAGATCAAAGAGGCGCAGCTTCCGGGCTGCGCCTTTGGTTTTTGGCCTGAGCCACCCCGTTACTTCGGGACCCGCTGTGCCACTCCCAGGAAATCCTCGTAGCAGTCATAGTTCACTTGCCGGACGACCCGCCCGTCGCGGAGCGTGATGACCATGCAGATATGGGCGACCATCGCATCGCCCGGCTGCAGCGCGCCCAACGACACGTTGACGATCCCCTCCCAGCGCGTCTCGACGATGACAGTGTCGCCGGCTTCGTATGTGGCCGTGATCGAGTAGCTCTGCTTGCGCAGCACCTTGGCGCCGCGCGGCAGGTCGGCCATCATCTTGTCGTAGCCGCGGGTCTGCCCCTCGGCGTAGAGCTTGTTCGGGCGCTCGATCTGCACCACGTCTGGGTGCAGCAGGCGCCCTACCGCCTCGACATCGAACCTCTCGATGGCCCCGATATACTCCCGCACTATCGCTGCATTGCCGCCTTCGCCCATTATCCTCGCCACCGTCTGGAACATCGTTCTAGTCACACTATCTCTAGAACGATGTTCTAGTTTCGTCTATGCTTCTTTGATGGCCAATCGACCGCCTTCTGCAGATCGCCGTTCCGAAATCCTCGACGCGGCCCTCGCCTGCTTCCTCGCGCGCGGCTACGCTGCGACAAGCATCGCTGACATTCGCAACCGGAGCGCCGCCTCGACGGGGAGCATCTACCACTTCTTCGGCAACAAGGGTTCCCTCGCTCTGGCGCTGGTCGAGCGCGCGGTGGGCGGATGGTCGGGCTCCTCGGGCGATGCCGCCAACCCCGATGCCGTCGCGGAACTCTCCATCAAGGCTTCGGTGGCCGGATTGGTGCGATGGGGCCTGGCCAACCCGGCTTCCATGCGCTTTCTCGATGAGGTCCGCACTCTCGCCGCCTCGGACACCAGCCTTGCCGAAGTTTCCACCCTGCTGGCACGGGGCCATGAGGCCGCCCGTGCGCGCTACGCTGCCTTTGTGGCACAGGGCGAGGTTCGCGACCTGCCGTGGCCGCTTGCCCACGCCCTGATGCTCGGCCCTGCCTACGACTTCCTTCGCCTCGCCACGGCCGATGTCGCCTCCGATGCTGCGGACCTGCTTGCGATCGCAGCCTGGAACGCCGTCCGAGCCTCTTGACCTGCCCGCCCACCACAACGATATGCACCGCTCGCGCAGCGCGGCCTACGCCCCGCTTGACCGATGCCTTCGCCGAAGGCAGTTTACGTGGACGCTCCCCCTCAGGTCAGCATGCTGACGACGCCGAATGACTTTGGCAGGGGAGCCTTTCTTTGAGTTGGAGACGGCTATGGACAAGATTCCGATGACACCCAGCGGTCACAAGACCCTGTCGGAGGAATATCGTCGTCGCACCGCCGAGGACCGCCCCAAGATCATCGCCGACATCGCCGAAGCGCGCGCCCATGGCGACCTCAGCGAAAACGCCGAGTACCATGCGGCCAAGGAGCAGCAGAGCCTGAACGAGGGCCGCATCAAGGAGCTCGAATCCTTGCTGGCGCTGGCCGATATCATCGACATCAGCAAGCTGAGCGGCTCGACCATCAAGTTCGGCGCCACGGTGAAGCTCGTCGACGAGGACACCGAGGCCGAGAAATCCTACCAGATCGTCGGCGATGCGGAAGCGGACCTGTCGAAGGGCCGCATCTCGATCTCGTCGCCGATCGCCCGCGCCATGATCGGCAAGGAAGCCGGCGATTCGGTCGAGGTCGCTGCCCCCGGCGGCTCCAAGACGTACGAAATCCTGGACGTTAAGTTCGTCTAGCTCCCGGTAGGGCGCTTTGCCGCGCCCTCCGCTGTGACTTTTCGGTGAGTCCGCGCGTTCCATCGCCGCATGGCGATGGTCGTGCCCTTGAAAGGTGCGCGCCGAACCTCCTATTTTGGTCTAGGGCTTAAGTCTCAGTATCAGTGGAGCGTAAGGTGCACGCCAAAGTCGTCATCATCGGATCGGGTCCGGCCGGCTATACGGCGGCCATCTATGCGGCGCGCGCCATGCTCGAGCCGGTCATGATTTCCGGCATCCAGCCGGGTGGTCAGCTCACCATCACCACCGATGTCGAGAACTATCCCGGCTTCGCCGACGTCATCCAGGGCCCCTGGCTGATGGAGCAGATGAAGGCGCAGGCCGAGCATGTCGGCACCCGGATGATCAACGACATCATCGTCGAAGTGGATTTCGACAAGCGGCCATTCGTCCTTATCGGCGACGGCGGCACCCGCTATACCGCCGACTCCGTGATCATTGCCACCGGCGCCCAGGCGCGCTGGCTGGGGCTCGAGTCCGAGGAGAAATTCCAGGGCTTCGGCGTTTCGGCCTGCGCTACCTGCGACGGCTTCTTCTATCGCGGCAAGGAAGTGATCGTGGTCGGCGGCGGCAACACCGCCGTGGAGGAAGCGCTGTTCCTCACCAATTTCGCATCAAAGGTCACGGTCGTGCACCGGCGCGGCGAGTTCCGCGCCGAGCGCATCCTACAGGAACGCCTGTTCAAGAACCCCAAGGTCGAGGTGATCTGGAACGCCGAGATCGAGGAAGTGTTCGGCCAGAACATGCCGCGCTCGGTTCAGGGGGTGAAGATCCGCGACACCAAGACCGGCCATGTCACTGAGAAAACCGTGGACGGCGTGTTCATCGCCATCGGCCACTCCCCCGCCACCTCGATCTTCTCGGGCAAGCTCGACATGAAGCCGGGCGGTTACCTGAAGGTCGTGCCGGGCGGCACGGCGACTAATGTGCCGGGCGTGTTCGCCGCCGGCGACGTCACCGACGACGTCTACCGGCAGGCGGTAACGGCGGCCGGGATGGGGTGCATGGCGGCGCTGGACGCCGAGGAATATCTGGCATCGCTCGAGCTTGCAGAAGCGGCGGAATAGTCGATGCTGGATTGGGACAAGCTCCGCATCTTCCACACCGCCGCCGAATCCGGGTCGTTCACCCACGCCGCTGAAAAGCTCAACATGAGCCAGTCTGCCGTTTCGCGGCAGATTTCGGCGCTGGAAGAGGATCTGGGGCTAAAGCTCTTCATCCGCCACGCCCGCGGCCTGGTCTTGACCGAGGTGGGCGAGCAGCTGTTCCGCACCGCCCATCGCATGCACTGGGAGTTGCAGCAGGTCGAGACCCAGATGTCCGAGAGCCAGGAGGTCCCGACCGGCCCCCTGCTCGTTACCACCACGGTGGGTATCGGCTCGACCTGGCTGAGCTCGCGCATCCATGAGTTCCTGATCCTTTATCCGGAAATCCAGATCGAGATTAAGCTCAACGATGCCGAGCTCGATCTCGCCATGCGCGAGGCCGACGTCGCCATCCGGCTGCACCGGCCGAACCAGTCCGAGATGATCCAGCGCAAGCTGTTCACCGTGCACAATCACTTCTACGCCTCGGACAACTACCTCAAGGAATTCGGCTCGCCGCAGGCGGTCGAAGATCTCGACAGCCACCGCATCATCTCGTTCGGCGAACCGGTGCCGTCCTATCTGGGCGATATCAACTATCTCGAGCGCCTCGGCCGCCCCGATTCCTCGCCGCGCCGCGCCTCGATGAAGGTCAACGCCATCTATGGCATGATGCAGGCCGCCCGGGCCGGTATCGGTATCGCCATGCTGCCCGATTATGTCACCGAGGGCGAGAGCAACCTGGTGCGGGTACTCGAAGGCATCGAGTTGCCGGCCTATGAGGCTTATTTCGTCTATCCCCCGGCGCTGAAGAATTCGAAGCGCGTCGGCGTGTTCCGCGACTTTCTCGTCGGCAAGGCCCGGGAGTGGTCGTTCTAGCGGACACGCCTGCTGCAAGCTCTGGTGCTCGCCGCCCCGTACCCCTGTCCCCTACCCGTAAGGGAAAGGGAGACCTCACACCACAATCGCAGTCAGCGTCTCCCTCCCCCTTGCGGGGAGGGATCAAGGGTGGGGGTCAGCCCGCGCCGGCGTTTGCGATTCTTACCCCGGCCGCACCACCGTAAAAGTCAGTTCCCTGCGCACGACGAACCCCAGCTTCTCGTAGAGCGCTATCGCCGCTGCGTTCTCGGTCTTCACGTGCAGGAACGGCACCCGCCCCTCGGCGGCGATCAACGCCGAGACGTGAGCGACCAGCACCTTGGCCAACCCCCTGCCCCGGAATTCCGGCCAGGTGCAGACGGCGCTCACTTCGGTGAGCTGTCCGAGCCGCATCCGCTCGCCGGTCATCGCCATCAGGCGCCCATCGGCCGCGCGTAAGCCGAAATAGCGACCCATGCCGAGCGTGCCGGCCCGAAACGGCCCCGGTTCGGTTGCCGTCGCCAGCTCGAGTGCTTCTGCTGCATCCGACGCCGTCAGCGGCACGGGCATCAGTTCGGGCAGCGCCGGTGGGGCCTCGCAAACCATCTGGAACACCGGGACCGCCTGCAGCAGTTCCCAGTCGGCGGGCACTTCGACCTGCTGCGCCGACACCAGCCCGACTGCCTCGTCCGACGCCACCAGCGGGCGCAACTCGGCGAACGCCCCGGCATCGTAGCGCGCGAGACCGCCGATCGGCGACAGCTCGGTCCGGTAGCGCGCGGCGGCGCCGTTGCGCTGACCGAGCACTGCGTGGTGGGTAGTGAGGGCGTGCCATGCCGGATCGTCGAGCACGGAGAAGTCGGTCATGGCAAAGTCCTTTGTATTCACGGCATGGCTCTAGCACTGGCGCGGCCAAGGCCCAAGCCGCCATTCATCGGGAATTCAGGGGGTGCGGCTAGAAACGGGCAAACCTCGGGGATCCCTCATGCTTCGCTTTGTCACCGCAGTCGCGCTCTGCCTCGCCGTCACGCCGTCGTTCGCCCAGATGGTCAGCATCAGTCCCGAACAGATCGGCCAGATCTTCTGCATCTCGCGGCTTGGCAACGACATGGCTCCGGTCGAGGGATTGCTGACCACCGAGCTGCGCGGCGCCATCGCCGAGGCGGAGACACGGAACGCTGCCCTTCAGCAGGCGCACCCCGACGAGAAGCCGCCGCTGGGCGATGGTATCCCCTGGCAGGCCTTTCCCGATTATGCGGCCGAGTGCAACGTCGGTGCAGTCGCGATCGACGCCGACCGCGCTACGGTCGACATCGCCTATGGCTTCCCCGACTATCCAGATGCCAATTTCACCGATCACCTGGAGCTGATCCGCGTGGCGCAGCCGGACCTTCCCGAACCGCTCTGGCGCATCGAGAACCTCGGCTACGCCACTGAAGGCGACCTGCGCTCGGTGCTCGTCTCGGCCTTCGCCAACTAGTGCCCCGCCTCTGCGTTCCCTCCCCCTTGACGCCCCGCCCGCAAAGGCGCATTGCGGCTGGTGTGCCGGGCGCTTGCACCCGGACTCTCATCAAGGACTGAAAATGAACCCCGACAGTCGAAGTCGATCTTCGATCTTGCCGGTGCTCTAGGCTCCCGAAGCGAGATCAGGAAAAGTCGCAGACTTTTCCGGTTCGATCTCGCCACAGCAGGTGGGCCGGGCGCGCCGGCCCGGCTAGCTATTGGAGCCCCGCTATGCTGCGTGCCTATATTCGCGAAGGCGACCGCCTCGTTCCCACCGATTTCGATCCCGCCTCCGAGGCCAAGCTTGCGGGCGCCGTCTGGTACAGCCTGACCGACCCGACGCGCGAGGAGGACAAGTTCGTCGAGTCCTGCCTCGGCATCGACATTCCCACCCGCCGCGAGATGCAGGACATCGAACCCTCGGCCCGCCTCTACAGCGAAGACGGGGCCGAGTTCATGACCATCACCGCGCTGGTAGAGGACGAGGCCGGCCAACCGGTCAAGACGCCGATCACCTTCGTGTTGCGCAACAACCAGCTGGTCACGGTGCGTTACGCCGACCCCAAGCCCTTCCGGCTCTACGAGCGGCTGGTGTCCCGTCCCACCACCGGCGAGTTCGGCGGCGAGCGGGTGATGATCGGGCTGCTCGAGTCCTTCATCGACCGGCTGGCGCAACTGCTCGAGAATGCCGGCGACGAGATCGACCAGATCTCGCGCGAGGTGTTCGGCAACAAGGTCAAGAAACCTACCCGCAAGGCGCATGACTTGCAGTCATTGATCGAACGCATCGGCAAGAAGGGCGACACCCTGACGCTGGCCCGCGAAAGCCTGGTGTCGATCACCCGTGTCACCAGCTTCCACCAGACGCTCGGTAGCGTCGACATCAAGACCACCAAGGAGCTGCGCCAGGGCCTCAAGACCCTGCAGCGCGACGCTGCTGCGCTGAGCGATCACGCCGCGTTCCTTTCGGCCAAGATCAATTTCCTGCTCGACGCGACGCTGGGGCTGATCAACCTCGAGCAGAACCAGATCATCAAGATCTTCTCGGTGGCCGCAGTGGTGTTCCTGCCGCCGACCCTGGTCGCGTCCATCTACGGCATGAACTTCCAGTTCATGCCCGAACTGAGCTGGCCGTTCGGCTATCCGTTTGCGCTGGGGCTCATGGTCCTGTCGGCCGTAGTCCCGTACCTGTTCTTCAAGCGCAGCGGCTGGCTTTGAGGCCAGCCGGATTCGGCGCCGAATCTGACAAAATACTGTCACAATCAAACACTTGGCGTCGCCGTCGGCTCGACGTGCGACGCCATGGCGCACGTCGAAAACTCCAATACACGAGCAAACTCATCGACTTAACAGCCATGCAAAAAACGCATGACCCCCATTCACCACTGGTCGGTTGCTGGGTCGCCGCTCCCGCCATATATCCCCGCTCGACAGCAGCTGAGCGCATCTCCCTCCTCCTCCTCGCGCTCGTTGTTTGTTCCTCCCTGTAGCCGGCAACGGCTGCTACTCGGCCCCGCTCTCCCCTCGAGCGGGGCCTTGTCTTTTCCGCCCCCAACAACCCGTGAACATCCGTCGCGCGCGGATCGTATTGACGCATACGTCACGGCAGCATGGCTGACCTTTCCCTGCGCAAACTGCATAGCTGGCATGTGGAAGTCCGTATTGTGGACCAAACGGTCAAAGTGCATATTGTGAGTGTCGATGTGAGCCGCACCGTATCCTCCTCCCTCGGTCCTGCTCTGCGACACCGGTTCGAAGTCGTATCCTCCTCCCTCGACTTAGAACCATCGGCAAATGGCGTATCCTCCTCCCTCGTCCATTTGCCACCACTTTCGATTTGGACTTCGGTCCTTGTCATTGGGCCCCATCTTCGGATGGGGCCTCTTTTTTTGCTTTGACTGATCTCTTGTCGCCAGTCGCTTCGCGCTCAGCGCATGGCTGACGTTCCGACTTGGCGATTGTTCGGTTCGCCGCATCGCCCGATAGTCATCTCAACGAATTGCAGCCGCTCCTCCTCCCTGGCTGCGCTTCGATTGGTCGCCCGCTTCGGCGAGCCGGCCTCTGAAGGCTCCGCTCATCCCCTCGAGCGGAGCCTTTTTCTTTGAGCCTCCGGTTGCCCCTGTCGCCAGTCGGGCTAGTCTGTTCGCTCAACGCGAGGCCGGCTCATGACACTTCCCATCATTTCTCTCGCCTCTGGCACTTCCGTGCCTGCCCTCGGCCAAGGCACCTGGCGCATGGGCGAAGACCGTCGACGCCACGCCGACGAGGTCACGGCGCTGCGCCGCGGCATCGAACTGGGCATGACATTGATCGATACCGCCGAGATGTATGGCGATGGCGGCGCCGAGTTGGTGGTCGCCGAGGCGATCAAGGGCCGCCGCAGCGAGGTGCAACTGGTCAGCAAGGTGCTGCCCGGCAATGCCAGCCGCAACGGCACAATTGCCGCCTGCCAGCGCAGCCTGAAACGGCTCGGCACCGACCATATCGATCTTTACCTCTTGCACTGGCGCGGCCGCCACCCGCTCGCCGAGACCGTCGCGGCCTTCGAAGACTTGCAGCGCGCCGGCGCCATCGGCGCATGGGGTGTCTCCAATTTCGATGTCGACGACATGGAAGAGTTACTGGCGCTCCCGGGCGGCGAGGCCTGCGCCGCCAACCAGGTGCTCTACAACCTTGCCGCCCGCGGCATCGAGTACGACCTGCTCGACTGGTCGGCTACACGCCAGATGCCAATCATGGCCTATTCCCCGCTCGGCAACGACAACCGCATGCTGCGCCACCCCGAACTGCAGCGCATCGCCAGGGCTCGAAACGCGACCGCCGCGCAGGTCGCCCTCGCCTTCGTGCTGGCCCGCCCGGGCATCATTGCCATCCCCAAGGCCACCGGCCTCGAGCACGTCGCCGAGAACCGCATGGCGGCTGACCTGAGGCTGACCGCCGATGAGCACGCCGCGCTGGATGCGGCCTTTCCGCCGCCACGCCGCAAGCAGCAGTTGGAGATGATCTAAGCGCCGAGCTCTCCCTGATCCTCCCCCGCGTGGTGGGGGAGGATCATCGCACCGCCGGCGCCTCCCCACAGCAAACCCTACCCGGCATTTCCTGCCGGCTTCCCGTTTTCGCCCTACCACAACGCCCGGATTCCCGGCCCTCCGCGGTGGCACGCCGCCTGCATGGTGAACAGCGACCGCCCGGAGGCACTCATGACCAGCGTTGGCACCGCGACCGGCACCAGTTCCCTCAGCTACGCGCAGATCATCGCCAATGCGCAGAAGGCGCAGCAGCAGGCGCTGACCAACCCGCCGCCCAGCAATTCGAGCGACTCCAGCGCCACCAACGTCACGCTGTCGGATGCCGCCAAGGCGGCGCTCACCACCGTCAAGGACTTCGCCACCGTCACCAGTGAGGCGCGCGCCACGCTCGACAAGCTGCTGGCGGACGCCGAGCTCACCAGCCCGCTCAAGGACGGCAAACTCGCCCTCGACCTCAGCAAGGTCGATCGCCGCGAGCTCTACGCGATGAGCATAAACGCCAACCAGCAGTTCAGCGTCGACGAGCAGAAGGCCGCGGCCATCGAACTGCAGAACCGCTTCGACCAGGCGATGGCGGGCCCTACCGCGGTCGGCCGTGTCACCGGCAGCGTCAAGGGCCTCTATGTCGCCGCCCTCGCCTATTTCGACGCCATGGGTCCCGAGGAGAAGGCCTCGGCCGCCTATGCCGATCAGCGCGGCGCGCTCGAGGAGATGCTGAAGCAGATCGAGGCCAAACCCTCCACCCTGCCCGGCGCCGTGCCCAACGATCCGGTCAACGCTTACATGGAGCGCCTCGCCGGCGGCGAGACCGGCAAGCCGCGCGACATCAAGGATGTTGCCGGCGATGCCCGCACTACCCTTGACGCGCAATACAAGGCCACCGGCAGCTCCAAGCCCGACTATTCCGAGTTCGACAGCCGCTCGCTCGCCTCCGTGGCACTCAACTCCAACGGCAGGTTCTCGGCCACTGAAGTGCGCGCTGCCTCGATGGAGATGCGTTCCCGCTCCGGCGCGGCGCTGCTGCAGGGCCTCAAATCCGCCGGGTCAGGCAATGCGGCCGGCTTCGCCCAGAACGTCATTTCGCTCTATGGCGCCATGAGCGCCGAGGAACGCGCTGCCGCCGGCTGGTCGGAAAACCTCTACGCCGCCGCGGTCGCCAACTATCAGACCGCCAGCAAGCTCGGCTCGCTGTTGAACCAGGCCACCGGGTCGGCGGCGTTTGGCGACAGCGAGGGTGGGTCGATGAGTTTGATGGATTATCTGTAGGCTAATCCATGTGAATGAGTCCGATCCGTGCAGTCGGGAGTCCTCTCCCGCTTGCGGGGGAGGGGGACCACGCATAGCGTGGTGGAGGGGGGAGCCCCACGAGCGGAGCTTGCGTTGCGGTCACCCGACTTCATTCGCTGGCGGGCAAAAGACTTGCGCCGCGTGATGACGCAGCCCGAAAGAACGCTGTGGGCGCTGCTTCGCCGCAATCAGCTCGGCTGGCACTTTCGCCGCCAGCACCCTGTTGGCCCCTATGTCCTCGACTTCTATTGTGCTGCGGTGAAACTGGCCGTTGAAGTCGATGGCCCGGTGCATCAGGAGCAGGCCGATCGGGATCAGCGCCGAACGGTCTGGCTGGAGAAGGAAGGGATCAGGTTGCTTCGCTTCTCGACAGCGGAAATCGACGCACGGCCCGCTGCGGTGATGGCGGCCATCGCGCGAGCTTCAGGCTCTTCCTAAGAGAAGTGGTAGAGACCATAGATCGCTGCAGGCACAGCCGGTGTGTGGGGCTCCCCCCTCCACCAGCCTGTCGGCTGGTCCCCCTCCCCCGCAAGCGGGAGAGGAGTCCCGACTGCCGCCGTCGGCACTTCTCACTCAATGGTCCGTGGTAAGCCAGCAAACCCATCCAGCGCCGCGGTGATCGCCTCGGGCATGCCGGCATCGCCGGCCGAGTGCCCTGCCCCATCGACCACCACCAGTTTCACCTCGGGCCAGGCGCGCGCCAGCTCCCATGCCGTGAGCAGCGGCCCCTGCAGGTCGAGCCGCCCCTGCACCAGCACGCCCGGAATCCCTCGCAAGCGATGGGCATTGGCCAGCAGCTGGCCCTCTTCCAGCCACGCTGCATGGCGGAAGAAATGCGTAACGATCCGGCTACGCGCCAGCAGCTGTCTGGAATCCTTGCCGTCCGAAGGTCGGCCGACCTGCGCGACCGCCGAGGCCGAAGCATTGTCCCAATCGTGAAAATCCCGCGCCGCCTTGTCGCGCACGGCGGCATCTGCATCGAACAGCAGTTCGTTGTAGGCGGCGACCAGCCCCTCCTCGGGAGTGCCTTGAGGCGCGCCGGCGACGAACCGCTCCCATTCCTCGGGATAGAGCGGCGCCAGGCCGCGATAGAGCCAGTCGATCTCGCGCTGCCGCGTCGTCGTCACCCCGCCGAACCCCATGGCCGCAACATGCCCCGGATGCGCCTCGGCATAGGCGAGCCCCAGCGTCGCGCCCCACGAGCCGCCATAGATCACCCATCTGTCGACGCCGAAATGCGTCCGCAGCCGTTCGATGTCGGCGATCAGATGCGCCGTGGTGATCACCGAGAAGTCGACGCCCTCGTCCGAAGCGTGCGGCGTGCTCCTGCCGCAACCGCGCTGGTCGAAGCCGATGATCCGGTAGCGCTGCGGATCGAAGAACCGCCGCGTCGAAGCCGAAAATCCCGAGCCCGGCCCCCCATGCAGGATTAGCGCCGGCACCCCCTGCGGATTGCCCGCCTCTTCCCACCAGATCTGGTTGCCGTCGCCGACCGCCAGTCAGCCGCTCGCGAACGACTCGGTGACCGGATGGGGCATCAGCTGACCTTGGCGCAGAAATCCTGAATGCGACGCACCGCGTCTTCGAGCTGCGCGTTCGATGCCGCGTAGCTGAGGCGCATGTGTCCGGAAAGGCCGAACGCCGTGCCGTGCACCAGCGCCACGCCGGTTTCTTCGAGCAGGGCCAGGACGAAGGCCGCGTCGTCCGTGAGCGCCCTGCCGCCGCCCGAGGTCTTGCCGAGCAGGCGCTTGACCGATGGGAAGACGTAGAAGGCGCCCTCCGGCGTCAGGCAATCGAGCCCGGTATTGGCGTTGAGCCCGGCAACCACCAGATCGCGCCGCGCCTGGAATATGTCGCGCCAGCCCTTGAGGAACTCCTGCGGTCCGTTCAGCGCCTCGACCGCCGCCCATTGCGAGATCGAGGAGGGGTTGGTGGTTGATTGGCTCTGCAGCTTGTTCATCGCGCCGAGCAGCGGGCGTGGCCCGGTGCAGTAGCCGATGCGCCAGCCGGTCATCGCATGCGACTTGGACACGCCGTTCATGGTCAGCGTCCGTTCCATGAGCCTGGGCTCGACCCCGGCAATGGTCGCGAACGTGCCGCCGTCATAGACCAGCACCTCGTAGATATCGTCGGTGAGGATGTGGACATGCGGGTGACGGAGCAGCACGTCGGCCAGCCCGCGCAGCTCGTCGCGCGTATAGGCGGCGCCGGTGGGGTTCGACGGCGTATTGAGGATCAGCCACTTGGTCCTCGGCGTAATCGCCGCTTCGAGAACCTCCGGCTTCAGCTTGAAGCCGGTCGAGGCATCGGCCACCGCGAAGACCGGATCGGCGTCGCAGAGCCGGACGATCTCGGGATAACTCACCCAATAGGGCACCGGGATCACCACCTCGTCGCCGGGGTTCAGCGTCGCCATCAGCGCGTTGAAGATGATCTGCTTGCCGCCCGATGAGACGAAGCAATCGGCCGCCGTGACGTCGAGGCCGTTGTCGCGCCTGAACTTCTGGGCCACCGCCTCCTTGAGTTCGGGAATGCCATCCACCGCGGTGTAGCGGGTCTTGCCCGAATTGATGGCGCGGATCGCCGCCTCGCGCACATGCTCGGGCGTATCGAAATCCGGCTCGCCCGCGGCCAGCGAGATCACGTCCTGGCCCTGCCGCTTCATCTCGACGGCTTTGGAATTGATCGCCACCGTGGCGGACGGCTGGATGCGGCTGAGGGCGTCGGACAGGAAGGCCAAGGTCATCTCCCGGAAAAATGGCGGGAAAGCTCTACGGCGTCAGCCTCGCGCGCACAACCGGGTCATTGGTCGCCCCCGTAGGCAAGCAGCGTCGGACACTCAGACCGGACGCGCCGGGACCACAGCGCCCGTCGGCAGTACGATCGGCTTGCCGTCAGCCCGCACGGTGCTCGTTCCGCTCCCCCTCGCCGGTTCGCCGTCGGGCATCAGGCTGACGAGAATGGCTGCGAGAACGGCGGAGAGGACGAAGACCTTCAAGAGAACACCTGGATCACACGCTTGACGATGCCAGTTATGCGGTCACGGCCTTGAACCCGGGCTGATGCCCCCGTTCATCCTCGGCTCAGCAAGGCTCAGATGCCGACCCCGGCGTGTCTTGCGAGTTGCACCCCCTGCGCCCGCCAGCCATTGGCCTCCTCGGCCAGCATGTAGATCGCCTCGTAGAGCCCCTGGTCGTTGCCCAGCAGCTTCACTTCCTGCACCACGGTCTTGTCGCCAAGCTTCTCGAACCTGCCAAAGCTGTGCGAGCGCGACTCCATGATCGGTGCATAGCCCGATCCGACAATGGCGTCGAAGAACGCCTCGGCGCTGGGAAAGCCGGTGTGGAAGGCGGCCGAAGCCCACTGGAAGGCGCCTGGCGCGTCCTTGGCGCGGAACGCCGCGATCTGGCTGTCAATCACGCTCTGCCACGGCTCGGCCACGCCGGACGGGCTCGCCGGTTCCTCCGCTACAACTGCGCCGCCAAGCAGCGTCAGGGCCATCAGCAGGCCGATGGCCCACGCCATTGTCTCACTCGCCAGTCGCCGCATCGTCGACTCCCACCTTCCCGCCAGGCCACGGTCACACGATTGCCTTCAAATCGTACCGGCTTGACCGCTTTAGCAACGAAACATCCGCGCATTCGGTGGGCCTTATCACCGCGTTGTGAACTGAGTCAGCGAGTCCTCATGTCTCCCACCAAGCTCCCCCAGTCGAAGCGACCGTCCTGGCGGTTGCCCCGACCGTTGTTTCGCAACGCCCTGAGCGCGGCCACCGCCATATCGTTCTCGCTCACCTTTGTCGTAGCAGGCATTGCACTGCTGCTCGGGATCATCCCGCCCCGCGCCATCATCGGTGGCGGCGACGTGGACACCGCTGTCGTCCTGCTGTTCGTGCCGCTCTGCGCCCTCATCCTCGCCATCCTCGTGGAGGTGGTTCGTTCCATCCTGCGGGAGGGGCTGCAAAGCCCCAAGGCACGCGAATCCAATCCTCTGTCCGGCTGGAAGCCCGGCCACGGCGAAGGCTGACCGGCACATTTTCGGCGCGTTTTCGCGTTGCCCCGTTCATCTTCCCGTTAGCTAGGATAGTCTAGAAGCCGGTAACGCTCGCTTCGGGCCGCCCCGCGCCGTATCCCCTGCTCCACCCAAGGCGAGCATGGGCTGCGGCGTCTCATGATTTTCGACTGAGGAAACCGACATGACCCGCACCGCCTTTGCCCCGCTCGGCCGCCGCCTGCGTCCGATGCGCGCCTTCCTGCTCGGCACCGTGTTCGCCGGCATCGCCGTCACCGGCGCGTCTGCCGAAACCCTCAGCGTCACCGGCATCACCCAGGGCGCCGCTGACGGCCCCTATGAACTCTCGGTCCCCAGTGTCGAAGTGGTCGACGGCAACCTCAATGAGGGCGCGGTGCGCGGGCTGTTCACCGGCACCCCGGGCGCATTCGATGCGCTGGCCACCCTCAATGCCAAATCGGTCACCATCCCCGAGATCAAGGTCAGCTACCCGAGCTATGTCGAAGGCGCCGGCCCATCGGTGATCACCTATCGCGACGTCACCCTGACCGACGTCGCCAACGGCGTTGCCGCCGCCGCCCATGTCGGCAGTGCCGATTTCAGCGGTGCCGAGGACGTTACCGGCAGCTTCGGCGAAATGTCGGTCGGCCGTTTCGATCTGGGAGCGCTGCTCGGCTTCTATGGCCTGAGCGCTGCCCCGGCCGCTGGCACCGAGATGAAGGAGGTCTATGCCGACTTCAAGTTCTCCGGCGGTTCGCTGAAAGGCGGCGACGCCTTCAGCTGCACGTTCGGCACCGGCGAGCTGGGCGGCTTCAGCGCCCGGCCGCTGAAGCAGAACTTCACCGAGATCAACAATCTCGTCATGGAGGCCGAAGCCGCCCAGAAGGCCGGCACCGAGGTTGCGCCCGAGACGGTCGACAAGCTGGTCCGCTTCTACGCCGACATGTTCACCGCCTTCTCCTCGACCCCGATGACCTTCACCGGCTTCGACTGCTCCGGCAAGGACGAGAAGGGCAACCCGCTCACCGTGGCCTCGGGCCCGATCACCGTCGGCGGCTTCGAACCGGCAGTCTATCCGGCCATTTCGCTCGATGACTTCGACATGACAGTCGAGAATGACGGCTTCCTGAAGTTCGGCAACTTCACCTGGAAGAAGATGGATTTCACCGCAGCCGTGGCGGCGATCGAAGCCGCGACCAAGCTCGATGAAGCCTACTTCACCGCCAATTGGCGCAAGCTGGTCCCGGCGCTCGACGGCATGAGCCTCGCCGACCTCTCGATCGACGTGCCCGATCCCGAAGCCTCCGGCAAGCGCATTACCGGCACGCTCGGTGCCTTCGACGCCACGCTCGGCAACTACGTCAACGGGATCCCGGCCAGCATCGGGCTGAGTCTCTCCAATTTCATCCTGCCGATCACCGCCGAGATGACCGACCTGCCGGTGGCGGATCTGCTCGCCCGCGGCGTCGACAAGCTCGACATCTCGCTCGGCACCAAACTCGCCTGGGACCAGGCCTCGTCGACCATCAAGGTGGACGATGTGCTGATCGATATGGGCGCCCTCGGCCGCATCAACCTCTCGGGTACGTTCGGCAACGCTACAGAGGCGCTGTTCGCCGACAATACCGACGAGGCCACGATGGCGGCCATGCTGCTCACCCTGCAGGACGTGACCATCGAGGTCGAGGACCGCGGCATCGGTTCGCTCGCCTTCGCCGCCGGCGCCAAGGAAGCCGGCCAGTCCGAGGCGTCGTTCCGCACCGCCGTTGCCGGCATGGCCCAGGGCATGACCCTCGCCTTCCTCGGCAACACCAGCGAGGCACTCACCGCCGCCCAGCAGCTCGGCACCTTCCTCAATGGCGCGTCGCACCTTAAGCTGACCATCACCAGCAAGGACGCAGCCGGCATCGGCCTCGCGGACCTCGCTGCCGCCGAGACCAACCCGGCGGCGCTGGCCGGCAAGCTCAACGTCGTCGCCGAAGCCAGCGGCGAGCCGGTCGAACTTCCGGTGCTCGACGCCCCGGTCCCGTCGACCCAGGACGAAAAGCGCGACCTCAAGGCCCCGGCCGCGCAGTAGCACCGGTCTGTCCGCCGCCACCGGCCGACACCTCCCCCCGTGTGGGGGAGGCTGGGAGGGGGGCGGCCACAAACACCGAGCGTGGCTGTCACCCGCCATCGCGCCTGTAGCCCCACCCCCTCGGAGCTGCGCTAGGTCGCTTCGCTCCCAAGCTTCGCTTGCCTCCCCCATCAAGGGGGAGGTGTTGGGCCTGCGGATCTGGCTGAATGGTGCCTCGCCCCTCCCCCAAAGCGCCGCGGTAACGGTTGGCCCACTCAGACTCTTGTCCCCTCTTCCCCTTTGGCGCACTATGGCCATCTGAGAGGAGGACTGACGATGCAAGTCGAGACTATCCTTCAATCCAAGGGCTACACCGTCCACACGGTGGAAGCCGGCGCGCCGCTCTCTGAAGCGGTGCGGATCCTGAACAGCAAGAAGATCGGTGCCGTGGTCGTCGTCGACGCCAAGGGCAAGGTCGCGGGCATCCTCAGCGAGCGCGACGTCGTGCGTCATCTCGAACAGGACCCCGTTGCGATCCTGGCCGGCCCGGTCCGCAACGTCATGACCAGCAAGGTCATCACCTGCACCCCGGCCAGCACGGTGTCGGACCTCATGGAAACCATGACCCGCCACCGCATCCGCCACATCCCCATTGTCGAAGCCGGCAAGCTGACCGGCATCGTCTCGATCGGCGACGTGGTGAAGCGCAAGATCGAAGAGGCCGAACAGGAAGCCTTGGCGCTCAAGGAATATATCGCGTCGTAGCGCTCTCGCCGACTCGGCGACCACTCGAGACCCGCGCAGGCGATCGCCGTACCGTGGCGGCAGCAACAAAAAGGCCCCGGACGCATCCGGGGCCTTTGATTTCTCGAACGTCGGATCAGAACGAGTAGTTCAGGCCGACCTTGACGGTGTGCAGCTTGAAGGTCGCATCGGCGGTGTCGCCCTCGACGTCGACGAGCTCCTCGGTACCGAAGTCATAGTACTGGTACTCGGCCTTCACCGACCAGTTGTCGTCCAGCGCCAGCTCGGCGCCCAGACCGACCGTCCAACCGCCCTTCGCTCCCGAGAACGTTCCGGTGCTGTCCGGATCTTCATCCGACGAGCCATCGACGATGTCGCCGAAGGTCGTGTCGATCTGCGCTACGGCAAGGCCGCCCTTGAGATAGAACAGCGCGTTGTCCGCGGCGAAGCCGAGACGCGCCGTCACATCGGCATAGGCGCCGAAATCGACACGCCCGAAATTGTCCGGATCTTCCAGCACCGCATCATCGCCGCTGATCCCCAGCCAGCCCACCTGGCCCTCGATGCCCAGAACCACCGAGTCCATCTGCCAGTTCACGCCTGCCTGCAGCCCGGCGAGGAACCCGCTGGCATCGACGGCGAAGGCTTCTCCAGTGTCCTCGTCGAAGAATCCACCGCCCGGATCGGTGTCGGTCGCTTCGACAGTGCCCCAGCCATAGCCGATATGCGCACCGATATAGCCACCGGACCAATCGTGCCCGGCCGCTACGACCGGGACCGCAGCCGGCTCTTCAATAATCAGATCCGCCGCCATAGCAGAACTCGCTGCCATGAGGAGAGCCACAACACTTGCTGCCGTACGAAGCATTTTTTAGGGAACCCCCTGTGTCACATTGCCGGAATCGACAATGACACCGTTTCGCCGTACGTCAACTTTCCTTCCGATTTCGAACATAGTTTGACTGAAAAGTGTGACCGAGACGACGCAGTAATATGCCAGATCGTCTTGGCATCGACTGAAAAGCAACGATTTTTCGTCGTTCATCAACTTGGCGGCAAAGCGACCTCGCGAGGCGAGCCGCACCTTTCCAACCTTGCCACGATTTCACCTCGCCGCAACGCCCCGGCAAGCCGACGCAGGCCATCTTTCCCTCGTTGCCACCAAATCGATGGGAGACCCCGATGACCCCGACCCGCGCCACCATCCTCGCCGCCCTCGTAGCCGCCCTCGGCCTCACCGCCATGAGCCCGGTCTTCGCCGCCGGTCCCGAGCGTCCGCGCAGTGACAGCCGCACCCTCGAGTTTCGCCGCGATGCCGGCGGCGCTTTCCGCTTCGTCGATTTCTCCTGCAACAGCCGTGCGGCCGACCGGCTGGAGCGTCGCCTCGATCGCATGGCCGGCAAGCTGAAGCTGAGCAAGGACCAGGAAAAACTGTTCGAGGACTTCCGCACCTCGGCGCTGACCGCGCAGACCGATTTCGCCGACCGGTGCGACACCATCCGGCCCGGCACCGCCACCAACGACAGGCAGCGCCCCGACCTGATCCAGCGGCTTGAACAACGCCTGAAGTTCGATGAAGCGCGTGTCGCGGCGATGACCGAACTGCTGCCGCAGTTCAGGAGCTTCTACGAGAGCCTCACCGACAACCAGAAGCGCGAACTCGCGCCGCGCCGCCACATGCAGGGCAAAATGCTGCACCCCGGCCAGGCACGGCCCCATCACTCCGCCCCGGCGGCCCCCGGTTTGGACGGCTGATCCCAGTCCCCGCCGGTCCGCAGCCCCAACGCGACCGGTCGCGACGCCGTCCCAGAGAAGCCCCGGCGCCCCTCCCGCCGGGGCTTCGAACCGTCCCGAAGGGCAAATCGCTCCAGTGAAGCGATTGAGATGAGAAGGCCATGAGAGCTACGCTCGAATGGCATCGAAGGCGCCGCACGTACTGTCCCTTCGGCACACCACTCCGCCTCCCAGCATCGCCCCCTTATCCACACGCCGCATTGCCCCGGTCACATGGCTCCGCTAACCATCGGGCATCTGATCTCCCGAGCGCCATTCATGACCGCCCTGCCCCTCGACACCGACCTGATCCGCGCCGAGTTCCCGGCGTTCCGCGAGCCGAGCCTCGAGGGCTGGGCCTTCTTCGAGAATGCCGGCGGCTCCTATACCAGCCAGCAGGTGCTCGGCCGGCTCGACCACTTTTATCGCGCCACCAAGGTGCAGCCCTATGGCTTCTACCCGGCCTCGCGCGAGGCCGGCGCCGCCATGGACCTGGCGCACCGGCGTATGGCACAGGCGCTCAATGTCGGCATGGACTGGATACATTTCGGCCCCTCGACCTCGGGCAATACCTATACGCTCGGCAACGCCTTTGCCGGCTGGTTGAAGCCGGGCGACGCGGTGGTGGTCACCAACCAGGATCACGAGGCCAATGGCGGTGCCTGGCGCCGGCTGGCGGATCGCGGCATCGTCATTCGCGAGTGGCAGGTCGACCCGGTGACCGGCCATCTCGACCCGGCGGGGCTCGACCAGCTGCTCGATTCGAAGGTCCGCGCCGTCTGCTTTCCGCACGCCTCCAACATCGTGGGCGAGATCAACCCGGTGCACGAGATCGTCCAGAAGGCCAAAAGCTACGGCGCGGTCACCGTGGTCGATGGCGTCTCCTACGCTCCGCATGGCCTGCCCGACCTGCTCGAGCTGGGCTGCGACATCTACCTGTTCTCCGCCTACAAGGTGTACGGCCCGCACCAGGGGGTGATGGCAGTCCGCCCCTCGCTGGCGTCGGAATTGCCGAACCAGGGCCATTTCTTCAACGACACCCAGCCGCGCAAGCGCCTCGTCCCGGCCGGCCCCGACCACGCGCAGATCGCCGCCACCGCCGGCGTCGCCGACTATCTCGAACGGGTCGCCGAGCTCGCCGGCGATCGGGTCGAAGGCGCCAATGCCTTCCGCAAGGCGCATGCCGCCATGCGTCTGCAGGAGGAGATCCTGCTCGCGCCGCTGATGGAGTTCCTGCGCCAGAAGAACAATGTCCGGCTGATCGGCCCCACCGACCCGAGCAAGCGCGCACCAACCGTCTCGCTGGCGCTGGGCGAACTCGCCGTGGAGGCCGCCGATCGCCTGGCCCGCCGCAAAATCATGGCGTCGGGCGGCCATTTCTATGCCTACCGCCTGCTCGAGGCCCTCGGCCTCAACCCCGGCCACGGTGTGCTGCGCGTCTCGTTCACCCACTACACCTCGCCTGCCGAAGTGCAGCGCCTGATCGAGGCGCTGGATGCCGAGCTGAAATAGGCTCGCAGCAGGCCCGGTCACCGGGCCCACTGCTTCGCGGCAGGTGGCGGAAACCTACCGCGCCGCGTTGAGGCTGAGCTCGCCGTTACTGAGGAACCAGCTCTTGCTGAACAGCGTGAGGTCGAGCGGGTTGGGCAGCCGAACGTCACCCAGGTCGGGATGCGGCTTGTCGGCCGGGTCGTACGAGCGGTCGATCTGCGAGATGAAGACGATCACCAGCCCGCGCGCTTCGGCGAACCCCTTCAGCGCCCGGACCTGTTCGGCCACCGGCGGGTTGTCGCGCCGCTGGTCCAGCAGTTGCAGATAGTCGACGACGATCACCGTGCCGCGCGATGCCTCGGCCATCTTCTCGATGATATAGGCGGCCGAGATGCGGTCCGAGCAATCGAAGCCGAAGCGATCGCCCAGTTCGGCCGGCTCCCGGCCGATCGCCCGCAACCGTTCCAGCACGTCCCTGTCGGTATATTCGAGCGTGAAGAACATGCCCCGGCCGCCGGCTTTCGCCGCTTCGGCGGCCAGCTCGAGCGCCAGCAGGGTCTTGCCCTGCCCGGGGCGGGCCCCGACCAGCACCAGTTCGCCGGGTTGCAGGCGTCCATAGAGCCTCGTCGCCGGAGAACTCTCGGCATAACGAGCGGCCAGCAGGCTCCACCCGGAAAATCCCTCTGCCGCCGCGACGCGATCGAGCGCTGCGCTCAGGGGAATCTTCTCCTCACGCGACAGCCGCCTGGCCTCACGCTTTAACTGATAGATCGGAACAGACAGTTTCATGCGAAAACCTCCTGGTTCGGGTCCAGCAGCAATCCCTCCTTTTGCCTTCGCCCGATCAGTCGGTTCGGTTTTCAGTCAGCCCTGTATGCGGTCTACTTTCCCGTCGGAGGGGGGAGGCGCGGGCCGCGCGCCGAACCCCGATGCTAGCCGATTCCTCCGCCACCCTCCATCGTCCCACTCTCAGACGGCGCCGTCGTAGCAGGCGACCGAGCGGCAGACCTTGCCGGCCGAGTCGAACTCGACCGTCTCGGCAACCAGTTGCCCGCGCTGGTTGCGGTAGAGGATGGTCAGGCACTGGTGACCGGACAGCACCGCTTCGAGCGTAAATCGCAGGTCCGGGATCGCCGCCAGCGCGGCGCTCCAGTACTCGCGCAGCGCCGCAATTCCATTGACCCGACCATCGCCCAGCCGTCTCGCCGCCACCGGCGACAGAAAGACGATATCGGCTGCGTAGTGATCCAGTATCCGTTCCAGGTCGCGCGCGTTCCACGCCTCGACCCACGCTTCGGCGAAACTCCGGCTCTCGATGCTCATGACCACTTCCTCCATGTGTCCCGCATATTATGTCAGCATTGCTGACATAACTCCAGTGCCATCCCACAATGTGTCCGGAGCGCCCCGCCCATCACGCGGGCTGATCGACGCCATTGCCAAAATCCGTTCGACGCCCCTCGCGGCTCCGGCTAAACAGCGCCGATGTCCCGCCCGTTCGCCGTCCTGCTGCTGCTCATCGCCACCGCCATCTGGGGTCTCGCCTTCGTCGCGCAGAAGGCGGCGATGGCGCATATGGGGCCGTTGACCTTCAGCGGCACGCGCTTCCTGCTGGGCGGCGTGGCGCTGCTGCCCTTCGCGCTCGTCGAGCTGCGACGCAAGGCGGTGCGCCCCAGCCAGTTCAGCCCGCGCCTCTGGCTGCAGATCGCCGTGCTGTGCACCGCGTTTTTCGCCGGCTCGATCCTGCAGCAATACGGTCTCGCCCAGACCAGCGTCACCAATTCCGGCTTCCTCACCGCACTTTACGTGCTGTTCGTGCCGCTGATCGCCTTCGCGGTGATCCGGGCGAAACCACACCCGATCATCTATCTGGGCGCGCCGCTGGCGCTGGTCGGCATTTTCTACCTCAATGGCGGACGGCTCGAGGCCTTCAACTTCGGCGACATGCTGGTGGTGACGAGCGCCCTGTTCTGGGGCGGCCACGTCTTCATGCTCGGCCTGCTGAGCCGCCAGACCGGCCTGCCGGTGGTGCTCTCGGCCATCACCTTCATCAGCGTCGGCCTTGTCTGCCTGGTGCTTGCCTTCGGCTTCGAGGTCCCCGATGTCGCCGACATCGCTGCCGGTTGGGTGCAGATCCTCTATGTCGGACTGATGTCGACTGCACTCGCCTTCACCCTGCAGGCGATCGCGCAGCAGCACGTGCCGGCGGCCAATGCGGCGATCGTACTCTCCGCCGAAAGCCTGTTCGCGGCGCTCGGCGGCGCGCTGCTACTGGGCGAGCGTCTGCCCGCCGTCGGCTATGCCGGCGCGGCGCTGATCTTTTTCGCCATCATCCTGGTGGAAGCGGTCCCGGCGCTGCGCCAGCGCCGGGGCGCAGCCGCATAGGGTCTACTGCACGCGGGTCAGGGTGATCTCGCGGCAGACCACGACATAGGCGCAGGCCTTGACGTTCATGGTGTTGGCACCCTTGAGCGTCAACGTCGCGTCTCCGGTCTGGCCGAACAGGGTGAGCTTGCCCTTCCAGCGCCCTGCTCCACTCGGCTTCGCCTTATCGATCAGGTAGGTGTCGAGATAGGGCCGGTTCTTGTCGGTATCCATCTTGCCGCGCAGCGCCACGACCTTGATGCAGAGCTGGGCATTGTCTTTGCCGCACATGCTCATCTCGTAGTCGGAGTTCTGGTCCGGCCGCCACATGCCGGTCACATCGACGCCCTGCGCCAGGCTCGGCGCGGCCATCGCCGCCGTCATCGCCAAACCCAATCCAGCCTTCCAGAAGGTCTTCATTAGCCTCTCCAGCAGCCCTGCCCGCAGCACTCCGCTACGGCGCGATAATGTCGCCAATATGAAACCGGTCGTCATCTGCTTGTCACGTGTCCTCAATAGCTTGCGGGTGTTCCGGGGCGCTATCCCCATTGCCCCCGGCCTAGACCCGGCTGCACCCGCCAGTATGGCAGCCGGACGCCTGTTATGAGCAGGGCATCGCCGACAACACGAATGTCCTGCGCCGAGCCCCAATCGGCATTCTGATCGGCCGCCCCCGCCAGGCGGCCGATTTTTTGTTGAGAGCAGCCGATTGATCTCGCCGCCGCTCTCCGCCTGCGGCATGAACGGCGCATGGCCAAGCTCTACTTCTCCTATTCGGCGATGAACGCCGGCAAGTCGACCCTGCTGCTGCAGGCCTCGTACAACTATGTCGAGCGCGGCATGCGCACCCTGCTGTTCACCTCCTCGCTCTATGCCGAGGGCGATGTCGGCCGCATCACCTCTCGGCTCGGCATCTCCGCCGATGCCGAGATGTTCGACGGCGAGGACGACCTGTTCCAGCGCGTCAACGATCACATCCAGGAATCCAAGGTCGATTGCGTCTTCGTCGACGAGGCGCAGTTCCTCACCGCCGACCAGGTGTGGCAGCTCGCCCGCGTCGCCGACCGGCTCGACGTGCCGGTAATGTGCTATGGCCTGAGGACCGATTTCCAGGGCAAGCTCTTCCCGGGCTCGTCCGAGCTGCTGGCCGTGGCCGACGAGTTGCGCGAAGTGCGCACCATCTGCTTCTGCGGCCGCAAGGCCACCATGGTGGTGCGCCGCGACACCGAAGGCGGCGCCCTCACCGAGGGCAACCAGGTATCGATCGAGAAATCGGTCTATGTCTCGCTCTGCCGCCGTCACTGGGAAGAAGAGATCGGCCGCTGGCCGCCGAAAGGACCTCGCGCATGACCACCGAAACCTCCAGCGCCGAGCCCAAAGGCGCCCTCACCATTCGCACGCTCGCCATGCCGGCCGACACCAATCCGGCGGGCGACATCTTTGGCGGCTGGGTGCTGAGCCAGATGGATATTGCCGGCTCGATCTGCGCGGTCGAGCGCGTGCTGGGCCGCGTCGCCACCGTCGCCGTCGAGGCGATGACGTTCATCGCTCCGGTCAAGGTCGGCGACGTGCTGTGCGTCTACACCTCGATCGAGCGGGTCGGGAACACCTCGATCACCATTGCCATGGAGGCCTGGGCCCGCCGCAATCGCCTCGCCGATCGGGTGAAGGTCACCGAGGGCCGCTTCGTCTACGTGGCGCTCGACGAGCATGGGCAAAAGCGCATCATACCGCGCTGAATCCCCTCGCCCGGCTGAGCGATCGGTTCAGCCGCCGTTCAGGCCGGCAGGCGCATCTGTCTGCTCCATCACGTCCCGGGCTGGGTGGCCTCTTCCCGGGACGTCGGGGAGGCGCTGCGCGAAACCTCGCGCGGCGCCTTTCGCCGTTTTGGCGCCACACGCTCGATGCCCACCTCCCCCTCGACGGGGGACGCAAGCGGACCTTGGGAGCGTCAGCGACCTGGCGTAGCTCGGTGGGGTGCGAGCGCGGCTCGATGCCTCGGCCGGACCGCGCTGAGAACTTTCCCCACCCTGTTGCCGCGACGCCCTTCCAACCGTCATGCACCGGCGCTAGGCTCCGATCGATTACCTGGTACGGGGCATTTTCGATGAAGCAGTTGCTTGCCTGCCTGTCTGCACTGGCGATGCTCGCCTTTGGGGCCGTCGCCGCCACCGCGGCTCCGGTGGGAACGCCGGCCTGGTCGGTGCATCCCCTGGTGCTCTACGAAGGGCCGGGCAAGGCCTATGACGTCACCGGCGAAATCGACGCCGCGGTGCGCATCTATGTCGACCGCTGCTCCAAGCAATGGTGCCACGTCCGCAGCGGCCGCCAGGCCGGCTGGGCCAAGCTCTACGATATCGCCTTCGGCAAGGTGCTCCGCCATCCCTGGCAGCTCGCCCCCATCCCCTACAAGTGGGGCGGCCCCGGCATGGTCTGCCTGTACGAAGGCCACAACTTCACCGGCGGCTCGTTCTGCGCCAAGGCCGGCGCCAGCGTGCGCGATTTCCTGCTGCTCGACGCCGACAACCGCTATTCGTCGGTGCGCATCGAAGGCAACGTCTCGGTCGACCTGTGCCGCGATCGCGACTTCCACAGCTATTGCGAGCGCGTCAACGACAGCCAGCGGGCACTCAACGGCTTTCTCGACAACAATGTGAGCTCGATGCGGGTCTATTGACCGCCGCGCGGTCGTCGCACGTACACCGACCATTCATCATAGCTCAACTGCGCACGCCGCCCTCACCGGGCGGCGTTGCATTTTCAGCATAATCGAAACGGCCGCATGGAACTGCATTGCAGCGCAGCCGTTTCGGCTCTGCGGCGAAAACCGACCCGAAAAAACCCGTAGCGTCACAAAGAGAGGATTTCCCATGAACCCCATCAAACTGGCTGGAGCCGCCGCCGTCCTGGTCGGCTCGCTGTTCGTGGCCAATGCGGCCAGCGCGGCGGTAGCCACCAGCACGGTCAATGTCCGCGCCGCGCCGGTCAATGGCGCCGTCGTCGACGTGCTCCGCGCCGGCCAGGAGGTCGAGATCGACCGCTGCACCGGCGGCTGGTGCTACGTAATCAAGCCCGGTCCGGATGGCTGGGTTTCGGCCAACTATCTTTCCGACGACGATTCCGGCGACGTCGACACCCGCGTCATCGTTCCCGACCGGCCCGGTCCGGTGCGCCCCACTCCCGGCCGTCCCGACGTCGACGTGAGCATCGGCTTCAACGTCCCCGGCTTCAGCTTCCAGATCGGTTCGGGCGGCTTCGACATCCGGCCCGGTCGTCCGGGCGGCAACCGCGATCGCGTCTGCTTCTACGAGGACACCAACTTCCGCGGCGACAGCTTCTGCGCCCGTCCGGGTGAGCGCCTGGCCCGCCTCGGCCGCTGGGACGATACGATCCGCTCGATCGAAGTGCGCGGCGATGCACAGGCCCTGGTCTGCGAGCGCGCCAACTTCAACGGCCGCTGCATCGTGATCTCGCGCAGCGTCGGAAACCTGCGCGGCGCCAACGACAACATCAGCTCGATCCGCGTCCGCTAACCGGACCGGTCGAACTTCCGAACGCCGCCTCGGGACATCCCGGGGCGGCGTTTGGTTTATGAACGGTTTCTGCAACCGGCATTCAGCCGCTTGTCAGCCGCACTGTGCTCCACTGTCACCACGCTGCGGAAGCAGCACTGAGGGGGCGTTCTCAGGTCATTTCACCCATCGAGCTGCGACGCTCGATACCGCGTGAGGCGGGGCGCCTCCCCTCCCTCACCACGCGGACCCGGCCCGCCGCAACTCGAGCCGGGTCCGCGACCCGCCCTGCCCCGCTCGGGCACCCAAAATCGCAACATCTCGGTTACAGCTCCGTGAGGGGTTACCCGGCGCGCGCTCTCCGCCGCATCAGCCGGCTCCCGGCGCTTGACAGCCTGGCGATCGACGCCTAATCAACATATGTGTTGATCAACATGGATGTTGAATATGCAGACCGCCGACCCCCTCAGCGCCACGCTCTCGGCCCTGGCCGATCCGACGCGCCGCGCCCTGCTGGCCCGGCTCAGCGAAGGCGAGGCGACGGTCAACGAACTGGCCGAACCCTTCGACATCACCCTGCAGGCGGTCTCGCGCCACCTCAAGGTGCTCGAGGCGGCCGGACTGATCAGCCGCGGCCGTGAGGCGCAGTGGCGCCCCTGCCGGCTCGAAACCGCGCCGCTGCAGCAGGTCGATGGCTGGCTGGCCCGTTACCGCGTGTTCTGGGAGGGCAGCTTCGACAAGATGGGCGCCTATCTCGCCGAAATCACCAAAGGGGACGACAATGGCCGCAAGAACTGATGGCCGCCTTCAGCCGGGTCCCGACCCGCTGAAGCTGCGCGACGACGAGCTGTTCATCACCCGCAGCTTCGATGCGCCGCTCGCCATCGTCTGGCGCATGTGGCAGGACCCCGAGCACATGATCCGCTGGTGGGGCCCCGAAGGTTTCACCGTCACCGACCTCAGCTCGGACTTCCGCCCCGGCGGCGCCTGGCGGGTCGGCATGACCTCCGCGACATATCCCAAGAGCTGGTCGAGTGGGAGCTACCTCGAGATCGAACCGCACAAGCGCATCGTCCTCAGCTTTGCCTGGGACGAGGGCGCCGGCGACACCCTGCCCACCACCATCACCGTGCAGTTCGAAGAGCGCGCCGGACGCACCACCCAGCATTTCCACCAGGCGCCGTTCAGCTCGGTCGCCTCGCGCGACAGCCATGTCGGCGGCTGGAACTCGCTGTTCAACAAGGAAGAGCAATACGCGGCGGCTTTGGCCAAGGGCGTGCAGTTGCCGCAGTTGACCTGACTCACATCAGCCTCCGGTGCATGTTGCCCCCGACCCCTGTCCCCTCCCCGCAACGGGGGAGGGAGCTCCTCACACAATCATCAAGGCGCAGCTAAGTCCTTGGTTTTCGCAAGCGATGGGGTCGCCGCAGCCTCCGGGCTCGCTTGCAGCGGAGGCCGGGGCTGGCCACTCGTTGCCTCCTTCGTGCTAGCCTCCGCCTGCAACTCACGGAGCCCTCTCATTCCCGACTCCCTCCATATCGGCGGCGCCGTGCATCTCCCTCTGTCGGAGATCTCGATCGACTATATCCGCAGCCCCGGCCCGGGCGGGCAGAACGTCAACAAGGTGTCGAGCGCCGCTCAGCTGCGCTTCGACCTGCTGGGATCCCCGTCGCTGCCCGAACCGGTCAAGCAGCGCGCCGCCGCCCTCGCCGGCAGCCGGCTGACCACCGAGGGCGTCATCGTCATCACCGCCAATCGCCTGCGCAGCCAGCCACTCAACCGCGACGATGCCATCGACCGCCTGGTCGCCATGCTGCGCGAAGCGCTGGTGCCGCCGAAACCGCGCCGCCCGACCCGCCCGACGCTCGGCTCCAAACAGCGCCGCCTCGACGGCAAGAGCCAGCGCGGCGCCACCAAGAAGCTCCGCAGTTCGAAAAACTGGGACTGACCGCCAACTCAAAGGTAACGCAGCAGTTACGCTTTCGGCGACCCGAACCCGGCCACAGACAAGCCGCAATTTGCAGTCCAATCTGGTTTGCATCACAAACCTGAGTCTGGGGCCTATGCCGGATCTCGATAAAGCCCTCGCCGACATCGTCGAAATCAAGTCGCGCCTCGCTCAGTCGAGCCAGTTCCTCGGGCTCGGTCCGGCTGCTCTCGCCGCCTCCGGCGTGCTGGCCTTCGCCGTCGCGGCGGTGCAGTCGGTGCTGCCGGGCGCCGCCGAGCCGATGGCCTATTTCACCGGCTGGGTGCTCACCGCCATCGTTGCCGTCGGCCTGATCGGCGCCGAGATGCTGCGGCGCGCCCATCGCCACCATGCCGGGCTGGCCGACCAGATGATCCGCGAGGCGGTGCTGAACTTCGTGCCGGCGGGTGTTGCCGGCGCGGCGCTGCTTGCCTTCTTCGCCCGCTTCGCGCCGGCACAGCTCTGGCTGGTTCCGGGGCTGTGGCTGATCCTCGTCAGCCTCGGCATCTTCGCCGCCGCCCGCTCCCTGCCCCGGGCCATCGCCCTGGCCGGCGCCTGGTACCTGCTCAGTGGCTTCACCGTGCTGCTGTCCGCCGACGGCGACCAAAGCCTCTCGCCCTGGCATATGGGCCTGCCCTTCGCCATCGGCCAGTTGCTCGTCGCGGCCATCGTCCATCGCGCCTCGGAGGCCCGCAATGTCCGCTGAGTCCGACGCCCCCTTCGCCTATGACGGGCTCGACCGCGTCATCCACGAAAAGGCCCGCCTCGGCATCCTCACCTCGCTGGCCGGCCGCCCCGACGGCCTCGCCTTCAACGATCTGCTGCGCCTTTGCGGCCTGACCCAGGGCAATCTCAGCCGCCACCTGGCTGTGCTGCAGGAAGCCGGCCTGATCGACATCCACAAGGGCTATACCGGTAACCGTCCGCTGACCGAAATCCGCCTCACCGCCGCCGGCCGCCAGCGCTTCCTCGACTATTTGTCGGTGCTGGAACGCGTGGTGCGCGATGCCTCGGCCCGGGCGGAGCAGGTTGGGCCGGGCAAGGCGCAGCCCGCGTGATGGTGCTGACTGCAGCAGACGACCCCCTCCCGGCCTCCCCCACGAGGGGGGAGGTGAAGAGTCGAGGCCCTGTCCTCCATCGTGCCAAGCGCACTGGCGGAACACCTCCCCCTTTATGGGGGAGGCCGGGAGGGGGCCGTCTCTCTCGGTTGACCACTTTTAACTCGTAACCAAAGACTGACCGATACCGACCGGCCGCATCACATTCTCGAGGTTTACAATGCAAACCACTCTTGATCACAAACTCCACGTCGCCATCATCATGGACGGCAACGGCCGCTGGGCCGGGGCCCGTGGCCTGCCGCGGCCGGCCGGTCACCAGGTCGGCGCGGACGCCGTCCGGGCCATTGTCCGCGCCGCCATCGCCCACGATATCGGCGCGCTGTCGCTCTATGCCTTCTCCACCTATAACTGGCGCCGTTCCGAGACCGAGGTGGCCGGGCTGATGGCGTTGCTCCGCCATTTCCTGCTGGTCGAAGCCCGCCAGTTGCGCGACGCCAATGTGCGCGTCTCCATTCTCGGCCGGCGCGACCGGCTGCCGCTCGGGCTGGTGAAGGCCATCGCTGCCGCCGAGCGCAGCACCGCCGCCTGCACCGGTCTGCACCTGCGCATCGCCATCGACTATTCCGCCCGCGACGCCATTCTCGCCGCTGCGGCGCGCGGCGCCTCCTCCGAGGCTATCGCCGCGGGGCTGGGCACCGAAGATGTGGATTTCCTCATCCGCACCGGCGGCGACCAGCGGTTGTCCGATTTCATGTTGTGGGAATGCGCCCAGGCCGAGCTCTATTTCACCTCGGTGAAGTGGCCCGATTTCGGCCCGGCGGAGTTCGATGCGGCGCTGGCGGATTATGGCACGCGGGTGCGCAGTTTCGGCGGCGTGCCAGAACCTATCAGGGCGATGGCCGGGTAGTGCTTCGTGAGAAAGGACCCACGGCCTCACCTCCCCACCGGCTGTCATCCCAGCTTTCGCTGGGATGACACCGAGTTGGTGGACAAATACTGCCACCCAACTCGCAAACCCTAAGGCCGCTGGAACGTTCCGTATTCCGCCTCGCCCACCCGTTCGAACACCTGCACGTTCAGCCCGCCGGGCGTCGTCTCGTTGCGCACCGCCCGCATCGCCGTGGCCGCATCGCTGTGCTTGAACAGCCGGTGCCCCGCACCGACGATCACCGGCGCCACCACCAGCCGCAGCTCGTCGACCAGCCCCGCCGCCAGCAAAGATCCCGCCAGGCTGCCGCTGCCATGCACCTGCAGTTCCCGGCCCGGCCGCGCCTTCAGGGCCTCGATTTCCTGCAGCACCGCGCCGCGCAACAGGGTCGCCGGTCCCCAGGGGGTTGCCGCGAGCGTCGCCGACGCCACGTATTTGGGCAGCCGGTTCATCATCAGCCCGATGGCATCGTCAGGCTTGTTCATCTCCGGCCAGTCGCGCCCAAAACTCTCATAGGTCCGCCGGCCGAGCAGCAGGCCATCGGCCTGCTCCAGCCAGCGCCGCGCCTGGTCCATAAAACCCTGCTCGATATAGGGCACGAACCAGCCACCCCGCGCGAAACCGTCGCTGCGGTCCTCGTCCGGGCTGCCCGGCCCCTGATAGACTCCATCTAGCGAGACGAAGGTCGTGGTCACCAGCTTCATTGCTTGCACTCCTATGCTTTGCCTTTCGGCTAACTATCAATGCAAAACACTTAGCACAATGGCTAAGTGATAGGCACGCGCAACACTTAGCCATTGCGCTAAGCATCAACCGGTGCTAGGCGTCGCGCATGCAGGCGGACAGCGCGCAACTCGATGGAATTTTCCAGGCTCTTGCCGATCCGACGCGGCGGGCCATCCTGACGCAGCTCGGCCACGGGCCGGCCGCCGTCGGCGAACTGGCGAAGCCGTTCGACATGGCCCTGCCCTCGTTCATGAAGCATGTCGCAGCGCTCGAGCAGAGCGGCCTGATCCGCACCTCGAAATCCGGCCGGGTGCGCACCTGCACCCTCGAGCGCGGGACTTTCGCGCTGGTCGACCGCTGGCTCGGCCAGCAGCGCCGGCTGTGGAGCGAGCGCACTGACCGGCTCGAGGCGTTCGTGACAAGGGGTGACACATGACCCAGAGCTTCGACCCCGAGCGCGACCTCAGCATCGAGCGCTTCATCCGCGCCCCGCGCGCCGCGGTGTGGACTGCCTGGACCGATCCGCGGCAGTTCGAGCAATGGTGGGTGCCGGCGCCGGCCCAGTGCCGCGCCGTCCGCTTCGACGCGGTTCCTGGCGGCCCGCTGGTCACCGAGATCAGCGAAGCCGGAAGCCCTTTCGCTCCGCACATGGATGCCTGCTTCATCCTGGTCGAGCCGCAGCGCCGGCTGATCTTCACCGACGCGCTGCTCGCCGGCTACCGCCCGGCGCCCACGAGCTTCATCACCGCCGAGATCACCCTCGCCGAGGCCGACGGCGGCACGCAATACACCGCCCGCGTGATGCACGCCGACCGCGCTGCCCGCGACCGCCACGCCGAACTCGGCTTCTACGACGGCTGGGGCACGGTGATCGGCCAGCTGGCGCGGTTTGTCGAGGCGCCGAGCAACTGAGCGGCCTTGTTGCACCGCTGGTGCCACAACGCCCCCTCGCCCCTCTGGGGAGAGGGTCGGGGTGAGGGGCAGCCAAGCACACCGGCCCTGCCGCTACCCCTGCACCACATGATCCGGCGCACTTGGCGCCCCTCACCCCGCGGTACGGCCTTCGGCCGCATCGCCGCCCTCTCCCCAGAGGGGCGAGGGGGCGCTGTTGGCGCCGCCAGTGCAACACTAACGGCCCTGGGTCCCGATCACTCCTCGTCATCCCGCCGCTCGCCATGCCCCATCGGCACCGAGCGCCACACCAGCAGCGCCAGCGCCACCAGCGGCGCGCCGATCAGCGGCAGCGCCGTGGCGCCCCAGCTGTCCAGCACGATGCCGCCCAGCGCTGCCGCCACCGCCATGCCGATCATGAAGGCCGACATGTTGAGCGAGATGGCGACCGGCACCGCGCCCGGGGCGATCTGCGCCATGTGGCTCGCCACCGCGATGGAATAGGTCCGGCCGACGAACCCCTGCGCCCCCACCGTCAGCATCAGCGCCGGCAGCGCGAAGGCCGGCGGCAGGTAGCTGAGGCCGAAGAACACCAGCATCACCACGATCACCGCCAGTCCGGCAATGGTCGCGGTCCGCCCGCTGCCCAGCCGGTCCGACATGCGCCCGGCAGTGGCGCTGCACGCCACCGCGCCGATGCCGCCGGCCAGCAGCACCAGCGGCAGCGCCTCGTAGCCGACGCCCACCGCCGACATCAGCGCGCCGATATAGACGATCAGCGGCGACGAGCCGATCATGAACAAGAGGGTCGAGAGCAGCGCCCGGCCGACGCCCGGGTTGCGCAGCACCTTGAGCCGATCGCGAATGCTCAGCGTATCGCCCAGCATGCCGCGCGGCAGCCGCAGATAAAGCGCGGTCGCCGCCAGCCCGGCCATGATCGCCAGCATCACATAGACGACGCGCCAGCCGAACTGCGCTGCGATCCAGGCGCCGAGCGGCACCCCGGCGAGGGCCGCGATCGCCTGGCCCATGCTGATCACCTGCATGTAGCGGCCGCGCTTGCCATAGGGCGCGATCATCGCCGCCGTCGCCATGGCGGTGCCGGTATAGGTGCCGGCCACCACCGCCAGCGCCGTCCGCACCACGACCAGCGCTTCGAAGGTGGTGGAGAGCACGATGAGCAGCGCGCAGAGCGCAAAGCCGAATTCCGAACCGGCGAGGATCCGCCGCCGCCCCACTCCGCCCAGCAGCAACGCCAGCAGCGGCGGGCCGAAGGCATAGGCCAGCGAATAGAACAGCACCACGAGGCCCGCCTGCCCCAGGCTCACCCGCAGGTCGGCGCCGATCAGCGGCAGCAACCCGGCAATCAGCCCACCCTCGATGGCCCCGACAAATGCCGCCAGCGCCAGCCAATACAGCCGCGAATCCATATTTCTCCCTCGGCAGTATTCTTGTCGGCGCAAACCGGCCGGGGAAAGGGCTAATTGCCGGCGCCGCCCCATCCAATGGTAGCGGTCGCGCCCCCCACCTCCCCCTAGACGGGGGAGGCAAGCGAAGCTTGGGAGCGTCAGCGACCTAGCGCAGCTCGGAGGGGGTGCGCGGCGGGCTGGGTGTCTGCGGCCGGCCACTCTATGGCCGGGCGACCAAAGCCCCACCGAGCCCATCGCACACCCCACCCCATCCCGGCCATTCGAGCATAGCTCTCATGGCCTTCTCCCCTAAAATCACTCCACTGGAGTGATTTTGCCTGCGGCCGGCTCGAAGCCCGTCAAGGGGAGGGTGTCCGGCCGGCGTCTCTGGCCCGATCCCGCCCACAACACCGGCCCCACCTCCCCCTTGACGGGGGAGGCAAGCAAAGCTTGGGAGCGTCAGCGACCTAGCGAAGCTCGGTGGGGGTGTGCGGCGACCGCAGCACTATCGGCGTCCCGCCGTGCGCGCCCCCAGCCTCCCCTCTCCCTCTGGGGGAGAGGGTCAGGGTGAGGGGGCCTTGCCGCACACGCCGAACCTGGAGCAAGGCCCCCTCACCCGGCGCTGCGCGCCGACCTCTCCCCCCAGGGAGAGGTGAACGCCGCCTCCGCCAACAGTGCGCCTTGCCCACCCCCTCCGAGCTCCGCTAGCTCGCTTCGCTCACAAGCTCCGCTTGCCTCCCCCGTCAGGGGGGAGGTGATCGCGGCTGTGGCTCGGCCGTGCCCTCCACGCCCCCCGTTCACATTCCGTTCGCCACACCCTATATTGCTGTCGAACCACGACAACACTGACAGATTCTGACAGCACGCCTATCTATGGTGCTTGCTGCGCACTGCCCGCGCTGCTGTCGCCGGGCGCCAACAGATCGAACCGCCGAGAGTCCGCCATGCCCCCGAAAAAGCCGGTTTCCGACTTCTCCATCGACGACTTCATCGGCGAGATCGAAAAGGCCGAGGCCGAGCAGTTGAACAAGCGGCTGCCGCAGGAGCGGCTGAAGAACAAGCGCGCCCTCGACAATGCCGCGCGCCGCGCCGCCGAAGCCGCCGGCACCGGCATCCAGCCGCTGAAGCCGCAACCGGTGCGCAGCAACGACGATTTCGATGCGCCGCGCATCAAGAAGGCCGACGGCCCCTTGGCGCAGGAGAAGCCGAAGAAGACCGCCCGCTCCGCCGCCACCGGCATGCAGCTCAAGGCGCCAAAATCCAAGGCCAACTCGGTCGACCGTCCGGATTTCGGCGGCATGGGCGAGTCGGACCAGGCCGGCTTCGGCCATCTGCCCTCAGGTCGGGTGACGGCCCGCGATATCTCGCGCCAGGCGGCGAAAGACCCCGAGGTGATGGAGCAGCTGCGCGAAGCGCTCGAGACCTCGAAGAAGAAGGTCAAGGCCAAGAACATGCCGGGCCAGTCGCTGGCCGGCGCCCAGACCGTCGGCATCTCGGCGACGGTGAAGGCGCTCGAGGACATCATCCTGCACGGCCGCAAGGAGGTGGAGGGCAATACCGAGTGGAAGCCGCACCGCCCTGCCCCGCGCGAAAAATCCGAAGGCGGCGTGCCGTTCAAGCTGGTCACCCAGTATGAGCCGCGCGGCGACCAGCCCACCGCCATCGCCGACCTGGTGGAAGGCGTCGAGAACGGCGAGACCGATCAGGTGCTGCTCGGCGTCACCGGCTCGGGCAAGACTTTCACCGCAGCGCAGACCATCATGCGCACCCAGCGCCCGGCGCTGATCCTCGCGCCCAACAAGACGCTGGCGGCGCAGCTCTATGGCGAGATGAAGTCGTTCTTCCCCGACAACGCCGTCGAGTATTTCGTCTCCTACTACGACTACTACCAGCCCGAGGCCTATGTGCCGCGGACCGACACCTATATCGAGAAGGAATCGACCATCAACGAGCAGATCGACCGCATGCGCCACTCGGCGACGCGCGCCCTGCTCGAACGCGACGACGTCATCATCGTCGCCTCGGTCTCCTGCATCTACGGTATCGGCTCGGTGGAAGACTACACCGCCATGACCTTCGACCTGAGGAAGGGCCAGAAGGTCGACCACCAGGAGCTGCTGCGCTCGCTCGCCCAGCTGCAATACAAGCGGGGCGATGCCGGCTTCACCCGCGGCACCTTCCGGGTGCGCGGCGACACGGTCGAACTGTTCCCCGCCCACTACGAGGATGCCGCCTGGCGCATCACCCTGTTCGGCAACGAGATCGAGTCGATCTCCGAGTTCGATCCGCTGACCGGCAAGAAGTCGTCCGACCTGCTGTCGATCCGCATCTTCGCCAACAGCCACTATGTGACGCCGCGCGCCACCCTCACCGGCGCCATCAAGGAGATCAGGAAGGAACTCGCCGCCCGCCTGCAGGAGCTGAACGGCGCCGGCCGCTTCCTCGAAGCGCAGCGCCTGGAGCAGCGCACCCTGTTCGATCTCGAGATGATGGAAGCCACCGGCTCCTGCGCCGGCATCGAGAACTATTCGCGCTACTTCTCCGGGCGCAAGCCGGGCGAGCCGCCGCCGACCCTGTTCGAATACCTGCCCGACAACGCCCTGGTGTTCATCGACGAAAGCCACGTCACCGTCGGCCAGCTCGGCGCCATGTATCGCGGCGACCTGCGCCGCAAGGCCACCCTCGCCGAATACGGCTTCCGCCTGCCCTCGGCCATGGACAACCGCCCGCTCCGCTTCGAGGAGTGGAACGCCATGCGCCCGCAGACCATCTATGTCTCGGCCACCCCCGGCGCCTGGGAACTGGAGCAGTCCGGCGGCGTGTTCGCCGAGCAGGTGATCCGCCCCACCGGCCTGATCGACCCGCCGGTCGAGATCCGTCCCGCCAAGACCCAGGTCGACGACGTGGTCGACGAGATCCGCCAGGTGACCAAGGCCGGCTACCGCACCCTGGTCACCGTGCTGACCAAACGCATGGCCGAGGATCTCACCGAATACATGCACGAGCAGGGCATTCGCGTCCGCTACATGCACTCCGATATCGACACCATCGAGCGCATCGAGATCATCCGCGATCTCCGCCTCGGCGCCTTCGACGTGCTGGTCGGCATCAACCTCTTGCGCGAAGGCCTCGACATCCCCGAATGCGCCCTCGTCGCCATTCTCGATGCCGACAAGGAAGGGTTCCTGCGCTCGGAGACCTCACTGATCCAGACCATCGGCCGCGCCGCCCGTAACGTCGACGGCAAGGTCATCCTCTACGCCGACAACATCACCGGCTCCATGGAACGCGCCATGGCCGAAACCAACCGCCGCCGCGAAAAGCAGCAGGCCTATAACGAAGCCAACGGCATCACCCCGCAATCGGTGAAATCCAACATCAAGGAAATCGTCGACAGCATCTACGAACAGGACCACGTCACCGTCTCGATCGGCAAGGACAAGAGCGGCAAGGAGAAGGTGCAGGCTGGGGCCAACCTCGCCGCGGTCATCAAGGACCTGGAACGCGAGATGCGCGAGGCGGCGACGAATCTGGAGTTTGAACGCGCGGCACGGCTGCGGGATGAGGTGAAACGGTTGCGGGAGATGGAGTTGGATGTGTTGGAGGGGAGTGCGGACTAGGGCGTTCAAGCTCACGAAGTTGAGTTCGAGGGTCGGGCCGCTCCTTTAAAGCCGCACGCCGAAAATCAGGGTGTGTTGGAAGGATAGCACTTGGCGGGTAACTCGTGCGCTTCGAATGATGACTGCGTACATTACAGGTATCGAATCAATCTGCATGGGGCTCCACCGGGTTCGGTTATGGCGAAGAAGATCAAATCTAACATTACTGCAGAACAGATTGCCAAGGCCGAAGAGGCGATATCGGCCGTGTCCCGCCAAGTACGATTTACGATTGTCGAGTACCCCATATCAGTCTATGTGAGCAGGTTTGGAAACGACACGGACGACCGCTATTTTGTTCCGGAGTATCAACGCAACGCCGCTTGGAACGACGAACAAAAGTCCCAGTTTATTGAATCACTTCTCGTCGGATTGCCGATACCATTTATGTTCTTCTACCAGACCCCCGTTGGAAGAATGGAGATAGTGGACGGATCGCAAAGAATGCGTGCGATGCGATCGTTCATAAAAGAGAGCCTGCGACTTAAGGAGCTCGTTCTCGTTCCTGAGTTAAATGGCTTCCGCTTTGGTGACCTCCCTCAGGAACGGCGAAACAAGCTAGAAGACTTCACGATCCGAACTATTGTTTTAGATACAGACACAGATCCCTCGACTCGTGCGGAGATGTTTGCCCGGATCAATCGCGCAGGAACGGCAGCCAATGAAGCGGAGATCCGGCGCGGCTCGTTACCTGGCCCGATGACTGATCTGATCAAAGAGCTGGCAGAGTCGGCAGAGTTTGCGGCGGCAACGCCGATATCCGACAAGGCAGTAGATCAGCGCGAGCGCGAAGAACTCGTAACGCGTTTCTTTGCCTACACCGATACTTCCGACGCCCCTGACGGAAGGTTCCTAGGTTATCGGGACCGACCGAAGAAGTTCCTTTACGACTACCTAAAGGGAGCGAACGAGCGTGCCAAACAGGACGCCAGCATCATCGAACAGAAGCGAGCTGAATTTTTCCGAGTACTGGATTTTGTCGCCAATACGTTCCCACTAGGGTTCCGCAGAAATGGCAGTGGCCCCCCAGTACCTCGAGTCCGCTTCGAGGCAATCGCGGTCGGTTCTGCCCTCGCGCTACGTCAAATGCCCAACCTTCATGTGGAGAAGGAAACCGTGGCCCGTCGAATGACCGAGAGTGGTTTTGACAAGATCGTCGTCTCCGACGGGGCCAATGTTCGCGCAAAACTAGAAGGACGTATCGACCTCGCAAAAAATATTCTGCTTCAGCAATGAGTGAGTTGGCGACCTCTCTAAGCGACCGGCGGGAAGAGTTCGAAACTCACTTTGCCGTAGCAGTGGCCGTCGAAGAGAGAATCTTCGCGGGCGATGACATCTCGATCGGCGGAATCAAGCTTTCGGCACGATATCTCCTAACGATGAAGTCGGGCCTGCTGGTGCATCTCTACAACATCGTTGAGTCCACCATGACACGTGCTAGCAACCTGGTGGGCGGCGCATTTGGAAGCGTCACACCTAGGCAGTGGACGGAGAAGGCACTTCGCGAGTGGCTACGCGAAAACGCCGTCGCACGTATCGATGGTAACGAAGACACTCGATTAAATACGGTGCACCGTTTCTCGGCGCTGCTGGTAGAAGGCGCTCCGCTCGGCCCGCAGATGCTCAAGAAGCCATCTGGCACATGGACCGACAAGAGCATTGTGGAGTTCGCTAGGCGACTCGGCGTAAGATTTCGATTGAATCGTGTGCTGGCGGCAGCCATCGCAGAGCGACCAGAGTTCGGGGATCAAAGCCCGCTCGAATTCCTAGCTGAGCGACGAAACGCGTTAGCACACGGTCGGCGATCCTTTGAGGAAGGAGCGAATGATCTGACGCTCAGCCAAATTCGCGGCCTTGCCGATGCCGTATTCATCTATCTCGAGGCAACGGCAGGCGCTTTCCAGCTGTACGTTGACGAGAGCCACTACTTGGTTACCCAATGACCAATCGCCCAAAAATCGCCGCCGTTGACCTGTTCTGCGGAGTTGGTGGGCTTACCTATGGCCTTGAATCTGCTGGGATTGATGTGCGGCTGGGTGTCGACATCGACCCTGAGTGCGAATATCCGATAAGCGAAAATACTGGAGCACGCTTCGAGAAGGCCGACGTCGGAGCAATGAAGGTCGAGGTGTTGGAAGACGCGCTGCGCGGAGGCGCAGTTCGGCTACTAGCGGGGTGCGCGCCCTGTCAGCCATTCTCAACCTACGCTCAATCGGCCAAAGAGGCGGTTGCGAACGACGAGGACCGAGAGGCCCGCGACGATTGGAAACTGGTTGGACGCTTCGGTGATTTCGTAAAGGCCCTGCAACCCGACCTGGTCACGATGGAGAACGTGCCTCCGCTTGCTAGGCAGCCCGTCTTTAGAAAACTGCTGAGCGATCTCGAAGGCTACTCGGTCGACTACCGCGTAGTGGAATGCCGAACGATCGGTCTACCTCAGCGCCGCAAGCGACTTGTGCTTGTGGCATCGAAACTGGGTCCCATTAGCATCCCAGAGTTCGAGTTTCCTGAGAAGTCAGTTCGCAAGGTTATTGGCGACCTGCCAAAGCTGGAGGCCGGCCAAGTAGACGTAACTGATCGCCTGCACCGCGCCAGCAGTCTCAGCAAGCTCAATCTCGATCGCATCCGGGCATCTATCCCGGGAGGCACGTGGAGAGATTGGCCTGAAGAACTACGGGCAGCATGCCATGTCCGAGAGAGCGGCGGAACTTATCCTTCGGTCTACGGCCGTATGGAGTGGGATGAACCAGCTCCTACCATAACCACACAGTGTTTTGGCTATGGCAACGGCCGATTCGGCCATCCTGAGCAAGACCGAGCCATCAGTCTACGAGAAGCAGCAATGCTACAAGGATTTCCAAGAGACTATGCGTTCATCCCAAGTGATGAGCCAGTCAGCTTCGCGAAATTGGGGCGGCTTATCGGTAATGCGGTTCCCGTCACCCTTGGCGAAATGATTGGGAAGTTGCTGGTAGAGCACGTTCAGCGACTAGGCGACGCCACCCCTCAAGCCAACGAACTCGCTCGGGCGCGGGGGTAGTCAGTTAGTAACTGCAGTAGCTTAGCTTCCAGCCGTTGCTCGTCACGCGTCTCGCACTCCCAGATCACCTCTGTCTTCCATCCCAATGCCTGGAGTTCCCTAACTTTGCGATCGTCTCGTCTCCGGTTTGCCTCTGATTTTTCCATCCAGAATTCTTGGTTGGCACTTGGCCGTCGCCCAGCGCGGCACTCATGAGCATGCCAAAAGCAACCATGGACGAATATTGCAAGCTTCCGGGATGGCATCACGATATCTGGACGTCCCGGTAGGTTAGCCTTGTGCAGGCGAAAGCGACCTCCTAGACGATGTAGTATCCTTCGAACCACCAACTCTGGAAGCGTGTTTTTGTTTTTGACGCGGCTCATCAGCCAACTGCGGTGCTGCTTAGTCAGATTGTCCATCTGAGCCAACTTACGCTCGTTTGAGACGATTGTGGGGCGCCCAGCCCCCGTAAATCGGCTCATCCTTCATCATATGACTTTCATGTTCGCCCCGTTGCATTCCGCAACGCGGGGTAAAACATCAAATCCTGCCAAAGCTTAGCGTCGCGGTCCTGGCCGTTGCGGCCGCCGTTGTGAGTGCCCCATTACAGAGTTTCCCGGAGATCACCGCGGTGCGCGCCACCGACCTGCTACGGGCGCGCCACCCGATGGTCAGCCGATCACCGCCATCAAGGGCGAGCGGCTGCGGTTGCACGAATGCGTGGGCAAGCCGACTTTGTGCCGGCCGGGCAGCTCGCCAGCCGCAGCCCTTCAACGGCTGGTCCCGGCCGATGCGCTCGATGGCGCCGTCTCCGCCAGATGATCGGTTCGGCCGGCGTAGCTGCGCGCCGACCCATCCTCCCCGCACCGCAAAGTCATCTCGCCCCAGTTGACGCCTCGAGCACCACCCACCAGAACAGAATGGGAACGCCATCGAGTCCGCCTATGCCGCCGCCCGGCCACCTCCAGAAGAAGTATCCCGGTAAGACCCACCTCTTGAAGCATGCCGCCGAGTGGGGCCAGCTGGTGATCGTCCGCTGCAATGGCTGCCGCCGCAGCGCTACCTATCTCGCCGCCGACCTCGTCGAACTGCTCGATCCCGAGCGACCGGCGCTTTGGCCGCCCTTCCCCTGCCCGCGCTGCAAGACTGACGAATATATCCGCGTCACCCTCAACTCGCCCTATGGCGAGGATTACGGCCGCATGCTGATCCGCCGCCCCGGCCCGGTGCGGGTAACGCAGACCTGGCGCACGGTGAAGCTGGGCGATCCGTGAGCCTGTTATCGGTCTTCGGGCGCGTGATCCCTCGACGGCCATGCCAGGCCCCGATAACGTCACACCATTCTTGGGGGATTTTCATGCACATCGCATTTCGCGCCGCGTTTGCCGGCCTCCTCGCCTGCTCCATCCTGCCGGCGGCCGCCGCCGAGCACGCCTTCACCCTGCACAACAACCTCACCAAGCCGATCACCGGCTTCAAGGTGAAGGGCGGCGTGCGGAGCGGCCTGCGGCCGCCCGCGAGGTAAGCGGCTTCAAGACCATCGGGGCGGGGAAGCGCATCACCTTCACCGTGACGGTACCCGGCAGCGACTGCGCCGCCGCAGTCAGCGCCCGGGTCGGCGAGAGCCGGCGCGATGGGCGGGTCAATCTCTGCGACACGGGCGGCTACGTTCTTACGCCGGCGGAAGGCGGCACGAAGTTCCTGCCGCTGTCGCAGGTGATGCTGGTTCGGTAGGGCGGTTCATTGACGAGCTGACGCGCTGCAATCACCTACTTGCTCTTATGCGCTCCGTCGGTTCGCTCGCCATCCGACAGCACCTCAAACTCGGTGTCATCCCAGCGAAAGCTAGGACCCATGTCTCCGTTAGTGCGGGCTGGGAGCGGACGAGGGCAAGAGCCCTCGCCGCGGGGTCCCAGCTTTCGCTGGGATGACAGCCGGTGGGTGCATCTGGGATCGATGCTAATCACTGCCTCCTGCCCCACCCACCAGCGTCATTCCCGCGAAGGCCGGAGCCTGGTGGGATACTGCGGCGCTTGTGGGGGCTGAGAGATCGCACTGGGTCCCCGCCTTCGCGGGGATCACATCGCGTTTGGGGCAGGTTTGGTGACAACCGATGAATGGGTCAGCGTCGTGCGCCGCCGCTAGACGGGCAGAGATCCAGGGGCAACCGAAGGTGACCCACTGCAATCACCCCATACTCGGTGTCATCCCAGCGAAAGCTGGGACCCAACTATCGGCTGGCGCGGGCTGCGAGATGGGTCCCAGCTTTCGCTGGGATGACAGCCGGTGGGTGGGCAAGATCGTAGCTTGGCAACATGACCGACCGTTTGCACCGGCGCAGCTCAATTTTGCCCCCCTGTCGAAATCGCCTCCCCTCGCCCGACATGGTCTCAGGCAAGCGAAAGGAGCCGATCATGGCAGCGAACCTCCCCACCAGCTTCGAGGCCACCCTGCTCCAGAGTCCCGCCAAAGGCGGCTGGACCTACCTGGTCTGGCCGCACTCCGTCGCCTTCTTCGGCACGCGTGGCCTGGTGAAGGTCGCCGGCACCATGGAGGGGCGGCCGTTCCGCTCGAGCTTCATGGCGCTCGGCGACGGCACGCACAAGCTGCCGGTGGCCGCAGAGCTCCGCCAGCAGCTCGGCAAGCGCGTCGGCGAGACTATCGCCGTGACGCTGACCGAAAGGCTCAACTGAGGCCTCACCCCTGCTCGATGGTGAGCGTGCCATGCGTCCGGTCCTCGATGGTCTGCAGCGGCAGGCTGAGGCGGAACTCGTCGCCGGCGGGGTGGTAGATGGCGAAGCGAAAGCCCTTCTGCAGCAGCGCTTCCACCTCGTCCTGGGTGAATTTCGGGTGCCGCGTGGTGCGGCCGTTGAGCGGAATGGTGTGTCTGGGCATGGGTCGGCTCCGGCATATGTTCGCGATTTGTTCTAGTGATGAGGCTTTGGCGGAGTCCACTGGCATTTGCTGGAAAGTCACTGTCGGACGGAACGCAGCGCTGTCGGCAGACCGGTTCGGCATGCCTTGCCGTTGGCAATGAGGAAGGCCCCCTCACCCGGCGCTGCGCGCCGACCTCTCCCCCAAAGGGAGAGGTGAAGCTGCCCGCGCCAACGTGACATGACCGTATCGCACAACCGCGCTATCCTGATCGGGCGGAGCGCGGGGCTCCGGCTCGAATCTGGGGGATTCTTCGACCATGGCCAACCTCTTGGCGCTCACCAATGCCTACCCGACGCTCAGCCTCGCGCGCGGCGAAGCGCTGATCGAGACGGGCGAGGCGCTCGGGGAGCTCTATGTGCTGGTGTCGGGCCGCCTGGTGGTGGAGCGCGACGGCATCGAGATCGCCCGCATCACCGAGCCCGGCACCCTGGTGGGCGAGATGAGCGTGCTGCTCGGCACCGACCATTCGGCGACGGTCACCGCCCTCACCCCGGTCGAGGTGCGCCATATCGAGGATGGCATCCGCTGGCTCGAGCAAAGCCCCATCGCCGCGCTGCATGTAGCCACCCTCGCCTGCCAGCGGCTCGATGCCACCAGCGCGCTGCTGGTGCAACTGCGCAAGGAAGCCAACGGCAACCGCGAGCATGGCCTGCTCGAACGGCTGTTCGGCGCCGTCACCGGAGCCGAAACCCGCGCCTGATCCATCCGTGGCGTTGATGGCTGCCATAACGCCGGCTGCCTTGATCTTGCGGCCGGCCTGCCGGAACATGCCGGCATGCTCAAACGCCAGGCCATCGACGAAACCGAAGCTCCCGCCGCGCCGCTCTCCAATGGCGGCCCGCCGCTCGACGATTCCCCGCGCCCCTGGGGCGACAACGGCATCGGCAACTATTTCGAGTGGAAGGCGGCGAGCGAGAAGGCCTTCAACGACGTGCCCTACGATATCGCGGTGATGCGGGCCCGGCGCGCCGAGGCGATGGGTTTGACCTATCGCGAGTACACGCTCGAAATCCTCGAGCGCGGCCGCTATCTCAGCGCCGAGGCCGATGCCGAGCGCATCGCCGAGATCAAGCGGCGGCGCCCGATCCGCTACTGATCACTTCGCCGCCAACCGGCAACCCTCGCCCCGCTTCGTCCGTTGCCCACCCACCGCAACGACAGGAGCCGACCATGGCCAACGAAGAACACCGCCTGACGCCCGCCGAACTCGCCGACAAGGCGTGGCACCTGGCGGAGAAGATCCGCATTGCCCTTCTCACCTCGTGGGATGGCGAGCAGCAGCGCATCCGGCCGCTCTCGGCCACTGTCGATCGCGACGCCGACGCCATCCAGTTCCTGATCGGCGCGCATGGCGGCACCACGCTGGCCGAGGCCACCGGCGCGCCGGCGCTGACGCTGGTGCAGCAGGTGGAGAAGTTCCCCACCGTGACGCTGGCTTTCGCCGACCACGGCTCGCACGACTATGTCACCATCACCGGCCAGGCCGTGGTCAGCAACGATCGCGCCCGCATCAAGGAGCTGTGGACGCCGTTCGCCAAGGCCTGGTGGGACAGCGCCGACGACCCGGAAATCCGCCTGCTGACGGTGACGCCGGAGAATGCCGAGATCTGGGAAGGCCCCAACCAGCTGGTCGCCACCGCCATCATGCTCACCGCCGCCGTCACCGGTGCCAAACCCGCCGTGGGCGATCACGGCGCAGTGCGGTTGGGCTGAGGAACCCGCAGTCGGCGTCCCTCTCCCGTTTACGGGGGAGGGGGGACCGGCCGAAGGGCCGGTGGGTGGGGGGAGCCCCACGATCGGGCCTCTCCACAGCCACACACGATTGACACGTGGGGCATTGCCGACTGCAACAACGGGGGCGTCAGCCCGCGATTAGCGCGTGGGCTCCCCCGTCCCACCACGCTTTCGCGTGGTCCCCCCTCCCCCGCAGGCGGGAGAGGGTGCGCCGACTGCAAGCCCTTGCGCCCCGCCCCGATTTTGCCCGCTTTTGCGGCGTTGCTGCGTGGCAGCAAGAACAACAACACGCCCGGAGTCCGTCGATGCGCACTGCCCTTCTCGCCGTAACTCTCGTCGCCGCCAGCCTCGTGGCGCTGCCTGCCGAGGCCGCGTCGCGCGGTACGGCGCGGGCCTCGGCCGATATCCCGGTGCGCAGCGGCCCCGGCGCCGGCTACCAGACCATCGGCACGCTGCCCAAGGGCGCCGAAGTGCGCCTGCAGCGCTGCACGCGCAACTCCAACTGGTGCCTGTTCCTCAATGCCAAGGGCCGGCCGGCCGGCTGGGTGCGTGGCTCCTATCTCGTCGGCTCTGGCGCCAAGCTCGAGGTGACGCCCTACAAGTTCGAAGGTTTCGATCCGCTCGACCCGATCCGCACCTGCGACGATGACGATCACACCAGCATGTTCTGCTGGTAAGTCCTCGGGCGGCTCCGCCACAAAGATGAACGGATGTCGCGCCGGGCGCGAATCATTCTACCTTAACAACGGTTTCAGCTTCAGTTCAGGCACGTCCTTCTAACTTCACGGTCAAGGCACACGTGCCAACCCTGAAACGAAGGAAACCGAAAATGTCTTTCCGTGCTCTCAAGACCGCCGCTCTCGCCACTCTCGTCGTCGTCGCCACTGCCGGCGCCTCGATGGCGGCCCAGTATGCCTGGGTCGACAACAACGCCAAGGTGAAGCAGTTCCACAAGCAGAACTCGGCCAGCGTCAACTGGGTCCAGGCCGGCCAGAAGGTCAAGGTCATCGGCCAGTGGAACAACTGGTACAAGCTGCAGATCCCGGGCCCCGATGGCTGGGTGAAGGGCAATGTGCTGAGCTTCGGGCCGCAGTTCCCGGGCCCGTTCCCCGGCTACGGCTATGGCTATGGCGGCTCGTTCTGCATCAACGGCCAGAGCGCCTCGTTCTGCCTGAGCGGCGGTTACTAGGGTCGGCTTCGCCGAAGGCGAAACGATCCCGATGGCGGCCCCGGGCGGCTTCGTCGCGCAAGCGGCGAAACGCTCCGGCCCCCCGGTCGGCTTCGCCGGAACGGCGAAACGATCCGGCAGTTGCCCCCAGTCGACAGAACTCCCACCATCGCGCCTCCGGGACCTCCCTCCCGGAGGCGTTTTCAATTTCACGGTTTATCCCAGATTTACGGGGCTTTCAGCCTGCGTTCAGATTGGGCCTGCTACATCTCATGACAAGGCAGTGATGCCACCCGGCACTCACGCAAACGACTCCACAGAAGGACCCGATCATGTTCATCACCAGCATCAAGACTGCGGCGCTCGCCACCGCTATCGTTCTCGCCACCGCCGGCGCCTCGATGGCCGCCACCTGGGCCTATGTCGACCAGGACGCCAATGTGCGCAAGAACCACAGCAACGGCTCGCAGCCCATCAACACCGTCTACGAGGGCGACAAGGTCAAGGTCATCGGCCAGTGGAACAACTGGTACAAGGTGCAGATCCCCGGCCCCGACGGCTGGGTGAAGGCCGGCGTGCTGGATTTCGACTATTACGACGACGGCCCGTCCTACCCGGTCTACCCGTCCAAGCCCGGCATCGGCTTCGGCAGCAGCTTCTGCGTCGACGGCAAGAACGCCCAGTTCTGCCTCGGCACCAGCTACTAACTCAGGGGCGGCTTCGCCGCAGGCGAAACGCTCCCCGGTCGGCTTCACTGCGCAGCGGTGAAACGATCCGGCTCCCCGGTCGGCTTCACTGCGCAGCGGTGAAACGATCCGGCAGCAGGCGAAACGCTCCGGGCAACTCAGCCCCATCCTCGAAACGCTCCCGGGCCCTCCCCCGGGAGCGTTTCTCATTTACCCGCCGTTAACAGCGCCAGCGCCCACCGCGCAGCGTTCCGGCCCGTTCCGCGTTAGCTGTGCTGCTTGGGAAACAAGAGTGCCGATCATGTCGCCTGTCCGCCTTCTGCTTTGTGCCCTCGGCCTGCTGACCGCCGGTCTCGCCGCTGCGCCGGCCTTGGCCGGGGGGACCGTCGCCTCGGGTTTCGTCAATGTCCGCGCCGGTCCGGGCGGCAGCTATCCTGTCGTGGCGGTGCTCGCGCCGGGCGAGCGAGTCAGGATCGACCACTGCCGCGGCCCCTGGTGCCTGGTCCGCCAGGCGGGGCCCGACGGCTGGGTCGACGCCAACTACCTGACCACGCCGCGCCACTATCGGAAACACGGCTTCGTCCGCAACGTCCCGCACGACAGCGGCAGCTATGCCGGCGGCTATTATGGCGGCGAGCGGTTCTACGACGACTACGCTTTTCTGGAGCGGCCACACCAGCGCTACCGGACTTATGATTTCTACGGCGACATCATCTGCATCAGGGGCGACTACGCCCAGGCCTGCCCGCGCCGCTGAGGGGCGCCGCCGATGAACCCATCGCGCGGTCGCAGCGTTTAGGTCGGCAGCAGCGCCCGAAGCGCCACCGTTCAGTTTCGGTTCAGGAAACCCGGAGCAGTTTGGCCGCGTTTGGGGAACACTGCCGACAAGTTTACCTCCTGAAAGGAGCCCCCATCATGTCGCTTCGCCGTTTCGTACTCGGCTTTGCCGGCGCCGTCGCCCTCCTGACCGCCGGCATCGGCGCCGCCAGCGCCGCCACTGCCTATGCCAATTCCACCGTCAACGTCCGTGCCGGCGCCGGCACCAGCTATGCCGTAGTCGGCGTACTGCGCCCCGGCCAGCGCGTCGAGATCGATTATTGCCGCGGTGCCTGGTGCCTGATCCAGCAGCGTGGCCCGGATGGCTGGGTCAACGCCAACTACCTGGATTCCGGCCGATCCTACGATCGCGGTCGCTACGACCGTTACGATCGCTATGACGACTACTACGATGACGGCTTCTACCTGGAGCGCCCGCGCTACCGGTACCGCTATCCCTATCCGTTCTACCGCAGCCAGGCGTGCTTCGGCCGTCCCAACGTGTCGTTCTGCTTCAGCAACTGATCGACTTGCCGGGTGCTGTGACGAGGCCTATCTAAAGGAGCGCTTTCAGGAAAAGTCGCAGGCTTTTCCGCCTTCGAATGCGCGACGAAGTTCAGGTCTCCCACAGCGCCCGGATGCCTCATGGCCGCACAGCAGATGAAGCCTTACGTGAAGCTCGCTTCCACGCTCGCCAGCGTGGGGCTCGGCATCTTCTTCATCGAGCGCTTCGGGCTTTCCGAGCTGCAGAAGAACGGCAGCATCCATCTCGACGGCACGCTCCTGTCCATCATGGTGATCGCCCCGGTGCTGCTGGTGCTTGCCGGCGCAGTGGTGTTCATGGTGGGCAAGATGCGGCGGCTTTAGGCCACTGACAGCGCCTCATGCGTCCCCTCGCCCCTCTGGGGAGAGGGTCAGGGTGAGGGGTGGCCAAGCACACCGCGTGCGCAATCGTCGTATCGTGCACACCGCGTGCGCAATCGTCTTATCGTGGCAGCCCGCCTCAGACCGTGAGTTCCACGCGCTTGGCGCCCCTCACCCCGCGAATGAGGCCTTCGGCCTCATCCGCCACCCTCTCCCCAGAGGGGCGAGGGGGCGCTGTGGCACCGCCGGTAGTCCCCTACTCCACCCGCAACCGCTCGACGTCGATGCCGCGCGCCACCAGCGGCTCGCGCATGCGGCGGCCCATGAACTCGTTGATGCCGTAGAGGGCCAGCGCCGCCACCAGCAGCACGATGCCGAAGCCGCGCGTGCCCTCGGCCGTACCGATGGCGATCGCCGCCAGCACCGCGGCGGCGGCGCCGCCGATCAGGATGTACCAGCGCCGCTCGGCCTGCACCCGCAGGTTGCGGGCGCTCGACAGCAGCAGGTCCCTGAGCTCGAGATCGCCCATGGCGGCCAGCTCGGTGCCGCCCTCGCGCCGGATCGTCTGCATATAGGCCTCGACCCGCCGCTCGATCACTTCCTGCCGCTCGGCATCGCGCCGCCCGCGGAAGAAGTAACTGCCGACCAGGCCGACGAGCCCCAGCACCAGCGCAATTTCCAGCAGCACGACCATCGGCTTGTCCCTTTCTCAGGCGTCAGCACCCGTTGCTCATGAGATGTCCCTGATGGGGCGGGGATTCAAGGGAAGCGGCAGTCGGCAGTCGGCAGTCGGCAGTCGAAGCAAATGTCTCTTTCTACTTCGACTGCCGACTGCCGACTGCCGATTGCCGACTGCAGCCCCCTCAATGCGGCAGCGTCTCTTCCTCTGCGGCGGTCGCCGCCTCCCGGCGGCCGGCCCGGCTCAGCTGGCGTTCGCGCGCCATCACCACGAGGCCGGCGCCGACGATGATGCCGCCGCCGATCAGCGCCACCGGGTCGATCAGGTGGCCGAAGAACTGGTAGCTGAGGAAAATCCCCCAGGGCAGCGCGAAATAGTTGAAGGGCTGCAGCGTGCTGGCCGGCGCGCGCGACAGCGCTACCATCATCAGCCCATGCGAGGCGGTCGAGGTGACCATCACCAGCCCGATCTGCAGCATGGCGCCAAGATCCATCGGTTGCCAGAAAAACACCCCCGTCACGGTGGTCAGCAGCAGCCCGCCGACCCCGACATAGACCATGCTGGTGGCCGTCGAATCCGCGCTCGACACTTTGCGGGTCAGCGCGATGTAGAGGGCGTAGCTCGCCGCCGAAAGGATGGCGAAGATCACGCCGCCATCGATCGGCAGGCCGCCCGGCCGGACGATCACCAGCGCCCCGCAGAAGCCGACGAACACTGCCACCAGGCGGAACAATCCGACCTTTTCGCCGAGGATCGGGATCGCTACCAGCGTCGCCATCAGCGGATAGACCAGCACCACCGCCTGCAGCTCGGCCAGCGGCACGGTCTTCAGCGCCATGGCGAAGAACCAGATATCGACCACCAGCAGGATCGCCCTGAGCCCTTGCAGCCACGGATAGCGCGAGCGGAACGCCTGCTTCAGCGGCCCCTGCCGGCTCACCAGCACCAGCGAGAACGCGGCGAAGGCCCAGAAGCGCAGCATGGCGATCTGGAATGGCGAGTGCGTCTGCACCAGCGATTTCGAAACCGCGTCCTGGATGCCGAAGATCACGATGGCAAGGAGGGTGAGACCGATGCCGAGCGCAACGTTGTCGGCCCGGCGGCGAGGTTGCCCGGTCTGGGGCTCGGTCATGGACATACTCTGGAAAGTCGAACGCCCCGGGCAAGCCGCCCGGGGCAACTAACGAAACCAGGTCGCGTTCGTCAAAACCCGACCTGCGCAGGCGTCGATCAGCTGCTCTTTACCGTAGCGTTCTTGATCAGGCCGGCGATGGTGGTCAAGAGGCCACCGCCGACGAGGCCGGTCAGGCCCTGCCCGGCGAGTGCGCCGATATCGAGGCCACCCGCCGTGCCGGCTGCCGCCGCGGCACTGCCGACCAGCCCGGAGAGGCCCGGGATCATGCTGGCCAGCCAGGTGCCCAGCCAGCCGCCGATGGCCCCGGCGATGGTGTTGCCCACCGGACCGAGATTGACCTGCTTGAGGACGGCCGCGATGCCGTTGCCCCCGACGCCGCCGCCAATCAGTTGAACCAGAATCGGAATAATTGCTTCCATTGGACGCTCCTCAGATCCAGCTTGTGGGAAGCCGAGTGGCCCCCAGCTCGCAACTGCGACGTTACGCCCGATTGCAGAGAGTCGGTAGTCCGAAGCTTGCACGTACTTGAAGCAGCGGGGGAAACCCGGACAACCGGCAATAATTGCCGATAGACGAACCGCGCTTCTGCTTGAAAAGCGCTGCATCGGGCAGCGCAAAACTTGACGCGCGCGGCACACGGCGCCGTCAATTGAACCCCCAAGCGCGAAGCCCTATCTTCCGCCTCGACTCATGACATCCGCACCCGAACATCTCCCGGCCGATTCCAGCCGTGTCGCCCTCATCACCGGCGCTGCCGACCGCGTCGGCGCCGCCATTGCCCGCCGGCTCGCCGGCGAGGGCTGGGCCGTGGTCATTCACTACCGCGCCTCGGCCGAGAAGGCCGAAGCCCTGGCGGCCGAAATCGGCGCCGCCGGCGGCATGGCCGCGACCGTTGCCGCCGACCTCGCGGACCGCCCGCAGCGCGCCCGGCTCATCGCCGAGGCTGCAAAGCCGTTCGGCCCGCTGACCCTGCTCGTCAACAATGCCTCGCTGTTCGAGCGCGATGCCGTCGCCGATCTCGACGAGACGCTGTGGGACGCGCATTTCGCGGTGCATGCCGAAGCGCCGGCTTTCCTCGCCCGTGATTTGGCCGCGCAGCTGCCGGCCGTTGCCAGAGGCAATATCGTCAACATCATCGACGAGCGCGTGCTCGACCTGTCGCCGGCCTATTTCAGCTACACCCTCAGCAAGTCCGTGCTGTGGACCATGACGCGCACCCTGGCGCAATCGCTGGCGCCGCGCATCCGCGTCAACGCCATCGGCCCCGGCCCGACCGTGCCGCCGCCGCATGTTTCAGCCGAGGCGCATGCCCGCCGCCTCCTCGAGCTGCCGCTCGGCCGCAGCGCCGATGCCGATGGCATTGCCGATGGTGTCGTCGCCATTCTCGGCCTCGACGCGATGACCGGCCAGATGATCGTCCTCGACGGCGGCGAGCATATCGAATGGCCCGCCCGCCGCGGCCCTACCCCGAGGCGCAGATGAGCGACACGCCTCATATCTCAGGTTCTCAGATCTCGGGCGCCGAGGTCATCAGGGCCTTTGTCAAGACCCTGCCCACTTCGCCCGGCGTCTATCGCATGTTCGACGAGGCCGGCGAGGTGGTCTATGTCGGCAAGGCGCGCAACCTCAAGGCGCGCGTCACCAACTATACCCGTCCCGAAGGCCTCGATATCCGCATCCGCCGGATGATCGAAGCGACGCGCAACATGGAGTTCGTGCGCACCGAGACGGAAGCCGAAGCGCTGCTGCTCGAAGCCAACCTGATCAAGCGCCTGAAGCCGCGCTTCAACGTGCTGCTGCGCGACGACAAGAGCTTCCCCTACATCCTGATCGCCACCGAGCACGAAGCCGCCGAGCTGAAGAAGCATCGCGGCACGCGGCGCATCAAGGGCCACTATTTCGGCCCCTTCGCCTCGGCCCTGGCAGTCAAGCGCACCATCACCGCGCTGCAGCGCGCCTTCCTGCTCCGCACCTGTTCGGACAGTTTCTACAAGGCCCGCACCCGGCCCTGCATGCTGCACCAGATCAAGCGCTGCTCGGCTCCCTGCACCGGGGAGATTTCGATCACCGACTATAACGAGCTGGTCGAGGAAGCCCGCCAGTTCCTCTCGGGCAAGTCGAAATCGGTGCAGGATCACCTCGCCGCCGACATGAATGTCGCCGCCGAGAACCTCGATTTCGAGCGCGCCGCGCTGCTGCGCGACCGCCTGAGCGCCCTCGCCCTGGTGCAGTCGCAGGGCGATGTCGCCGCCAAGACCGTTGAAGAAGCCGACGTCTTCGCCATCGGCCATGAGGCCGGGCAGTTCTGCGTGCAGGTGTTCTTCTTCCGGGCCTACCAGAACTGGGGCAACCACGCTTTCCGGCCACGCGCCGACGCGTCGCTGAGCGATGCCGAAGTGCTCGAGGCCTTCATCAGCCAGTTCTATGAGGATCGCACGCCGCCGCGGCAGATCCTGCTCTCGCACGAGCTCAGCGAGAAGGAGCTGATGGAAGAGGCGCTGTCCGCCCGCGCCGGGCACAAGGTGTCGATCCAGACGCCACAGCGCGGCGAGAAGAAGGATCTGGTGCAGCACGCGCTCAACAATGCGCGCGAGGCGCTGGGCCGCCAGCTGGCGGAAGGCGCCACGCAGAAGACCCTGCTCGAGGGCGTCGCCACCCTGTTCGGGCTCGACGAGCCGCCGCGCCGCATCGAGGTCTACGACAACTCGCATATCTCCGGCACCAACGCGGTCGGCGCCATGATCGTCGCCGGCGAAGAGGGCTTGAACAAGAAATACTACCGCACCTTCAACATCCGCTCGACCGACATCACCCCGGGTGACGATTTCGGCATGATGCGCGAAGTGCTGACCCGCCGCTTCACCCGCCTCGCCAATGAGAGCACCCCGGAAGCCGAGGACGAGAATACCGGCATGCCGGACTGGCCCGACGTGGTGTTCATCGACGGCGGCGCCGGGCAGCTCAATGCGGTGCGCGAGGTCATCGCCCAGCTGAACCTGCCCAAGGAAGTGATCTTCATCGGCATCGCCAAGGGCGAAGAGCGCGATGCCGGCCGCGAGAAATTCTTCATGGAGGGCCGCGAGGCCTTCATGCTGCCGCACCGCGACCCGGTCCTCTACTACGTGCAGCGGCTGCGCGACGAAGCCCACCGCTTCGCCATCGGCACGCATCGCGCCAAGCGCCGGAAGGACGTGATCCGGAACCCGCTCGACGAGATCGACGGCATCGGGCCGACACGAAAACGTGCGTTGCTGCAACGCTTTGGCTCGGCAAAGGCAGTTGGCCGGGCGGCGCTGGCGGACCTCGCCTCCGTGCCGGGCGTGTCGACCCAGCTGGCGCAGCAGATCTACGACCATTTCAACGGGAGTTAGCCGCGTTTCTCTCTGATCCTCCCCTCGCGTCGACCACCCAAGGGGTGGCGGAGGGAACGATCTCCACCCCGATTACCCTCAAGGACATTGCTATGAAGATCATCGTCATTGGTGCCACCGGCACCATCGGCAAGGCCGTCGTCGCCGCCCTGTCGCCCCGCCACGAGGTGATTTCCGCCTCGCGCAACGGCACGCACAAGGCCGACCTCCAGGACACGGCCAGTCTTGAAGCGCTGCTCAAGGCCGTCGGCCCGGTCGACGCCATCGTCAGCGCCGCCGGCGGCGCCGCTTACAAGCCGCTCGCCGACCTGACGCCGGCCGATTTCCAGATGAGCTTCGACTACAAGCTGATGGGCCAGATCAACCTCGCCCGCCTCGCGCCGGCCCATCTGCGCGACAATGGCTCGATCACCCTCACCGCCGGCTGGTGGGCGCGTGAACCGGTCCCCAATGTCGCCGCCATCGCCACGGTCAATGCCGGCCTCGAGGGCTTCACTCGTGCCGCGGCGATCGAACTGCCGCGCGGTATCCGCATCAACCTGGTGAGTCCGCCGCTGGTCGGCGCACCCGAGTGGAACGGCGACAAGGTTGCCCGCATGACCCCCGAGGATACCGCCAAGGGCTACCTCGAAGCCATCGAAGGCACCGCCACCGGCCAGGTCATCGACACCCGCCCCTACGCCAAGGCCGCCTAGACACTGCCGTCGGCTGGTCCTCCCGAGTAGTGGGGGACCAGCAACGCCGGTGAAGCTGCGGCCACAGCCGAGCTTTCGCTGGCGGAAATATCAATCGATGCGGCGGGAAGCAGAACCTTGCGCCCCAAAAACAAAAGGCGCCCACCGGGCGCCTTCGTTCATCTCATCGCTGAGTAAGCTGCTTAGTTGACCGCAGTACGGGCGACCGACTTGATGTCGTCGCGGGTGATGCCGAGGTCGCGAAGCTGGGTGTTGCTCAGCTGCGAGAGCTCACGGACGGTGCGGTTGTAGGCGGCGAACTGCGAGAGTTTCTGGCGGATGTTCATTTGGTTTCCCCTTCTGTTTGATGACGCTGATATAGAGCTGTCAACCCGACCCAACCAGTAGGGTATTGCGCACCCGAGCTATGCACCAGATGCATGCTCCGCGCGTCCGCGTTGGGTTTTCGTTCAGAATTACAGCGCCAGCGAGCCGCACCGCAGCGCGAGCCATGCGTTTTCGTTCATAATGCATTCATATCCGCGGCAAGGTCGCGGCGAACTTGCGGCTAACCCTTGGTGCCGCCCCAACAGCGAGATGGCCTCGGTCGCTGGCGGAATCGCGCTAACAGGCTACCGGCCTCGAGCTCCCCTCGCCATTGAGGCAGGGCAATCGCACATGAAGCACCGACAGTAGTTGGAGTGCCTTCTCCCCTTGTGGGAGAAGAAGGTGGCCGAAGGCCGGATGAGGGGTTCTCTCCGCATACTCAATCGCCCCTCGCTACGCTCGGGTCGCGCTACACTTCGTTGCGCGGACCCCTCATCCGCCCTTCGGGCACCTTCTCCCACAAGGGGAGAAGGTAAGAGGTGCCCTCCAAAGCTATATGCGATTGCCCTCACTCCTAAGGGGAGCTGCCTCAGGCTGCCTGCTCGACCGCATCAACCATCCGCTCCGGCGCCTTGCCGCCGGCCGAGCCGCCCAGCCACGAGGCCAGCGCCGCAAGAAGGTAGAGCATCAGCGAGATGGTGAAGGCGATCTTGATTCCCACCATGAACGGCGCCGCCAGGAGGTGCGGGAAGAACTCCTTGCCGGTGATCACCGCCTGCTGCGCCGCGCTCAGCGCATGCAGCGCCCCCGCCGGGATCAACTCGCCCATCGGGTTGTAGCCGAGGAACGCCGCGAACAGGCTCGCCACCGGCGGCGCCGCGGCGACCTGCGCCGCGATGTCGGCGCTCGGGCCTTCGGCCACGAGATTGCTCTGCATGCTCTGCGGCAGGCTCAGCGACAGCCCGACAATCATCAGGGTGAAGAAGATGCCGATCGACAGCACCTGTCCGGCATTCATCGCCGTGGCGCGGATGCCCGCCGCCTGCCCGCGTTCGGCGGCCGGCACGGCATTCATCGTCTGCGTGGCGTTGGGTGCCGAGAACAGCCCTGAGGCGACGCCGTTCAAAAACAGCAGCGTCGCGAAGATCGGGTAGTCGAAGTCGGCGTTGAGCAGCATCAGCCCGAGAAAGGTCGCGGCGCCCAGCAGCATGCCGAGGCTGGCGAAGGCACGTTGTCCGAACCGATCCGCCAGCATGCCGGCCACCGGCCCGGCGATCAGCACGCCCAGCGTCAGCGGCACCATGAAGATGCCGGCCCAGAGCGGCGTCGATTCGAAGCTGTAGCCATGCAGCGGCAGCCAGATGCCCTGCAGCCAGATGATCAGCATGAACTGCAGCCCGCCGCGCCCGATCGAGGTCATCAGGTTGGCCGAGATGCCGGCAAAGAACGGCTTGATGCGGAACAGCTTCAGATCGATCATCGGCGGCTTCGCCCTGGTTTCGATGAAGAAAAAGAACGCCAGGAACACCAGCCCCAGTCCGAGCTCTGCCAGCACCTGCGGGCTGCCCCAGGCCATCAGGTCGTTATGGTAGGGCTGGATGCCGTCATTGACGCCGATCAGCAACAGCACCAGGCCGACCGCGAAGGTGATGTTGCCCCACCAGTCGATCTTCGAATGCCGGGTCGGCACATAGTCCTTCATGCTGACATAGGCCCAGATGGTGCCCACCAGCCCGATGGGGACGTTGATCCAGAAGATCCAGCGCCAGTCGATATCGGCGAGCAGACCACCGAGGATCAGCCCGATGAACTGCCCTGCGATCGCCGCCATGGTGTTGATGCCGAGCGCCAGCCCGCGCTGCCGGGTCGGGAATACGTCGATCAGGATGGCCGTGGCGGTGGAGGTCAGCATCGCCCCGCCGATGCCCTGCACGATCCTGAGCCCGACGAGGTAATAGGCCGCGCCGTCGCCGGTCGGCATGAAGCTCAAGGCGATCGAGGCGAGCGTGAAGATGAGAAAGCCCAGGTTGTACACCTTGGCCCGCCCGAACATGTCTCCGAGCTTGCCGAAGGTCACCACCAGCACCGAAGTCACCACCATGTAGCCCATGATGGTCCAGAGCAGGACGTTGGTGTTGCCGGGGTCGAGCGGCTTCAGGCCGATGCCGCGGAAGATCGCCGGCAGGCTGATCAAGACGATCGAAGCGTTGATCGTGGCGGCGAGCATCCCCAGCGTGGTGTTGCTCAGCACCATCCATTTGTGGTTGTTCGGTTGCGAACTCATTCGTTGCGTCCTCGGGGCCCTGCCCCGGCGGCGCAGGCCGACACCGGAGCTATACAATTTGGCTTCGTATAATTAGGATACTAACTAATGGCAACTAGCGATCCTGCACACCTGATGCGCGATCTGACGCGGGACCTGCTCCTCACCGGCCGGCTGTGGCGGAAGATGGCGCGGGCCGTGGCCGCCAAGCACGGCGTGTCGGAAGCCGCCTCGGCGCCGCTCATCTGGATCGACCGGCTGGGCGAGAACGTGCGCCAGAACACGCTCGCCGACGCCATCGGCATCGAAGGCGCCTCGCTGGTGCGCCTTATCGACGAACTGCAGGCCTCAGGCCTCGTCACCCGCGAGCCCGATCCCACCGACCGCCGCGCCAATGTCGTGTCGCTCACCGTGCGCGGCCGCGAGGTCGTTGCCGAGGTGAACGAAGACGTGATGGCGCTCCGCCGCCAGGTGTTCGCCGGGCTCGATCCCCATGACTTCGAGGCCGCCCTGCGCGTCTTCGCCGCCATCAAGACGGCAGCCGCGAGGGATGGCGAGGAGTAGTTCGCTGACGCGTATTTCGCTGGAGCGGAGCTCGCGCACTCCGCTTGCCTCCCCCGTCAAAGGGGAGATGGTCATTGACCGTTCGGCTGGATCAAGCAAGGGCCACCGGCCGGACGCCCTGCCCGTGACGGGGAGGGATGGGGTGGGGTGCGCGGCAAACTCGATGTAGATTGAGGTCTCGGGCGGGCTAGACGTGCCGAGCTCGCTGCACACCCCCTCCGAGCTGCGCTAGGTCGCAGACGCTCCCAAGCTTCGCGTGCCCCCCCGTCAAGGGGGAGGTGGCGCCGGTGCTCATAGCAAAACGGCGCCAAGGATACCGGAGGGCATCCTCCCGTCATCGGTCGACGCTCCAAAGAGTATTCGACGAACGGATGAAGCAAGCCCCGTGACAAGTCGGCAAAGCTCGGCTACAAACCCGCCCATGAACCTTCGCGCCGCCTATTCGTATTGGTATTTTACCACCGGAAGCCGCTGGCAGCCGAAGGGGCGCGTTTGACGTAAAACACCAAACCGAAAATACCCAAAAAGCCGCCAGATCACCTGGCGGCTTTTTTGTCGCCGGTGCCTAGAACAGAGGAACCGACGAAAATGCTGAAATCCACCGACGACCTGCGCATCAAACAGATCCGCGAACTCCGAACCCCCGAAGAGGTGATCCGCGAGTTCCCGCGCACTGATGCGGCGACCCGCACCGTGATCAGCTCGCGCCACGCGCTGCACAATATCCTGCATGGCAGCGACGATCGTCTTGCCGTCGTGGTCGGCCCCTGCTCCATCCACGATCCGAAGGCGGCGCTCGACTATGCCCGCCGCCTCGCCTCGGTCCGGGAGCGCCTTGCCGGCAGCCTCGAGATCGTCATGCGCGTCTATTTCGAGAAGCCCCGAACCACCGTCGGCTGGAAGGGCCTGATCAACGATCCCAACCTCGATGGCAGCTTCGACATCGACAACGGGCTGCGGCTCGCCCGTTCGCTGCTGCTCGAGATCAACAATCTCGGCCTGCCCGCCGGTTCCGAATTCCTCGACATGACCACGCCCCAGTATTTCGCCGACCTGGTGTCATGGGGCGCCATCGGCGCGCGCACCACCGAGAGCCAGGTGCATCGCGAGCTCGCCTCCGGGCTGAGCTGCCCGGTCGGCTTCAAGAACGGCACCGACGGCAATGTCCGCATCGCGCTGGACGCAGTGAAATCGGCGAGCCAGCCGCACCATTTCCTGGCCGTGACCAAATCCGGCCACTCCGCCATCGCGGCAACCACCGGCAATGACGATTGCCACATCATCCTGCGCGGTGGCAGCAAGGCGACCAACTACGACGCGCAGAGCGTCGATGCCGCCTGTAAGGAGGCAGAGAAGTCCGGCATCCGTCCGGCCGTGATGATCGACGCCAGCCACGCCAACTCGTCCAAGAAGCCCGAGAACCAGCCGCTGGTGCTGGCCGAAGTCGGCGCCCAGATCGCCGCCGGCGACATGCGGATCATCGGCGTGATGGCCGAATCCAACCTCGTGGCCGGTCGCCAGGATCTCATGCCGGGCAAGGAACTGGTCTACGGCCAGTCGATCACCGACGGCTGCATCGACTGGGACTCGACCGTCGAAGTGCTGGAAAAGCTAGCCGAGGCGGTGGAAGAGCGTCGGCGGGTAACCGGCCAACTGGTGGCCTGAAAAATAGACCCTGCAGCCAGCGTTCCGCCGTCGGGAGGGAGCTGGCTGCAGGGGTTCGCTTCAATCGAACCTGTTTGCCGCCGGCGGATCGCTGGCGGGGAACGACTCGTCGGCCGCCTCGTCTTCCGGGGTCCATTCCCGCTTCGGCTTCTGTCGCATGCCGTCGGGGCCGGCCGGCCGCACCTGGTGGTCCGCCTCGCTGGGCCCCGGCTTCTGCTTGTCGCGGAAGGCCGGCGCCGTCGGCCGCTCGCTTGGTTTGTGAAGTCCGCGCATGTCATCCTCCATGGGTGAGAGAGGGCAACCCGCAACGGGCAAGTGGGTTCCGTGCGACCGCACGCAACCAACGTTCAACCCTCTGCCCCACGCTGCCTTGACCGCGCCACGGCGATAGCGTCTTCTTCCGGCATGCAAATCCCGCCGCAATTGATGACACTTCCCAACCAGCTGACCATCGGCCGCATCCTGGCGATTCCGGTGATCTGCCTGTTCCTGGTATCCGACTGGGAATGGCTGCGCTGGATCGCGCTGCTGCTCTATATCGCGGCCGCCGTCACCGACTGGCTCGACGGTTTTCTCGCCCGGCGGATGAATCTCAACTCGGCGCTCGGCAAGATGCTCGATCCGATTGCCGACAAGCTGCTGGTCGGCGCGCTGCTCATCACCTTCGCCTGGACCCGCGACCTGAACGGCTGGGACCTGATCCCGGCCATCGCGATCATGCTGCGCGAGATCTTCGTTTCGGGCCTGCGCGAGTATCTGGGCAACCGCTCGATCAGCGTGCCGGTCACCTTCCTCGCCAAGTGGAAGACCACCGTGCAGCTCGTTGCGCTCGGGTTGATCATCGCCGCACCGATGCTGCTCGGCCTTGGTTTCATCAGCCATGTCTTCCTGTGGCTCGCCGGCGGCCTCACCGTCTGGACCGGCTGGGAGTATCTGCGCTCCACCTGGCCGCACCTGTCGGGACCTGAACTATGAAGATCCGCTATTTCGCCTGGCTGCGCGAACGCCTCAACCGCAGTGAGGAAGACGTGTCTCCTCCGCCCGAGGTGGTCACTGTCGGCGACCTGATTCAATGGCTGAGGGATCGCGACGAAGCCGCTGACCTGGCGATGCAAAAGCCCAATCTGATCAAGGCGGCGCTCGACACCGAAATCGTCCCGCACTCGACGCCCATCGGCGGTGCCAAGGTCATCGCCCTGTTCCCGCCGATGACCGGCGGCTGACCGATGTCGGTCCGCCTGCAGGAGGCATCCTTCGATCCCGGCGCCGAAACCAACGCCTTTCTCGCCGCGTCGGCCGGGGCCGGCGCCGCGGTGACCTTTACCGGTCTCGTCCGCTCGCGCCCCGACGATCCGGTCAGCACCCTGACGCTCGAAAGCTATCCCGAGCTCGCCGAAGCGCAGATCGGGAAGGCCATTGCCGAGGCGGTGGTGCGCTTCGGGCTCATCAAGGCATCGGTCATCCACCGCCATGGCCGGCTCGCCGTGGGCGAGCCGATCGTCCAGGTGATGACCTTGGCGCCGCACCGGCAGGCCGCCTTCGACGGCGCCTCCTTCCTGATGGATTATCTGAAGACCGACGCCCCCTTCTGGAAGAAGGAGTTGACCCCCGAGGGGGAACGCTGGGTCGAGGCCAAGCCTGAAGACGACGACGCCCGCGCCAGATGGAACAAGCGATGACGGATCTCCGCCCGCCCTTCTCGCTCGTGGGCATCGACCACGTCGTCTTCATCGTCGACGACCTGGCGAAGGCCACCAAATGGTACGCTGATGTGCTCGGCTGCCAGCCCGGCTACTCCTATCCGACGCTCGGCATGGAGCAGGTCTGGTGCGGCGCCGCGCTGATCGTCCTCTGGGACATCACCCATCCGGGCGCTGCCGCCGCCATCCCGCCGGTCAAGGGCGGCCGCAATGTCGACCACGTCTGCATCGCGCTGTCGCCCTTCGATGAAGGCGCGATGCGCGCCCATCTCGCGGCGCATGATGTGCGGATCGAGCGCGAAGCCCTGCATGGCGGGGCTCGCGGCATGGGCAACTCGTTCTATGTGCTCGATCCCTGGGGCAACAAGCTCGAGCTCAAGGGTCCCGCCGTCTATCCGGACGGGCGGGATTGGCCGAAGACCTGAATCGGAGGGACAGCCGATGAACGAGACTGACCACAAGCACCTGGTGCGCTGCGCCGAGCTCGCCGAGGCGGCTCTTGCGACCAACAACGACCCGTTCGGCTCGATCCTCGTCTCCGCCTCCGGTGAAGTGCTGTTCGAGGAGCACAACTGGGAATCGACCGGCGATGCGACGCGGCACCCCGAGATCGATATCGCCAGATGGGCCTCCGCCAACCTGAGCCCCGCCGACCGCGCCGCCGCCACCGTCTATACCTCGGGCGAACACTGCCCGATGTGCGCCGCCGCCCATGCCTGGGTCGGGCTGGGCCGCATCGTCTACGCCGCCTCGTCGGCGCAACTCACCGAGTGGCGCACCGCCATGGGCGATAGTCCCTCGCCGGTCAGCGCGCTGCCGATCAACGCCATCGCTCCGGGGTTGCCGGTCGATGGTCCGGATCCGGCGCTGGAGGAGCGGATGCATGAGCTGCATCGGCGTCGGCATGCGATGCGGTCGCAGGGGTAGGTCACCAGCGGCGCCACATCGCCCCCTCGCCCCTTTGGGGAGAGGGCGGCGAAGGAGGCCAACGGCCTCATTCGCGGGGTGAGGGGCGCCAAGCGCACCAACGTCAGACAAGCTATGGGGAGTTGCTCGGCCGGTGTGCTTGGCTACCCCTCACCCTGACCCTGTCCCCAGAGGGGAGAGGGGACGTGCGCTGCGATAGCGGCGAGCGTCACGCCCTCACCCTACCCGCCCCCGCTCCGCCAGAAAGTCCAGCAGCACCCGCACGCGCGCCGGCAGGTAGCCGCCCTGCCCGCTGAACACCGCGTGGAAATCTTCAAGGTCGCCGGGATTGTGCTGCTCCAGCACCGGCACCAGCCGCCCCGCGGCGAGGTCGTCGCGCACCGTGAAGGCGGCGAGCCGGGTGATGCCGACGCCGGCCACCGCCATCTGCCGCAGCGCCTCGCCGTCGCTGGCTTGCAGGTTTCCTGCCACCGGCACCGTCACCAGCTTGTTCCCCTCCTTGAGCGGCCAGCCCTCGACCGTCCGCCGGTAGCAGAAGTTGAGCCGGTTGTGCGCCTCGAGCTGGGTGGCGCTCGCCGGCGTACCATGCCGCGCCAGATAGCCCGGTGAGGCCACGATCACCATCCGCGTCGCTCCGAGTTTGCGTGCCATCAGACTCGAGTTCTTCAACGGCCCGGCCCGCACCGCCACATCGGTGCGCTCGGCATAGAGATCGACTATCGCGTCGGTCTGCACCACGTTGAGGCTGATGCCGGGGTAAAGCGCCAGGAACTCCGGCAGCAGCGGCGTCAGGATATGGGTGCCGTAGGAGGCGCTGGTGTTGAGCCGGATCCGCCCGGCCGGCTGTTCGGCGGCCCCGGCGCCGCGCTCCGCTTCTTCGAGGTCGGCCAGGATTCGCAAGCTCGACTCGTAGAACGCCGTCCCTTCCGGCGTCAGCTGCAGCGTGCGGGTCGAGCGGCTGAGCAGTCGCGTGCCAAGCCTGGTTTCCAGCCGCGCCATCAGCTTGCTCACCGCCGAGGGCGTCATCCGCAGCGTCCGCGCCGCCGCCGAGAAGCCGCCCATATCGACCACCCGCACGAACACGTCCATCTCGCCGAAGCGGTTCACCTCACTGCGCGACATGTGAACTCAACTCACAAAAGCTGTTCCCTGAGGCAGTCTAGTTCATCGTCCGCGCGAGGTCCATTTCTGCGCCCTGAACAGTTCTCAGGTGCATCATGCCACTCGCTCTCTATGCGCTCACTGCCGGTGCCTTCGGCATCGGCGTCACCGAATTCGTCATCATGGGCCTGCTGCTCGAGGTCGGCGCCGATCTCGGCGTCAGCGTCGCGACGGCGGGGCTGCTGATCTCCGGCTACGCTCTCGGGGTCGTGGTCGGCGCCCCGCTTCTCACCTCGCTCACTGCCCGCTGGCCGCGCAAGACCACCCTGCTGGTGCTGATGGCCATCTTCACCCTCGGCAACATCGCCTGCGCCATCGCGCCGAGCTACGGGATGCTGATGGCGGCGCGGGTGCTCACCTCGCTGGCCCATGGCACTTTCTTCGGCGTCGGCTCGGTGGTCGCCACCAGCCTCGTCGCCCCGGGTCGCCGCGCCTCGGCAATCGCGGTGATGTTCACCGGCCTCACCGTCGCCAATATCCTCGGCGTGCCCTTCGGCACCTGGCTCGGCCAGCTGACCTCGTGGCGCACCACCTTCTGGGCCGTCGCAGCCATCGGCATCGTCGCCATGCTGGTGATCGCCACTCTCGTTCCGAGGGACAAGGCCGCCCCGGAAGCGGACGACTGGCGCGCCGACCTCCGCGCCATGCTGCGCGGGCCGGTGCTGTTCGGGCTGCTGCTCACCGTGCTCGGCTTCGGCGGCGTATTCACCGTCTTCACCTACACTGCCCCTGTGCTCACCGAGGTCAGCGGCTTCCCGGAAGCCATGGTCTCGCCGATCCTGCTGGTGTTCGGCGGTGGACTCGTGGTCGGCAACCTCCTCGGCGGCAAGCTCGCCGACCGGAACCTGCTCTGGAGTGTCCTCGGCACGCTCGCCGCCCTAGGCCTTGTCATGCTGGCGATGAGCCTCGCCCTGTCCAACCCGGTCACCGCGGTGATCGCGGTTGGCCTCCTCGGGGCGGCAGGCTTTGCCACCGTGGCGCCGCTGCAGCTCTGGGTGCTGGAAAAGGCCGGCGGCGCCGGCACCAGCCTCGCGTCTTCGCTCAACATCGCCGCCTTCAACCTCGGCAACGCGCTGGGCGCCTGGCTCGGCGGCGGCGCCCTCGAGCAGGGGCTTGGGCTCACCGCCCTGCCGCTGGTCGGCGCCGTGCTGCCGCTCCTCGCCCTGGCCCTGCTGCTGCTGAGCCTGCTGCTCCGCCGCAGCGCGCCGCTCGCCACCTCCAACTGAAAGTCGACATCATGGACTATCGCACTCTTGGCGCCTCCGGCCTGAAGATCCCGGCGCTCAGTTTCGGCGCCGGTACCTTTGGCGGCTCCGGTCCGCTGTTCAGCCACTGGGGCACCTCCGACGATGCCGAAGCCCGCCGCCTCGTCGATATCTGCCTCGAAGCCGGCGTCACCCTGTTCGACACCGCCGACGTCTATTCCGACGGTGCCTCCGAACGGGTGCTCGGGGCGGCGTTGAAGGGCCGCCGGCACCAGGCGCTGATCTCCACCAAGACCGGCCTGCCGATGGGCGATGGCCCGGCCGAAGCGGGCACCTCACGAGCGAGATTGATTGGCGGCGTCGATGCCGCGCTCACCCGCCTCGGCACCGACTATATCGACCTGCTGCAGCTCCACGCCTTCGATGCCGCAACACCTGTCGCCGAGACGCTCGGCACGCTCGACGACCTCATCCGCGCCGGCAAGCTCCGCTATGTCGGCGTCTCCAACTTTGCCGGCTGGCAGCTGATGAAATCGCTCGACGTCAGCGAGCGGTACGGCTGGTCGCGCTACGTCGCCCACCAGGTCTATTACTCGCTGGTGGGCCGCGACTATGAGTGGGAGCTGATGCCGCTCGGCCTCGACCAGGGCGTCGGCGCCCTGGTCTGGAGCCCGCTCGGCTGGGGCCGGCTCACCGGCAAGCTGCGCCGCGACCAGCCGCTGCCGGCTGGCAGCCGGCTGCACAACACCGCCGAATTCGGCCCCCCGGTCGATGACGAAAAGCTCTATGCCATTGTCGATGTACTCGACGAGCTCGCCGCCGAGACGGGCCGGAGCATCCCGCAGCTCGCCCTCAACTGGCTGCTGCAGCGCCCCACCGTCTCCTCAGTGATCATCGGCGCCCGCAACGAACAGCAGTTGCGCCAGAACCTCGGCGCTATCGGCTGGTCGCTCGATGCCGCCCAGGTCGCCCGGCTCGACGCCGCCAGCGCGGTCACACCCTCGTATCCGCGCTTCCCGTATTATCGACAGGCGGGGTTCGCCCGGCTCGATCCACCGGCGGTGTGACGGATCTCAGCTCGCCGCATCGTGGCTTTCCCCTCATCCGGCGCTGCGCGCCACCTCCGGGCGAGGGCTACGCCCTCGTCCCGCGACCCCGACGGGGAGAAGAACAGAGCGCCGACTGTCGCAGTCGGGCATTCCTCTCCCCGTCGGGGAGAGGGTGGATCGCGCGCAGCGCGAGACGGGTGAGGGGTTGGAGGGCACCAAGCCAGAAACAAAAAAGGCCCGCTACACCAGCAGCGGGCCTTCCAATCTTCGATACGAACCGAACCTTACTCGGCCGCGACCTTCTTCGGGGTCACCGCTTCGGTGTAGGCGTTGATCAGCGTCGTGCAGGCCTTGGCCGGCTTGAACGCATACTCGCCGATCAGGCTCACCGGCGTCACTTCCGCCGCGGTGCCGGTGAGGAAGCATTCCTCGAAGCCGGCCAGCTCCTCCGGCTTGATGTGGCGCTCGACCACCTTGTAGCCGTTCTCGCGCGCCAGCTGGATCAGCGTCTGCCGGGTGATGCCGTTGAGGAAGCAGTCCGGGGTCGGGGTGTGGATCTCGTCGCCCTTGACGAAGAACACGTTGGCGCCGGTCGCCTCGGCGACGAGCCCGCGATAATCGAGCATCAGGGCATCGGCATAGCCATTGGCCATCGCCGCGTCCTTCGACAGCGTGCAGATCATGTAGAGGCCGGCGGCCTTGGCCGAGGACGGAATGGTCTCGGGGCTCGGGCGCTTCCAGCGGCTCCATTCGAGACGGATGCCCTTGAGCTTTTCCTCGACCGAGAAGTAGCTCGGCCAGACCCAGGCGGCGATGGCGAGGTGCACCTTGTTGTTGCGACCGGGAACCGACAGCTCCTCCGAGCCGCGCCAGGCGACCGGGCGGACATAGGCGTCGACGAGGCCGTTCTTTTCGAGCACCAGGCGCTTGGCCGCCTCGATCTCCTCGACCGAGTAGGGAATGGTGAAGTCCAGCGTCTTGCCGCTCTGGATCAGCCGCTCGGTGTGCTGGCGCGATTTGAATATCTCGCCGCCATAGGCGCGCTCGCCTTCGAACACCGAGCTGGCATAATGCAGCCCGTGCGTCAGCACGTGGATCTTGGCCTCCTTCCACGGAACCATCTGACCATCGAACCAGATCCAGCCATCGCGCTGGTCCATCGGCAAGCCTGCCATCTCAATCTCCCACTCGTCTGCTGCGGCCCTTGGGGTCCGCCGTGTTGTTGCCTGCGATCCTGCCCCACCGGCTTGCTATTGGCAAACCGGAACGGCTTTGGGATAAGGCAAAGAGCTGTGTTTTCGATGGGGTGATGATGGCATCGGGCAAAATAAATGTCAACAAGGCTGACATAAATTTGGCGCGAGCCGGCGAGCCCGCCATGCCGCTCGATGTCATGGGGCTGTTCTTCTTCGCGTACCGCGACTTCGTCGGCGATGCTGATGCACTGCTTGAACGCCAGGGGTTTGGCCGCGCCCATCACCGCGTGCTGTATTTCGTCAATCTGCGGCCCGGCATGCCGGTCGCCGACCTGCTCGATATCCTGAAAATCACCAAGCAGAGCCTCGCGCGCGTGCTGCGCCAGCTGGTCGACAACGGCTATGTCGAGCAGAAGACCGGGGAGACCGACCGCCGCCAGCGCCTGCTCTATGCCACCGAGAAAGGCCGCGCCCTGTTCGAAACGCTGTCGGCCACCCAGACCAGCCGCATCGAATCCGCCATCGCCGCCCTGCCCCCTGAAGGCAAGCGCACCGTGCTGAGGTTCTTCGTCGGCATGGTGGAGCCTGAGGATCGCGGGCTGCTGGACCGGCTAAGGCTGACTGAAGAGATATGAATCGCCGGCGTCTCAGTCGGGCCTTCTCCCCTTGTGGGAGAAGGCGATTACTGCCGCATCGCGCCGTTGGGCCCGCAGTACCAGCCTACCCCTACATCAGCTTCTTGCCATTGGGCACGTCACGTTCCACCGCCGCGAGCACGATCGCGCCATTGGCGTCCTCGTAGCCCAGCGTCAGCACCTCGCTGCGCACCGGACCGATCTGCCGCGGCGGGAAGTTGACCACTGCCATTACCTGCCGGCCGACCAGCGTTTCCGGCGTGTAGTGCACGGTGATCTGCGCCGAGCTTTTCTTGATCCCGAGCTCCGGGCCGAAATCGATCAGCAGAATATAGGCGGGCTTGCGCGCCTCGGGGAACACCCGGGCCTCGACGATGGTACCGACACGAATGTCGACCTGCTCGAACTGAGCGTAACTGATTTCGGCCATCAGGCCCGCCCGAGCTCTTCCGAGCGCTGCCGCGCCGCGCGCACCGCGCGATCGAGCAGCGGCTCGAGGCCATCGGGGGCCATCAGCACCTGCAGCGCCGCATAAGTGGTGCCCTTGGGCGAGGTGACGTTCTCGCGCAGCGTACCGGCCGGCGATGGATCGGCATCCATCAGCGCCGCGGCGCCGGTGACGGTCGCCCGTGCCAGCTGCATCGCCTGCTCGTCGTCAAAACCCTGGCGACGCGCCGCGGCGGCCAGCGCCTCGACCATGTAGAACACATAGGCCGGCCCGGAACCCGAGACCGCGGTCACCCCGTCGATCTTGGCTTCGTCGTCGAACCACATCACCTGGCCGGCGGCGCTGAGCAGCGCATTGGCGGTCTCGCGGTCCTCGTCGCTGATGGAAAGCCCCACCGCCCCGGTGATGCCACGGCCGACCTGTGCCGGCGTGTTGGGCATGGTGCGGATGACCCGTTCGGTCTGCAGCCCTTCGCTGAGCCCGACCAGCGAGATGCCCGCGGCGATGGACAGCACCAGCGTATAGCTGCCGACGATCGGCTGGATCTCGGCCATCACGTCGTAGATCACCTGCGGTTTGACCGCGAGCACCAGCACATGTGTCAACACGCCAATCGGGCTCGGCAGCAGGCGGATGCCGTGCTCGGCGGCGAACTGCGTCGCGAACTCCGAAGGCTGCGGATCGCACAGCACCAGCCGATCAGCCGGCAGGCCGCCCGCGATCCAGCCGCGCGCCAGCGCCAGGCCCATCTTGCCGGCCCCGACCAGAACGACGGGGCCGATGTCTGATAAATTCAAGCTTCGCCTACCGTTTCGAACATGACCTGGCTGAGCGCCTCGGAGGCGCCCTTTCCAGCCCATATCACGAACTGGAACGCCTGGTAGTAGAGATCGCAGCTGTCGGTAGCCGAGCGCAACAGCGCCTCGCATTGCTGCGGGCTGACTTCCGCCCCGCCGGTGAGCAGATGCGAATTGCGGAACAGCACCACGCCTTCGTGGTTCCACATGTCGAAATGGCCGATCCACAATTGTTCGTTGATCAGCGCAATCAGCTGCTTCACTTCGCTGCGGCGAGTGTCGGGCACCTTCAGGTCGAAGGCCGCCGCGATGTGCAGCGACTCCAGATCTTCCATCCAGTTGAAAGAAACGTGGTAGTCGGCCCAGTTCCCGCGCACCGAAATGGAGATCTCGTCGGCATCCTGCCGCTCGAAGTTCCAGTCATTGATCGAAGCAATATGCTCGATGATGTCGACCGGATGCACCGTGCGGTCCGGTTCCAGTTCCAGAAGGTGTGCCATTGGCTGAGCGTCCCATTGGGCGAAACGTTTGAAGGCCGGCCGGTTTCCCGGTCCTACGCGGTACTTGCAAAGAACTCGCACGCATCAAGCCTACGAATCGTCCCTATGGAGGAACGCTACACTGGCGCCCCGATTCCGGGGATTGTGCCGCCAGAGCCATCCAAGGCTTTCTTCTGTGGATGATCCGGCTCGAAGGGTTAACAGGGTCTTAACCGCCCGAGTCTGTCCCCACCCGATTTGCGCGATTTTGGCACATCGCCCTGGGGCCGACTCGGCATAGAATGCGCGGCGCCGCATGACGAAGCTGTCATGGAGCGCCATAGAGCAAGGCAGTACCCTCCCCCACTAGATGTCATGCCTGCCGAAGCAGGCAGTGCCTGTTCAGTTAGGCAGCAGTAGAGCGTGCCCCCCTCATCCGGCGCTACGCGCCACCATCTCCCCGTCGGGGAGAAGAATACCGAGAGCGCTGCGCTCCCCTCTTGTTCCTCTCCCCGACGGGGAGAGGGTGGATCGGCCGAAGGCCGAGACGGGTGAGGGGTAAGCCCGGGTGTCCGCCGTAGGCTCACGAGAAGCGCCACGGCCTCTCAAAACAACCCGATGGCGCTTGCCCAGCCGGTGCGGATCGCCTCGGCCCATTTGGGAAAGCCGTTGGCGATCACCTGCTGCGCCGCCGCCTCGAAATCATAGGGCACGGCGCGGATGCTGGCCGACCACCGCCCGCCATGCCGCTCAAGCACCGCGTAGCGCGCGTCCGGCGCGCCGTAGTTGAACTGCAGCCCCACGGAGCCGGGGTTGACCACCAGCCGCCCATCCCGCAGCCGCACGATGCGCGACACATGCGTGTGCCCGCAGAGCAGCACCGGGAAATCCAGCCCCTCGGCCTTCGCCGTCACCTCTGCCTCGCCGGGCATCGTCACCGTCCGCTCGGTCCACCAGCCATCGAGCCAGGGCTCTTCGTCGCTGGTCGGCGTGCCGTGGCAGAGGAACACCTCGCCTTCGATGTCGCGGGTGGCCGGCAGGCTCCTCAGATAGTCGAAATGCACCGGCCGCAAACGCTCGCTGACGAACCGGTCCACCGGCTGCTGCGAGGGCGGCAGGCCCTGGGCGATGTAGCGATCGTGGTTGCCGATGACGGTGGGATAGTTGCGCTCGATCAGCAGATCGGCGGTTCCGACCGGGTCCAGCGGGCCGGCGAACAGATCGCCCAGGTTGATGGTGGCATCGACGCCGACCATGGCGATGCTGGCCTCGACCGCCTCCAGCGCCAGCCGGTTGCCGTGCACATCGGAAATGACCGCGATTCTCATGGCAACACCGTTCCCAGCAAATGCGGCGGCGAAAAGTCGGTGGTTCTAGACACGCTTCGGGCTGGCCCATCCCCAGGTTAGCGCGTCCGCCCAACCTTACAGCCCTTTTGGGCTGGCCCAGCCCCAGGTTAGCGCGTCCGCCCAATGCGGGTAGCCCTGGTCGAGCGCCTGCTTTGCCGCGGCGGCGTGGTCATAGGCAACCGCGCGCAACTCCGTATTCCAGCCGGCACGGCGCTTCACGATGATGGCATAGCGCGCGTCGGGTGAACCGATCTCCATCGGCAAGCCGACGCTGCCCGGGTTCACCACCAGCCGCCCGTCGGCGAGCCTCAGGCTGCGCGGCACGTGAGTATGCCCACAGAGCAGCACTTCATGGTCGAAGCCCGCCGCCTCCGCTTCGATGTAGTCGCGCGGATGCATGGTCGGAATAGTGCCGACCAGGGTGTCCATGAACGAGGTGTTGTCGTCACGCGGCGTGCCGTGACAGAGGAACACATCCTGCTCCAGCAAGAGCGTTGCAGGCACCGAGGCCAGCCACTGGTGCTGGCGCTCGTCGAGCAGGCCGCGCACCAGCGCATCGATGTGCCAGTCCTTATCGCGACCATCCGTAATGTAGCGATCGTGGTTGCCGCGCACCGACGGTAAGCCGAGCTCGATGAAGCGATCGGCCACCCCCAGCGGGTCGCTCGGACCGCTCAGGAAATCGCCCAGCGCCACTGTCTGCTCGACGCCCTGTGCGGCAATGTCCTCGAGCACCGCATCCAGCGCTTCGAGGTTGCCGTGCACATCGGAAAGGACGGCGATCCTCACTTGGACTTGAGCGCCTCGACCTGCGCCTTGAGCTCCTTGAGCTCTGCGCTCTGCGCCTGCACCAGTTCGCGCAGCGCGTCGTAATCCTCGCGCTTGACCAGGTCCATGTCGGCCACCAGGCGCTCGAGCTGCGATTTCACCGCCGTCTCGATCTCGCGGCGCACTCCGTCGGCGACGCCCGCGGCATTGTTCATCAGCTTGCCCAGCTCGTCGAAAATCTTGCTGCCCTGGGTCATCGTCGGTCCTCGTCCTGTCGATATTGGCTTCGATATCTAGGCCGCTGGCCGCGCCTTGACCAGAGCTTGGCTAGGGCTAAAAGGTCTCAGCCTCGCGCTGGCCAGAGCGCGTTCGGGAAAAGTTGCAGACTTTTCCGGTTCGAACGCGCGACCACTGGAACCAGCGCCTTCAGGAGTGTCCGCGTGCCCTTCCCCAATATCGATCCCATCGCCTTCGCCGTCGGGCCGCTGGTCGTCCGCTGGTATGCGCTGGCCTATCTCATCGGCGTGCTGGGCGGCGCAGCCTACGCCACGACGTTGCTGCGCCGGCACGGCCTGTGGAAGGACAACCGCCCACCGTTCGAGCCCGGCGCGATCTGGGATTTCGCCTTCTGGGCGGTGGTCGGCATCATCCTCGGCGGCCGCATCGGTTACGTGCTGTTCTACAACCTGCCCTATTATGCCGCGAACCCCGGCGAGATCATCGCGTTGTGGGACGGTGGCATGAGCTTTCATGGCGGCCTTGTCGGCATCATGCTGGCCATGGCGCTGTTCGTCCGCTCGAAAGGCGGCAATATCCTCTCGGGCATGGACCTGCTCGGCGCCATTGGCACCATCGGGCTGTTCCTCGGCCGCGTCGCCAACTTCATCAATGCCGAACTCTACGGGGCGCCGACCACCCTGCCCTGGGCCGTGGTGTTCCCCACCGACCCCGAGCAGTTGCCGCGGCATCCGAGCCAGCTCTATGAAGCGCTGCTCGAAGGCGTGCTGCTGTTCATCGTCATCCGCATCGCCACCAACCATCTGGGTGCGCTGAAAAAGCCCGGCCTCGTTGCCGGCATTTTCGGTATCGGCTATGCGCTGAGCCGCATCTTCGTCGAGTTCTTCCGCCTGCCCGACGCCCAGCTCGGCTACCTCTACGGCGGCTGGCTCACCATGGGCATGGTGCTGAGCCTGCCCATCCTCGTCGCCGGCATCGGCCTCGTCGTCTACGCCATGAGGCCGGCCCGTGACTGAGACGCGTTCGCTGGGCGACATCATCGACATGCAGCTGCGCCAGACCGGCCCGATGTCGCTCGCCACCTATATGAGCCTGGCGCTGACCCATCCGCGTTCGGGCTACTACACCGGCACCGATCCGCTAGGCGCCAAGGGCGATTTCATCACCGCCCCCGAGATCAGCCAGATGTTCGGCGAGCTGGTCGGCTTCTTCATCGTGAACCTCTGGCAGCAGCTGGATCAGCCCAAGAGCTTCACCCTGCTCGAGCTTGGCCCCGGGCGCGGCACGCTGATGCAGGATGCGCTGCGCGTCGCCGCCAGGGCCGAGGGGTTTCTCGATGCCTGCCACTTGCAGCTGTTCGAGACCAACCCGGCGCTGAGAGCGCAGCAGGCTGAGCGGCTGGGCAAATACAACCCCTACTGGGCCAGCGAAGTCGACGCCGTCGCCGACGACCCGCTCTTCGTCGTCGCCAACGAGTTCTTCGATGCGCTGCCGATCCGCCAGTTCACGAGGATGGAGGACGGCTGGCACGAGCGCCAGGTGGGCTTGCGCGACGGCAAGCGCGCCTTCGGCCTCAACCCCACGCCGATCCCCGTTGCGGCAATGCCGATCGAACTGGCCTACGCCGAACCGGGCGAGATCTACGAGGTCAGCCTGGCTGCCGCCGAGATCATGGAAAAGCTCGGCCGCCGCATCGCCGCGCATCGGGGCGCGCTGCTTGCCATCGACTATGGCTATGCCACCACCCAGACCGGCGAGACGCTGCAGGCGGTGCGCAACCATGCCTTTGCCGATCCGCTCGACGCGCCTGGCGAGGTCGATCTCAGTGCGCATGTCGATTTTGGCGGGCTCGGCAAAGTTGCAGCCGAGGTCGGCCTCACCGTTGAAAATCTCTCGACCCAGCGCGATTTCCTCGGCGGGCTGGGCATCGTCGAGCGCGCCACGGCACTCGCCAAGGCCAATCCCGGCCAGGTTGACGCCATCGCCGCGGCGCTGAAGCGGCTCGTCGACAGCACCGAGATGGGCACCCTGTTCAAGGTCTTCTGCGCCCATTCGGGCAACATCGAGCCGATTGGGTTTCCGCAATGAGCATGCCTTTTGAAACGAGCCGCGCCCTCGAGCGCATCCCCGGAGTGCGTCACGGCTTTTTCGGCCGCCGCGGCGGCGTGTCGACCGGGGAGTTTTCCTCGCTCAATACCTCGCTGTCCTCGGGCGACAAGTTGAATCATGTCATCGAGAACCGCGCCCAGATCGCTGGCATCCTTGGCTTTTCCCTGAACCAGCTGGTGACGCTGAAGCAAGTGCACTCGGTCACCGTGCTGGAAGTTACCCGCCAGCCCGACCCCGACGACATCCCCGAGGCCGACGCCTTCGTCACCCGCGTGCATGGCCTGGCGCTCGGCATCCTCACTGCCGACTGCACGCCGATCCTGTTTGCCGATCCCGAAGCGCGGGTGATCGGCGCCGCGCATGCCGGCTGGAAGGGCGCCACCGGCGGCATCGCCGAGGCGACCGTCGCCGCCATGGTCGATCTGGGCGCCCGCCCCGATCGCATCATCGCAGCCATCGGCCCGACCATCTCCGGTCCCAACTACGAGGTCGGCCCGGAATTCGCCGCCGAGCTGATCCGCGACCACCGCGACGCCGAGAACCGCATCACCAGTCCCAATGGCGGTCGCGAGCATTTCGACCTTCCCGGCTTCGTCTTCGATCACCTGATCGCCGCCGGCGTCGGGCTGGTCGACGACCTCGGCATCTGCACCTATGCCGAGCCCAAGAAGTACTTTTCGCACCGTTACGCCACCCACAAGGGCACCACCACCGGCCGGCAGCTGAGCGTGATCGGGCTGGGCGGGTTGTAGAGGCTTTTGCTGGGCGGTAGCTCCCCTCCCCCCTTGCGGGTGTTCAGACCGGAGACAAGGTGGACGGGTGTTCGGGGACATGGTGGACAGGTTGAGCTGCGTTGTCTCGCATGTCGATCTGAGCAATGCGGTGACGCCGGTAGCAGATATCGAAGAGACCGTCGGTGTCTGTGGCACGCAGGGCGAGCGACCTTCCGGCGAAGGCGGTTGAGGTTTTGAGGATGCGTCCCTTGAAGCTGAAGCGGCCATTCTGGTCGAGCTTGCGGACGTGGTCCTGGGGCTCGTACTGGGGTGGTGTAATGACCTCGGGCATCGATCTGGAGCTCATTTCGTAGCGCGAGGCCGGGGTGTTGAGCCTGAGCGCCTCATGCGGCCGCTTGTTGTTGTAGATCGCGCGCCAGGCATCGAAGGCGGCCTGCGCCTCTGCGAGGCTCCTGAGGTGACGAGCGTCGAGCACTTCGGCCTTGAGGGTGCGGTGGAAGCGTTCGTCCTTCCCCTGGGTCTGGGGATGATAGGGTCGGCCGTGAACAAGCCCAAAGCCCAGATCCATCAGCCATACGCCCAGTCGCGTGTACTGGCCCTGGCCGGCTGTGCCCCAGGGCGGGCCGTTGTCGGCCAGCATACGCCAGGGCAGGCCATAGTGCTTGAACACTGCCGTCAGCCGGGCCTTGACCGTCGGGGCTGTCTCATCGGCGCACGCCTCCAGCTCGAGCGCATAGCGTGAGTGGTCGTCCAGGACCGTCAGCGGATGGCAGCGTCCTGCCTCCAGCTCGACCCAGCCCTTGAAGTCCATCTGCCATAGGTCATTGGGGGCGGCATGCTCGAAGCGCCTGAAGGACCGCGGTTCCCCCGCTCCAGGCCCATCCAGTTCCCCATGCCGGCGCAGGATCGCGGTGATCGTCGAGGCGGCCGGTACTGACGCCACCTCTTCGTTCTGCAGCACTCTGCGGATCTTGCGGCCACCCCACGCCCGGTGCTCGGTGCGCACCTGCAGCACCTTGCCCTCCAGCTCCGCAGTCGTACGCCGCGGACTGCTCAGGGGGCGTCGCGAGCGATCCTCCAGGCCGGCGCTGCCTGCTTCAGCGAAAATCGCCAGCCACTTGTACCCCGTCGTCGGACTGACACCGAACCGGCGGCACAACTCCCGCACGTTCGAGCCCGGCACACCTGCCAGACGACAGAACTCTTCGCGTTCCCTCTGCACTGAACGATCCGAAAATGGCATGCCGGCCTCCCCGCCCTTCATGCCAAATCCGTCCACCATGTCTCCGAACACCCGTCCACCATCTCCCCGGTCTATACAGAGGGGAGGGGCTGGGGGGTGGGGGTGGTGAGGGACCCTCGATGCTGACTGAACCACCCCCTCCCTCAATCCCTCCCCCTTAAGGGGGAGGGAGGCGACAGCTGGAAGTCGGTGCCGTGTGGCTGCGCCATCCACCCACACCCAATTTCCTTCATCACTCCGTCACAAGGCGCATTGCGCGCCGCCGCGCCCCAAGCTAAAGACCCGCCCATCAGGAGCCGGCAACTCCCGGACCGGCCCGATACCGGAGCGCGCTCGTGAAACTCGTCACCGGCAATTCCAACCGCGCGCTCGCCGAAGCCGTCGCGAGCTATCTCGAAGTCCCGCTGACCGACTGCACGGTCAAGCGCTTCAACGACAAAGAGATCTTCGTCGAGATCCACGAGAATGTCCGCGGCGAGGATGTGTTCATCCTGCAGTCGACCTCCTATCCGGCCAATGACAACCTGATGGAGCTGCTGATCCTGTCGGATGCGCTGCGCCGCTCCTCGGCCCGTCGCATCACCGCGGTGATTCCCTATTTCGGCTATGCCCGGCAGGATCGTAAATCCGCCTCGCGCACTCCGATCTCCGCCAAGCTGGTCGCCAACCTGATCACCGAGGCCGGCGTCAACCGCGTCATCACGCTCGACCTGCATGCTGCCCAGATCCAGGGCTTCTTCGATATCCCCACCGACAACCTCTATGGCGCGCCCGTCATGGTGCGCGACATCCAGGAGCACTACACCTCCGGCAATGTGATGATCGTTTCGCCCGATGTCGGCGGCGTGGCCCGGGCCCGCGCCACCGCGCAACGCATCGGTGCCGACCTCGCCATCGTCGACAAGCGCCGCCCCAAGGCCGGCGTCTCCGAAGTGATGAACATCATCGGCGACGTCGCCGGCCATGCGTGCATCCTGATCGACGACATCGTCGATTCCGGCGGCACACTGGTGAACGCCGCCGAAGCGCTGCTGAAAGCCGGCGCCACCGAGGTCTCGGCCTACATCACCCATGGCGTGCTGTCCGATGGCGCGGCCGAGCGCATCGCCAAGAGTAAGCTCAAGGAGCTGGTGATCACCGACTCGATCATCGCCACCGACGCCGCCAAGGCCGCCGAGAACATCCGCATCATCTCGATCGCTCCGCTGATGGGCGAAGCCATCGCTCGCACCGCCAGCGAACAGAGCGTCTCGAGCCTGCTGGACTGACGGCTGAATCCCGCCTCCCCACGCCCCCCTCTCTTGCGAAAACTAAGGACTTAGCTGCGCTAAGCCCAAGTTTTCGCTTTCTCCCCCGCCAAGGGGGAGAGTCCCGACTGATGCTCCGAATTAGGTGGAGGCCACCGATCATCTCCCCCCTTGCGGGGGAGAATGGAATTCCTTGGGCTTAGCTTCTTCGCTGAGCCTTAGAAATTCCAAGAGAGGGGATCCTGGAGGGCACAGCGCTTCCACACACCCCTTGGTTCTCTCGATTTCTGCCCTCCGTACGACCCGCCCTGTCGAAATCGCCACCCCTCGCCCGACATTGCCCTGAAGGGCTATGCTGCCCGACGAGGAGATACCGATGCGCTACATGCTGATGCTCTATGCCGACGAGAAGGCCGGCGCCCAGATCCCGCCCGATCAGATGCAGAAGGCGATGGAGACGCTCTCTGCCTACCAGCAGGCGCTGACCAAGGCCGGCGCTTTCGTCATGACCGCTCCCCTTGCCCGCACCGCCGACGCGAAGACCCTCCGCATGGAGGGCGGTGAGGCCAGCTACCGCGAAGATGGCAAGGGGGGCGCCGCGTTCGTCAACGATGCCGGCGAACTCAAGGTGCATGATGGACCCTATGCCGAGACCCGGGAGCAGTTTGGCGGCTTCTACATCATCGAGGCAGCCGACATGGACGAGGCGCTGGCCTGGGCGAAGAAGTGCCCAGCGGCGCAGTGGGGACCAGTGGAAGTGCGCGCGCTGATCCCGGGATTCTGAGGCCCGGCGTTTTTCTGAAGTTTTTTCGAGCCGGAGTCGAAACGGGCTGCTCACCCCCGTCATTGTAGCGTCCGGGCATGCTGTCCGGACCGTGGGCAAGGACCCGCGCAGTCCGAGGACGGAGTGAACTCCCATGCAGATCAAGCTCACCAGTATCTATGTCGACAGCCACGACAAGGCCCTGAAGTTCTATGTCGACGTGCTGGGTTTTCAGAAGCAGGCCGACTTCAGCAACAACGGCTACCGCTGGCTGACCGTCACCTCGCCCGAGGATCCCGACGGGCCCGAACTCCACCTCGAACTCAATGCCAACCCGGCGGCCAAGACCTACCAGGAGGCGATGTTCGCCCAGCGCCAGCCGGCGCTGCTGCTCCACACCAAGGACGTCAAAGCCGACTACGAGCGCATCAAGGCCGGGGGTGGCGAGTTCATCATGCCGCCGACCGACGTCACCGCCTCGGTCATCGCCCAACTGAACGATACCTGCGGCAATATCATTCAGCTCGTGCAGCTGAACTGGTAAGCGGACGAAAAGGAGAACCGAGAATGGCCACCACAAAAAAACCAGTGAAGCGCACCGATGCCGCTGCCGACAGTTTCACCGCCGAAGAAAAGGCGGCGATGAAGGAACGCGCCCGCGAACTGAAGCGCAATGCCAGCGCCGCCGAGGACGAGCAGGCCGTGCTCGACAAGATCGCCGCCATGCCGGATGCCGATCGCCGCCTCGCCGAGCGCATCCACGCTCTGGTCAAGGCCGCGGCGCCGGAGCTGACCAGCAAACTCTGGTACGGCATGCCCGCCTACTACAAGGACGGCAAGAGCATCTGCTTTTTCCAGGACGCGGCCAAGTTCAAGGCGCGTTACGCTACCTTCGGCTTCAACGAAGCTGCCAAGCTCGACGACGGCAACATGTGGCCGTCGAGCTTCGCCCTGCTCCGGCTGACCCCGGCCGATGAGCAGCGCATCACCGACCTCGTCAAGCAAGCCACCCGCTGAGGAGCGTCCCGATGCGCTACATGATGCTGATCCATCACGACGAAGTCGCCCTTGCCAATGCGCCGCAGAAGGAGCTCTGGGCCGATTACGCGGCCTTCAACGAAGCGCTGGCCAAGGCCGGCGGCGGCATGGCGGCAGGCGAGCGCCTGCAGCCGGCCTCGGCGGCGACCACGGTGCGCGCCGGCGACGGCAGGACCGAGGTGCTCGATGGCCCCTATGCCGACACCAGGGAGCAGCTCGCCGGCTACTTCCTCATCGAGGTCGACAACCTCGACGACGCCATCGCCTGGGCCAAGCGCTGCCCCAGCTCGCGCTATGGTTCGATCGAGATCCGGCCACTGGCCGAGAGCTATCCCCGCCCCGACCCGAACCTCCGCCGCCAGGACGGCTGATCGTGCCGATCGAGGGCAACGAGGCCGCGCGTGCCGCCGAGCGGGTGGCGCGTGAAAGCTATGGCCGCCTCGTTGCCTTCCTCGCCGCGCGCACCCGCGATGTCGCCGGCGCCGAGGATGCGCTGGCCGAAGCCTTTGCCGCAGCGCTCCACGCCTGGCCGACCGAGGGCGTACCGCACAACCCCGATGCCTGGCTGCTGACGGTTGCCCGCCGGCGGCAGACCGATGCGCTGCGCCGCCGCACCACGCGGCAGGCCGGCGAGGAGCATCTGAAAATGATCGCCGATGAAATCGAAGCCGCAGCCGAAGCCGCCGACGAGATCCCCGACCGGCGCCTGGCGCTGATGTTCGCCTGCGCCCATCCGGCGATCGAACGCGGCATGCGCGCGCCGCTGATCCTCCAGACTATCCTGGGGCTCACCGCCATCGATATCGCGGCAGCCTTCCTGATTCCGCCGGCTACCATGGGGCAACGCCTGGTACGCGCCAAGAACCGCATCAGGGATGCCGGCATTCCCTTCGGCGTCCCCGACAAGGAACTGCTGCCCGAGCGCCTCGATGCGGTGCTCGACGCCATCTACGCCGCCTACACCAAGGGTTGGGCGGAGATCGGCGATGCCGCCTCGCTCGAGCTGGCCGAGGAAGCCATCTGGCTCGGCCGGCTCGTCGTCGGGCTGTTGCCCGACCAGCCGGAAGCCAAGGGCATGCTGGCGCTCATGCTCTATACCGACGCCCGACGCGCCGCACGCCGCGCCCCCGACGGCGCCTATGTGCCGCTCGAGCAACAGGACATAAGCCTCTGGAACGACTCCAGGATCGAACTGGCCGAGGGCCTGCTGCGCGCCGCCAATGCCGGCGGGCCGTCAGGCCGCTACCAGATCGAGGCGGCCATCCAGTCGGCCCATGTCGCCCGCCGTACGCTGGGCGCCGACACCTGGCCGGCCGTGCTCGCGCTCTACGATCACCTCTTGGCGCTGAGCGCCTCGCCGGTGGTGGCGCTCAACCGCGCCATGGCGCTGGGCGAGATCGAGGGGCCCGAAGCGGCGCTCGCCGCCATTGCTCCCCTCGCCGCCGACAAGCGCATGGCCGACTACCAGCCCTACTGGGCGGCGCGGGGCCACCTGCTGGCCCGGGCGGGCTTGAAGGGCGAGGCGCACGAAGCCCTCACCCTCGCCAGCGGCCTCGCCACCGACGAAGCCGTGCGGCACTACCTGCGCGGGCAGATCGCTGCGCTGGCGGATGGGTGAACTACCGCCAGGCCGGTGCTGGCTGACCCCCCACCCCTGTCCCCTCCCCCGAGAAGGGGGAGGGAGACCCTCACTGGGAAATCGAGGCTGGCGTCTCCCTCCCCCTGTTTAGGGGGAGGGGACAGGAGTGGGGGTCGGCCTGCACCGGCTCCTCGACTCCCCTTGCCCCAACCCCGCACTTCCACTATAGCCACCGCCCATGAAGCGCCCGTCACCCCTGGAGGACGGGTGCGTGAGCTTTGATGTCTCGAAGTTCACACCAACCCATGAATGGATCATTCAATGGCTACTGCTGCTAAGGAGCTCAAGGCTCAGGCGCGGAGCGGGGTGGGCAAGGGGGCCGCTCGTGCACTGCGTCGTGAGGGGCTCATTCCCGCCGTCATCTATGGTGACAAGAAGGCTCCCCTGCCGATCTCGATCTCGTACAACGAGGCGATGAAGGCCATCTACGCCGGTGGCTTCCTCTCCCACATCATCACCGTCGATGTGGCCGGCGAGAAGCACCGCGTCATTCCGCGCGACTACCAGCTCGATCCCGTCAAGGACAAGGCGCTGCATGTCGACTTCCTGCGCGTCGGCAAGGGCACCAAGCTCAATGTCCAGGTGCACGTGAAGTTCATCAACGATGACCAGTCCCCGGGCATCAAGCGCGGCGGCGTGCTCAACATCGTGCACCACACGCTCGACCTGACCGTCGACGCCGACCACATCCCCGAGGAAGTGGTTGTCGATCTCGCCGGTCTCGAGGTCGGCGACAGCGTCCACATCTCGGCCATCAAGCTGCCGGAAGGCGCGTCCGACCACAGCCACGAGGCTGACCTCACCATCGCCACCATCGTCGCTCCGTCGGGCCTGCGCTCCGAGGAAGCCGAGGAAGGCGCTGCCGAGGCTGCTCCGGCCGCCGACGCCGCCAAGGAATAAGCTATCTGGAAGCGGGCCGCTGGTCCGCTTCCACCCTCCCCTGCCTGGAAGTTAGCCGATGCATCTCATCGTCGGCCTCGGCAATCCCGGGGACAAATACCGCAACAATCGCCACAATATCGGGTTCCTCGCGGTCGACGCCATTGCGCGCCGCCACAACTTTCCCGCCTTCCGCGAGAAGTTCCAGGGACTGATTTCCGAAGGCGCGATCGATGGCGAGAAGGTGCTGCTGCTGAAGCCGCAGACCTACATGAATTCCTCCGGCGACAGCGTGCAGAAGGTCGTGACCTTCTACAAGCTGGGGCCGGCCGACGTCTCGGTGCTCTATGACGAGATCGACCTCGCCCCCGGCAAGACCCGCGTCAAGGTCGGCGGCGGCAATGGCGGCCACAATGGCCTGCGTTCCATCGATCCGCAGATCGGCCTGGGCTACCGCCGCGTCCGGCTCGGCGTCGGCCATCCCGGTCACAAGGACCTGGTGATGCCGCATGTGCTTGGCGACTTCAGCAAAGCCGAGACGCAGGCCTGGCTGAACCCGCTGCTCGACGCCATTGCCGACAACGCCGCAATGATCGTCAGGGGCGACGACAACGGGCTGATGAACAAGCTTGCCATCGCCGTGCAGGGTGACGGCGCGGAGCGGGCCCAGCGGCCCGAGAGCGCCGACCCCACCCGCAAGAAAGCCGCCCCCGGCCAAAGCCACATCCGCGCTGCGCGACCGACAACGCCGCAAGCCAAGGTGCCCGAAACGGGTCCGATGGCGGATATGCTCAAAAAGCTGTTCAAGAAGGACTGACGCGGCGCTGGTGCGGGCTGAGGGGTGCTCGATATTCCCTCAACCACCGGCTGTCATCTCAGCGAAAGCTGGGACCCAAGCCTCCCCCTGCGCAGACTGTGAGTTGGGTCCGTTAGACTCACAAACGAAGTGCAACAGCCTGCTAAGGTCATGTTGCAATGGGAACCTATTATGAGCAGCTCTCGCTGGACGAGAGAAGTGCGATTGCCTGTCTTCGAGCAGAGGGGCATTCGCTCGGGAAAATCGCTACGCGTTTGGATCGCCCGGCATCGACGATCAGTCGGGAGCTGAATCGCAACAGCGGTGTGCAAGTGGCTACAAGCCGGCCTATGCCGACGAGCAGGCCCGGGCGCGGCGCTGGCGGGGCAGCCGGCTGGCGCGTCAGCCGGTCCTACGCCAGTTCGTGCTGGACCGCCTTGCAATGGGATGGTCGCCCGAACAGATCTCAGGACGGCTGACGCAGGGCAACTCTAGCATGCGCATCAGCCATGAGAGCATCTATCGTTTCATCTATGCCCAGATCCGGCGCACCAACCGCTACGAGTGGCGCCACTATCTGCCGCAAGCCAAGAGCAAGCGTGGCTGGCGCCGCCGGCCGCACCGCCCCATGGAGCATATCAAGGACCGCGTCTCGATCGATTGCCGGCCGGCGCACGTCAACAACCGTCGTCAGTGCGGGCACTGGGAGGCCGACCTGCTGCATCCGCGCAAATCCGGCGCCGCCATCCTGGTGGTTCAGGAGCGCAGCACCCGCTTCATCCTGCTCGCCAAGCAGCCAAGCAAGCATGCCCAGCTCGTCGTCGACCGCATCAAGTGCTGGTTCAGTGCCCTGCCGCCGCAAATGCGCCGCTCCCTCACCCAGGACAACGGCACCGAGTTCTTCGAGCATCATCAGCTCAACCCGGGCGGCATCGATACCTACTTCTGCGATCCCCATAGTCCCTGGCAGAAGGGCGGCGTCGAAAACGCCAATGGCCGGTTGCGCCGGTACATCCCGCGCGGAACCGATCCCGGCAGCTTCTCTGACGAGCACCTGCAGGAACTCGCCAACGGCCTCAACAATACGCCACGCAAATGCCTCGGCTTCAAAACCCCAGCCGAGGTCTTCTCAAAACGCCTGTTGCACTTGAAATGTGAATCCACCTCCCAGCTTTCGCTGGGATGACAACCGAGTTTGTTGGAGGCGCGGTGCCTGGCTCTCCCAGGTGCACCAAACCAATTGACTTCCGCCCTCGATCAACCGATGTGAAGCGCAACGATAGGCGCGGCTTTCCGCGCGCCGCCAACGACGATTTCCGGAGACTGTCATGGGTTTCAAGATGGGCATCGTCGGCCTGCCCAACGTGGGCAAGTCGACGCTTTTCAATGCGCTGACCCGCACCGCCAACGCGCAGGCCGCGAACTTCCCGTTCTGCACGATCGAACCGAATACCGGCGAGGTCGCCGTCCCCGACGCACGCCTCGACAAACTCGCCACCATCGGCAAATCGGCGCAGATTCTGCCCGCCAAGATGAGCTTCGTCGATATCGCCGGACTGGTGAAAGGCGCCTCGAAGGGCGAAGGGCTCGGCAACCAGTTCCTCGCCAATATCCGCGAGTGCGATGCCATCGCCTATGTGCTGCGCTGCTTTGAAGACGGCAACATCATCCACGTCGCCAACAAGGTCGATCCGCTGGCCGACGCCGAAGTGGTCGAGACCGAGCTGATGCTTGCCGACCTCGAAAGCCTCGAGAAGCGCCGCGCCGGCGTCGAGAAGAAGGCCAAGGGCGGCGACAAGGACGCCAAGGCGACGCTCGACCTGATCGACCGCGCGCTGGTGCTGTTGCGCGACGGCAAGTCGGCCCGCCTGGTGCAGCGCTCGGCCGAGGAAGAAAAGGCCTTCACCGAGCTGCAGCTGCTCACCTCCAAGCCCGCGCTCTACGTCTGCAACGTCGACGAGGCCTCGGCGGCCACCGGCAACGCCATGACCAAACAGGTCGAGGACTATGCCAAACAGCACAATGCCTCGGTGATCGTGATCTCGGCCGAGATCGAGAGCCAGCTGGCGCAGCTCCCCGATGACGAGCAGGCAGAGTATCTCGAGAGCCTGGGGCTGCACGAGCCCGGCCTCAACCGGTTGATCCGCGAGGCCTATCAGTTGCTGGGCCTGCAGACCTATTTCACCGTCGGGCCGAAAGAAACCCGCGCCTGGACCATCCACAAGGGCGATCGCGCCCCGCAGGCGGCCGGCGTGATCCACACCGATTTCGAGCGCGGCTTCATCCGGGCCCAGACCATCGGCTACGAGGATTTCGTCACCCTGGGCGGGGAAGTCGCCGCCAAGGAAGCCGGCAAGGCGCGCGACGAAGGCAAGGATTATGTCGTCAAGGACGGCGACGTCATGCTGTTCAAATTCAATACTTAAGCTGCTGACCTCAACTCGTAACCCCTGAGCCTCGACATGCTCGACCAGATCTTCGGCTCCTGGTGGCCGATGGTGTCGTCTTACCTCACGGGGCCCCTGGCGCTTGCCGGCGGCACCGTGACCCTCTTCACCATCATCCCCACGATCGGCTTCCTGTTGCTGTTGCTGGGCCTCATCGCGGCCTTCGTCTGGCGCGAGAAGCAGGCGGTTTGGGTGGCCGGCCCGATCGTTGCCGCGGCGCTGACCCCAGTGGTCCTCGCCATCGGCAACATCCTCGGCGGCTGGTTCGTGGTGATCTTCGCGCTCGCCATCGGCGTGGTCGGCCTCCTGATCTGGATCGGCGTCATTTCCGCCAACGCCACCCGCCGCCTGCCGGTCTGGCTGCTCGGCCTGTTCGCCGTGAGCTTAGTCGTCTACTGCACGGCGGTCAGCGTCGCGATCATCTGGGGCTTGGCCTGATCCGAAGACATCTCCCCTCCCGTTCGTTGCCAGCGCTTCCCCACCCACCGGCTGTCATCCCTGCGAAAGCAGGGACCCAACTCGCCGCCTGCACCAGCCGATAGATGGGTCCCTGCTTTCGCAGGGATGACATCCGGGGGGAGGCGGCGTCCGGCTAACTCCGATGATCGCGCCCCACCCCACCTTGCCTCCCGACCACCCGTTGACGTATACGTCAACCCGCTATGAACGCCGTCACGGCTGACCGCCGCCATTTCGAGGATCTCGTCGTCGGCGAGACCATCAAGCTGGGCTCCACCCTCGTGACCAGGGAGATGATCCTCGCCTTTGCCCGCGAGTTCGATCCCCTGCCCTTCCATCTCGATGAAGCCGCCGCCAGGCGCTCGCTGCTGGGCGGGCTGGCGTCATCCGGCTGGCAGACCGCGGCGCTGACGCTGCGCCTGCTCGGCGATGGGTTCCTGTCGAAGATCGCCTCGGCCGGCGGGCTCGGCTTCTCCGACCTCAAATGGAAGAAGCCGGTGATGAAGGGCGATACCATCTCGGCCACCGCCAGCATCGCCGAACTGCGCCGCTCGCGGCATCACCCCCAGTGGGGCATCGTCTCGATCGATCTCGACGTCAGCAACCAGAAGGGCCAGCCGGTAATGAGCATGCGGCTCGCCAACCTGGTTGAGACGCGCCACCGCGAGGACGGCATGCAAGCGCAGCCCGAGCAGCCCTACGACATCGAACAGGGCAGTGCGACGTGACCCGCTGGTTCGAGGATATCACCATCGACGAGCCCTTCCCGCTCGGCAGCCATACCTTCAGCGAAGCCGAGATTCTGGCGTTCGGCCGCGAGTACGATCCGCAATATTTCCACATCGACCCCGCTGCCGCGGCGCACAGCCATTTCGGCGGCCTCATCGCCTCGGGCTGGCACACCGTGCTGATGGGCCACCGCAAGATGGTCGACGCGCTCGACGCCGAGGAAGCGCGCCTGCGCGATCTCGGGCAGCAGCCCGGTGTCTCCGGCCCCTCCCCCGGCGTCAACAAGATGGAGTTCAAGGCGCCGGTCCGTCCAGGTGACACCGTCACCTACACGCTGACGGTCACCGGCAAACGTCCTTCCAACTCGATTCCCGGCTGGGGCCTGCTGTTCAACAGCCTCGATGCAGTGAACCAGCGCGGCGAGATGGTGTATCATGCCGAGCTGGTCGGCTTCTCCAAGCTGCGCGACTACCGCATGCCGCCGCATTTGCGGGTGCTTGAGGCGTTGACCAAAATCCCCGGATTGGGGAAGTTGCTGACCCAACGGAGTTGAGTCACGCCATGCGCCTTGCCCTTGCTTTTGCCGCCCTGCTGCTGGCCGCCGCGCCGGCGTCGGCACAGTCGCTCACCGGCGTCGGCGTCGAGGGTAACTGGGGCTGCCGCGCCAATATCGACGGCACCCGCGCGGGCCTGCTCACCATCTATGCCGGCTCTTACGGCTATGCTTCGGCCAATTTCGGCAGCGCTGCCTCCGGCAGCGGCAACGCCGAGATGGCCTCGAACGGCGTCACCTTCCTCGACGGCAATCTCGTCACCGGCGCCGGCATCACCAGCGCCATCCTCGGCTTCGACGATGCCGGCCGCGACGTGCTGCAGCTCTACACGGCGGACAAGAACGTCCTCACCTGCACCCCACGTGGGTGAGCACCGGCCTCTCCGTGATCCTCCCCCGCGTGGCGGGGGAGGGGGACCGCCGAAGGCGGTGGAGGGGGCGGCAAGAGTCGTCGGTTAGTTTTGGCTCCCCCCTCCACCAGCTTCGCTGGTTCCCCTCCCCCGCCACGCGGGGGAGGATCAAGAGAGACCGGCGCCCCCGTCTTGACCTCCCGATCCAACACCGCTAAACAACGCGCCTTCCCGAGGAGTATCGCCCGAAATGATCTGAGCACTGTTGCGGACGCCCGAGACATCGCCTTCCTCGCTTCGCGAGCGGCTGCTGATGTGCGGATGCCGGCCCCAGCAATGCTCCAGATGACGGGCTGATTCTGTCCGGCGCCCTGGGCGTCCAATCTCTCCCTGCACTTCATCGCCAACCGCGGCAACGCCGAAGCATTGCTTCGCGCCTTGCCGGCACTTGAGTTCGCACGCGCGTTGTTACGTCGCGGCGAGCAAGGAGATCGCTTATGCCAAAATTCATCACCTACCAGCGCCCTGCCCCGGTCAACAAGCAGAGTTGGGGTGGCCGCCAGAGCAGCAACGCCTATCCGCCGATCCGCCGGCCTGCCGCACATCCGGCGCCCGGACTGCAGAAGCTGCCCCCGCCGCAGCTGCCCGGCCCGCCCAGATCGCAATAGGCAATGGGCGCCCCGTACCTGGTACGGGGCGCCCATCAATATGAAGGGGAAGGCCGAGCCGATCGGCTCAGTGCCCTTCGAACGGGATCAGCGCCTCGACCTTGACGCCGGTCGCTCGCAGCTTGTCGGCGCCGCCCAGGTCGAACAGGTCGATGACGAAGCCGGAATGCGACACCTCGGCTCCGGTGCGACGCAGCAGCGAGACCGCCGCCACTGCCGTCCCGCCGGTTGCGATCAGGTCGTCGACCAACAGCACCTTGTCGCCCGCGCCGATCACGTCGGCATGGATCTCGATGGTGTCGACGCCATACTCGAGCGCGTAGTTCTGCCCGATCGTCTCGCCGGGGAGCTTGCCCTTCTTGCGCACCGGGATGAACCCGACGCCCAGCGCGATGGCGACCCCCGCCCCGAAGATGAAGCCACGCGCTTCGATCCCCGCGACATGGGTGATGCCGATGCCACGATGCAGCTCCGCCAGCCGGTCGACGCTCTCGCGGAACCCTGCGGGATTCTCGATCAGCGTGGTGATGTCGCGAAACAGGATACCCTTCTTGGGATAATCGGGGATCGAGCGGACGAGCGATTTCAGATCGAGCATGATGAGCGAATAGCGAGTAGTTGGTAGGGCGTAGCGAACCTATGTGCTTGGCCCCGTTGCCGGAAGCCCTATTCGCTACTCACCCCTGGCTATTCGCTACCTCTTCGTCGCGTCGACGATCTTGCGCGCCAGCTGGCCGGCCCTGAAGGCGGTGTTGAGCGTGGCGTCCTTGGCGGCGGCCTTCACCTTGGGCGTCAGCAATAGCGGTGCCGCGGCAATGCCGGCACGCACCACTGGGTGGGCGATCACTGTCCGAGCCAGGGCGGCGGCCGTGAGGGCTCCGCGAATGATCGACATGTGGGCCTCCGGATGTTCTTGGCCAGCAACTGCTTCGCCGGACTATCGGCGATGCCGCGACGGATCGCAAGGCCGCGGCAACGACAAAGGGCCCCGCAGGGCCCTTTGCACATTCACGAATGCGCGTCCTTTAGTGCTCGACGCGCGACCACAGCTTGCGCTTGACCAGGTACAGCAGCCCGGCGAACAGCACGAGGAACGCGATCACCTGGAAACCGGCTTCCTTGCGCGCCACGAGGTGGGGCTCGGCCATCCACATCATGAACGAGGCGACGTCACGCGAATACTGGTCGACGGTCAGCGGCACGCTGCCGCTCTCGCCTTCCTCGTAGGTGATGGCGCCGTCGCTGAGCGGCGGGGCCATGCCGATGGCGTGGCCGGGGAAGTAGGTGTTGTAGTGCTTGCCTTCCGGCACCTCGACGCCTTCCGGCGGCGGATCGACATAGCCGTTCAGCAGCGCGTGGATATAGTCCGGGCCACCTTCCGAGTAGGCGGTGAAGTAGTTGAGGATCCACCACGGGAACGGCTGCGTAGTGCCGCGGGCCTTGGCCAGCACCGAGAAGTCCGGGGGCAGCGCGCCGCCATTGGCGTCACGGGCTTCCTGCTCGTTGGCGAAGGGCGAGGGCCAGCGGTCGGCCGCGATGCCCGGGCGCTTGCCGCCCTCGGCCTCGGGGTCGTTGATTTCGTACTCGGCGGCGAGCGCCTTGACCTGCCCCTCGGTGAACTCGGGACCGCCCGGCTCGGAGAGGTTGCGGAACGCCATCAGGCGGGCCGAGTGACAGCTCGAGCAGACTTCCTTGAACACCTGGAAGCCGCGCTGCAGCTGGTTGCGGTCATAGGTGCCGAAGGGGCCGGCAAAGCTCCAGGCTTCCTTCTTGATCTCCGGCGTGGCGTGACCGCCCCCCTCCTGCGCCGCGGCCGGAGCCGCAACGAAGAGGATGCTCACCAGCAGGGCGCCGATAATGCTTTTGGTCTTGATCATTGGCGTTGGGCCCCGGGTCAGTGCGACGTCGACGCTGCGGCAGGCTGAGCGGCCGCCGGCGCCTTGTGCTTGGCCAGCACGGATTCAGTGATCGACGTCGGCAGCGGCCGCGGCGTCTCAAAGCGTCCGAGCAGCGGAAGCACGACGATGAAGTAGATGAAGTAGTAGGCGGTGGCGATCTTGGAGAGCAGCACGTAGATGCCCTCGGCCGGCGCCGAACCGAGCCAGGTCAGGAACACGAAGTTCGCCACGAACAGCCAGTAGAACCACTTGAACACCGGGCGGAAGGTGCCCGAGCGGACCTTGGACGTGTCGAGCCACGGCACGAAGAACAGCACCAGGATCGCGCCGGCGAAGAAGATCACGCCGCCCAGCTTCGAATCGATGAACAGGATGTTGAAGTCGATGGCGCGCAGGATCGCGTAGAACGGCAGGAAGTACCATTCGGGCACGATATGGGCCGGCGTCACCTGGCTGTTCGCCATGATGTAGTTGTCGGGGTGGCCCAGGATATCGGGCGCAAAGAACACGAACCAGGCGAACGGGATGCAGAACACGATGACCGCGAACAGGTCCTTCATCGTGTAGTAGGGATGGAACGGCACCGTCTCGCGGCTCGACTTCACTTCGACGCCGATCGGGTTGTTGTTGCCCGGCACGTGCAGCGCCCAGATATGGAGCGCCACCACCGCCGCGATGATGAACGGCAGCAGGTAGTGCAGCGAGAAGAAGCGGTTGAGCGTAGCGTTGTCGACGGCGAAGCCGCCGCGCAGCAGCTCGAGGATCGGGGTGCCGAGCACCGGGATGGCGCCCAGGATGTTGGTGATCACGGTGGCGGCCCAGAAGCTCATCTGGCCCCACGGCAGCACGTAGCCCATGAAGGCGGTGGTCACCATCAGCACGAACAGCAGCACGCCCAGGATCCACAGGATCTCGCGCGGCGCCTTGTACGAGCCGAAATAGAGGCCGCGGAACATGTGGATATAGACCGCCGCGAAGAACATCGAGGCGCCCGTGGCATGCACGGCCTGGATGATGCGGCCGCCGTTCACGTCGCGGCGGATATGCTCCACCGAGTCGAAGGCGAGGCTCACATGCGGGGTATAGTGCATGGCGAGGATGATGCCGGTGACGATCTGCACACCGAGCATGAAGGCGAGGATGGCGCCGAAGGTCCACCAGTAGTTGAGGTTCTTCGGCGTGGGGTAGTCCATCAGGTGTTCTTTGGACCACCGGATGATCGGCAGGCGATCGTCGATCCACTTCTCGACGACGTTACCGGGGACGTAGCTGGATTCGTGAGCCATTCTGACGCGTCCCCTTAACCGATCTTCACGAGCGTGTCGGAAATGAATTCATAGGGCGGCAGCACCAGGTTGGTCGGCGCAGGGCCCTTGCGGATACGGCCGGCAGTGTCGAACTGCGAGCCGTGGCAGGGGCAGGCCCAGCCATGATAGTCGCCGGAATTGCCGACCGGAATGCAGCCCAGATGGGTGCAGTTGGCGATCATGATCAGCCACTGCTCGTGGCCCGGCTTGGTGCGCTGTTCGTCGGTGGCCGGATCCTTGAGGTCCGACATCGGCACCGCCTTGGCCTCGGCGATCTCTTCGGCGGTGCGGTGACGCACGAATACCGGCAGGCCGCGCCACTTGATGGTGACCGACTCGCCTTCCTGGATGTTCGACAGATCGAACTCGATGCTGGCCAGCGCCAGCACGGACGCATCGGGATTGAGCTGGTTGATCAGCGGCCAGGCCACCCCGGCAACGCCCACCGCGCCCACGGCCCCTGCCGCGATGTAGAGGAAATCGCGCCGACCCGGTTTAGGGGCGTCCTGATGTGCCAGATTGGATTGCGTCGCCAAGGTAAGCTTCCGTCTGTTGTGTCTTGATCAGCGCCTCGGTGCCCGTTGGCATGCGGCCACATAGCCAAAGCCAACCCCCGCCCTCAACAGCGCGTGATTTGGGCGTTCTTTTGACACTATGAATGGGGCTTGTCCAGCCGGAGTCAGGGTGACTTTCCCCCGATGCGACACTATAGCAACCGCCTAAAACCTAACCGTCTTGCTCAAGAATTCTGATGATCGATCTGGCCCTCTACCAACCCGACATCGCGCAGAACACCGGCACCCTGCTCCGCCTCGGCGCCTGCCTCGGCGTCATGGTGCACATCATCCACCCCACCGGGTTTCAGTTCTCGCCTCGCTCGATCCGCCGCGGCGCCCTCGACTACCTCGAACACGCCCGCTTCACCGAGCACGACAGCTACGCCCATTTCGACAGCTGGCGTCGCGCCGAAGGCCGTCGGCTGGCGCTGCTCACCACCAGGGCCAGCACCTCGGCCTATGCCGTGAACTTTCAGCCCGACGACATCCTGCTGCTCGGCCGCGAGTCGGCCGGCGTGCCCGACGCCGTGGCCGCCGATGCCGACGTCAGCATCCGCATTCCCATGCGACAAGATATGCGCTCGCTCAACGTGGCCGTGGCCGGCAGCCTCGTGCTAGGGGAAGCGCTGCGACAGACCAACGGTTTTGCAGCTCTCTCATGACTTTGCCCGCCGATATTGAATCAAAAAAGCAACGCGCCGCAGCCTGGTTCCGCCAGTTCCGGGACCAGCTCTGCCGCAGTCTCGAGGCTGTCGAGGCCGAGGTCACCGGCCCCCATGCCGATCGCCCGGCCGGCAGGTTCGAGATCGAGCCCTGGAGCCGCGAGGCCGGCGGCGGCGGCGAAATGGGCCTGCTGCACGGCCGGGTGTTCGAGAAGGCCGGGGTCCACATTTCCACCGTCCACGGCCACTTCTCCGAGGAGTTCGCCCGCCAGATGCCGCATACCGAGGCAGGCGCCGAGTTCTGGAGCGCCGGCGTCTCGGTGATCATCCACCCCTGGAACCCGCATGTTCCCGCCGCCCACATGAACACCCGGATGATCGTCACCGGCAAATGGTGGTTCGGCGGCGGCGGCGACCTCACTCCGGTGCTGGATCGCCGGCGCACCCAGGACGATCCCGACAGCATCGACTTCCATGCGGCCTACCGAGCCGCCTGCGAAGCGCACGGCGTCGATTACGCCGCCTACAGGAAATGGTGTGACGAGTACTTCTATCTGCCGCACCGCAAGGAGCCGCGCGGTATCGGCGGCATCTTCTACGATAACCACAATTCCGGGAACTGGGACGCCGACTTCGCCTTCACCCAGGATGTCGGCCGCGCCTTCGACCGAATCTACCCTGCCCTGGTCCGTCGCAATTTCGAGACACCCTGGACCGAGGCCGATCGCCACGAACAGCTGGTGCGCCGCGGCCGCTACGTCGAATTCAACCTGCTTTACGACCGCGGCACCACCTTCGGGTTGAAGACCGGCGGCAATGTCAGCTCGATCCTGTCGTCGATGCCCCCCGAGGTGCGCTGGCCGTAGAAGGGACAGCAGCCCTAAAGAGCCACCGGTGGTTGAGTGTGGGCCTTCTCCCCTTGTGGTCAGCGGACGAGGGCGAAGCCCTCGCCGCGAGGTGGCCGAAGGCCGGATGAGGGGTCCGCAATGAAGCGTAGCGCGCTCCGAGCGAAGCGAGGAGCGACTGGAGTACGCGGAGAGAACCCCTCATCCGCCCTTCGGGCACCTTCTCCAACAAGGGGAGAAGGCACTCACAAAGCTGCCGGTGGCTTTTGCAACGGTTGCAGGCACCCCCTTACCAACCTTGCCGAAGCTTAAGCCGCCGGAAACTACCGGGAGCGCGGGGCCGCGCCTAAATCCTGTGGGCCGGTGCAAAACCGCACCCCCGAACGGTTCCAGCCAGCGCAACGGAACCGCGCTTCAACTTCGCTGCCCGTGGAGTTCAAGATGAACAACACTCTCAAGAATGTGGCTGCCACCACCGCCGCCGCGGCAATCGTTCTCGCAGCTCTCCCCGCCTTCGCTTCGACGCCAGCCTTCTCGCTCGCCAAGCCCAATAGCGGCATGTCGGTCGACAGCTTCGACCAGCAGGTGCAGGTCTTCAACCGCCAGAACGTCGCCGACCTGCTGCATGCCCGCAGCGTATCGGTGGTGAAGTTCGACACTGCCTGGAACGATGGCGGCGACGCCGGCAAGGCCTTCGACGCGCTCAACGCCAGCGACCAGTCGATCCACCTGTTGCGCGAAGCGCTGAAGGCTGATCCGGCCGCTATGAAGCTGCTTGCCCGCAACCACGTCGCGGTCGACCAGGTCATCGACATCGCCCCCACCGGCAATGGCTCGGTGCAGCTCTATATCTCGTGACACCGAGGTGACCCGCTCTGGAGCATTTCGCCGCCGTAGTGGCGAGATGCTCCAAGTCGCTGCCCTGACACCGCCGCCGCTTCATTCCATCTGCCAACCGCGCTACACCAGCGTCCGCGACAGGAGTGCAGCCGACCGATGGCGCTGACCGATATCGAGATCAAGGGCTTCCGCTCCATCCGCAAACTCCGCCTGCCGCTTCGCCGGCTCACCGTGCTGACCGGCGGCAACGGCGTCGGCAAGACCAACCTCTACCGCTCGCTCGAGCTGCTGCATGCCGCCGCCAGAGGGACGCTGGCCGACGAGATCGCCAGCGAAGGCGGCCTGGGGTCGATCTTCTGGGCCGGGGGCCGCAACCTCACCGCCGATGGCAGTTTCGATCCAATGTATCGCACCGACGGCTATCGCCCGCATGAAGGCGGCAATCGCCTGACGCTCGAGGCGCGGCTGGAGCTTGATGACTTCCTGCCTGCCTATCGGATCGAACTGGGCTTTCCGACCCCCGATTCCGCTGCATTCGCCACCGAAGCGCAGATCAAGACGGAGACCGTCGAATTGCGGCGGGGTAACCGCGCCATCGGCCTGCTCGAGCGCAAGAACAACGCTGTGTTCGCCCGCGCGGCCGGCGGCCAGCGCGAACTGGTCGACGAACGCGCACTCGCCAGCGAAACGGCGCTATCGACGGTGCGTGGCGGCTACCCCGAGATTGCCGTGGTCCGCCAGGAGCTGAGCAACTGGCGCTTCTTTCACGGCTTCCGCACCGACCGGGAGGCGCCGTTGCGCCAGCCCTCGCGTGCCATCACCTCGCCGATCCTCGCCTCGAGCGGCGGCAACCTAGCTTCGGTGCTGGCCACCCTGCGCCACGTGCGCGGCGAAACCGCCGATCTCGACGCCACCATCGCTGCGGCCTTCCCCGGCGCCGAGCTGGTCGTTCCGCCTCCCGGGGAGTTCGCCAGCTTCGGCATGATCTTCCCCGAGACGCCCAAGCGCACCTTCTGGGCGCATGAGCTGTCCGACGGCACCCTGCAGTTCCTCGCCTTGATGGGCGCCCTGCTCTCCTATCGGCTGCCGCCCTTCATCGCGCTCAACGAGCCGGAGGCCAGCCTCCACCCGAGCCTGTTGCCGGCGCTGGCCCACACCATCGTCAAGGCTGCCGAGCGCGCCCAGATCTGGGTCGTCACCCATTCGCAACCCCTGGCCGATGCCATCGCCGAGGCGAGCGGCATCGTGCCGCGCGAAGTGATCCGCACCGAAAACGGCACGGCGATCCGGGGCCTCAGCCCGTTGGGCGTGTTCGATGACGACTGATCGGCACGCACACAGCGGGGAAGTTTCGGCACAGTAACTCGGCCCCGTCGTTGCCGCATTCCTGTGGCCTGATGGCCTGCCACCAACGATGGAGCATGATCATGAAGTCGTTCGAATGTGGCACCCTGGTTCCGGGCTGCACCTGGCACACCCAGGCCGAGGACACTGCCGAAATCGTCCGCCGCGCCGCCGACCACCTGCGCAACGCGCATGGCGAGGAGGTGATCCGTCCCAACATGGTCGACGAGATCAAGGCCCGCGTGCACGAGAAGGGCGAAGCGGTGCACTGAGGCGATAGCGCTCCCCGACTGCACCAGTTGGCCGTAACGATAGTCTCTACCCCCGCGCCATTCCCAGCAGCGCCTGTCGATCGAGCGTGAAGCCGCTGTCGATCCAGGCCCGTTCGAGCCGCTCCAGCGTGGCGCCCAGCTCGGGCCCCGGCGTCATGCCGACGCCGATGAGGTCGCTGCCGCGCAGCGGAAAGCGTGGCACGTCGAGGCGTTGCAGCTGTTCCACCACGGCGAGCTTGCCGGCATCGCTCCAGTCGGCGAGCGTTGCCGCTACCTCGATGCCATCGGTCAGCGCGCCGGGATGCCGGTAGGCCGCTTCGTTCAGCCTGAACTCGGCCAGCAGTTGCGCCACCGACAGGATCGCTTCGGCGGTGCCGATATCGTCGTTGGACAACCGCCACATGTCGCGCAACCGGCCTGCGCCGATCTCGGACATCAGGATCGCCAGGCGCGCCGGGTATTCGGGCCTGCGCGCCCGCCGCTCGTAGCGGTGCAGCAGCCGGATCATCGCTTCGGGCAGCGGCAGGATTTCGGCCTCCCGCATGGCCCTGAGCGTCGTGGCGATGCGCGGCAGCGCCAGCATCCGACGCATTTCGGCGCCCACCCGCTCGGCCGCCAGCCGGCCCAGCGTGCCGGCCGCCGCGGCGCAGGCGGCGAGGCCGTCGGGGTCGAACTGCTCGCCGGCATGGCTCGCCGAAAAGCGGAAGAACCGATAGACCCGCAGCCGATCCTCGGCGATGCGCTCGGCCGGCCTGCCGATGAAGCGCACTTTTCGCGCAAGGCAATCCTCCAGCCCGAGCAGCGGATCGAACAGCGTGCCGTCCATTCCGGCATAGAGCGCATTGAGCGTGAAGTCGCGACGGCGCGCGTCGAGCGTCCAGTCGGTGCCGAACTGCACCACCGCGTGTCGGCCGTCGGTCTCGACATCCTGGCGCAGCGTCGTCACCTCGGCCGTCAGGGTGTCGAGCCGCAGCGTCACCGTGCCGTGTTCGATCCCCGTCGGATAGACCGACAGCCGCGCCCGTTCGGCCCTCAGGATCACGTCCTCGGGCCGCAGCTCGGTCGCCATGTCGATATCCGCATTGTCACGCGGCAGCTCCAGCAGGGTGTCGCGCACGATGCCGCCAACCACCCTTGTACGGCCCTCGGTACCATCGAGCAGAGCCAGCATGCGCTGCGTCTCCGGCCGCATCAGCCAGTCGGCGCGCCTGAGGCGTTCGTCGATATCCCCCCGCTTGCTCAACCGCCCTCCGGGCCTCGGTCGCTCTCCGGCTGCAGCGCCAGATCGTGGAAGCGACGCGTAAGGTTCGCTGTTATGCCCCAGATGACAAGCCCGCTATGCTCGATTTGCCAGGTGCTGTGCTCCCGGCCGCCACGCTTGATGTGGAAGGTCGAGTAGCTGTCCGGCGTCATCAGGTAATCGAGCGGCACCTCGAACACCGAGCGCACCTCGCCCGGGTTGGGAATGAACGGCTTGCTCGGCTCCACCACCGCCACCACCGGAGTGATCAGGTAGTTGGTCCCGGTGTAGTAGAGGGGCATGAAGCCCAGCACCCGCGCCTCGCTGCGCTCGAGTTGCACCTCTTCCCAGGCCTCGCGCAGCGCCGCATCGGCCGCGTCGCGGTCGGTCGGATCGACCTTGCCACCCGGAAAGGCGATCTGCCCCGAGTGCGAACGCAGCTCCGGCGAGCGCTCGGTATAAAGGATCGACAACCCCTCGCCGCGCCGCACCAGCGCAATCAGCACCGCCGCGGGCACCGGCGGACGGCCGGGCGGCGTGTCCGGCACCCAGTCCGGCAGCATGCCTCCGGCCGGATCGAAGCGTTCCGGCTCGCGCAGCAGGCGGCTGCTGATTCTGTCGATGAGGTCGTCGTTCATGATCCGCCTGAAAGTGATGGCGGATCGGGCGGCAGGCAAGGGTCGTGATGACCCGCGAACCCCGGTGCAATTCCGCCGTTTCGATGAAACGGCGGAACGCCTAGGAGCGCTTGCCGGCGCCGAACGCCTTGATCGGGCCGGCGAGCCGCACGGCCATCGTGGGATCGTTGGAGTAGACCAGCACCCGACTGGGATCAACCGGCCCGGGGAACTCGATGGCGCCCGGTTGCGTCGGCACCCAGCCGAGCGGGCAGTAATAGTCGCGGTCGCCGACCAGCAGCACGAAGCTGCCCTCGCCACGCTCGAGCGCGATCCGGGTCACTTCCTTGGCCAGCAGTTTGCCGGCGCCGCGCTTCCGGAAATCGGGATGCGTCGCCAGCGGGCCGAGCATGTAGCCGTCGATGCCGCCGACACTGATCGGCGTCATCCATACCGAGCCGCAGGACTGCCCGTTCACCTCGGCGATCAGGCTGAGCGTGGGGTCGATCGGAAAGCGCTCGCGCACCCGGAACGCCGTCCTGGCAAAGCGGCCGGGACCGAAGGCAAGCGCCTGCAGGTCGTCGACGAACTGCTCGTCGGCGGGCGTGGCAAAGCGAATGGTGGGCAGGCCAAGTTGCGGAGGCGCTGCTTCAGCAGCGACGGAGACGGAAGGCGCGATCATGTGACTGGTCCAGGAACTAAGAAGACGAGGACAAACGTGCCGGCCCACTTAAGCCGGCTGCCGACCGATTACGGTCGTCGGGTCACCTGAAAAGCCTTCTCCATCCTGGACGCCTCCTGACGTCTGAAAAGCGCATTAGCACCGTGTCGGCCAACGCGTCCACGCAAAATTATGGACCTGCAGTCGAATTTCAAGACCGCCTCCTCAGATTTTGCCCACCCGCGGCACAACGCCTTGTCGCCGCTGGGGGTTCGCCCCGATCGCCTGCTGCAAAGTTGCGGACTTTTCCGGTTCGAAACTGCGACGGAGGGTAAGCGGATCCAGGGTCGGATTTATGTCCGTCGTTTGGCGCCGACCGGGCCATTCATGGACAGTTCGAGGCTCCTGCCCTCACCACTTCCCCAGCCAGCCGAAGGCACGCTTGAGCAAGGCGTGGCCGCCCCTGGTGACCGGCGTGCCGTGCGCCATGATCACCTTGTCGGCACGCCAGGCGAGAATCCGGAGCAGCGCTGCGCGGGCAGCACGCCTGTCCGAGAAGGCGACACGGAATTTTCTCGGCACCGACGGCTCGTCACCGACCATCAGGTCGAGGCGCGCCACCAGCGCGCGCCAGCCCTTGAACCAGCCCGGCGGGAACTGCTGCAGCAGGTCGGTGAAGATCACCGTGCCGCTCGGCCGGTGAAAGGCCACCACTTCCGTGGTGATGCGGTTGCCACGCACCGGCTCGACCTCGATCTCGCCGGCCCAGCCGGCCACCGGCGCATTGCCCAGGTCGGCTCCGAACCCGAGATCGGGCCGCTTCCCCCTCAGCCCCGGCGCCACCAGCACCTGGGCGGTTGGAAAGGCGCGATGCCAGTCGGCGATGAAGCTGTCATGCAGTGAATTGGGAGCGACGAGATAGCGGACACGGCCCAGCGCCTCGACCTCGCCGCGTAGCTGCGGGGTCAGCGCGACCGGCGACCAGATCACCAGGTCGCTACCGCCGAGCCGGATGACGGTCATGCGCGTGGGGTAGTGAAAGCCGGCCGCGGCGGTGACCACCGGCCCGCCGACGATCCAGATTTCCGGCCCGAACGCTTGCCACATCTCATACCCTCATATCTTCACACTCGTATAAATTTACACTACTGTGTACATATGACAACTCTGAAGCGAACCGACCGGTCCCGTGCCCTGATCCTCGACGCCGCCGACCAGGCGTTTCGGGCGCTGGGCTTTGCCAATACCTCGATGGAAGAGATCGCCGTGCGGGCCGGGCTGACCCGCAAGACGCTCTACAACCTGTTCAGCTCCAAGGATGAGATCGCCCTCACCCTGATTGCCCGGGTCGAGGCAGGTGACGCCGGCTATCGGGCCCGCATCGCCGCCAACGACGATGCGTTGCCGCTGCTCGTCGCCGTGCTGCTGGACAGCGCCGGCTGGTGCCTCGCCAACCCCTCCCTCGCCCGGCTGGCGCTGAGCCCGCCCGAACGCCCTTCGACCACCCCACCGGATCGGCCATCGTTCCAGGGGCTGGTCCGCGACATCCTGCTCCACGGCCAGCAGCAGGGCGTGATCCGGCGTGACGAGGATGCGGAGTTCATGGCGCTGCTGCTCCTCGGGATCTACGGGCAGGCGATGCTCACCGCCCTGAGTACCGCCCGGTTCAGCGACGGTGAAATCCGGCGCATCGTCCGCCTCGTCCTCGAGGGCATCGGCGCGAGGGCGGACTAGTTGCGAAACGTCCCGCCCGGTCCGCCGGCAGCGCATGCAACCGGCCGTCGGGGACGAGGCCGCCGATCTGGCTGGACCAAAAATCGGTGCCTTTTGGCCGGCTCAGATCGGGTCCGGTTCCCGGCAGGGGCCAGTTCCGCGGCGGGGGGCGCGGGCCAGCGGCGAGCAGATGCTCCCGCGTGACATCGCCGTGCTCGAAGCGCAATGCCGCGTCTTGGCTGGGGCGCTCGATCGCTATCACGCCCGCGTCAGGCCGCACCACCTGATGCTGGCGGTGCCGGCCGAACTCGGCCCGCCCGAGCGCTGAACGCTAGGCCCTGCCCGCCTGTTGCTCGGCCTGGCGGATGAACCCCGCGATCAGCGGCGCCGCGACCGCCGAGTGGGTCTCGAGCAGCAGGTGTCCGGCGTCGAAAATGTGGGCCTCCATGCGCGGCAGGTCCTCCATCCACGACACCGTCTCGGCGATGGCGAAAAACGCATCGTGCCGTCCCCACAGCAGCAGGGCCGGTGGCTGGTGCTGACGAAGGTAGTCGGCAATCTCGCCGAACCGCTCGGCATAGCGGCCATAGTCGCGTAGCAGCGCCCGTTGTGTGTCCATCCGACCCGGCAGGTTCATCACCCGCCAGTCCTCCTCCCATTCGGCAGCCGGGATGCGCGCCGCCACATCCTCCGGTACCCCCATGACATACTGGTCGCGCATGCCCTCGAGGCTGAGCACCGACATCACCTCGGCGGTGTTCTCCGGCGTCGGATGGGCCCAGAACGCCATCGAGTTTTCCCATTGCGGGCCGAAGCCGGTGCGGTGCGCATTGGCATTCTGGATGACCAGACCCAGCACCTGTTCGGGCGCCCGCATCGCCAGATGCAGCGTCGCCGCCGCGCCGAAATCATGCACATAGAGATAGCGCGGCCCGACCCCGAGCTGCTCGAGCAACTCGGCAAGCGCCTCGCCGAAGCCGGAGAACGACGGCTCGGCCAGCACATCGGACTCGCCGTAGCCGGGCAGATCCGGGGCAATCAGGTAGCACTCGTCCGCCAGCGAGCGCATGAGCGGCTCGAACATCCGCGCCGCATTGGGAAAGCCGTGTACCAGCAGCAGCGCCGGCCGCGACGGCTCTCCGGCCGTGAGGAACGACAACTCCGCTCCGCCCGAGAGGCGCAGCCGTCGACGAGTCGGTGATGGCATCTTCAGAACTCCTTCCCGGTGGGTCATGCCCGGGCTAACGTCCCCCGCCGCCGCTTGGCTCCATGGCAGCGTGGTGGTGGGGATGCCTGGCGCGCTGAAACCCGGTCCCCCCTTGCTCCGCCCCTACCACAGCCCCGGCAGATCCTCCGTCCCGGACGCGATCTCGGCGATGCGCCGGGCCGTGCCCGGGTTCATCCCCTCAGGCAGCCGGTCGAGCGGGAACCAGCCGATCTCGGCGATCTCGCCGTTGGGGCGGAACGGCTTCACCTCGCGAAAGCTGCGACCGACATAGACCGCCACATGGTCGCGGTTGGTGGCCTCGTGCTTCTGCAGATAGAGCCCGAGGAGCCGCATCTTGCCTTCGACCCGAAAGCCGGTTTCTTCTTCGGCCTCCCGACGGGCCGCCTCCTCGGCGGTTTCGCCCGGCTCCACGCCGCCACCGGGAAAGTGCCAGCCCGGCATGTAGGTATGGCGCAGCAGCAGCACGCGATCGTTGTCGATCAGTGCGGCTCGGGTGCCCAGCACCATGCGCCGCCTTACCCCGACGATAAACAGATGCGCGCTGGTTCGCACCCGCTGCCAACGGCTCATCATCCTGCTCATGGGTATACTCCGACTGGCGTTCAACGGCTGGTGGCGCCATTTAGGGCATTTTCTTGCCACGCGCCGCATGGCATTACGCCGGGCGATGATAACGCTCGCTCATTTGTCCGACGTTCACCTGGCCCCGCTGCCGCCCGTCCGGGCGCGCGACCTGATCAACAAGCGGGTTACCGGCTTCCTCAACTGGAAGATCAAGCGCGAGCATACCATGGCGGGCGACGGCCTGACCAAACTGGTGCGCCACATGCGCGAGCAGAACCCCGATTTCACCGTGGTCACCGGCGACTTGGTGAACCTGGCGCTCGATGCCGAGATCAATACTGCCTACAACTGGCTTGAAACCGTCGGCCCGCCCGAACAGGTCTGCGTTTCCCCCGGCAATCACGACGCCTACATCAAGGGCCAGTTGCAAAAGGCGATGGACCGCTGGGACGGCTATGTCATGGGCGAGACCGTCGACGATCAGCCGTTCCCCTTTGTCCGCCGCGTCGGCGATGTCGCCATCGTCTCGTGCAACAGCGCCGTGCCCACGGCCCCGTGGATCGCTGCCGGCCGCTTCGAGGAGGACCAGGCGGCGCGTCTGGCCCGCTGCCTCAAGCTGCTCGGTGACGGCGGCTATTTCCGCGTCGTCCTGATCCACCACCCGCCCAACCAGGAGCAGGCGCATCCGCGGCTCGGGCTCTATGGCGCCAAGGCCTTTCGCCGTGTCATCGCCGAGCACGGCGCCGAGCTGGTACTGCACGGCCATACCCACCAATCCTCGATCTATGCCATCCCCGGGCCGGCCGGGGATGTTCCGGTGGTCGGCGTCGCGGCGGCCGGCGCGGCACAGGGCGATACCGGCGGGCACGATCCGGCGCGCTACAACCTGTTCTCGATCCAGCGTCTCGGCACTGCCTGGCAGTGCACGCTGCGCGAGTTTGGCTTTCAGCGCCTTTCGACCGATATTGTGCTCAGACTGAGCCTCAGGATCTATTGAGCGTGACCGAAACCTTCACCATCGAGCAGCCCGCCTTCGACGCCGTGACGGGCGTGGCGACGTTCCGCTACCGGCTGGGCGACCTGGGCTTTTCCGAGGTTCTCACGTTCCCCGCCGGCAGCGATGCCACCGTTGCGGCGACGCCCTCGTTCCTCAAGCTGCTGCAGCTGACCGCCGTCGTCCTGGGCGTCAGCTATTTCAAGCTGCGAGCCCCCTATCGCACCGTCGTTCCGTTCCCGCTGACCGTGCGCGAGCACGACTTCGCCCTCGACGTCTATGAGAACGGCCTCGGCGAGTTCTACGCTCGCAACAACCTCAAGCGCTTCGGGGAGATCGAGATCGACGATCCCGAGGATCACGGCCCCGCCCCAGCCGCCCCGGCGCTGCGCGACCGCGCCCTGCTGCCGATCGGCGGCGGCAAGGATTCGCTGGTGAGCGTGCAACTGCTGGAGGCGGCCGGCGTCGATTTCACCCCGTTCGCCGTCAACCCCAAGGGGCCGATCATCGGGAGCGTCGATACGATCGGCCGCTCGCCGCTCTATGTGAGCCGCAAGCTCGACCCCGAGATGATCCGGCTCGGCAAGGAGCCGGGCTACTACAACGGCCACGTACCCTCGACCGCCATCAATTCGATGGTCGCGGCGCTCACCGCGCTGCTGTTCTCCCACAACCGGATCGTCCTCTCCAACGAGCGCTCGGCCAGCGAGGGCAATGTCGAGTTCGACGGCCGTGAGGCCAATCACCAGCATTCCAAATCGCTGGATTTCGAGAACCTCATCGCCAAGGTGCTCGAGCACGCCACCGGCGGCAGCCTCGGCTATTTCTCGCTGCTCCGCCCCTATTCGGAGGCGAGGATCGCCGCGCTGTTCGCCCGGGTGAGCCGCTTCGACCACGTGTTCTCGAGCTGCAACGAGAACTTCAAGCTGGCCGGGCATGACGGCCCGCTCTGGTGCGGCAAGTGTCCGAAGTGCCATTTCGTGTTCCTGATCTTTGCCCCGGTGATGGACAAGGACCGGCTGGTCGGCATTTTCGGCCAGAACCTCTTGAGCCAGTCCAGCCACGAGCGCTCGTTCCGCGAGCTCACCGGCCTCGCCGGGCAGAAGCCCTGGGAGTGCGTCGGCGAGATCGAGGAAGCCGCCGCCTGCCTTTGGGCCCTGACCAGGCGACCGGAATGGGCAGATGAGCCAATCGTTTCAATGCTGAAGCCCGATCTCTTGACTCAATATGGCAGCCAGCGGCTCGACGACGCCCTTGCCGAACTGATGATCGATAGCCCAGAACACCTCATCCCGAAGGACCTCTTCGAGCGAGTCGCCCCGCATGCGCTTTGACGAACCCGTGCTGCTCTACGGCGCCGGCCGCGAGGCCCGCTCCACCCGCGCTTTCATCGCGGCCCGCTCGCCCGCCACCAAGGTCTATGTCACGGTCGACAGCGGCGAAGCCGATATCGAGGACGCCACCTTCATCGCCCCTGCGGACCTGACGCAGGCGATCGAGAGCCGGCTGTTCGCCACCATCGTCAAGAGCCCCGGGGTGTCGCGCTACCGCCCGGTCTTTGCCATGGCGCGCGAGGCCGGCATTGCCGTCACCTCCAACCTCAACCTCTGGGGCGAGGCCTATCGCGAAGGGCGCAAGGTCATTGCCATCTCAGGCACCAAGGGCAAATCGACCACCGCCACCCTGGTGCACCTGATGCTGGTCGAGTCGGGCCTCGACGCTGGCCTCGCCGGCAATGTCGGCCTCGCGCCGCTGGAGATCGCCGACAAGCACCCGATCGTGGTGTTCGAGCTGTCGAGCTACCAGACCGCAGACATGGCGTTCACCCCCGACATCGCCGCCATCACCAACCTCTCGCCCGAACACACCGACTGGCACCGCAGCGTCGAGCGCTACTACCAGGACAAGCTAAACCTGATCGACCGCGACGCCCCCTTCCCGGTAGCGCTGGGCGTCGGGGCGCTGGGCAATCCGCTGGTGATGGAAGCGCTGCGCGACCCCAAGCGGCTGATCCCGCCGCTCGCCCCGTTCATTCACGACCGCATCGCCGGCGCCGTCGCGCGTTCCCGCCTCAAGGGCGAGCACAACCTGAACAACGCGCTGCTTGCCGCCGCCATTGCCATGAAGGCCGGCGCGGACCTCGAGGGCGTGGTGCGCGGCATCGGCAAGTTCACCCCGCTGCCGCACCGGCTCGAGGAACACCAGGTCGGCGACGTGATTTTCGTCAACGACTCGATCTCGACCACGCCGGAAGCCACCAAGGCCGCGCTCGCCGCCTATCAGGGCAGCCGCATCGCGCTGATCGCCGGCGGTCACGAACGCCACCAGGATTATGCCGAGCTGTCCCAGTTGCTGGCGCCGCGCGGCGTCAGCGTGCTGGTCTGCCTGCCGGTCACGGGCGACCGCCTCGCCACCTTGACCTACGCCGCAGCGCCCGAAATCGAGGTGATCGAAGCGGGGACGCTCGAAGACGCCGTCAAGGCCCTGGCCGGACGACAGGCCAAATTCGACACGGTGATCCTCTCACCCGGCGCGCCGAGCTACGGTCAGCTCGAGACCGCCGGAAAAGTGTTCAAGAACTTCGAGGAACGCGGCGCCGCCTTCGTGCGGCTCGCCGGCAAGTATTTCGGGGCCGAGGCGTGATCGCCTACGCCTATCTGGCGGTTGCCATCGTTGCCGAGGTGATCGCCACCACGGCCCTGCGCGCCGCCGACGGCTTCACCCAGCTCTGGCCGTCGCTGATCTCGATCGTCGGCTACGTCGTCGCCTTCTATTTCCTGTCGCTGACGCTGCGCAGCATGCCGGTGGGCATCGCCTATGCCATCTGGTCGGGCGTCGGCATCGTCCTGATCTCACTCGCCGGCTGGCTGATCTACAAGCAGCTGCTCGACCTGCCCGCGCTGATCGGCATGGGGCTGATCATGGCGGGGGTGATCGTCATCAACCTGTTCTCGAAGACGGCCGTGCACTGAGGGGCGGAGGGCTTGGCGCCCCTCGGGGAGAGGGGACGCCTTTTGCGCCGACCGTGCCGCAACGCCCCCTCGCCCCTCTGGGGAGAGGGCCGGGGTGAGGGGCGCCAAGCACACCGACATTCGCAGCTCAAGTCGGCGGATCCCGCGGGTTCACCACCACCCTGCCGGTGATCCTTCCTTCCAGCATCTGAGCCGCCAACCCCGGCAAATCCTCGAGCCGCGCTTCCGTCAGCATCGGCTCGAACGCCGCCGGCACGAACAGCGTGGTCAGCCGGTCCCAGGCCGAGCGCCGCGCCTCGAACGGCTGCATCACCGTATCGATGCCGCATAGCGAGATATTGCGCAGGATGAACGGGATGACGCTGGCATCCCAGTTGCGGCCGCCGGCATTGCCGATCGCCGCCACCGCCCCGCCATAGCGCACCTTCTTCAGCACCTCACCCAGCAGAGGCCCGCCGACCGAGTCGATGGCGCCCGACCATAGTTCCTTGTCGAGCACCTTGCCGGTCGGCGTCAGTACCTCGTCGCGCCTGACGATCCGGCTGGCGCCGAGCCGCGTCAGCTGTTCTGCGAGCTCGGGCCGTCCGGTCAGCGCCGCCACGCGGTAGCCGAGCCGGCTCAGCAGCAGCACCGCGATGCTGCCCACGCCGCCCCCCGCTCCGGTGACCAGCACTTCGCCGTCCCCGGCGCGCACGCCTTCAGCCTGCAGGCGGTTGACCGCCAGCATGGCGGCGAGGCCGGCCGTCCCCAGCATCATCGCCGTGCGGGTCGAGAACCGCTTGGGCAGCGGCACCAGCCAGTCGGCGTTGACCCGCGCCCGTTGCCCATAGCCGCCCCAGTGGAGCTCTCCCACCCGCCAGCCGGTGAGGATCACCGCCTGGCCGGGGTGGTAGCGCGCGTCACTGCTCTCCACCACGCGACCGGCGAAGTCGATGCCGGCGACATGCGGGTAGTTCCGCACCAGCCCGCCCTGCCCGCTGAGGCACAACGCATCCTTGTAGTTGAGCCCCGCCCATTCCACCGCAACCAGCACATTGCCGTCGGGCAATTGCTCTTCGGTCACGGTCTTGATGCTGCTGCGCAATTCACCGTCGACAAGCCTGTCGGTGACAAGGGCGCGAAAACTCATGGGAACTCCGACCTGCAAAACCTGCCTGCGCTCAGTACGGCCCGTTGAGCGCCGCCTGTTCAACGCCCGCTGCGGCCAGCGCGTTGCCGATCTCACCGCGCAACTCGGGATCGCCCAGCCGCTGGCGAAGCACCGGCAGGATACCGAAGCGACGGAAGCGCGTCACCTCGAGCAGCTGCGCAATCGAGCGATTGAGCGCATCTTCCGAGCCCAGCCGCCGCGCCGCCGTGACTGCGATGGCCGAGGCCAGCTCGGCATCGCCGGCGGCCAGCGCCTCCGCCTGGATCAGCGCTTCGGCATAGTTGCCATCGCGCAGTGCGTTGACCGCCGGGGCCTCGTGATACCAATAGGGTGGCGCCATGGCGCGGCGCAGCGCGTCGCCGGCCATCCTCTCGCCCTTCTCGGATTTGCCCCTGAGCGACAACAGCCTCGCATAGCCCGCATAAGCGTCCACATTGGCGGGGTTGAGCTGCAGCGCCGAGGTGAATGCCGCCTCGGCTTCGCCGACCCGCCCCACCTGTTCGAGGAAGAACGCATATTCCCGCCAGACCAGGCTGGAGGTCGGCGCCAGGGTCAGCGCCTCCTCGACCTGCCGCTCGGCCTGGGCGATAGGTTCGGGGTCGCGCGCCGACGGCGGCTGCGTCCGGCGGGTGACATCGAGCAGCAGCGTGCTGCTCATCGCCAGCGCAAATGGCGAGTCGGGCAGGCGGCGCAGCAGCCCGTTGACGCAGCCCCGTGCCCGCTCCTCGTCGTCCGGACGACCGCTTCCCCGGTAGCGGGTGAACAGCAGGCCGCACAGATACTCCGTCTCGTTGCCGGCGAGATCGACATGGGTGGCCAGCCATTGCAGCGCCTCGCTATGCAACGGCCCATCCAGGGCGCCAAGCTGATCGGCAAAGGCCCGCGACAGCGCATCGATGCTGGTGGGAAAGTCCGCCGCCGCGATCTTCTGCGTCATGCTCCAGACCGCCGTATCGCTGCCCGAGCGCTTGAGGCTGGCGGTGATTTGCATCTGAGGCCCTTCGACCCGCGAGATTCCCGAGAGCTCGAAATCGGCGGCATGCGCCGTCTGGCCATTGCGCTGCAGGTAGACCGCATCGATGAACGGGAACAGCCCCAGATCGGTCACCAGTTCCACCGCAAGGCCGGCGACGCCAGGATTCGGCGCGCCGCCGGCTGTCATCGAGGTGAACTCGCTCACCGACACCGCCGGCGGTGTCGGCACTGTCACGCGGACCTGCCGCGGGGCCAGCACCTGCGTCATCACGATGGCAATTCCCAACGCCACGAACACCAGCACCACGACCAGCACGATATCATCGAGGCGCGCCAGCCACGACCGCTCACCGGGGGGCGCGGGCACGGCCGAGGCGCCGGCCCCCATTGCCGCCGATTCACCGGCCGGCGTCGTCGCCTCATCGGCCGGAACCCGGAATTCGGGGATGTAACGTCCTACCGGCAGGTAAAACCTGACGCGCTCGGACGCGCCCTCGGCGGCGTAGTATTCCTCGAGCACGGCGCGCAGCCGGCGCGCCTGCACGCGCACGATCGGATCGCTCTGCGGATCGAAGCTCTGCGGCCGTCCAAACACATCGACCGCGATGGCGTAGGCCTTGATGGCAGTCTCGTTTCCGTTGAGCCGCGCGGTCACTATGTAGTTGAGAAACCGGGCAAGTTGCGGCGAGCGCGCCAGGCCCGGCCACTCCTGGATGCGCGCCAGGGCAGCTTCGACCTCCGCCCGAGGCGGCATCGACTGCGACAACGGTTCCCCCACGCGGGCACCTCCGTGCCCGAACCTCATCGATTTACATGTTAATCGCAAGCCTCGTTACTGCGTTGTTACATACCTTTGCCTAGGCGGGACGGCATCAAACCATCATATGCCGGCTCGTCGCAGCATGACGCAGTCAGCCACGGACCGTTTCGTGGTGGTGAGGGGACGCCGTTCCTCCAGCTTTCCAGCTGCCGACCGGATCGACGACTGAACAGAGCTTTCGGCCATTGCTGCGGCCACGCGGCAAGAAGGAACCATTATGGACGCTATTGGTACCGGCCAGCCCTTCATGGCACTGGTCGACGATGACTCCCATTCGGCCCGGCTGATGATCCGGATGCTGCTCGCCCATGGCGCGCCGTCCGTGAGCTGGCTCAACGGCGAAGCTCTGGCGACGGCCGAAATTCAGCGGCTGCTCGACGACGACCTGGCCACCATTCCCGGCCTGGTGATCGTCGACCTCAAGGCTTCGTCCAGTGCCACCATGGATTTCATCGTCAAGCTGCGCGCCGCGCGTGACGGTCACTCGCTGCTGATCGCGGCGATTGCTCCTTCGCTGGAGCGCGAGCCGCGGGAGGCCCTGCTGTCCGCCGGCGCCGACGCCGTGTTCGAGCGGCACGCCGACATCAATTCCTACCGCCGCGAAGCGGCGGCCATCGTCAGTTTCTGGGTGCGCAATCAGCACCTGGATGCGGTTGGCACGTAATCACTGCGTCCACAGGTTACGTGCCGGGCGGGGAGCGCGTTGCATTGAGGCAGGCCACTGCCGATTGCATTCCCAAATGCGCTCTCCGTCTCTTCTGATCCCGGGGGCTTCGCGGCCCCACGACTGAGCTACCGCCCCGACCGCCGATATCCCTGCGGCGACCCGGGCGGTCCTGGGCCGGAGACCCCAAGCTCCGACCCAACCGGCGGCCCGTCGCGTTCCCTCACGCGGCGGCCGCCATACGACGACGGAAAGACGGGGCGCGACCCTCCTGACGCTGCCCCGCCTTCCCGTTCTCGGGCCGCATCCACTGTCCCGGTGGGTAGCGGCCATGTTCGGTGTGCACCCAGTTGCGGCGGGCCACTGGGGCCAGCAGGCGAAGGCGCGGTTGCGGAACGTTCTCCCACCGCAACCGCGCTTCTCCTGCCGGCCGCCGCCTTGACCGGCCGACCCGGATCACCGCACTCTCCTGCCTCCCCCGGCGGTCCTGCCGCCGCGAACCACCGCCCTGTCGCGCGTGCTCAACCGGAGGCACTCATGCTCAGAATGTCGATCTTCGCTGCCGCCATGCTGGGGCTCGTCGCCATGCCGGTGCTGGCGCAGGACGATGAGGCCGTCGACAATTTCGTGCTCCCCGCCTTCAACGGCATTGCCGTGTCCCAGGCCCCCGAGGCCGGGCTGGGCATCTGCTTCGGCCCGTTCGCCAGCGACGCGATGGATTGCGCCGTGGCCCAATGTACCCAGCAAAGCGGGCTCGGCCCCGACGAATGCACTCCCAACCTCTGGTGCTATCCCGCCGGCTGGGTCGCCGACATCTTCATGCAGCACCAGGAAGGCCCGCACTGGCACAAGTTCGTCTGCGACCAGCAGGATCGGGCCAGCCTTGATGCGGTGGTCCAGGCCGAATGCGCCAAGGACTATCTCACGAGCTGCGAGGTCGTCCGCATCTGGGACAATGAGGGTCAGCAGATTTTCGGTGAAGGCGCCGACCCGCAACTGCCCGAGCCGCCACCGGCGATCGAGTAGGTCGCGCGATCGCTTGTTGGGTGCGGGCGACCCCTACCCCTGTTCCTCCCCCAGGAAAGGGGAAGGAGACGCCAACACCAAGATCGAGACTATCATCTCCCTACCCCCTGTGAGAGGTAGGGGACGCGGGTCAGCCCGCGCCGGCTCGCGTACGAGCCTCAGTGCTTGGTTTCGCTCTTGTGTTCGGGCTTGCCCTTGCGTTTGGTCGAGGCCATCTCGTCGAGCTCTTTTTCGCTCATCGACTCGTACATCGACTTCGACGCGCCTCTCAGCTCCGATTTCTTGGTGTCGCCACGCTTGGCTGAGAGCGCCGCGCCGGCGGCCTTCTGCTGGGCTTGGGATTTGGCAGGCATTCTAACCTCCTTCGGGTCGAATGCAGACTCAACGATCCTTCGGCGGCTCTGTTCCCCTGTCGATCTTGTCGTTGTGGACGCTGACCACGTGGTGTGAGAACGCCCTGAGCGCCGCCAGTACGATCACCGCGAACACCGCCACGACGGCGGCAATCAGATAGTAGCCCAGTGCCGCGGTGACACCGACGGCCCCGGCGAGCCACATCCCTGCGCCGGTCGTCAGCCCCTGCACGCTGCCGCGCTGCTGGAAGATCGCGCCGGCGCCCAGGAAGGCGATGCCCGCCGTCACCGCCTCGATAGCGCGGATCGGATCGGGGTTGTTGCTGCCGCCCTCCAGCGCCTCGTGATAGATTTCGAAGGCGAGCGTGGTGAACAGGGCAGCCGCCAAGGCCACGAGGATATGGGTGCGGAGCCCGGCGGTGCCGGCCTGGGCGCCCCGCTCCCAGCCGATCAAGCCGCCGAGTGCGGCGGCAATCAGCAGTCGAATGAGGATGATGTGCTGCGGGGTATGGGTCGGCTCGTAGCCGAAGCTGGTGACGAGATCCATTGGCGGAACCCTGTTGACGCTCCGCTCTCAACGGTCGGCGCCTCGCCCAGTTCCCCTCAGCTCACATAGCTGCCCTTGCCCTCGCGCATCAGCCGGCGCGGGCCGCTGCCCTCCTCCGCCAGATGGTCGTTGAGGTTCATCAGCGGGCAGCTGCTGGTCGAGAGGCAGCCGCAGCCGATGCAGCCGTTGAGCTCGTCGCGCATGCGCGTCATCAGTGTGATTCTGCGGTCGAGCTTGTCGTGCCAGAGCTCTGACATCAAACGCCAATCCGCCGCCGACGGCGTGTGTCCCGCCGGCACGTGCGCCAGCGCCTCGGCCACCTCGGCCAGCGGGATGCCGAGCTCGGTGCCCATGCGGACGATAGCCAGTCGCCGCAGCACGTCGCGATCATAGCGCCGCTGGTTGCCGGCGGTGCGATGGCTGCGGATCAGCCCCTTCTTCTCGTAGAAATGCAGGGCCGAGACGGCAAAGCCGCTGCGCTCGGCCACCTGCCCCACAGAAAGTTCGCGCGACATCGCGATTTCCTCTTTACCTGAAGTTAGGTTGAGGTTGTAGCAGTAGCGCCCTGATGCAGCCAGAGGCTGCTCGACAGATACAAGGCGGCAGTTTCGATGGCGACGAAGAACGGTTGGGGCGAGATTTTCAGCGGCGGCAACGCGCTGCCCGTGGCGGTCTTCGCCGGCGGCGTCGGCATGAACGCCATCGAGGTGTATATCGGCTCCACCCTGATGCCCTCGGTGGTGGCCGAGATCGGCGGGCTCGACCTGTTCGCCTGGGTGACGACGGTGTTCATCGTCGCCTCGATCGTCGCCTCGATCTTCGCGGCGGTGCGGCCGTTCGGGCTCGGCCCGCGGCAGAACTACCTGATCGCCGCCACCCTGTTCGGCCTGGGCAGCCTGATCTGCGGGCTGGCGCCCTCGATGCCGATTCTGCTGGTCGGGCGCGCCCTCCAGGGTTTCGGCGGCGGCCTGCTCGCCGCACTCACCTTCATGATGGTGCGCCTGGTGTTCCCTGAGCACCTGTGGGCCCGCGCCTTTGCACTCGCCTCGGGCATCTGGGGCATCGCGACGCTGGTCGGCCCCTCGATCGGCGGCGTCTTCGCCGAACTGGGCATCTGGCGCTGGGCCTTCTTCATCCTGGTGCCGTTCGCTGCCCTGGTCGGCCTGCTGGCGGTGAAGGTCGTGCCCGCGAGGAGCAGCGAAGCCGGGATGACCAGCCTGCCGATCCGCCAGATCGGGTTGATGATCGTCGCCGTGCTGGCGCTGTCGACCGCCGGAGCGCTGTCGCACGACATCGTCGTCGCCGGCAGTCTCACCGCCGTCGCGATCCTGGCGCTGGTGCTGTTCGGGCTGATCGAGCGGACCGCGCGCCAGAAGCTCTTCCCCACCGGCACCTTCCGCTTCGGCACGCTGCTCGCCTCGCTGTTCGGCACCATGGTGCTGCTGCAGATGGCGATCACTTCCGACATCTTCATTCCGCTGTTCATGCAGACCCTGCATGGCCTCGGGCCGCTCACCGCCGGCTACATGGTGGCGCTGGTCGCCGTCGGCTGGAGCTCGAGCTCGATGCTGACCGCCGGCTGGACCGGCAGCCGCGCCCGCCTGATCATCGCCGGCGGCCCGGTGCTGGTGCTGATCTCGGCGATCGGCCTGGCGCTGTTCGTCGGCCACCAGAACCCGACCTCGAGCCTCGGCTTCATCATCCCCATCGGGCTTTCGCTGCTGATCATGGGGGTCGGCATCGGCACCGCCTGGACGCAGCTCACCCCGCGGGTGATGCAGGCAGCGCCCGACGGCGAACACGACGTCACCTCGGCGGCGCTCAGCACCATCCAGCTGTTTGCGTCAGGCCTCGGCGCGGCGCTGGGCGGCCTGATCGTCAACCTCGCCGGCCTCGCGGCGGCGGTGCCCACCCTGGTCGCGGCGGCCAACTGGCTTTACGGGCTGTTCATCCTCGTCGCGATCCTCGTGGTGCCGATCGGCTTCAGTATCGCCCGCAGCGAGGCCCGCCTGCCCCGCGCCGCCCAGCCGGCGGAATAGCAGATCTGTCGCCGGATTTTCCGGCGGCATCCGGACTGACCGAGGGCGCGATGCTGCCTGCGCTCCCGGTCGGACTCGCGGTGTCGGCGATCATCGCGCTGGGCGTGATCGACCGGCACCGCGAAAACTTTCTGTCACTGAGATAGGCACCCCGGCCCTACACCGTCTTCAACCACCCACCATCGACAAAATACGTCGACCCGGTCGAGTAGCTCGCCTTGTCCGAGCACAGGAACACGAAGAAATTCGCCATCTCCTCGGGGGTAGCGAAGCGCTTCATGCCGCCGGCTTCGTCGGCGACGGCCTGCAGGTGCGCTTCGAACCCGTCTTCGCCGGCCAATTGCTTGGCCGTCTTCACCCAGTCGGGCGTGCGCACCAGGCCCGGGTTCACCGTGTTGACCCGGATATTGTCGCCCACCACCTCGTTGGCGAGGGTCTTCGAAAACATCATCAGCGCCGCCTTGGTGGTGTTGTAGATCGGCTCGTACCAGAGCGGCTGCACGGCGCAGATCGAGGCGTTGTGGAGAATGGCACCGCCGCCATGCGCCTTCATCTGCGGCACCAGCCCGCGCCCCAGCCGCACCGCCGCCATCACGTGCAGATCCCAGTAATACTGCCACTTTGCGTCGTCGGCTTCGGCGATGGTCTCGTTCGAGCCGGTGCCGGCATTGTTGACGAGGATGTGCGCACCGCCCAGTTGCGCCGCCGCCGCCACCACTTTGGCGCAGCCCTCGGCGGTGGCGACGTCGGCGGCCACGCCATGCGCCTCGACCCGGTATTTCGCCCCGATGCGCGACGCCTCGGCATGCAGCCGCTCCGAGCCGCGCGCCGTGATCAGCACATTGGCCCCTTCGGCCGCAAACCCCTCGGCCACCGCCAGCCCGATACCGACGCTGCCGCCGGTGATGACGGCGAGTTTGGATTTGAGGCCGAGGTCCATTCCAGTTCTCCATACAAAGAAAGGCCCCCTCACCCGCCGCTGCGCGGCGACCTCTCCCCCAGAGGGAGAGGTGAACGTGGGCCACCATCGTGCCGCAACCGCCACCTCTCCCTTGGGGGAGAGGTCGGAGCGCGTCAGCGCTCCGGGTGAGGGGGCCTTCCCCCACGCTCCGGTCTAGGCCTCCATCAAAATCTGCAGCTTCACATCGGTCGGCCGCGCTTCCACCGCCCGGTCGAAGGCCTTGATCGAATCCTCGAAGCTGAACGTCTCGGAGATCAGCGGCTTCAGATCCACCCGGCCCGAGGCCATGAGCGCGATGGCCCTGTCGTATTGGTGAGCGTAGCGGAACACCGAGGCGATGGTGATTTCCTTCACCGACAGCGAAGCGATGTCGAAATCCACCGGCTCTACCGGCAGGCCGACCACCACGATGGTGCCGCCCGGCCGCACCACGTCGACGATGCCCTTCCAGGCCCGCGGGCTGCCCGAGCACTCGAACACCACGTCGGCGCCCCAGTTCTCGGTGAGGCGGTTGATCTCCTCGACGAGGTTCTTGTCCTTGATGTTGACCGGAATGATTCCCTGGTACCGCCCGGCAATATCGAGCTTGGGTTGTACCAGGTCGGTGATGATCACCCGCGCGCAACCGCCGGCCAGCGCCGCCAGCGCCACCATGGTGCCGATCGGCCCGGCGCCCATGACGATGGCGGTGTCGCCCGGGGTGATCTTGGCCTTGGTCGCTGCCTGCATGCCGACGGCGAACGGCTCGACCATGGCGCCTTCGGCAAAGCTCACATTGTCGGGCAGCTTGAAGGTGTAGTTGGCCGGATGAACTACATAGGGGGTGAGCACGCCATGGATCGGCGGCGTCGCCCAGAAGGTGACCGCCGGATCGATATTGTACATCCCGAGCCGCGACGCCTTGCTGTTCGGATCGGGGATGCCGGGCTCCATGCAGACGCGATCGCCCACCTTGAGGGTGCTGACCCCTGCCCCCACTTCGACCACCGTGCCGGCCGCCTCGTGCCCCAGCACCATCGGCGCGTTGACCACGAACGGGCCGATCCGCCCATGCGTGTAGTAGTGCACATCCGAACCGCAGACGCCCACCGTGTGCAGCTTGATCTTGACCTCGCCCGGCCCGACCTCGGTCGGCAGGTCGATGTCGCGGAGTTTGAGTTCGTGCTGCTTTTCGAGCACCAGGGCACGCATTTTGGTCATTGTAACTGGGGGGCCTCGCCGACTTGGTAGTGATGCGTCGGGCCGGTGGCGCCCTCGACCGGCGGCTTCATCGCCCCGGTCATGATCGCCACTGCATCCGACATGGAGAATTCCTTGGGGTTGATGATCGCGATGCGCTTGCCGAGCCGGTGAATGTGGATGCGGTCTGCGACCTCGAACACGTGCGGCATGTTGTGCGAGATGAGGACGATCGGCAAGCCGCGCTTTTTCACGTCGAGCATCAGTTCGAGCACGCGCCGGCTCTCCTTGACCCCGAGCGCCGCCGTCGGCTCGTCCATGATCACCACGCGTGAGCCGAACGCCGCGGCCCGCGCCACCGCCACGCCCTGCCGCTGCCCACCCGACAGTGTCTCGACCGACTGGTGGATGTTCTGGATGGTCAGCAGGCCCAGTTCGCTCAGCTTGTCGCGGGCGATCTTGGCCATCCTGGTGCGGTCGAGCCGGCGGAACAGGTTGCCGGTCCAGCCCGGCTTCCTCAGTTCACGCCCCAGGAACATGTTGTCGGCGATCGACAGCGCGGGCGAGAGCGCCAGGTTCTGGTACACCGTTTCGATGCCGGCATCGCGCGCATCCATCGGCGATTTGAAATGCACCGGCTGGCCGTCTAGCAGGATCTGGCCGCTATCGGGGATCACCGCGCCGCACAGCGCCTTGATCAGCGTCGATTTGCCGGCGCCGTTATCGCCGATCACGGCGAGGATCTCGTTGCGGCGCAGGTCGAAATCGGCGTTGTCGAGCGCCACGACGCGCCCATAACGCTTGTTGAGGCCCCTGCCCTCGAGCACGATATCCCCGGCATTGCCTGATGGCAGCGTCGTGTTGGTCAGCTCGCTCATGCCGAAATCTTCCTGATCCACTGGTCGATGGTGACGGCGACGATGATCAAGACGCCGACGGCGAAATCCTGCCACAGCAACGCGAGGCCCGAGAGCGCCAGCCCGTTGCGGAACACCCCGACGATCAGCGCGCCGAACAGCGTGCCGATGATCGAGCCGCGCCCGCCGAAGAGGCTCGTGCCGCCGATCACCACGGCGGTGATCGAGTCGAGATTGGCGGTCTGCCCTGCCTGCGGGCTGACCCCGCCGATCCGCCCGATCAGTACCCAGGCGGCGATGGCGCAGATCAGCCCGGCCAGCGCATAGACGGCGAGCAGCACGCGGTTGGTGTTGATGCCCGAGAGCCGCGCCGCGTCGGGGTCGTCGCCGGTGGCGTAGACGTGCCGGCCGAAGGCGGTTCGCCCCAGGATGTAGCTGAGCACGATCGCCAGCACGATCATCAGCACCGAGCCATAGGTGACCACCCAGCCGCGCAACCATGGCAGGTCGAGCCCGAAGAACAGCCCGATATCGTAGAGCTTGAACAGCTTGCCCAGCCACAAGAGGAACGGCGCCGCCGCTTCCATGTCCTGTGAGCGGATGGTCTCGCTGTTGGAATAGAAAGTGTTGAGCGCCCCGAAAATGCTCCAGGTGCCGAGCGTCACGATGAAGGGCGGCAGCCGCAACGCAGTGACCAGGATGCCGTTGAGAAAGCCGCAGGCGATGCCGGCCAGGAGGCCGAGTGGAAAGGCGATCCAGACTGGAACGCCATAGGTGACGGCGGTGCGCCCCATGACCACCGAACACAGGATCATGATCAGCCCGACGCTGAGGTCGATGCCCGCGGTGAGGATCACCAGGGTCTGCGCCATGCCGAGAATGGCGACGATGGTTACCTGCTGCAGCACCACTGACAGGTTCAATGGCGACAGGAATTTCCCGGGCGCAGCGATGGCGAAGATCACCGTGCCGACGACGAGGACGATGAGCGGGATGAGGGTGGGATATTCGTGCAGGATGCCCTGGATGGTGCGGACGATCCCCTTGCGGTCTTCCTCGAAGCTCGCGACCTCGCTGGCCGCGCCCTTCAATCCAGTCTCAGCAGTCGCCGAACCGGCTGCGTCGTCGCTCATCGTTGTACCCTCGAAAAGTGGAGACTGCATCCCTTCTCCCCTCAGGGGAGAAGGTGGCCCAGAGGGCCGGATGAGGGGTGAAGCCTCACGATATGCTGGCTCTTCCAGCATGCCGGAGAGGCTGCACCCCTCACCCAGCTTCGCTAACTCGCTATGCTCGCAGCTGCGCTACCTCTCCCCTCGGAGGGCGCTATCGCGCCCCCTTGGAGGGGAAAGGAGAAGCAGCGGAGAGCAGATCAGCCCCAGCAGAGCTCGGCGCCCTTGGTGGTGTCGATCGACTCGACGCCGGCCACCGGCTTGTCGGTCACCAGCGTCGCGCCGGTATCGAGGAACCCGGCCTTGGGGTCGATCTCGGGCAGCTTGCCCGTGGCGATGGCTTCGAGGGCCATTGACGCCATCTTCAACGGGTATTGCTGGCTGGTCGCGCCGATCACACCCGCCTTGACGTTGGCGACGCCCGGGCAGCCGCCATCGACCGAGACGATCAGCACCGAGCCGTCATCCTTGCCCACCGCCTTCAGCGCTTCCCAGGCGCCTGCTGCCGCGGGTTCGTTGATGGTGTAGACCACGTTGACGTTCGGGCACTTCTGCAGCGCGTTCTCCATTGCGGTGCGGCCCTTTTCCTGGTCGCCCTGGCTGATTTCGTGCGTGCAGATGCGCTTGTCGTCTTCGTCGCCGTACTTGTTGGGGTCCTTCACGTCGATGCCGAAGCCGGCCATGAAGCCCTGGTCGCGCAGGTAGTCGACGGTGGGCTGGTTGGTAGCGAGGTCGAGGAAGACGATCGATGCGTCCTTGGCCTTGTCACCCAGCGTGCCGGCCGCCCATTTGCCGATCAGGTCACCGGCCTTGCGGTTGTCGGTGGCAAAGGTCGCGGTCGCCGCATCCATCGGATCGAGCGGCGTATCGAGCACGATCACCATCAGGCCGGCATCCTTGGCCTTCTGGATCGTCGGCACGATCGCCTTCGAATCCGACGGCACGATCGCAAAGCCCTTGGCGCCCGCCGAGATCAGGTTCTCGATCGCCGCCACCTGGGCGTCATTGTCGCCGTCGAACTTGCCGGCGGCGGTGATCAGCTTGAGCCCCAGTTCCTTGGCCTTGGCCTCGGCGCCCTCGCGCATCTTGACGAAGAACGGGTTGGTCTCGGTCTTGGTGATCAGGCCGACGGTGATTTCCTGCGCGAGCGCCACGCCGCTCATCAGGCCGCCGGCGACGATCGCCCCACAGAGCGCCATCTTCAGATAGCTAAGTCCCATGTAGTCCTCCCACGGTTACGATAGTTGCCATCGTTGTGATCCGGTCCACCGGCGTTTCGCCGCTCCTCAGGACCGTTTCGATCAGGGGCGCTGAGCTGCCCTTGGTGGGCGCTCCTCCCCGAACCGAAAGCGATATTCAGCGCAACCCTCGCGGCCTGTCAATAAATTAATCCATTTGATTTATTAATTGACAGGGCGGATACGAGGGATAATCCTTTCGTTCGGGAGGGGGTAAGAACCCCATGTAATCGATTGCCGTTTCGGCTCCGGCGTGGCTTTTGTGGACACGACGGAGAACGAGAGAATTGTCAACAGATCTGGGCGCGAGGTCGGGAACAGTGGTCACCGGGCCGACAAGCAGAGAGGCTGGCCTGAAGCCGGGAGCCGCCAGTCGCGGCACCAACCAGACCGGGGTGCGGCTCTACAACGAACGCCTGGTACTGTCGCTGATCCGCCGCCACCGCGAGTTGCCCAAGGCCGACATCGCCCGGCTGACCGGGCTGTCGCCGCAGACCATCTCGATCATCACCAATGCGCTTGAAGCCGATGGCCTGTTGCTGCGCGGCACGCCGCAGCGCGGCAAGGTCGGCCAGCCGCTGGTGCCCTACTCGCTCAACCCCGAGGGAGCGCTGAGCTTCGGGCTGAAGATCGGCCGGCGCAGCGTCGATCTCTACCTGATCAACTTTACCGGCCAGATCCTGAAGCTGCTGCACAAGACCTACCCCTACCCCACTCCCGAAAGCATCCGCCAGTTCGCCCGCGCCGGCATCGATGAACTGCTGGAGGGGCTGCCGCCGCCGCTGGTGGCAAGAATCGCCGGCCTCGGCATCGCCGCGCCCTACGAGATGTGGACCTGGCACCAGGAGATCGGCGCGCCCAGGGCCGAGATCGAGGCCTGGCGGCAGGTCGATGTGCGCGCCATGATGGCCGAGATCTGCCCATGGCCGGTCTACTTCGCCAACGACATCACCGCCGCCTGCGCCGCCGAGCTGATGTTCGGCATCGGCGCCGACCACATCGACTACCTCTACGTCTTCATCGGTTCGTTCATCGGTGGCGGGCTCGTGCTGAACGGCCATCTGTTCCCCGGCCGCACCCAGAATGCCGGCGCGCTCGGTTCGATGCCGGCGCCCGATCCCGGCCATGTCGTGCCCCCGGGGCGCACCCCGCAACTGATGAACGTCGCTTCGATCTACGTGCTGGAGCGCGAGTTGCTGGCCATCGGCCGCAACCCCGAGATCCTCTGGCAATCGCCGGACGACTGGGGCGACGACCTGGGAGAGGCGCTCGACCGCTGGATCGACGAAGTGGCCGAGAGCCTCGCCTACTCGATCGTCGCCGCCATCGCGGTGATCGATGTCGAGACGGTGCTGATCGACGGGGCCTTTCCCGCCGATGTACGCAGCCGCATCATCGAGCGCACCGGCGCCGCCGTGGGGCGCATCAACCGCCAGGGCCTGTCGCCGTTCCGGCTGTTGCCGGGCAGCATCGGCAATGCCGCCCGCGCCATGGGCGGCGCCTCGCTGCCGCTGCTCGCCAACTTCACCCAGGATCGCGAAGTGCTGTTCAAGGACAATGCGTGAGTTGACTCCGGCGCGAGGCAACTTGCGCCGATCAAATTTCGTCGCCCGTCCAAGCGGGTAACGAGTTCGAAAAGCTTGCCGGGCACAGTGAGATAGTTCCTCTCCACGCAAGGCCCGATGTCCAATATTCACCGCGCCAGGTTTCGACGCACGCTTTCGATGCTGGTGCTGGCATCGTTCGTGGTGGTCTTCGCCGTGGCCGCGGTGCTGCTGGGCGGGTTCCTGCTGTGGTCGGCCGCGCAGATCGACGACAACGCCGTCAGCCGACAGGCCCAACGCGTCGTCCATGCCGTCGAGGCGCAACGCTCGACCACGCCGCGCGAACAGGAGAGCGTCGCCATCTGGGACGACGCCGTCACGGCGGCCCGCAACAACGATCAGTCCTGGCTGCGCGACAATATCGGTCGCTGGATGTTCAGTTACTTCGGGCATGACGAAAGCTATGTGCTGCGCCCCGACGACACGCCGCTCTATGCCTCTCGTGATGGGCGCACCCGCTCGCCGCAAAGCTTCGCCGCTCGCGGCAGCGCCGTGCTGCCGCTGGTCGAGGACCTCCGCAAGCTCACTGCCGCCGGCTATCTCGACGTGCCGCCCAGCGTCTCCGACTATGTGCTGATCGACGGCCAGCCGGCCGTAGCCAGCGTGATGCCGCTGGTTTCAGACAGCGGCAATCTCGAGCAGCCGGCGGGCCATGAGGCGATCCTCGTGTCGATCGTGCATCTCGATCTCGATTTCGAGCTCAGGATGATCGATCGTTACATGACCGAGGTGGGCCGCTTCACCACCAGCGCCGACAGCGCCGGCGATGTCGAGAGCTTCCCGGTCACCAACCGTGCCGGCCGCATCGTCGCCTTCTACGAATGGCTGCCAAATCGCCCTGGCCGGGAGCTGCTGCAGCGCACCGCGCCGGCTTTGGTCATCGCTTTCATCGTCGTCTCAGCTCTGGTCACCCTGCTGGTGCATCGTCTGCAGCGCGCACTGCGCGCCCTCGAGACCAAGCGCCTCGATGCCGAGCGGCAGGCTACCGAGGATACCTTGACCAGCCTGCCCAACCGGCTGAGCTTCGATCGCCAGTTCGATGCCCGGCTCGATGCGAGCGGCCTGCACGACCCGCCGCTGGCGCTGCTGATGCTCGACCTCGACCGCTTCAAGCAGGTCAACGACACTCTCGGGCACCACGCCGGCGACGAGCTGATCCGCGCCGTCGCCGATCGGCTGCGCGCCGTGATCGGTCCCACCGACACGCTGGCGCGGCTCGGCGGCGACGAGTTCGCCATCGTCCATGCCTGCTACGCCGGCACCATCGAGGTCGCGGGGCTGGCGCAGCGCATCGTCGACAGCATCGCCAGACCGTTCCGCATCCAGGGCAGCGAGGCTTTCGTCGGCGTCTCGATCGGCATTGTCGTCGCCACGGCCGGGCGACGCGACCGGAACGAGCTCAGCCGGTGCGCCGATATCGCGCTCTACGAAGCCAAATCGGCCGGCCGCAACCGCGCCGTGTTCTACGAGGAGGCAATGGACGAGCAGGTGCAGGACCGGCACACCATCGAGGCCGAATTGCGTGAAGCGCTGCGCAGCCCCGACCAGCTCTGGGTGGCGTTCCAGCCGCTCTGCGGCAGCGCCGGCGAAATCATCGGCGCCGAGGCCCTGCTGCGCTGGACCCACCCGCAACTGGGCGCCGTGTCCCCGGCGCGGTTCGTCCCTGTCGCCGAAAGCACCGGGCTGATCGAGCAACTGGGCGAGTTCGTGCTGCGCCGCGCCACCGAGTTCGGAGCCCGCTGGCCCGGCCGCAGCATCGCCGTCAACATTTCGCCCGCCCAATTGCGCAACCCGACCTTCGCCGATCGGGTATTCGACCTGCTGGCCGAGACCGGCATGCAGCCGGCCGATCTCGAGATGGAGATCACCGAGGGCATCCTGCTCGACGACGAGTCGACCGTCGCCGACACCATCCGCAGCTTCCGCCGGACCGGCATCCGCATCGCCCTCGACGATTTCGGCACCGGCTATTCCTCGCTCGGCTACCTGAAGCGCTACCCGGTCGACCGCATCAAGATCGACCGTTCCTTCATCGCCCAGCTCACCACCGCCAACGCCTCCGACGCCATCGTCCAGGCCATGGTGACGCTGGCCCACGCACTCGACATCGACGTCACCGCCGAGGGCGTCGAGACCGAAGAGCAGTTCCGCGCCCTGCTCGGCATGGGCTGCAACACCTTCCAGGGCTACCTGTTCTCGAAACCCCTGACGGTCGACGGCATCGACACCCGCTTCGCCGCCCCGTTGCCGCGGGTGGCGTAGCCGATGCCGCAGTCGGGATCCTCTCCCGCTTGCGGGGGAGGGGGACCGCCGTCAGGCGGTGGAGGGGGGAGCCCCACGCGCGATACTGGCCAGAACCGCCGCCGGCCTCGCTTCGATCTCCTCAGTGGAGAAGCGCATCACTCGGATGCCTTCCTTCTCCAGCCAGGCAGTTCGACGCTGATCCCGGGCGACCTGCTCCTCGTGCACTGGTCCGTCTATCTCGACGCACAGCCTGGCCGCTGCACAGTAGAAGTCGAGAATGTACGGTCCGATCGGGTGCTGGCGGCGAAAGTGCAGGCCGAGTTCTTTGCGGCGAAGCAGGTACCATAGTGTCCGCTCAGCTTGCGTCATCGTGCGACGTAAATCCTTCGCCCGCTCGCGAATAAAGTCCGGTGATCGCAACGCCAGCTCCGTTCGTGGGGCTCCCCCCTCCACCACGCTATGCGTGGTCCCCCTCCCCCGCAAGCGGGAGAGGTTCGCCGACTACGCCAGCCCGTGGGTGCGGCACGGATAGCATCGGGGCCCGACGCCCCTACCCCGCCGCGGCCAGGACCGCTGCCAGCCGCACCTCGCGCTGACGAACCCCGTTGGCGCCGTCGCCACCGGCGGCCCACAGCTCCGCCAGCCGTCCCTTGTCGAACAGGGCATAGAGGCATGGCGCCACGTAGCTCGCCCGGCTGATCGCCGGCGTGTTCTGCAGGAAGGCCGCGACCTGCCGCGTCACCTCCGCCATCTGCCGCTTGCGCCCGGTCATCGACTCAGCCGGCTCTAGCCTCGCCAGTGCCTCGCCGGCCAGCGCGCTGGCATGCAGCGTGCGGAAATCCTTGGCCGTCACCGGCGCGCCGGCGATCTCGCGCAGGTAGCGGTTGAGGTCGTCGGTACGCAGCACCCGCATTTCGCCGTTGCGGTACATCAGCAACCGGCGGCCCGGGATGGTCTTGACCCGTTCGATCGCCCTTGCCAGCCGCGCATCGGTAAAACCATAGCTCGCACGCTTTCCGCTCTTGGCCGGAAACGCCACGCGGATTTCATCGCCTTTGACGGTGACGTCGCGGCTATAGAGCGTTCCGGCGCCGCGCGTCCCATTGGCATCGAGATAGCGCTCGCGCCCGACCCGCATGGCGGTACGGTCGATCAGCGCCACCCCGATCGCCAGCGCCAGTTCCTTGCTGCCGGCCTCGGCTTCGAGATTTTCGCGCACCCGGCGGCGTATGCGCGGCAAGGCGGCGGTCAGCAGGCTCAACTGCTGCTGCTTGCGGCGGAGCCGTCTCGCTTCCCACTCCGGGTGGTAGATGTATTGCAACCGGCCCGCGGCGTCGGTGCCGCAGGCCTGGATGTGGGCGCGCGGGCTGGCGGCAATCCGCACATCATTCCACGCGGGCGGAATGCCGAGGCTTCGCGCCCGCTCGCGCGTTTCGGCATCGCGGATCAGTTCGCCGGCTTCATCGATATAGCCGAAGGTGCGACCGTGCCGGCGGCGGCGGATCGTCAGATCGCCACGGCCGACACGCTTCAGTCTTGCCACCTTCCGCCTACACGCCGGTCGTGGTGTTGGGCGCCGGTGCCATGGCGAAGAAGATCAGGTAGATCAGCCCGAAGGCGAGAACGATGCCGAGCACCGACCAGATCAGCACGCGGAAATTCATCAGCCGGCCGCTGCCCTGGCGGACTTCGTTGGTCGACTTGTGTGCATCATAGGTTCGCATGGCGCTACTCGCTTGCAGAGGAAGGTGAAAACCAACGCCCGCGGCGCACGCCAGTTCCGTCCCCACTTGACCGTGACGGGCTGAACGAGGACGTTGGCGCATGTTGATCACGGCCGCGTCATGACCATTTCCCCCGAACTCCTCACCCGTATGATCAAGGCGGGGGCCGGCGAGGTTCCGGCCGATGTAGTGATCAAGAACGTCCGCCTTCTGGACGTGATCTCGGGCTCCGTCACCCACACCGACATCGCCATCGTCGCCGACCGCATCGTCGGCACCTACGGCTACTACAACGGCAAGACGCTGATCGAAGGCGAGAACCGCTTCGCGGTGCCCGGCTTCATCGACACGCACCTGCATATCGAATCCTCGCTGGTGACGCCGTTCGAGTTCGATCGCTGCGTCCTGCCGCACGGCGTCACCACGGTGATCTGCGACCCGCACGAGATCGCCAACGTGCTGGGCGCCGACGGCATCCGCTATTTCCTCGAGTGCGCCGAGCGCACCATCATGGATATCCGGGTCAATCTCAGCTCCTGTGTGCCGGCTACGCCGCACGAAACCTCGGGGGCGCGGCTCGAGATCGCCGACCTCGAAAAATTCCGCCACCACCGCCAGGTGATCGGCCTTGCCGAGATGATGAACTATCCCGGCGTGCTCGCCGCCGACGCGGGCATCATCGCCAAGCTGGTGGCGTTCCAGGGCGGCCATATCGATGGCCATGCCCCGCTGGTCACCGACCTCGCGCTCAACGGCTATCTCGCCGCCGGTATCCGCACCGACCACGAGTCGACCACGGCGGTAGAAGCGCGCGAGAAGCTGGCGAAAGGCATGGCGATCCTGATCCGCGAAGGCTCGGTGTCCAAAGATCTCGAAGCGCTGGCCGAAATCCTCGATGCCAACACCTCTGCCTATGTCGCCCTCTGCACCGACGACCGCAATCCGCTCGATACGCTCGAGGAAGGCCACCTCGATTCCTCTATCCGCCGGCTGATCGCACGGGGCCGGCCCCTGCATCACGTCTACCGCGCCGCCTCGCACTCGGCCGCCCGTATCTTCGGGCTCAAAGATCGCGGTCTCGTCGCCCCCGGCTACCGCGCCGATATCGCGCTGCTCGACGATCTCGAGGGCTGCCGCGTCGCCGAGGTGATCACCGCCGGGCGGCTGGTGCGTCCCGAGCTGTTCGAAGCCCGTCAGCCGGTGCCACCAGTCGGGCTCGCCTCGATGAAGGCAAAGCGGGTCGCGCCCTCGACCTTCATCGTGCCGCCCAACCCCAGGCAGAATGAAACGCCGGTGATCGGGGTCAGGCCCGGGCTGATCCTCACCTATCGCGAGACCGCGACGCTGGAAGTCTCCGACAAGGGCACCCTGCCCGATATCGAAAACGACGTGATCAAGATCGCGGTCATCGAGCGGCATGGCATCAACGGCAATGTGGCGCTGAGCTTCACCACGGGCTTCGGGCTGAAGCGCGGCGCCATCGCCTCCTCGGTCGGGCACGACAGCCACAACATCACCGTGGTCGGCGTCGATGACGCGGACATGGCCGTGGCGGTCAACCGGCTGATCGAGCTGGGCGGCGGCTTCGCCGTCGCCGATGGCGGCCGGGTCACCGCCGAGCTGGCGCTACCGATCGCCGGCTTGATGAGTCTCCTCAGCTTCGAGGCCGTTGCCGACAAGCTCCATCACCTGCGCCAGGCCGCCTACGACCTCGGCTGCACCCTGCCCGAGCCGTTCCTGCAGGTGGCGTTCCTGGCGCTACCGGTGATCCCGCACCTGAAGATGACCGACCGAGGGCTGTTCGATGTCGACAGGTTCGACTTCGTCAGATGAGCTTTGCCAGCCGGTTTCTTGCCGATCTCTATAAGCTCCCCAGGCGCAAATGCGGCATCGTGCGCACCCGTAACATCCGGGTGCCGATGTATGACGGGGTGACGCTGGCGACCGAGCATTTCGCCCCGAAACTTCCGGGCAAGCACCCTACTATCCTGATGCGCGAGCCCTATGGGCTGTCGGGTTTCGCCACCATCGGCGAAGTCTATGCCGAACGCGGCTTCCACGTCGTGCTGCAGGCGTGCCGCGGCACCGACAAATCGGAAGGCGAGTTCGACCCGTTCGGCCACGAGCGCGACGATGGCCTTGCCACCATCGACTGGATCAAGGCGCAGCCCTGGTTCGACGGCCGGCTCGGCACCTCCGGCCCGAGTTATCTCGGCTACGCGCAGTGGGCGATCTGCGATGCGCTGCCCAAACAAGCCGCCATGGCGATCAAGGTCACCAGCGCCGAGTTCCGCTCCATCGTCTTCCCCGGCGGCGGGCTGGCGGTCGGGCTATGGCTGAGCTGGATCCAGACCGTCGAAGGGCTGCGCGGCAACCCGATGCGCACCGCCCAGCGCATGTTCACCGGCGGCATCGAGCGCGCAACCCTGCGCGCCACCATGAAACTGCCGCTCCGCGATGCCGACAAGCGCGTCACCGGCCGCGAAGTGCCGTTCTGGCGCCGCTGGATGGACGAGGCTATCGGCAACGACGCCTTCTGGCAGCCACTCGACCACACCCATCGTCTCGGCAGCCGCACCCCGCCGGTGAGCTTCACCTCGGGCTGGTACGATTTCATGCTCGATCAGCTGCTGCGCGACTACACCACGCTGGTCGATGCCGGCCACACACCGCAACTGACCATCGGACCGTGGTTCCATGTCAGCTCGGACCTGCAGATGGAAAGCGTCCGGCAGACGCTCGAATGGATGAACGCCAAGCTGCTGGGCGACGCCGGCGCGCTGCGGCCCAAGCCCGTCCGGCTGCATATCGGCGGGCTCAACGAATGGCGCGAGTTCGACAGCTATCCGCCCTTGCCGGCGGAAAACCAGATCTGGCACCTGCATCCCGACAAGGTGCTGTCGCAGCGCCCGGTGCGAGCTTCCCCGCCCGACACCTACACTTACGATCCGGCCCATCCGACCCCGGCGGTCGGTGGCGCCATGTTCGCCTTCAACGGCGCCGGCCCGGTCGATAACGCACCGCTCGAAAAGCGCAGCGATGTGCTGGTCTATACCTCGGAGCCGCTGTTTACGCCCGTAACGATCCTCGGCCAGGTGCGGGTCGCACTCCATGCCCGCTCGAGCCTGCCCAATACCGATTTCTTCGTCCGGCTCTGCGACGTCGACGAGAAGGGGCTGTCGATCAACATCTGCGACGGCATCATCCGCAAGACCTCTGCCGATCCGGCAGTGGCCGACGACATCTGGAAGCTCAACTTCCGCATGCACGCCACCGCGCATCGCTTCAACCGCAACCACCGGCTGCGCGTCATCGTCGCCAGCGGCGCCCACCCGCGCTACGCGCGCAACACCGGCACCGATGAACCGCTCGGCGAAGCCTCGCACCTGGCGTCCGCAGATATCGAGATCTTCCACGACCCGGCGCACCCGAGCGCGATTCATCTGCCGGTGGTGGAGCTGGATCGGGCTTGAATTGGAGTCGGCGTCCCCTCGCCCCTGAGGGGAGAGGGTAGTGCAGCTAGGACCGATAGGTCCGTAGCGGAACTGGGGTGAGGGGTTCAGCTTCTCAGCGAGCGCGCACTGCACCGCTTCACCCCTCAACCGGCCCACGGCGATGGCTTCGCCATCGTCCGCCGGCCACCTTCTCCCCTGAGGGGAGAAGGGAAATGGGTGACCATCAGGGACTGGGCGCGGCCCACCAACTCCCACCACGCACCGGCTGTCATCCCAGCGGAAGCTGGGACCCAACTCGCCGCAGCTCAAGTGGATGAATGGGTCCCAGCTTTCCCTGGGATGACACCGAGTTTCGATGAAGCGGCGGTGGGCTATGAGCCATTTCCGAACGGGAGAGCGGCCGGTGTTACGCCCCCGCCTTCACCCGCTCACGCGCGGCATGGAGGATCGGCTCGGTGTACCCCGACGGCTGCACGGCGCCCTCAAGCGCCAGGTCCAGCGCCGCCTGATAGGCGATCGACGTGCCGAAGTTCCCCGCCATCGGCCGGTACAGCGGATCGCCGGCGTTCTGCCCGTCGACCACTGCCGCCATCTTCTCGAACGAGGCCTTCACCTCGGCCTCGCTCACCAGCCCGTGCTGCAGCCAGTTGGCCACCGCCTGCGAGGAGATGCGGCAGGTGGCGCGGTCCTCCATCAGCCCGACATTGTTTATGTCAGGCACCTTGGAGCAGCCGACCCCCTGGTCGACCCAGCGCACCACGTAGCCCAGGATCCCCTGGGCATTGTTGTCGAGTTCGCGCAGCACCGCCGCCTTGTCGAGCGTCGATGGGTCGAGGACGGGCATGGAGAACAGTTCGCTTAAGCCCGGCGTCGCCTGGTTGTGCCGGCGCTTCTGTGCCTCGAACACGTCGATCTGGTGATAGTGCAGCGCATGCAGCGTTGCGGCGGTCGGCGACGGCACCCAGGCGGTGTTGGCCCCGGCATTGGGATGCGCGGCCTTGCTCGCCAGCATCGCCGCCATATCGTCAGGCCGCGCCCACATGCCCTTGCCGATCTGCGCTTTGCCCGAGAACCCGGCGGCAAGCCCGATCAGCACGTTCCGGTCCTCATAGGACTGGATCCACTTCTCGGCCTTCACATCGTCCTTGCGCAGTACCGGACCGGCCAGCATCGAGGTGTGGATCTCGTCGCCGGTGCGGTCGAGGAAGCCGGTATTGATGAAGAACACCCGCCTGCGCGCGGCATGGATCGCCGCCTTGAGGTTGGCCGAGGTGCGGCGCTCCTCGTCCATGATGCCGATCTTGATGGTCTCGGGCTTCAGCCCCAGCATCTTTTCGACGCCGGCGAAGATCTCGCAGGCGAAGGCGACTTCGTCCGGCCCGTGCATCTTGGGCTTCACCACATAGATCGCGCCGGTAGTGGAGTTGACCTTGTCGCTGAGCGCACAGAGCGCTGTGACCGCCGCGTCCATCAGCCCCTCGCCGATCGGGTTGCCCGCCGGGTCGAGCACCGCCTTCGTCGTCATCAGGTGGCCGACATTGCGCACCAGCAGCAGCGCCCTGCCCTTCAGCGTGAGCGGCTGGCCAGTGACGTCCTTGTACTGCCGGTCGGGGTTGAGCTTGCGGGTCAGAGGCTTGCCGGCCTTCTCGAAGGTCTCGCTCAGCGTGCCGTTCATCAGCCCGAGCCAGTTGCGGTAGACCCCGACCTTGTCCTCGGCATCCACCGCCGCGACAGAATCTTCGCAGTCCTGGATGGTGGTCAGCGCCGACTCGACAATCACGTCACTGAGGCCCGCCTTGTGCGTTGCCCCGATGGGGCTCCTGGGGTCGATGACCAGGATGACATGCAGGCCATTGTGGCGCAGCACCAGCTCGCCGCGCTCCTCGGTCCCGCCATAGCCGACGAACTGCGCGGGGTCCTTGAGCGCGACGCGACCAGCCGCGGTGTCGGCAACGAACACCCGCCGGTCGCCGTCCTTGATCACATGATAGCCGGTGACATCGGCATGGCTGCCGGACGCCAATGGGAACGAGGCATCGAGGAACTCCGCCGCTCGCGCCACCACTGCCGCGGCGCGAGCCGGGTTCAGTCCCTTGCCCGGTGCCAGCTCGCCGTCCCGCGAGATCGCATCGGTGCCGTAGAGCGCATCATAGAGGCTGCCCCAGCGGGCGTTCGCGGCGTTCAGCGCATAGCGCGCGTTCGACACCGGCACCACCAGTTGCGGGCCGCAGATCGACGAAATCTCGGGGTCGAGCCCTCTGGTCTCGATAGTGAAGTCGGCCGGCTCGGGAACGAGGTAGCCGATCTGTTTGAGGAAGGCCTGGTACTTCGCCGGATCAGTTGCAACCGGCCCGTTGGCCTTGTGCCAGTCGTCAATCTGCGTCTGGATCCGGTCACGGATTCCGAGCAACTCGCGGTTCTTCGGCGCGAAGTCGCGCACCAGCCCGGCAAGCCCGCTCCAGAACTGCTCGGCAGTTACGGCCGTGCCTGGAATGGCTTCCTGCTCGACAAAATCCACCAGCAGGGAGTCGACCTTGAGGCCGGATTTCTCGATGTAGTCAGCCATTTCACTTCCTTCGTTCATTCCACGTGCCGGCGGGAACCGGTGGGATATACCGCCGTTCCGGCGCGCGTCGACCCCCACCCCTGTCCCCTCCCCCTAAGAATGGGGAGGGAGACCCTGACACCGATATCGAGGTAGTCGTCTCCCTCCCCAGGTTTAGGGAGAGGGGACAGGGGTGGGGGTCGGCTCGCATCCAGATCACGGTCATGCTCTTGCGCCCTACGCTGCGCAATCCCCCAAAGGCGCAATCGGCGTCACCTTCGGCTCACGCCGCCAGCGCCGACTTCATCGGCTGGCCCATCACATAGGTCTCGACCACCGCCCGGTCGTCGCCGCAGGTCTGCAGCAGGAACAGTTCCTGCTCGAGCGAGCTGCAGGTTTCCATGCGCAACGCCATCTGCGGCGTGGCGCCGGAATCGAGCACCACGATATCGGCTTCCTTGCCCGCTTCGAGCGAGCCGATGCGGCTATCGAGGCTCATCGCCCGGGCATTGCCCAGCGTCATGTGGAAGAACGAGCGGAACGGCGTCAGGCGCTGGCCGCGCAGCTGCATCACCTTGTAGCCCTCGTCCATGGTGCGGAGCATCGAGTAGGAGCTGCCGCCGCCCACATCGGTGGCGGTGGCGATGCGCACGCCGCGCTCGTGCTGGCGCTCATAGTCGAACAGGCCCGAGCCGATGAACAGGTTCGAGGTCGGGCAGAACACCGCTACCGAGCGGGTCTCGGAGATCACCTCGGTTTCGCGATGGCTGAGGTGGATGCAGTGGCCGAGCAGCGTCTTCGGGCCGAGCAGATGGAACTTCTCGTAGATCCCGACATAGTCGCCATAGTTGGGGTAGAGCTCGTTGGCATAGGCGATCTCGGCGAGGTTCTCCGAGACGTGGGTCTGGATGTGGAGGTCCGGGAACTCCCGCGCCAGCGCCTCGGCCATCGCCATCTGCTCGTGCGTCGACGTGATCGCGAAGCGCGGCGTGATGGCGTAATGCGCCCTGCCCCGCCCATGCCACCTGGCAATCCCGGCCTTGGTGTCGTCATAGCCCGATTGCGGCGTGTCAAGCAGGCCCGGCGGCGCGTTGCGATCCATCATCACCTTGCCGCCCACCATCAGCATGTTGCGCTTTTCGGCCTCGCCGAAAAACGCATCGACCGATTGCGGATGCACCGAGCAATAGGCCGCCGCCGTGGTGGTGCCGTGCCGGATCAGCTCGTCGAAAAACCGCGAGGCGATGCGGGTGGCATGCACCTCGTCGCCGAAGCGCTGCTCCTCGACGAAGGTGTAGGTGTTGAGCCACTCGAGCAGCGCCGCCGCATAGGCGCCGATCACCTGCATCTGCGGGAAGTGAATATGCGGATCGATGAACCCCGGCATGATCAGGTGCGGGCGATGATCGATGATCTCGGCCGCGTCGTGATGCGAGGCGGCGCGTTCGTTCCACTCCCCGACCATCAGGATCTTGCCGTCGCCGATCACCACCGCGCCGTCTTCGATATAGCGGTAGGACGCGTGATCTTCGCGACCCTGCGGCTCCTCGAGGAAGCTCAGCACACGCCCGCGGAGAATCGTCACCTTCACTGCCCGTCCCCACGGAACCACGCCACCAGCAGCGCCCGCTCGTCGTCGGTCATGTCGGTGACATTGCCCGGCGGCATGGCGTGCGAGTAGCCGGCCTGGATCGCCACCTGTTCGGCGTGGTTGGCAATGGCGATGTCATTGTCGAGGATGACGTTCTTGGGCGCTTCGGTGATCCCCTCCCACACCGGCTCGGCGGTGTGGCACATCGTGCAACGGGTCTGCACCACCTCGGACGCCGCCTTGAAGTGCGGCGACTGCATCAGGAGCGTTGCCTGCGGCGAGGGGGCGGTCTCGGCCCCGGTCGGCAGTTTCGGCCCGCTCGATAGCCAGGCACAGAGGAGGAAGATCACGATCACCAGCGGCCACACCCAGGTCGGGTTGCCCTTGCGGCCATGCCGGGTGTTGAAGAAATGCCTGATCAGCACGCCCTCGAGGAAGATCAGCGACGCGATCAGCCAGTTCCACGGCGTGGCGAAGGCCAGCGGGTAGTGGCTCGACAGCATGAAGAAGATCACCGGCAGGGTGAGGTAATTGTTGTGCAGCGAGCGTTGCTTGGCGATCTTGCCGTACTTGGCGTCGGGCACCCGTCCGGCCTTCAGGTCCGCCACCACGATCTTCTGGTTGGGGATGATGATCATCGCCACGTTCGCCGCCATGATGGTGGCGGTGAAGGCGCCCATATGCAGCATGGCGGCGCGGCCGGTGAATACCTGCGTATACGCCCAGCTCATCGCCGTAAGGATGGCGAACAGCACCAGCATCAGCCCGCCGGTCGAGTTGCCGATCGGCGATTTGCACAGCGTGTCGTAGAGCACCCAGCCCAGAACGATCGAGCCGAGCGAGATCAGGATCGCCTGCCACGCCGCGATATCGAGCACATGCCGGTCGACGAGGAACAGGTCGGCGCCGAAATAGTAGACGACCACCAGCAGCATGAACCCAGAAATCCAGGTGAAATAGCTCTCCCACTTGAACCAGGTCAGGTGCTCGGGGAGGAAGTCCGGCGCCACCAGGTACTTCTGGATGTGGTAGAAACCGCCGCCATGCACCTGCCACTCCTCGCCATGCGCCAGCGGCGGCAGGCTCGGCGTCTTCCGCAACCCCAGGTCCAGCGCGATGAAATAGAAGCTGGAGCCGATCCAGGCGATGGCGGTGATCACATGCGTCCAGCGCACCGCGAAACTCAGCCATTCCCAGAAGATCGCGTAGTCGGTCATAGTTGCTATTGCCTCAAGTCAAACTGCCCCTCACCCGCCCTTCGGGCACCCTCTCCCTCCTAGGGGCGCAATAGCGCTCCCCGGGGAGAGGGGCGATGTGGCGCGATCTCGCCCAACCTTCCCTCTCCCCTTGAGGGAGAGGGTGGCGCGCAGCGCCGGGTGAGGGGCGCCAAGCACACCGGTCGTGAAAAGAGGCGGACTCGCGCCCGCCTCTCTCAGATCATTACCAGGTCAGGCAGCGCTTTCGACGCCCTTGACGAACCAGTCGATGACCGCGAGCTCGGCCATGGTCATGACCTTGCCTTCCTCGACCTTGAGGTTGCCATCCTGGTCGTAGATCGGGCCGGTGAAGATGTCGTAGGTGCCGTCCTTGTAGCCGGCCTGCACGCCATCGGCGAGCGCCACCACGTCGGCGGGTACCGCCTTGTTGTAGGGCGAGATCACCACGGTGCCTTCCTTCATGCCGTCCCAGGTATCGGCCGACGCCCAGGTGCCGTCGATGATCGCCTGCACGCGCTCGATATAGTACGGCCCCCAGATGTCCTCGATCGCGGTGAGGTGGGCGTTCGGTGCGAACGACGACATGTCGGCCCCCTGGCCGAAGCCGTAGAGGCCCTTCTGCTCCAGAATCTGCAGCGCCGCCGGGCTGTCGGTATGGGTGGTGACGATGTCGCAGCCCAGGTTGATCAGCGTCTCGGTGGCCGCGGCCTCCTTCGGGGGGTCGAACCAGCTGTCAATGAACACCAGCTTCAGCTTGGCATCCGGGTTCTGCTTCTGCGCCGCGAGCAGGAAGGAGTTCACGCCCAGCACCACTTCGGGCACTTTGTACGAACCGAGGTAGCCGAGCGTGCCCGACTTGCTCATCTTGCCCGAGATGGTGCCGAGCACGGCGCGGCCCTCGTGGAACTTGGAGTTGTAGGTCGCGACGTTGTCGGCGCGCTTGAAGCCGGTGCAGTGCTCGAACTTCACGTCGGGGAACTCGGCCGCGACCGCGATGGTCTGGTCCATGTAGCCGTACGAGGTGGTGAAGATCAGCTTGCAGCCCTGCTGGGCGAGGTCGCGGATCAGCGGGATGGCCGAGGCGTCTTCGGCGACGTTCTCGACATAGATCGTCTCGACCTTGTCGCCGAGCGCCGCATCGACCGCCTCGCGGCCCTTGTTGTGCGCCCAGGTCCAGCCATAGTCGCCGATCGGCCCGAGGAAGATGAAGCCGATCTTGATCTTTTCCTGTGCGAAGGCGGCGCCGCCGACCAGCGGCACCGCGGCGGCGGCCGCACCGGCGGCAGCGATGAAGTTGCGGCGATTGAGATTTGCCATGGACGTCTCCTGTTACGTTGTTGGCTTTTCTACGTTGCGGGCACAAAGGGCTTGCCGAGGCAAGCAGGCGCGTTGAGGCCGACCCGATCCCGCATGGAGATCAGCGTCAGCACCACAACGGTCATCAGGTAGGGCATGGCCGCCCAGAACTGCGACGGGATGTATTGGGCGAAGGAGAGGAACGCGAGGCCACCGGCCTTGGCGTTGAGCTCCATCCACATCAGCACCCCGAAAAAGATCGCACCGACAAGCAGCCGGCCGGACCGCCAGCCGGCGAACACCACCAGCGCCAGCGCGATCCAGCCGCGCCCGGCGGTCATCCGCTCGGCCCACATCGGGGTGATCACCATGGAGAAATACGCTCCGCCGATCCCCGCCATGGCGCCGCCGAACGCTACGGCCGCGTAGCGCACGCCAATCACCGAATAGCCGATCGAATGGGCGCTGAGGTCGTTCTCGCCGACGGCTCTGAGGATCAACCCGGCACGCGTCGACTTGAGGAACCAGCCGACGACGAACACCATGACCAGCGCGAAATACACTACCGGCGAGTAGCCGAAGATCACCTTGAGGATCGGGTCGCGCGCCAGTTCAGGCGGAAACACCGAACCGAACTGCGGCACGATCCGGCCCACGAAGCTCAGCCCGATCAAGGAACTGAGCCCGGTGCCGAAAATGGTGAGCGCCAGACCCGTCGCCACCTGGTTCGAATTGAGCGTCAGGACGAGAAAGCCGAACAGCGAAGCGGCGAGCGCGCCGGCGACCGCTGCGCCGATCACGCCCAGCCACGGGTTGCCGGTGAGCACGGTGGCGGCGAAGCCGGCAATGGCGCCGACCAACATCATGCCTTCGACGCCCAGGTTGAGCACGCCGGATTTCTCGACCACAAGCTCACCAAGTCCGGCGAGGAGGATGGGCGTCGAGATGCCCACGATGGTGATGATGGCCGCGATGAGGAAATCCATGGCCTATTCCCCCGCTGCCGGCTGCACGGCGGCCTTGGCCGACGGCATGAAACGCACGCGATAGCGCACGAAGATATCGCTCGCGAGAATGAAGAACAGCATCATCGCCTGGAAGATGCCGGCAGTGGCGTTGGGGATATGCACCGTAGTCTGCGCCACCTGGCCGCCGACATAGGTGACGGCGAGCACGATGCCGGCGATCAGGCAGCCGATGGGATGCAGCCGACCGAGGAACGACACGATGATGGCGGTGAAGCCGTAGCCCGACGGAAAGCCGAGATTGATCGCCTTGAGCGCCCCGGCGAACTCCAGCGCGCCGGCAAGCCCGGCCATGCCCCCGCCGATCAACATGGCAAGCCAGACCGTCTGGTTGCCGTCGAACCCGCCATGGCGGGCGGCATTGGGCGCCGAGCCGACGACGCGCACCTGGTAGCCGAACACCGAGCGCGACATCAGCAGCCAGAACAGGAACGGCAGCACGACCGCGATGGCGACCCCCAGATGCACGGTGGTGCCGGAGAACAGGATCGGCAGCGTCTGGTCCGGCTGCAGCGGCGCCGTCGCCGGGAAATTGCGGCCGTTGGGATCCTTCCAGGGGCCGCCGACCAGGTAGCTCAGGACCTGCAGCGCCACATAGGTGAGCATCAGGCTCGACAGGATTTCGTTGACCCCGAAGCGTGTCTTGAGCGCCGCCGGCACCGACGCCCAGGCGCTGCCGCCGACAATGCCGGCGAGGATCATGGTGACGATGATGATCGGCCCGCCGGCCGCTCCCGCCGCGAGGCCGACACCGGCCGCGCAGAGCGCGCCGATGATGTACTGCCCCTCGGCGCCGATGTTCCAGACATTAGCGCGATTGCCGATGGACAGGCCGAGCGCGATGATGATCAGCGGCGCGGCTTTGACGGCCACGTCCTGCCATTTGTAGGAGGCGATCAGCGGCGTCACGAAAATGTCGATGACGGCCCGCTGCCCGTCGATCCCGAGCAGGTCGAACACCACCACACCGACCAGCATGGTGAGCAGCACCGAGGCGATCGGTGTCACCACCTGCATCAGTTTGCTCGGTTCCCGGCGCTTCTCGAGCTTAATGCGCATCGGCGAGCTCCGCCTGTTGACCAGCGGGCGTATTTGGCGCCTCGCCGTGGATGCCACCCATGAGCAAGCCGATCTCCTCGATATCGGCGCCAGCGACCTCGATCGGTCGCGACAGCCGTCCCTCATTGATCACTGCCAGCGTGTCGCACAGCGACAGCAGTTCATCGAGATCCTGGCTGATCACCACCACTGCCGAACCGGCAGCCGCGAGATCGACGATCGCCTGATGGATCGCCGCTGCCGCTCCGGCATCGACGCCCCAGGTCGGCTGGCTGACCACCAGCACGGCGGGCCTCTGCAGGATTTCGCGACCCATGATGTATTTCTGCAGGTTCCCGCCCGACAGCGAGCCCGCGGTGGCGCCCGGCCCCAGCGCCTTGACGGCAAAGGCAGTGATCACCTCGCCGGCATAGGTCTTGGCCGCACCGGCCTTGATCAGCCCGGCGCTGACCATGCCGAGCCGATCACGGGCCGTGAGGATGGTGTTGTCGGCGAGGCTGAATTCGGGCACCGCCGCATGGCCGTTGCGCTCCTCGGGCACGCTGGCCAGCCCCCTCAGCCGGCGGGATTTTGCCGGCAGCTGGCCGACAGGTGCGCCGTCGATGGTGATGGCCTCGGGATCGCCCGTCAGCACTTCCCCCGACAGCGCCAGCAGCAGGGCGTTCTGGCCATTCCCCGCGACGCCCGCCACCCCGAAGATTTCACCGCCCCGAACGCTGAAGCTGATGTCCTTGAGCGCAATGCCGAACGGTCCGGCGCCGGGGATCGACAGCCGGCTGACCACCAGTTTTTCAGGCCCCATGGCGCGGCCGGCCGGCTTGCTGATCTCCTTGAGACCGGCGCCGATCATCTTTTCGGCCATCGAGCGAGAGGTCTCGACCTTGGGGTCGCAGGTATCGACAAGCTTGCCGCCGCGCAGGATCGTCGCCGTGTCGCACAGCGCTTTGATCTCGTGCAGCTTGTGCGAAATATAAAGGATCGAGCACCCCTCCGATGCGAGCTGGCGCAGCACCACGAACAGTTGCTCGACCTCCTGCGGGGTGAGCACCGAGGTCGGCTCGTCCATGATCAGCAGTTTCGGGTTGAGCAGCAGCGCCCGCACGATCTCGATACGCTGGCGCTCACCCACGGACAGCGTGGAGACGGTACGGCGCGGATCGAGCTTCAGCCCATACTGTTCCATCACCGCGCCGATCCGCGCTTCGAGATCGCGGGTGTGGATCTTGGCATCCATGCCCAGCGCAATGTTCTCGAGCACGGTCATCGCCTCGAACAGCGAGAAATGCTGGAACACCATGCCGATGCCGAGCTTGCGGGCGGCCTTGGGGTTGCCGACCACGAGGGGTTGGCCGTTCCAGCGGATTTCCCCCGCATCGGGCTGCATGATCCCGTAGATCATCTTGACCAGCGTGGATTTGCCGGCGCCGTTTTCGCCGAGCAGCGCGTGGATCTCGCCCGGCAGCACGGAGAACGAAACGTTGTCGTTAGCGAGGACGCCAGGAAAGCGCTTGGTGATACCGGTCAGTTGCAGCCGCGGCGCGATACTAGTCTCCAAGGACGGCTCCCGACGTCTTCGTGGTGGCCGGCCGCGCCTTCAGATCTTCGACTTCCCGCCCGACAATGTGGACCAGAATCTCGGCCGCCGCCAGAGCGGCGATGACTTCCGGTCGCTTGTCCCCAATCCCGCCGGGAAAAGCCTTGCCGCCGATCGGCAGCACCAGGCGGTCGAGGGGGGCCGCCGGATAGCCCTCGCCCAGGTACCAGGAGCGGAACCGCGCCTTTTTCGTCATCGAGCCGACCATGCCGATGTAAGGCGCATCCGCCCGCTGCAGCGCCTCGGCGGCGATGAGGAAGTCGAGCTCATGGTCATGCGTGAGGATGACGAAGGCGCTGCCCCGCGGCGCCGACCGCGCCACCGCCTCGGGCATCGCCACGGCATGGGTTTCAACATTCTCCGGTAGGTCCGCCAGCTCATCCGGCCGCGTATCGACCACATGCACCCTCAGCGGCAGGGCCGCCAATGCTCGCGCCAGGGCATGTCCGACATGCCCCGAGCCGAACAGGTAGACATGCGGCCGCGCCGCCAGTTCGGCCTCGAGCCTGGCTGCGAGCCGTTCCGCCTCGACCGCGGTGACCCGCCTGAGCGCCACATCTACCCGCCCACCGCAGCACTGCCCGATTTCCGGCCCGAGCGGGATATCGAGGCTGTCCTCATGCAGGCCGTCGCGCAGCACCTGCCGCGCCCGGTCGATCACCATATACTCGAGCGCCCCACCCCCGATGGTGCCGACCTGCGCCTCCGGCGAGATCAGCATGAAGGTGCCGGCTTCGCGCGGGGAGGAGCCGCGCACGGCGGTGAGCTCGGCGACCACGGTCGCGGGATTGGCGGTGAGGAAGGACTTCAGGGTCACGACGGTGAGAGTCATCGTGTGGCTCCCCCCTCCCCAACCCTCCCCGCAAGGGGGAGGGTGCCGGGCGGTGAATGGGGTGAGATCTGGCCGCAAACTCGATGCGGCACCTCCCCCTCGACGGGGGAGGTTGGGAGGGGGTGCGTGGCGAGCACCCGGCTCACGTGGTGCCCCTCGCCCGCCGCATCCGCTCGACGCCCATCAGCACCCGCTCGGGCGTCGCCGGCATATCGAGCTGTGGGGCGACCTTGTAGTCGGCCACCGACGCCACAGCCATCGACAGCGCCTCGACCACCGAATAGCCCAGCACCAACGGCGGTTCGCCCACGGCCTTGCTGCGGCCGATCGCCGGCTCCTTGTTGATGCTCCATTCGGCCAGCCGCACATTGAAGATGCGCGGCACGTCGGAGGCGAGCGGGATCTTGTAGGTCGAGGGCGCATGGGTGCGCAGTTGCCCCTTGCTGTCCCACCACAATTCCTCGGTGGTGAGCCAGCCCATCCCCTGGATGAAGCCGCCCTCCACCTGGCCGATATCGATCGCCGGGTTGAGCGAGCGGCCGACATCCTCGAGCACGTCGGAACGGTCGACCTGGTACTCGCCGGTCAGCGTGTCGATGGTCACCTCCGACGCCGCCGCGCCATAGGCGAAATAATAGAACGGATGCCCGCGCCCGGTGGTCCGGTCCCAGTGGATCTTGGGCGTCTTGTAGAACCCGGCGGCCGAGAGCTGCACCCGGTTCATCCAGCACGAGGTGGCGAGCTCGTCGAACGGCACGAACTGCTGCCCGGCCCGGATGCCGCCGAACTCCCACTGCACCTCCCTGGGTTCGACCTCGTAGATGAAGGCGGCATGCGCCGCCATCCGCGCCTTGATCTGGTTGGCCGCGTCGAGCGCCGCCATGCCGTTGAGATCGGTGCCGGAGGAGGCCGCCGTCGCCGAGGTGTTGGGCACCTTGCCGGTATTGCTGGCGGTGATCTGCACCCGCTCGACCGGCACGCCGAAGGCGTCGGCCACCACCTGCATCACCTTGATATGGAGCCCCTGCCCCATCTCGGTGCCGCCATGGCTCAGATGGATCGAACCGTCGCGATAGACATGCACCAGCGCGCCCGCCTGATTGTGCCAGGTGGCGGTGAACGAGATGCCGAATTTCACCGGCACCATGGCGATGCCCTTCTTCAACACCTTGCTGGTCTTGTTGAACTCGAGGATGGCGGCGCGGCGCGCCTGATAATCCGAGCTCTGCTCGAGATCCTCGATCACCCGGTGGATGACATTGTCCTCCACCACCTGGTGATACGGCGTCACGTTGTTGCTGTCGGTGCCGTAGAAATTGGCCTTGCGGATCTCCAGCGGATCCTTGCCCAGCGCGTAGGCGATGTCCTCGATCCAGCGCTCGGCCGCGATGATCCCCTGCGGGCCGCCGAACCCCCGGAAAGCGGTGTTCGACACCGTGTTGGTGAACAGCGGCAGCGAGTTCACCCTGACGCTCGGGTACCAGTAGGCGTTGTCGCAGTGGAACAGCGCCCGGTCGGTCACCGGGCCGGAGAGGTCGGCCGAATAGCCCGAGCGCGCCGCATAGGTGGCGGTCACCGCCTGGATCTTGCCGTCGGCATTGTAGCCGACATCGTAATCGACCACGAAATCGTGGCGCTTGCCGGTGATCTGGAAATCGTCGTCGCGATCGGGGCGAATCTTCACCGCCTTGTTGAACGTCTTGGCCGCCACCGCGGCCACCACGGCGAAGAGGTTGCCCTGGGTTTCCTTGCCGCCGAAACCGCCGCCCATGCGGCGCATGTTCACCGTCACCGCGGCATGCGGAATCCCCAGTACCTGCGCCACCATCACCTGGATTTCGGTCGGGTGCTGGCTCGAGACCTGCAGCGTGATCTCGTCGTCCTCGCCCGGAATGGCAAGCGCCGCCTGGCTTTCGAGATAGAAATGCTCCTGCCCGCCGATCCGCACCCGGCCCTTGACCCGGTGCTGCGACACGGCAAAGCCGGCTTCGACATCGCCTCGTTCGAGCTTCAGGGGCTCGGTCACCAGCTTGCCGCCCGCCGCCATCGCCGCATCGACGTCGGTGACATGCGGCAGATCGCGATATTCGATCCTCGCGAGCTTTGCCGCCCGCCGCGCCGCCTCGCGCGTCTCGCCGATCACCGCGAACAGCGGCTGGCCCCAGGTGACCACCCGGGTAGTGGCGAACACCGGCTCGTCATGCTTATGCACCGAGCTCACGTCGTTCTCGGCCGGAATGTCCTCGGCCGTCAGCACGCCGACGACGCCAGGCGCCGCCCGCACCGCATCGAGGTTCATCGATGCGATATCGGCATGCGCCTTGGTGGAGAGGCCGAGATAGGCGTGCAGCGTGCCCTCGGGCTCGACCAGATCGTCGATATAGTCGGCGCGCCCGGCCACCTGCTTGATGGCGGAGTCGTGCTTGACCGAAACGTGCAGCGGCGAGGCGGTGATTGGGGATTGCTTGTTCATGGGTGCTCACCATCAGCAGACGGCCCCCTCCCGGCCTCCCCCATGAAGGGGGAGGTGAAGAGTCGAGCTTGTGGCGCGATCGTGCCAAACACTGGATGCGGCACCTCCCCCCTTGTGGGGGAGGATGGGAGGGGGCCGTCTGCCGGCAATAGCGCACGCATCACGCCACCTCCCTCGTCAGCCGTTCGCCCTCGCCCGTCGTCTCGAGGAAGAACCGCCGCAACAGGTTCTGCGCCGCCAGCAGCCGATATTCGGCCGAGGCGCGCATATCGGTCAGCGGCTGGTAGTCCTCGGCAAAGGCCGGGATCGCCGCTTCTACGGTCGCCACGGTCCACGGCTTGCCCACGAGCGCCGCTTCCACCGCCCGGGCCCGCTTCGGCGTCGCCGCCATGCCGCCATAGGCAATGGTGATCGCGGCCACCTGGCCCGCATTTAGCCGCAGCCGGAAGGCGCCGCAGAGCGCCGAGATATCCTCGTCCTTGCGCTTGGTGATCTTGTAGCAGGCGAACGCTTCGCCCGCCGGCAGCGACGGGATGGTGACGCTCTCGACGAACTCGCCGGGCTGCCGGTCCTGCTTGCCATACGCGATGAAGAAATCCTCGAGCTTCACCTCACGACGGGCCTCGCCCCTCCTGAGCGTGATCGAGGCGCCGAGCGCCATCAGCGGCGGCGGCGTGTCGCCGATCGGCGAGCCATTGGCGATATTGGCGCCGATGGTGCCCATGTTGCGCACCTGCTGACCGCCGATGCGCATCCAGAGTTCGGTCAACTGCGGAAAGCGTCCCGTCACCGCCGCGGTGGCGTCGGAATAGGTCACTCCGGCCCCGAGCTTCAGCGCACCTTCGGTCGCTTCGATCGACTGCAGCCCGGCAACGTCGCCGATGAAGATCATCGGCCCGATATCGCGCATGAACTTGGTGATCCACAGGCCGACATCGGTGGCGCCCGAGACCAACGTCCCCCCGGGGTTGGCGGGATAGACTTCGGCGAGATCGTCGGCCGAGGCCGGCACGATGATCCGGTCCTTGCCCTCGCCGATCTCCACCCGGCGGCCATCGCGCAGCTTCTCGAGCCGCGCCCTGATCGTCTGCCGTTCGACCACCAGCGGATCGGCCACCACCTTGCCATAGGCCGAAATCGACCGGCCGGCCTTGATGATCGGCGAGTAACCGGTGCAGCGGCAGAGGTTGCCCTGCAGCGCCACCTCGATATCGTTCACCGACGGATCGGCGTTCTGCATCCACATGCCGTAGAGCGACATCACGATGCCCGGCGTGCAGAAGCCGCACTGGCTGCCATGATGCTCGACCATCGCCTGCTGCACCGGGTGCAGCGGGCCGTTGGCCGCCGACAGGTGCTCGACCGTCACCACATGCGTTGCATCGAGGGAACCGACGAAGCAGATGCAGGCATTGACCGATTCATAGACCAACTCGCCCGACGTCACCCGCCCCACCAGCACCGTGCAGGCGCCGCAATCGCCCTCGGCGCAGCCTTCCTTCGAGCCGGTCATGCGCTTGTCGAGGCGGAGAAAATCGAGCAGCGTACGGGTTGCCGAAATCTCGTCCAGCACGACGTCCTGGTCGTTGAGGATGAAGCGCAGCTCCTTCCGGATCTCGGTCATCAGCTTCCCCGGTAGGTCGAATATCCATACGGCGAGACGAGCAGCGGCACGTGGTAATGCGCCGCCTCGCTCATCGTGAACCGCACCGGCACCGTGTCGAGGAATGGGTTCTCGAGTTCCACCCCGATCCGCTCGAAATACTGCCCCACATGGAAGATCAGCTCGTAGCTGCCCAGATGGAAGCGGTCGCCTTCCAGCAGCGGTTGGTCCACCCGCCCGTCGGCATTGGTGTGTCCGGACCATATATGGTGCGTATGGTCGCCATGTACCATCAGCAAATCGAGCCGCATGCCCGCGGCCGGCTTGCCATGCGTCGTATCGAGTACGTGCGTCGTCAGGCGTGCTGAACCCGCCATCGTCTAGTCCCTTCGCCCTGCCCGCCGGATCGCCCCCACGGCTCCCGCTTGCCGTTGAGGCATTACCTCAAGTTGCCTGACTATTGAGCATATTCGACTCCGTTCCAAGGGGTGCTGGGTAGATTTTTACCAACTGGTCCACTTTTACCGCCCTTGCGTCGCGCGAGCCCGCTCGCGATAAATCGGCGACCAACCTGAAGGAGCAAGCGATGCGTTATCCCCGGAACATGCAGGGTTACGGCCCGAATCCGCCGGATGCGCAATGGCCCGGCGGCGCGCGTGTCGCAGTGCAGTTCGTGCTCAACTACGAGGAAGGCGGCGAGAACAACATCCTGCATGGCGACGCGGCGTCCGAGGCCTTCCTCGTCGACGTGATCGGCGCCGTGCCTTGGCCGGGCAAGCGGCACTGGAACGTCGAGTCGATGTACGAATACGGCGCCCGCGCCGGTTTCTGGCGGCTGCACCGGCTGTTCGCTGGCCTGAACCTGCCGGTCACCGTCTATGGCGTCGCCACGGCGCTGCAGCGCTCGCCCGAGCAGGTCAAGGCCATGCTCGACGCCGACTGGGAGATCGCCAGCCACGGGCTGAAGTGGATCGACTACAAGGATTACGACATCGAGCACGAGCGCGAGGACCTGCACGCCGCGATCAAGCTCCATACCGAGGTGATCGGCAGCCGCCCGACCGGCTGGTATTGCGGCCGCACGTCGGTGAACACCGTCGACCTCGCCAGCGAGGAAGGCGGCTTCACCTATGTCTCCGATACCTATGACGACGACCTGCCCTATTACCGCGAGCATTTCGGCAGCCCGCAGCTGATCATCCCCTATTCGCTCGCCACCAACGACATGCGCTTCACCACCGCGTCGGGCTTCGCCAATGGCGAGGAATATTTCCAGCTGCTCAAGGACACCTTCGACGTGCTCTATGCCGAGGGTGAGGCCGGCTCGCCCAAGATGATGTCGCTGGGGCTGCACTGCCGGCTGGTCGGCATGCCTGGCCGCTTCGCAGGGCTCAAGCGCTTCGTCGACTACATCCTCCAAAAGGACAAGGTCTGGATCGCCAAGCGCATCGACATCGCCGAGCACTGGCTGAAGACCCACCCCTATGTGAAGCAGGAGATCGTCCCGTCAGAGCTGGCGCTCGACGATTTCACCCAGCTGTTCGGCAACGTGTTCGAACACTCCGAATGGGTGGCCGAACGGGCCCACAAGCGCGAGATGGGCCCGGCGCACGATACCGCGACGGGCCTGCATGCACTGATGAGCCAGGTGTTCCGCGCCGCCGCACCGGCCGAACGGCTCGCCGTGCTCAACGCCCACCCCGATCTCGCCGGCAAGCTCGCGGCGGCCAGGCGCCTGACTTCGGAATCCGAGTCCGAACAGGCCTCGGCCGGGCTCGACGCGCTGACCGATGCCGAGCGGAGAAAGTTCGGCGAGATGAATGCGGCTTATGTGGAGAAGTTCGGCTTCCCCTTCATCATTGCCGTACGCGACAACACCAAGGCGCAGATCATGGCGGCGTTCGAAAAGCGCCTCGCCAATGATCGCGAGGCCGAGTTCGCCACCGCCTGCCGGCAGGTCGAGCGGATCGCGGAACTGCGGATCAGGCAGATTCTGGGCGGCTGAGCCAGACGCTCCTCCGGCGCCAGCCGACCCCCACCCCTGTCCCCTCCCCCTAAACATGGGGAGGGAGACCAAAACACCGGCATCAGTGAGAGCGTCTCCCCCCCTTCTTAGGGGGAGGGATCAAGGGTGGGGTCAGCCCGCGCCGGCGCTTCGGTGTGCACACACCCTGCTTGACATCCCCCACAACATCAATCATAACCATATCGTTATATAGCGAACAGGTTATGAAATGCAGCCGAATCCGAACCAGCTCGATCTTACCTTCGCCGCCCTTGCCGATCCGACCCGGCGGGCGATCCTCGCGCGCTTGGCCGAGGGCGAGGCGTCGGTCAATGAGCTGGCGGCGCCGTTCGAGATGAGCCAGCCGGCCATCTCCAAGCACATCAAGGTACTGGAGAATGCCGGGCTGGTGTCACGCGGCAAGGATGCGCAGCGCCGTCCGGTGAAGATCGAGGCGCTGCCGCTGGCCGACGCCGTGGGCTGGCTCGAGAACTATCGCAAGTTCTGGGAACAGAGCTACCAGCGCCTCGATACCCTGCTCGACGAGCTGCAGCGTTTCGCCCCCAAGGGCGACAAGAAGAACTGAGCCACAAGAAGACCGGAGGAGACGCCCATGCAGCCGCCTTTGACAATCACCCTGCCGTCGGACCGCGAGATTGCCGTCACTCGCACCTTCAAGGCGCCGGCCGACCTGGTGTTCGACTGCTGGACCATCCCGGCGCTGATCCGCCGCTGGCTCGGGCCGGCCGACTGGGTGTTCGTCACCTGCGAGTTCGATGCCCGCGTCGGCGGCAAGTGGCGCTTCGTCACCAGGGGGCCGAGCGGTTTCGAGATGGGCTCGTCCGGCGAGGTGCTGGAGATCAACCGGCCCGACTGGATCAAGACCAACGAAATCTACGACATGGACTGGACCGGCGGGCAGACCATCGTCACCAACCGCATCACCGAGGCCGATGGCATCACCACCTCGGTGGTGAACATTCTCTACGCCAATAAGGAAGCACGCGACGGTGCCAGGGCCACCCCGATGGCCGAGGGCATGGAGATGGGCTTCAAGCGGCTCGATGAACTGCTGGCCGATATGCCGGCCTACTGACGCCCCGGGCACGCCCGGACACACTGACTTTCAACAGCGACTACCCCACCGCTGAAGCGTTCCGCTTCAGGGACCAGGACAACTCACCCCAAGGAGACTTCAAATGCCCAAGATCATGCCCTGCCTGTGGATCGACGACCGCATCGAAGAGATGGTGGATTTCTACGTCAAGACCTTCAAGGACGCCGAAATCCACAAGGTCGACCGCTATCCGGATGGCCGCGTGCTCACCATCACCTTCCGCCTGCGCGACCAGGAGTTCATGGCGCTGAATGGCGGCCCGCAGTTCAAGTTCACCGAAGCGGTCTCCTTCACTGTCGATTGCGATGGCCAGGAGGAGGTCGACTACCTGTGGGATACCTTGGTCGCCGACGGCGGCGAGGAGAGCCAGTGTGCCTGGCTGAAGGACAAATACGGCCTCAGCTGGCAGATCGTCCCGCGCCAGCTGACCGAAGCGCTCGCCGGCAGCGATCGCGCCGGAGCCGGCCGCGCCATGCAGGCCATGTTCCAGATGAAGAAGATCATCGTGGCCGACATCGAAAAGGCCTACGCCGGCAACTAGCCGGAAGCTTCCCCCAACCCATCGCCGGGCCTTCCCCCGCGTGCTGCCCAGCGCGCGGCCGGGAGCGGCTTGCCGCAAAAATCCGGAGTTCCCTATGCGCCGCCGAACCTTCCTCCTCACCGTCAGCTCGCTGGTGCTGGCCTCGAGTCTTCCCACCCTCGCCCGGCAGCCGACTTTCGAGCCTGCCGCCCTCGCCGCGCTCAAGGGCAAGATCGAAGCCTCGATCGCCAAAGGCGACATGCCCGGCGCCGTCTGGCTGCTCGCCAAGGGCGACGAGGTCGTCGTCGATACCGCCGGCAGCACCGCCTATGAGGGCGGCGTGCCGATGCGGCGCGACACGATCTTCCGCATCGCTTCGGTCGGCAAGGCCGTCGGCACGGCGGCAGTGATGATGCTGGTCGAAGACGGCAAACTCCGCCTCGACGAACCGGTCGATCGGCTGCTGCCCGAACTCGCCAACCGCCAGGTGCTGAAGGATCTCAAGGGCCCGATCACCGACACCGTGCCGGCAACCCGCCCGATCCTGGTGCGCGACCTGATGAATTTCACGCTCGGTTTCGGCGTGCTGTTCGACCCGACCCTGCCGATCCAGCAGGCGATCGACGCGCGCCAGCTGGTCAACGGCCAGCCGGTGCCGCCGACGCCGTGGACGCCGGACGAATGGCTGGCGAAGTTCGCCGAGCTGCCGCTGATGCATCAGCCGGGCGAGACCTGGATGTACAATACCGGCTCGCTCCTGCTCGGCGTACTGATCGCCCGCGCCTCCGGCATGCCGCTCGAGGATTTCCTCGAGGCCCGCATCTTTGCCCCGCTCGGCATGGCCGATACCGGCTTCTTCGTGCCGCCGGAAAAGCTCGATCGTTTCCAGCCGGCCTATGCCGTGAATTTCGCCACCAACGAGCAGTTCCTCGAGGATCCGGTCGACGACGTCTGGAGCAGGCCGCCGAGCTTCCCCTCAGCCGCCGGCGGGCTCGTCTCGACGCTCGACGACTATCTCGCCTTCGCCCGCATGTTGCTCAACCGGGGCCAGTACAAGGGGACACGCCTCCTAAGCGAGGCCTCGGTGGCCGAGATGACCCGCAACCAGCTGACGCCGGAGCAGAAGAAGGATGCCGGATTCGTCCCGGGCTTCTTCGACAAGCTCGGCTGGGGCTATGGCGTGCTGACCCACGACACGCCCGACGACATCACCCCCACGCCCGGCCGCTACGGCTGGGATGGCGGTTACGGCACCAGTTGGGCCAACGACCCGGTGAGCGGGCTGATCGGCCTGATGTTCACCCAGTCGGTGCAATATTACATCACCTCCAACCAGTTCCACGATTTCTGGCGCGGCGCATTCACCGCCATCGGCGCCGAAACCAAGGGAGTGTCCGACCTGCCCGAGCTCATCACCGACGACGTCGCCGTCACCCGCAGCTTCAACGCCTCACCCGAACGCGCCTGGCGCGCTTGGACCGAGGATACCGAAGTGATCAAGTGGTGGGGCCCACGCCCCTGGACCAGCCCGGAAGCCCGCATGGATGTGCGCGAGGGCGGCTATTCGGTGGTACTGATGCGCTCGCCCGAGGGCCACGACCTGTGGATGCGCTGGGAATATACCAAGGTGATCCCCAACCAGCGGCTCGAATACGTGCAAAACCTCTCCGACAAGCACGGCAACCCGATCGATCCAACCAGTGTCGGCATGCCGGCCGAGTTCCCGCGCGATGTCGCGACCGTGGTGACGCTGACGCCCAAGGGCGACGTCACCGAGGTCACCATCACCGAGCACACCACCACCACCAGGCAGATGATGGATTACTCGCAGCTCGGCCTCGAGCAGGTTATGGATCAGCTGGGCCAGACCTTCTGAGGCGCAGGAATGGAACTCACCGCTGAAGCGATCCTCGCCCGGCTGCAGGACATGCGATCGGACGAGGAGCGGCAGAAATATCACCGCTACTTCAGCTTCGAGGACGATGCGGCCGACACTTTCATCGGTGTGCGCATGGGCGAGGTCTTCGCGCTGGCCAAACAATGCCTCGCGACGCCGCCCTCCGAGATCGAAAAGCTGATGGAGTCCGGCATCCACGAGGCGCGCGCCGCCGCTATGAGCATCATGGCCAAGCAGTACCAGGCGAGGCACACCACTCTGGAGCGCAAGCAGGAACTGTTCGAGCTCTACCTGCGCCGGCACGACCGCATCAACGACTGGGACCTGGTCGATCTCGCCGCCTATCACGTGGTCGGCCCGCATTTGGTCGACCGCCGGCGGGACGTGCTCTACCGGCTGGCGAAATCGACGAACCCGTGGGAGCGGCGCACCGCCATTCTCGCTACCTTCTCGTTCATCCGCCGCGGGCAGCTCGACGACGCCTTCGCCATCGCCGAACTGCTGCTCGATGACCCGCAGGAACTGGTGCAGAAGGCAGTCGGCTGGATGTTGCGCACCACCGACGGCAACCGGCCGGCGCTCGATGCCTTCCTCGACCAGCACGCCGCAAACATGCCGCGCATCATGCTGCGCAACGCCCTCGAGCATTATGCGCCGGACGATCGGGCGCGATATCTGGCGATGGGCAAGGGGAAGTAGAGCGCTCCCGTTGAGCCGTTCGGGAGGATTTCACGATGTGCTCACCCCACGCACCGGCCGTCATCGAGTTTGGGGTGGCTTCGGTGGTCGTGTAGCGCGGCCCTCAGTCGCCGCCTTCCCCGTCGGACTCGGCGATCGAGAAATCGTCACCACCGCCATCGCCGCTGCCCCGCCCTGCCCGTTGCCAGAAGCTTCCAGCCAGCCAGCCGAGGCCGATCAGCACAGCGACGGTCAGGACCGGCCAGAACATGGTGAGAAATCCGTAGACCGGCTCGCGGAACGACTGTTGCAGGTCGTGCAGCCAATCCAGCATTCACTGCCCCGGATGGATCCCGTCGCGCTCGTCATGCGGCTCGCCGTCTTCCCAGTCGATCTCGGTATCGAGCGGGGGCTCAGCGTGGCCAAGCAGGCGATCGATCCACTGGCGCAGGGCGCGCCCAGCCTGTTCCAGTTGGATCGGATCGATCAACGGGCGCGGGTCCAGGGGGTGCGGATGGTCGGGTTGCGATGCCATGCGGCAGAATCTGCGCCTGATTTCTAAACTTTTCCTGACACTCCGTGCCAGCCGCCCCTGGCTACTTGTAAAAGCCCTCGCGCAGGTTGAGGCCATGCTCAAGATAGACCTTCATCGCGCACAGCATGCCGGTCCACCCCTCGGTATTGCCGATACAGGCGTCGAGCGCCTGCTGCGTTTCCGTCCACCCGGTTTCGCTGATGGTCACCAGGGTGCGTCCGTCCTCGAGCGGCTCGAAGCTCATGGTGACGGTCGTGTCGCCGCTCGGATCGGCGCCCGTGCCTTCGGCGGCGCCCCAGCGCAGCACGATCCGCTTGTCGTCGACCACCTCGACGACGTGCACGGGAAACGCCCCCGGGAAATCGGCGAAATCCCAGGTCACGGTTGCACCGGTCCGCAGTCGCCCCTGCGCGCCGCCGGTGGTGAAATAGCCCGAGAGCTTGGCGGGGTCGGCCACCGCCTCGAATACCTCATGCACCGGCTTGGCGATGCGGCCCGACACTTTCAGCTTCACATCCATGACGTCTCTCCTTGCTGGGTTTCCCCTTGTCTTTCCGGCAATTATGTTATAAAAATATAACATGTCAAGCGACGACGAAAACGACAGGATTTTCAAGGCCCTGGGTAACCGGGTACGGCGCAGCATGCTGGACCGGCTGAAGGACAACCCGCAGACTACCGGAGCCCTGTGCGACGCCTTCTCCGAACTCGACCGCTGCACGGTGATGCAGCATCTGAAAGTGCTGGAAGAGGCAGAGCTGGTGGTTGCCCGCCGCGTGGGGCGCGAGCGCTGGAACCACCTCAACGCCATTCCTATCCAGCAACTGCACGAGCGCTGGATCGGCAGCTACGCCGCCTATGCCGCGCAGGGCCTGCTCAAACTCAAGCAGGGTTTGGAGGGGTAAGCCTGCGGCCTCTCAGTGATCCTCCCCCCGCGTGGCGGTGGAGGGCGGCAGCGCACGCTTTGCCCTTGGCAGAAACTGCACGTCATTTGGCAACCGCTGTCCTTCGACTGCCACTAGCCTCCTCTCATTCAAGAGGAGAACGGACATGCGCAAGCGGATCATCTTCGCAGCAATCGGCGCCATCGTGCTCGCGGCATTGATCGCCACCCCGCTCCTGCTCGTCCCCGGTACGCCCGCCGCCGCCCCACCGCCGGCTGAACCGATCGCTACCGACGAGCAGGCCGCCACCATCGCGGCGATGCGCCCGACCCGCGCGACCGCCCGGCCGGTGATCGCCATCGTCACCTGGAACCAGGCGACCGAGCTCTCCGACTTCTTCTCCGCCTACGGCGTGCTGAAGCGGGCGGACGTCGCCGAGGTCACTGTGGTGGCCGAAAAGCCCGAACCGGTGCAGCTCTACCCCGGCCCGAAAATCACTCCGGAAACCACCATCGCCGACTTCGATGCCGCGCATCCCGATGGCGCCGATTACGTCGTCGTCCCCGCCATGGATCCGGGCACCGACCAGGTGATCGCCGACTGGCTGGTCGCCCAGCATGCCAAGGGCGCCAGGATCATCTCGATCTGCAACGGCTCGCGCATGCTCGGCTTTGCCGGCCTGCTCGACGGCCGCCGCGCCACCGGCCACTGGAGTGCCGTGGCCGAGCTGCGTGCCAGGCACCCGACCATGACCTTCGTCCCCGACCGCCGCTATGTCGTCGACGACGGCGTCGCCACCTCCACCGGCATCACCGCCAATATCCCGATCATGCTGGCGCTGGTCGAAGCCATCGGCGGCCGCGCCGTTGCCGAGCGCACCGCGGCGGAATTGGGCGTTGCCAGTTGGGATGCGCGGCACCGCTCGTCCGGTTTCGAGCTGACGCTCGAGCACAAGAAGACCTTTATCCGCAATGCCCTCACCTTCTGGCGGCGCGAGACCGTCGGCATCCCGCTCGAAGCCGGCGTTGACGAGGTGGCGCTGGGCCTGCTGGTCGATGCCTATGCCCGCACCAATCTCGCCAGCGTCGTAACGGTCAATCCCGGCGGCCTCCCCGTACGCAGCCGTTACGGCCTGCTCATCACCCCCGACCGATCGAGCCAGACGGCGCTGCTCGATCAGCTCTTGCCGCCGCCGCAGGCAGAAGCCCCCGCCCAGACGCTGGAGCGTGCCTTGCCGGTGTTGGCGCAACGCTACGACCTGCCGACCGCCAGGATCGTGGCATTGGTGATGGAATATCCGTGGGCGGGTGGGGCGCAGTAGGGGAGCCTCCGCGACTCTCCCCACCCACTGCATGTCATCCCGGCGAAAGCTGGGATGACACCGGTTGGGAGGTGAGGCCTGTGGTCGGAAGCGGCTGGCTGCCTCTCCCCCAAGGTTTCAACCATCTCCGATGCGCATTAGGATGAACTCATGTCGCAGCCGCTGCCCCCAACCCGCCGCATCGCCATCGTGGCTTATGACGGCTTCCAGTTGCTCGACGTCACGGGCCCTGCCGAAGTCTTTGCCAAGGCCAACGAGTTCATCCCCGAACTTGCCGCCCGCCCGCTGCTTTACGAGATCGTGGTGGCCAGCCCGACCGGGGGCACCATCGCTTCGTCCTCTGGCCTCGCGCTCGCCGGCACCGTGCCGCTCGAGACGCTCGGGTCCGACATCGACACCCTGCTCATCTCGGGCGGACCGGAAGGTCCGGTGCGCCGCGCCGCCGAGGAGACCACGCTGCTCCCCTGGTTGACCGAGCGCGCACCAGGCATCCGGCGCATCGCCAGCATCTGCACCGGCGCCTTCCTGCTCGGCGCGGCCGGCCTGCTCGACGGCCGGCGCGCCACCACCCACTGGTCCTCGACCCGGCTCCTCGAGCGCCTGTTGCCGCGCACCGAGGTGGTGCCCGACGCGATCTTCGTCGGCGACGGGCATGTCTTCACCTCGGCCGGCGTCACCGCCGGCATCGATCTGGCGCTGGCTCTGGTCGAATACGATTGCGGCCCACCGGTGGCGCTACGTACGGCCCGTGAGCTGGTGCTCTATCTGCGCCGGGTGGGCGGCCAATCGCAGTTCTCCAGCAGCCTTGCGGCGCAGGCCGGCGCCGGCGACGCGCTGCAATCGCTCCTCACCTGGATCGCCGGCAATCCCGAGGCCGACCTCAGCGTCGCCGCACTTGCGGATCGCGCCATGATGAGCGAGCGCACCTTTGCCCGCAGCTTCCGGGCTGAAACCGGCGTGACCCCGGCCCGCTATGTCGAGCTCGTGCGTCTCGATCGCGCCAAGCAACTGCTGGAATCGACCCGCTTTCCGCTCGCCCGCATCGCCGAGCGGTCCGGCTTGGGCAGCGCCTCCACCCTGACCCGCAGCTTTCGCAAGCACCTGGGCACCACGCCCGAAGGCTATCGCGAACGCTTCCGCATCGAGGGTACGCGGGGCTGAACTCGTGGCCGGCAGAATGTCTCAGTCGGCGCTTCCCTCCCCCCGACCTGCCGCGTCCGCCAGGAGGGGCGCAACGGCCCCCTGTCCGCTTGTGGCCTTTCGCGCTAAGAGGGCTGACCACTCACCAACGCTGAATTCCGATGGCCCCCACCACCTATGCCGGCCCGATCGCCGGCCTGCCTGACCAGACCGCCCTCCACACCGGCCGCGCCGTGTTCACCGAAGCCTATGCCGTGATCCCGCGCGGGGTGATGAGGGACATCGTTACGAGCTATCTGCCGCACTGGAAGGACACCCGGGCCTGGGTGATCGCCCGTCCGATGACCGGTTTTTCCGAGACCTTCTCGCAGTACATCGTCGAGGTGTTTGCCGGCGGGGGTAGCGACAAGCCGGAACCCGATGCCGGTGCCGAAGGGGTGCTGTTTGTCGTCGAGGGCCAGGCGGCGCTCACGGTCGACGGCAAGTCTCACCTGCTGAAGGCCGGCGGCTATGCCTTTCTGCCGCCTGGCACGCGCTGGGCACTGCACAACAAATCCAGCGCACCCTTGCGCTTTCACTGGATACGCAAACGCTACGAGGCTGTCGAAGGTATCGACGCTCCGGCGGCGTTCGTTGCCAACGAGCAAGACGAACCGATCATCTGGATGCCGGGCACCGACAGCCGCTGGGGCACCACCCGTTTCGTCGACCCCACCGATGTCCGCCACGACATGCACGTCAACATCGTGACGCTCGAGCCCGGCGCGGTGATCCCGTTCGAGGAGACGCACGTCATGGAGCACGGCCTCTACGTGTTAGAGGGCAAGGCCGTGTACCGGCTCAACCGCGACTGGGTCGAAGTGGAAGCCGGCGATTTCATGTGGCTCAGGGCGTTCTGCCCGCAATCCTGCTATGCCGGCCCGAACCGCTTCCGCTACCTGCTCTACAAGGATGTCAACCGGCACGCCAAGCTCGGGCTATGACCCAAGCCGGCTGACCGCCGCGAGAAGCTCATCGAGGCTGTCGACGGTGGCATCGACCAGATCGTCCGGCGGCAGCCTGCTCGTCTCGGCGATCAGGTAGTCCCGGTTCACCGCAATCTCCTCGCGCAGCTCGGCTAGCCGCCGGAGCGCCAGGTCGTGCTCGTCGGAGTTAACGGGATGATCGGCAAGCTGCGTTCCGAGATAGGTGGCGCGCAGCTGCCACCCTTCGAGGTAGCGTTGGTATGGCTGCGTGATGGTGGAGATTTCGCTGCGCACCAACGCTTGGATGGGGCCGGCGGAGGTAAGTTGAATCTGATTGTGCATCTTTTAACCTAAGTCACGAGGCCCACAACGTTTTCCTCCCCGCTTGGTTCAGTGCGGCACCAGAGAAAATTGCTTGCGGCTGGCCGGGCCGACGGCCATCGTCGCCTCGCATGCGCGATAGGGAGAACGCGATTCAGATGACACGATTGAGAATGCTGGCCGTATTGGCCCTCTTGGCGTCGCCGGCGATCGCCGAAGACCTGACGCCGCCGAGCTACCAGAACCTGCTCACCCCGCTGCTGCAGGGCGGCAGCGACGTTTTGGGCAGCCCCCTCGCCTACCCCGCGGGCACGCCCAATGTGACTTCGGCCATCGTCACCATTCCGCCCGGCGGCGAGACCGGCTGGCACGAACACGAGGTGCCGCTGTTCGCCTATGTGCTCGAGGGGGAACTGACCGTCGATTACGGCAGCAAGGGCACAAAGACCTATCGGGCAGGCGAGGCGGTGCTGGAAGCGGTGGGCTGGCCGCATAACGGCACCAATACCGGCAGCGTGCCGATGCGGTTGGTGGCCGTCTACATGGGCGGCGGCAGCGCCCCGAATACCGTCAAGGTCGACCCATCGGCGCGCAGATGATCCGGCAGCGGGCTCCGCGGGCCCACCGCCTCCGCGTCGCTTCGAAAGGTCGGCAGAACCGGCGCCCCGGTGCTTCGGCATTTCGTTACCGTGAGGAAACGCACTAGGGTCGCCGCCCAGCAACCGGGGAATCGCCATGACAGCCAGCCGCACCCTCTTCATCGAGCCGCTCACCCGCGAGGCCTATGCTCCGTTCGGACAGGTGATCGAGACCGAGGGCGCTCATCACTATCCGATCAATGGCGGCATGACCGAGCGCTACCATGACCTCGCAAAGGTCGAACTGGGCGGCGTGCATCCCCGCCCGCTGGTGTCGATCGCGCGGGGCCAGCCCTACGCCTTGCCGTTGACGCTGAAGATGGTGGAGCGCCACCCGCTCGGCAGCCAGGCCTTCTATCCGCTGTCGCAGCGCCCCTTCCTGTCGATCGTCGCGCCGGATGAAGGCGGCATCCCCGGTCGCCCGCGAGCATTCCTCGCCGGGCCGGGCCAGGGCATCAATATGGCGATGAACACCTGGCACGCCGTGCTGACGCCGCTCGGCGAGACCTCGGACTTTCTGATCATCGATCGTGGCGGCGAGGGCAACAATCTCGAGGAATACTTCTTCGATGAGCCCTACCTCGTCGTCGAGCCCGACTGATTTCTTTTACCCATCCGCCGCTTCGGCGTCGCAACTGCGTTGCAATTGCTCCATAATCTGCCGCAACGCGGATCGGGTGGAGGCAAATCATGCGTATGGTTGTGGCAATGGTGGCGCTGTTGCTGGCGCTTGCGAGCCCGGCGCTGGCCGCCAAGGTGACCCTCACGGGCGAAGTGACCTATCGCGAGCGCATCGCGCTGCCCCCGGGCGGCACGCTCTCCGTGTCGCTGATCGACCTGGCGTCGCCCGACAAACCGCGTGTTTCGGCCAAGGCACCGATCGCCGGCCCCGGCCAGGTGCCGCTGACCTTCACCCTCAATTTCGACGACACCGTTATCGTCGCCGGCCACAGCTATGCGCTGATCGCCGAGATCGCCGGGTCCGATGCGGTGTGGTTCCGCAATGTCGAGCCCTATCCGCTGGATCCGCTGGCCCCGGCCGCACCCATCGTGATCGTCGTCAACATCGTGCCCAGGGACACCCCGGTGGTGACGCCCGAACCCGCCGTGGCAGCGCCGCCGCCGATCCTCGACGTCACCTGGCAGGCCGAAGCCATCGGCGGCGTGCCGGTGGCCCGCGGCATCGTCTCTTCGCTCTCGATCGCTTCCGACATGCGCGCCGGCGGCCGCGGCGGCTGCAATTCGTGGTTCGCCCAGGCCGAGATCAATGCCGAGCGCCTGATCTTCAGCGCCGTCGCCGCCACGCGTATGGCCTGCGTCTCTGATGAGGCCACCAAGCAGGAAGACAACTTCTTCGCCGCTTTGGCCGCCACCCGCTTCTGGCGGCTCGACAAGGATCACCTGATCCTGCTCGACGCGGGCGGGGTGGAACTGGCAACCCTCGGGAAATCGCGGTTCTGATCGTTCTTGCACGGGCGGCGCCCCCATCGTCCCCTCGCCCTCTGGGGAGAGGGGGCGCTAGAGGCACCGCCCGCGTTCTCCGCCCCAGCCTGCAAACCCCGTTGACGTTCCTCCCGCCTCCCCTCAGGCTCATGGCACCCAACCGGAGCCCCCGATGCATACGCCCGACCTGATTTCCCGCCTGCTCGATGTCATCGAACTCGACCTCCTGCCCCTGACCAAGCGCGGCGTCGGCGGCGGCAACAAGCTGTTCGGCGCGGCGATCCTGAGGAAATCCGACCTGTCGCTGGTCGTGGGGGAAACTAACAACGAAACCGAGAACCCGCTCTGGCATGGTGAAATGCACGCCATCAAGCGCTTCTACGAACTGCCCGCCGCCGAGCGCCCGGCGCCGCAGGACTGCCTGTTCCTCGCCACGCACGAGCCCTGCTCGCTCTGCCTCTCCGGCATCACCTGGTCGGGCTTCGACAATTTCTATTATCTGTTCAGCTACGAGGACACGCGCGACAGCTTCGGCATTCCGCATGACATCCGCATCCTCAGGGAAGTCTACGCCGTGCCGGACCCCGACCGCGACAGCGTCCCCGAGGACCGGCCGCTCTACAATCGGAAGAACGCCTTCTTCGAAAGCCACGCCATCCAGCAGATGATCGCCGGGCTCGACCGCTCCTCCAAGGAGCTGCTGGTCGGCCGCGTCGACGATCTCAACGCCGCCTATAACGACCTGTCGGCCGCCTACCAGAAAGACAAGGGCAAGAAGGGCATCCCGCTGAGCTGAGGCTAGAGACGGGCTAGACCAGCACCACGCTCGCCGCGGCAAACGCCAGTACCGCAAGGGCAGTGGCGAACAGCACGAGCAGCAGGATCTGGGTTCCGATGCTGAACGCGCCCGGCCGGTCGGGCCCGTGCTCCCGATCGGGGTTCACGGAACTCAGCCGAGGTCGGCGCGCTGCGCGAGCGGCGCGGTTTCAACCGGCAGGACCGAGGCGGCGATGGTGAGCGTCGCCATCGACATCACGAACAGGGCAACCAGAGTGAGCTTCAGCATTTTTGCCCCCCAACGGGCGAGGCCGGTGCGGCCTGGCGGTTCATCTTGAGGGCGACAATGCGGCGCGGTGGTTGAACGTTCCCGGAATCCTGCGTTTAGCTGGCGTTCAGGAACGCCACTTTCGCCACATTTCACCAGATTGTTTCGAAGACCTCATGCACCTCTCCAACTTGTAACTGAGGGTTTGCCCGTTCGTGCCCTACATCGGGCAGGTACCGAATGGAGACCGCCCCCGTGCCCAGTTCACTCAATCGCCGCGATGCCCTGCGTCTTGTCGCCGTCACCGCCGCCGGTGGCGCGCTGATGAGCCAGGAGGCCTTCGCGCAGGAAGCAGGCGCCGCGACGAGCGCAAAGAGCACCTCGGGCCTGATGCCCGACGCCGATGTCTGCGTCATCACCCCGGAAGTCACTGAAGGGCCCTATTACTTCGATCCCAAGCTGGAGCGGGCCGACATCACCGAGGGCACCCAGCAGGGCGTCGCCACCACGGTGCGGCTGCAGATCGTCGATGGCAGCTGCCGGCCGCTCGAGGGGGCGCGTGTCGATATCTGGCACTGCAATGCCGAGGGCCTCTACTCGGGCTATGCCAACCAGACCGGCGGCCTCGACACGACCGGCCAGACCTTCCTGCGCGGCACCCAGTTTGCCGGCGCCAACGGCATCGTCGCGTTCGAGACGATCTATCCCGGCTGGTATGCCGGCCGCACCACCCACATCCACTTCAAGGTGTTCCTCGACGAGCGGACCGTGCTCACCGGCCAGCTGTTCTTCCCCGATGCGCTGAGCCAGTTCATCTACCAGAACATCGAACCCTATTCCGCCCGGGCCGCGGCCCGCGACGTGCTCAACGGCAACGACAACATCGCCAGCCGGGCCACCCGTGCCTCCTTCGCCTATGTGAAGGAGCTCGACCAGCGCTATCTCGTCGCCATGATCATCGGCGTCGATCCCAACGCGTAGTCGTCGACCGGCTTCGGCGGCGCCCCCGCCGGCGCTGGCCGCCCGCCGCCGAATGGCGCGATGAGCGCACCATCGACGGAGACGAGCGTCAGCCTGATGCTGGGGATCAAGGGCATCCGATAAGGCAAAAGGGCGGCCCGATGGACCGCCCTTTTCATTTGCGAGTTCTCTCAGTCGTCGATTCCCTCCCCCTTGAGGGGAGGGATTGAGGGAGGGGGTGGTGCGGTGATCACAGATTGATCCCCCCACCCCTCCCCTCTAGAGGACGGGGAGCAGAAGTCACCCCGCCGCGCGTTCGCCTTCGCGGCGCTGCCGGCCGGCGTCCTTCTGCTTCTTGTTCCAGCGCTGCTTGGGTGCCGGGGTGCCCTGCCCGGTGGGCTTTTCCCACCAGGCTGGCGCGGTCGCCGGCGCGCCGCCATTGTGCGAGACGTTGCTGCCCTTGCCGGCGCCGCCACGCACCTGCTGCGCGTTGCCGCGCTGCTGCTGCTGGTTGCCACCGGGAGCCGCATGGCCCTCCCCGCCGCGCTTGCGGCCGTCGACGATCGCCGCCTTCTTGGCGCCGGAGAAGTGCCGGCCGGCATTGGCGTGCTTGCGCTGCCCATCGGGACGCGGGGCCTGCGGGCGCGGCGGCTGGCGCTGGGCACGCACCTGGGCGGCGTCGATCACTTCGCCGCCATTGCCCTTGAGCTCGCCACTGACCGGCAGGGTCTTGCGGATCAGCCGCTCGACGTCGCGCAGCTTGCCGCGCTCGGTGCCGTCACAGAGCGTGATCGCAAAGCCCGAGGCGCCGTTGCGCGCCGTGCGGCCGATGCGGTGCACGTAGTTCTCAGGATCGTCCGGCAGCTCGTAGTTGATCACGTGGGTGATGTTCTGCACGTCGATGCCGCGCGCCGCGATATCGGTGGCGACGAGGATGCGCACCGAACCGTTGGCAAAGCCTTTGAGCGCAGCCTGGCGGGCGTTGTTGGATTTGTTGCCGTGGATCGCCGCGGCCTCGTGCCCGTCGATCGCGAGGTTCTTTGCCACCCGATCGGCACCGTGCTTGGTGCGCGAGAAGATGATGACGCGGCTGAGGCTTTCGTCCTCGAGCAGCTTGTTGAGCACGCCACGCTTCTCCTTCGAACCGGCGAGGATCACCCGCTGATCGATGGTGCCGGCGGTCTGCGCCGGCGGGTTGGCTTCGACCCGCACCGGATCGTTCAACAGCCCCTTGGCGAGCTCGGCGATTTCAGGCGCCATGGTGGCCGAGAACATCGCGGTCTGCCGGCGCGGGCCGATGGCGGCGGCGATCTGCTTGACGGCGTTGATGAAGCCCATGTCGAGCATGCGGTCGGCTTCATCGAGCACCAGCCAGCGCGTCTCGGTGAGGCGCAGCTTCCTGTCGTCGATCAGGTCCTTGAGGCGGCCGGGGGTGGCGATCACCACGTCGACGCCGCGCGCGATCTTCTGGATCTGCCCGCCGCGCGAGGCGCCGCCGAGCACCAGCACGGTCGAGAGCTTGGCGCCCGCCAGCTTGTGCAGCACTTCGTCGATCTGCACCGCCAGTTCGCGGGTCGGCGCGAGGATCAGCGCCCTGGTTGTCATCGGGTTCGGACGGCCGCTCAACGCCGCGATCCCGGCAAGGATCGGCAGGCCGAACGCAGCGGTCTTGCCCGAGCCGGTCTGGGCGATACCCATGATGTCACGACGCTCGAGCTGCGGCGGAATGGCTTTCGCCTGGATCGGCGTGGGAGTGTCGAAACCGGCAGCGGTCAGCGCGCTCAACAGCTGCGCCGGCAGGCCGAGTTCGGAAAAGGAAGTGGTCAATGGTCAAACTTTCATTGGCGCGCTCCGGGCCAATCGGTGCGCTTGGGTCGCCAAACCCATTTGGGCTCAGCGTGATCAATCGATGCAATGGCGACGGGATTGCCGCACGGTTGCGCTGTCTCCCGGTGTTCCCGCGACTCTGGCGGGGGACATTTCCGGGGCACTTCGCCGCTCACCGTTTTTGGCCAGTAAGAAGAGAAGTCCATCGCCGTCATCGCGCGTGTTTCCCGATGGAACGGGACGAGTGCGCGGGGCGAATGATCCGCATATGGGCGATATGTGCCGGATTGGCAAGGGATTTCGCGCAGGGAGCTATGCGGGGGTGCTGACTGAAGCAGACGGCCTCCTTCCCGGCCTCCCCCATGAAGGGGGAGGTGAAGAGGAGAGTTCGCGGCTCGATGGTGCCCGATACTCAATGCGGCACCTCCCCCCTTGTGGGGGAGGATGGGAGGGGGCCGTCTCTATCAGTCGGCGCGCAAAACCCCACCTGGGCAGAAATGACGCCATCACTACACATGATGACGTCATATTGACATTGACATGACGCCGCTCCGATGTCATTCGTTGCGCCATGGACCTGACCCCACACATCGACAGCCTGCGGCGTGACTTGATTGCTGCAGCAGAAGTTGCAGCTCCCGAAACCCGTGCCGCCACTGAGCGCCTGCTGTTCGCCCTGAGCCCGGCTGTGCGGCTGGCGCTGATGGATGCGATCAGCCAAGCCGCCGCCGAGATCACTTCGAGGATGCCCAGTGGTGGCGTCGAGGTGCGACTCAACGGCCGCGAGCTGGATTTCGTGCTGCAACTGCCGCCCGCAGAGACCGCCAGCCCCGCTCCATCGCTCGAGGAGGCCGATGATGACGGCAGCCTGGCTCGCATTTCGCTGCGCATGCCGGAGACGATGAAGGCGAAAGCCGAGGAACTGGCGGCGCGTTCCGGCCAATCGCTCAACAACTGGCTGGTCACGGTCGTTCGGTCAGCCACCCGGGGCGATCTCCCGCCGGTCGGCCCGGCCGGTGCTTTTCCGGCCACTGACCCGTTCGGCGGTAAGCGGGGCAACCGCCGCATGACTGGCTGGATCAAGCCGACCGAACCCTGAACCGCAGCTTCCGCAACAGGAGAGACGAGATGACCATGCATCGCTTCGAGACGCGCCAGCCAGTCCGGCTGCTTACCGAGATCGGCAAGGGTTCGGTGAAGGTCGTTGCCGCTGAAAGCACCGAGACCATTGTCGAACTGACCGGCCGAGACGCCGATCAGGTCCGCGTCAGCCAGGACGGCGACCAGATATTGGTGATCGGCCCGAAGCAGCATGACGGGTTCTTCGGCGGCGACACGCGGCTCGATGCCGTCATCACCGTGCCAAGCGCCAGCGATGTCGCCGTGCGGACCGGCAGCGGCGACATCAGCGTCGTCGGCAGCGTCGGAATAACCCATCTGAAGAGCGGCTCGGGCGACCTGGTCGTGGATACGGCGACCGGCGCGATGGTGCTGGATACCGGCTCGGGCGACATTCGCGTCGAGCGCGCCGGCGATGAGGTCAAGGCACGAAGCGGTTCGGGTGACGTGCTCGTCGCGGAAGCGGCTGCACTGGTCGAAGTTTCGACCGGCTCCGGTGACGTGCAACTGGGCACAACGCGCGGCTCCGCCTCGGTGAAGACCGGGTCGGGCGACATCAAGGTCGGGGATGCCGGGACTGACGTGACGCTCAAGACCGGGTCGGGCGATCTGACGATCGGTACGGCACGTCGTGGCCGGGTCACCGTCGAGGGCGCCACCGGCGATGCGCATGTTGGCGTCCCCTCGGGCATCGCCGTATGGACCGATATTTCGACCGTCACGGGCCGCATTCACTCGACCCTGCGGGGCGCCGGCCAGCCGGCAGACGGCGCCGATCACCTCGAGATTCGCGCCAGGATGGTCACTGGCGATGTCATCCTGACCGAAATCCAGGGGGCGTGAACCGCCCCTCAGATTCCCCCATACCAATCATAGCCGTGATCTTCCCAGTAGCCTCCCTGCCCCAGGCCGAACCGGGCGAAACTGTCGACCAGCTCGATGGTATGGACATATTTGGGCTGCTTGTAGCCCAGTGCCCGTTCGATGCGGATGCGGACCGGAGCGCCGTTGGCGACCGGTAGTGCCGCATCGTTGAGGCCGAACGCCGCGATGGTCTGCGGGTGGAAGGCGTCGATCAGGTCGGAGCTGGTGTAATAGGCCTCCGGCGCCGAGAGTCCGCCGCCCATCTGGTCGTAACAGTGATAGACCGCGAACTTCGCCTCAGGCTTCACCCTGGCCTCGTCGAGCAGCCGGCTCAGCGGCACGCCCGTCCACTTGGCGATGCAGCTCCAGCCCTCGACGCAGTCATGCCGGGTGATCTGGGTGCGCGCCGGCATGTTCTGGAGCTCGGCGAGCGAATACTCCTTCGGCGTCTCCACCAGCCCGGTGATCCTGAGCTTGTAGGCCGCAAAGCCGCTCGCCTCGAGATCGCGGTAGAGCTCGATGTTGCGCGGGTCGGTTGAGCCGTTCGGCCGCTGCCCCTGGCGGATCTCGCTCGGGGAGAACTCCTTGGCCAGAGCCTGCTCGCCGACCAGCGCCCGTTGCGCGGTATAGGTCAGCTGGTTGGCCCGCTCGAGAAAGTTACGCACCGGATGGTCGCGCTGGCCGAGGAAATCGAACTGGTCGCAGCCGGCCAGCACCAGCGAGCCGGCCGACGCTGCACCGAGCCCGAGCAGCCGGCGGCGGTTCAGGATCAACCGGCTCATTTCGACTTCTCCTTACCCGGCGCACCGGCTGCCTGCTCCCCTGAGGGGATGGGGGTGGGGGTCCATCGGTGATCACCGGACCACCCCCTCCATCGTTCCCTCCCCTCAAGGGGGAGGGAGGCGCTGCGGCGAGACCCAGAGTCCGGCTCGGTGCCCGGGCTGGTGCGATAGTTGCCCGTGATCATCGAGCGCAGTTCGTTGATCGGCCCCGCCAGCACCACCATGGCGATATGCACCACGAAGAACAGCACCAGCAGCAGCATCACGATGAAGTGGATGGTGCGCGCCGTCTGCCGGCCGCCGAACAGTTCGACCAGCCACGGCCAGCCGGCATTCATCGTCGGCGACATCGAGAGCCCGGTGAGGATGATCAGCGGGAACAAGATGAAGAACACCCCGAAATAGGCGAATTTCTGCAGCGGCGTATAGCTGCGGCCGTGATGGAATTTGAAGCGCAGATGCGCCCAGATATCGCCGGGGAGCTCCCTGAGGTCGCGCGGCTTGAGGATCACGTCGCGCCACAGGTGGCCGTTGGCGAGGCTCGACAGCAGCCAGATGGCGAGTGCGCCCGAGAGTACCCAGGCAAAAAAGAAATGCACCACCCGACCGGTGGCAAGGTCGCGGAACGACGGGATGGTGGCCCAGCCGGGGAAGCCGACGAAGTTGGGGTTCCCCCTAAGGTCGCTCATCCCGAGCACCCCGGTGGTGTCGAACTTCTGGCCGAACACCGTGGTGAAGCCGCGCGGCCCCGCGTCGGTGTTCTCCGCCCCGATCCTCAGGATCGCATTGTCGAACGCGAAGCCCGACTGCTGCCCGACATAGAGCGCCGGATGGGCGTTCCAGATCTGCAGGCCACTCAGCAGCAGGAAGAACATGGCGATCGCCCACACCCAGTGGGTGATGCGGGTCAGGACCGCCTGCCGATAGATCAGCGGACCTTTCGCCTTCACAGGTTTGCCAACCTCGACTCTGTCGATTGCCTGATCGGTCATCGTGTCCCCGATGGTTTCCGGCGTCGCTCCCCGCCTGCCCTTCTAGGAACGGCAGTTCGGGGAGCGATTGCAGCCTATCACGGATAGTTTATTGCGCCGGCGCCATGGCGCCCTCGGCCATGGGCGTCGCGGACATGGCGTCGCCCTGCATGGCGTCACCCTGCATCGCGCCGCCGCTCATCGCCATGTTGTGCTGGTCGTGGCAGAGCTTGGTGGCGTCGTCCTTCTTCATCGCATCGGCCTCCATGCCGGCCTTCTCGAGGCAGGCCTTCAACATCTCGTCCGGCGTCATCGCCATGGGATCGGCGGCCATGGCGTCGCCGGCCATCGGCTCGGCCGCCATCGGCGTCGCCATGGCGTCCTCGGCAGCGACGTTGCCCGCAAAGCCCAGAGCGGCCGCAAGGGCGAGGGCGGAAAGAATGGTCTTCATCGGAAATCTCCCGTTGGCCGCTCGTCGCGGCGGTTACGTGGAGAAGTTCGCGGTCGGGGCCCCGGCGGTTACCGTCGTCACGCGTTCGTGACAACGCGACAGATCTCGCCGCGCGGTGTAACCTTTCGGGCCTGGCGAACGAATTCAGGATTCAATGAGCGTCACCTCGGACATGGAAGCGCGGCTTCGCGCGCTGATGCTGAAGGCGCTCGAGGGCGACGCAGGCGCCTATCGCACGCTGCTCGAAGAGTTGCGCCGCTATCTGCGGCCATATTTCCTGCGCCGCCTCACCCCCGGTCTCGCCGCCAACAGCGACGATCTCGTGCAGGACACCCTGATGGCCATCCATACACGACGGCTGACCTATGACCGCGCCCAGCCGCTCACCGCCTGGGTGCATGCCATCGCCCGCTACAAGCTGATCGACCATTTCCGCCGCAGCAGGGTGCGCGCCACCGTGCCGCTGGAAGACGATGCCGCCTTGTTCGCCCGCGACGAGGCCGGCGACGCCAGTGCCAGGATGGACGTCGATGCGGTATTGGCCACCCTGCCCTCCCGCCCGGCCGAGCTGATCCGTCAGACCCGGCTGGAGGGCGCCTCGATCGCCGAGGCCGCGGCCCGCACCGGCATGTCGGAATCGGCAGTGAAAGTCTCGATCCATCGCGGGCTCAGGTCGCTCGCCGACCGTTTCGGAGGACGCTCCGATGAGTGACGACCTGCTCGACCGGCTGGTTGCCGACCTCAAGCCGACACCACCCGCCGCGCTGCCGGCCCGACTGTTCGGCTGGGCCGGCCTCGGCGTGGTGCTCTCGGCGCTGCTGATGCTGGCCTGGCTCGGTCCCCGGCCGGACATGATGGAAGCCCCCGGCACCATGATGTTCTGGACCAAGTTCGCCTATACCGCGATCTTCGCCGTGGTCGGCGGCGTCGCGGCGCTCAACCTGGCGCGTCCGGGCGGCAGCTTGCGCCGGCAGGTGATCGGACTTGCCATCCTGGTGCTGCTGGTCGGCGCCGGCGGCCTCGTCCAGCTCGTGCTGATGGGCCCCGACCAGATGAGCCGGCTGGTGATGGGCAGCACCGCCTTGCGCTGCCCGTTCTACATCGTCGCGCTCTCGGTCCCGATCTACGCCGGCATCGTCTTCGCCATGCGCCGCGCCGCCCCGACCAACCCGACCCTCGCCGGCTTTGCCGCCGGATTGTTCGCCGGCGGCGCCGGCGTCTGGGTCTACGCCTTTCACTGCACCGAAAGCGGCATGCCGTTCATTGCCATCTGGTACACGGCGGGCGTGCTGGCAACGGCGCTGCTCGGGGCGGTGATCGGGCGGTTTGTGTTGCGGTGGTAGGGGCCGGAGATCCCCGAAGCACACCAACGCCCGGCGCTGGCCGACCCCCACCCCTGATCCCTCCCCCTAAACATGGGGAGGGAGACCAAAACACGGGCGTCGAGGTTAAGCGTCTCCCTCCCCATGTTTAGGGGGAGGGATCAGGGGTGGGGGTCGGCGAGCACCGTGGCTCGGGGTGAAATGCCTAACCCTCGTCCCGAGCCGCCCAGTTGATCCCGCGGCGCAGGATCGTCGCCATGTGCGGGTTCTCGAACTCGGTGGCGCGATGCCCCAGGGTCGAGTGGAACACCTTGCCCGCCCCATATTGCCGTTTCCACACCACCGGCATCACCACGCCCTTGGTCCACGGCGCGTGCTGGCCGGAAAAGGTGGTGGTCGCCAGTACCTCGACCGAGGGGTCCATGTGCATGTAGTACTGCTCGGACGTGTAGGGGAACGAGGCCGGGATGCCCTGCATGATCGGATCCTCGGGCCTCGTCACCTCGACCGTATAGTCGATGATGTTGCCCGGGTGCGCCACCCATTGGCCGCCGACCACGAACTGATAGTCGACCGCGTCGCGGAACGCGTCGCTCATCCCGCCATGGTGCCCGGCGAGGCCGACGCCGCCTTCGATGGCTTTCACCAGGTTCGCCAGCGGCTCCTTCTCGATCTTGCTCATGGTGTAGATCGGGATGATCAGGCTGAGCTCGTGGATCGCCGGATCGGCGAACACCTGGAGATCGGTTTCCACCCGCACCGAATAGCCGTCCTCGTGCAGCCAGCGCCGGTAGAGGGCCGCGCATTCCTCGGGATCGTGCCCGTTCCACCCGCCCCAGACGATCAAGGCACTCCGCATAGTCGACTCCCGTAAGCTATGATCGGAAAGCTGCTGGCTTTCCCCCTTCCCATCGCCCGAACCGGCAATCGAAAGCGGCCGGAGAGTAACCGAACCGGCCGGGCATGGAAGCCCAAAAGCGTCACCCCACGGCCTTCCGCTCAGGGGCTTTCTATAGTTAACTCGTCGTTCCACTGGAGTTGCGGATGACGGCCAGCGGCATGCCTGATGCTTGTTACACCGGCGTTGCAATGCAGTGCGAGAAGGGTCCGGACCAACCGGAATCCACGATAAAGGGACAGAGATATGAAGAAGCTGTTGTTCGGCGCCGCGGCGCTGGCGCTGTCAGCCGGATTGACCGGCGCGGCGCAGGCCGAGTTCTCGCTCAAAATCCTCCACATCAATGATTTCCACTCGCGCTTCGAATCCATTACCGGCACTGACTCGACCTGCAACGCCGAAGGCGAGCAGAAGGGCGAGTGCTTCGGCGGCATCGCGCGCCTGAAGACCGCCATCGACGCCGAACGCGCCAAGGCCACGGCAGCGGGCGAGAACGTCGTGCTGTTCTCGGCGGGCGACGAATTCCAGGGGTCGCTGTTCTACACCCAGTACAAGTCCGAGATCGTCGCCGACTTCATGAACGACATGGGCTTCGACGTGGTCGCCACCGGCAACCACGAGTTCGACGACGGCCCGGCCGAGTTCGCCAAGTTCATCGCCTCGGCCAAGTTCCCGATCATCGGCGGCAATTTCGATACCACCAAGGACGCTGACCTCAAGGGTCTGCCCAAGGGCGTGATCGTCCTCAACATCGCCGGCGAGAAAGTCGGCGTCGTCGGCGCCACCACCGAGGATACCCCGGACATCGCCTCGCCCGGCCCGAACGTGGCGTTCGAGAGCGTCACCGAATACGTGAAGGGCGCCGTCGACGCGCTCGAGGGCGCGGGGATCAACAAGATCATCGTGGTCAGCCATATCGGCTACAACGTCGATCAGGACCTCGCCAAGGCCGTCTCCGGCATCGACGTGATCGTTGGCGGCCACACCCATACCTTCCTCGGCACCGGCAAGGGCGAGGCCGGCCCCTATCCCACGCTGATCAAGAACCCCGACGGCGTCGACGTGCCGATCGTCCAGGCCGGGCAATACGGCAAGGTGCTGGGCGACCTCACCGTCACCTGGGACGATGCCGGCAAGGTGGTTTCCGCCACCGGAGCGCCGATCCTGCTCGATGCCTCGGTGACGCCCGACCAGGGCTTCCTCGACCGCGTCGCCGAACTGGGCAAGCCGCTCGAGGCACTGAAGGCCGAAGTGATCGGCAACGCCACCGACGTCATCCAGGGCGACCGCAATGTCTGCCGTGTCGAGGAATGCTCGATGGGTAACCTCGTGGCCGACGCCCAGCTCGATCGTGTCGCCGACCAGGGCGTCACCATCTCGATCGCCAACTCGGGCGGACTGCGCGCCTCGATCGATGCGGGCGAGATCACCATGGGTGAAGTGCTGACGGTGCTGCCCTTCTCCAACACTCTCGCCACCTTCCAGCTCACCGGCGCCGACCTCGTCGCCTCGCTGGAAAACGGCGTCAGCCAGATCGAGGAAATCGCCGGCCGCTTCCCGCAGGTCGCGGGGCTGAAATACACCTTCGACAAGTCCAAGCCGGTCGGCTCGCGCATCTCCGACGTACTGGTCAAGGATGGCGACAACTGGGTGCCGATCGACCCCGCCAAGACCTACGGCATCGTCACCAACAACTATGTGCGCGGCGGCGGCGACGGCTACGAACTGTTCGGCACCAAGGCGGTAAATGCCTACGACTTCGGCCCACCGCTGGAAAAGGTGGTCGCCGACTACATCGCCAAACTCGGCGGCGACTACACGCCCTACACCGACGGCCGCATCACCGATGCCTCTCCGGCGGCGGCACCCGCACCGGCAGCTGAACCCGCGGCTCCGGCTGAAGCACCGGCGGCTCCGGCTGAAGCACCGGCGGCTCCTGCGACTACCGAGGCTCCGGTCACACCCGCCGTCCCGGCTCCGGCCGAGGCCCCCGCACCGGCGCCTGCCGAAGCCCCGGCTGCGCCGGCCGGGACACCGGCCATGGAAGCTCCGGCGATGGAGGCTCCCGCCATGGCCCCTGCCCCGGAGGCCCCGAAGCAGTAAGGCACATTGGGCGGCTAAAATATGCGAAGGGCGCCTCCGGCGCCCTTTGTTTTTGCGGACAAATCCACCGAAGAAGTCCCTGCAGGGCAGCCCCACGCACCGGCAGACACCCTCCCCTTGACGGGGAGGGATGGGTGGGGCGTGTCACGCGCTGGATGACGGCTGGAGGCGCGCGAAGCCGCACGCCCAATACCCTCCGCCCCCTACGAGCTCTGCCAGGTCGCTTGCGCTCCCAAGCTTCGCTCGACTCCCCCGTCAAGGGGGAGGTGGGCATCGAGTTTGGGGCTGCTCGCGCTCAGCGCTGAAACAGTACCACCTTGTCGTCGCCATAGATCGTGCGGGCGAACTCCTTGAAGCCGAGCCGGCCCGCGACCCGCATCGATGCGAGGTTGTCGACATTGATCAGGCAGGTCATCCGGCGGCCCGGGAACTGCGTCTCGGCCCAGCCGATCGCGGCCTGCATCGCTTCGGTGGCATAGCCCCAGCCCTGCGCCGACGGCATCAGCGCCCAGCCCGCTTCGAGCGTCCCCTCGAGCGACGGCTCGATGATGCGCCGGGCCTCGTGGAAACCGGCCTCGCCGACCAGTTGCCCGGACTCCTTCTCGAAGGTCGCGAAAAAGCCGAAGCCGAGATGCTGCCAGCCTCCTGCCCGGGTCAGGAAGCGCTGCCAGCTCTGCTCGCGGGTGAACACCCGGCCACCGATGAAATGCACCACGTCCGGATCCGCCCACATGGCGGCGAAAGCGTCGAAATCCTCAGGCGTATAGGCGCGGAGGATCAGCCGCTCGGTTTCGATCACTGGAATGTCCATGGCGTCAGCGCGGCCTCGCCAGCTGGCGCCAGATCAGCAGCACGATCACCGAGCCGACTATGGCGCCGAGGAAGTTGGCCGGCTCGCCCTGGTGCAGCCAACCGATCTGCTGGCCCAGCCAGGTCGCGACAAACGCCCCGACGATGCCGAGCACCGCGGTAAGGATGAAGCCGCGCGGCTTGGGATCGCCCGGCGTGATCAGTTTGGCGATGAACCCGACGATCAGACCGATCAGGATGACGCCGATGACTTCCATGTAACCCTCCCTGCCCGCCGCATAAATGGACCTGTGGTCGACGGGTTGCAATGGGGGCACCGCAGCAAACCGGATGCGAGCAGAACGACGGCAGGTGGCTGTGGACCCCCACCCCTGTCCCCTCCCCGCAAGGGGGAGGGAGACCCTCCCACTGACGTCTCGGCCCTATCGTCTCCCTCCCCCTTGCGGGGAGGGATCAAGGGTGGGGGTCAGCGCGCGCCGGCGCTTCGTCGCCCCCGCCCCCTCAATGCGTCGGCAGTTCCTTGCGCTGCTGCTCCGACACCGTCGCGAGGTCCAGCACCTTCTGCAGTTCCGCGGCATGGCGGAAGCTTGGCTCCTGCATCGTGCCGGTCTTCACCGCCTCGGCGAAGCGCTGGTAGTTGGTCGGCACCGGCGGGACCTCCATCTCTTCCCAGGTGCCGCTCTCGACGTTCTCCCCGAGGCAGACGCGCAGGCGCGAGCCGTCGTGGCGGTGCTGCACCTCGACGCCGCCCTTCTCTCCATAGACCCGCAGCCGCAGCTCGTTCATGTGGCCGGTGGCCCAGCGGCTGGCGTGGATCACGCCCAGGGCGCCATTGTCGAAATCCACCGCCATGGTGAAGCTGTCATTGGCGTCGAGTTCGTACTCGCCGATCTTGTTGCCGTCCGCCTTGTCGAAGGTCTTCAAACGCGCGAACACGTGCTCGATCTCGAGACCCGAGCCATAGGAGGCGAAATCGAGGATGTGCACGCCGATATCGCCGAGCACGCCGTTCGAGCCGTGCTTCTTCGACAGCCGCCATAGCCACTGCGATTCCGTGCGCCAATCGCCCCAGGCCTTGGACACCAGCCAGCTCTGCAGGTAGCTCGATTCCACGTGCTTGACCGCGCCGATGGCGCCCGAGAGCACGATCTCGCGCGCCTTCTGCAACTGTGCCACGTTCCGGTAGGTGAGGTTCACCATGTTGATCAGGCCCGATGCCTCGGCCACCTCGACCATCTCGAACGCCTTGGTGGCGTCGGTCGCCAGCGGTTTCTCGCAGAACACGTGCTTGCCGGCCTTGAGCGCTGCGATCGAGGTGGCGTGGTGGATCGAATCCGGCGTCACGTTGGCCACGGCGTCGAACTCGCCCCAGGCGATCGCCGCGTCGAGCGAAGCGAAGCCGTTCGGGATGTTGTGGGTGGTGTTGAACTTCTCGAGCCGGTTCGGATCGACGTCGACGCCGGCAACGACGCTGACCCCGTCGATGGCGGCAAAGTGCTTGGCGTGCTGGGCGGCCATGCCGCCTGTGCCGAGGATGAGCATGCGCATAGGTGTATTCCTTCGAGCTGGGGCGCCTGGATCGCCCGTGTACGTTGTTCTGTCGTTCGGGTCGGGCGCGGCGTCCGCGCGTCAGACCCGATGTTCCTTGCGGTCGAGATCGGCAATGAGCGCCAGGTCGAGGATTTTCTGCAGCCCCGCGGCATGGCGGAAGTCCGGGTCGTCCTGCACACCCGTCCGCACCGCTTCGACGAAGCGCTGGTAGTTGGTCTTGACCGGTTCGGCCTTCACTTCGCGCCACGTCGAGGTCGCGACATCCTCGCCGGCGCAGACCCTCAGCAGCGAGCCCCAGTGGCCGTGGCTCAGTTCCAGCCCGCCCTTGTTGCCGTAGACGCGCAGCCGCTGGTCGTTGGAATGGCCCGAGGCCCAGCGCGACGAGTGAATGGTGCCGATGGCGCCATTGGCGAATTCGGCCGAAATGATGAAGCTGTCATTGGCATCGAGCACATATTCGCCGATGCGGTCCCCCGGCACCTTCTGGAAGGTCTGCAGGCGCGAGTTCATGGCGACGATCGGCTGGCCGATGGCGAAGGTGGTGAAATCGAGAATATGGATGCCGATATCGCCGACCGTGCCGTTCGAGCCGTGGCCCTTGCTGAGCCGCCACAGCCAGGTGCCGGCGAGGTTGGCCGCATCGTTGAAATCACGCAGCGCCAGCCAGTGCTGCAGGTAGCTCGCCTCGATATGCTTGACCTCGCCGATCGCGCCCGAGGCAATGATCTCGCGCGCCTTGTGCAGCTCGGCGACGTTCCGGTAGGTGAGGTTGACCATGTTGATCAGCCCGGCCTGCTCGGCGGCCTCGACCATTTCCATCGCCAGCCCATAGTTCGGCGCCAGCGGCTTTTCGCAGAACACGTGCTTGCCGGCAGCAAGCACTTTCAGCGTCGTCGGGTGGTGGATCGAATCCGGCGTGATGTTGTCGACGGCATCGAAATCGCCCCAGGCGAGAGCGTCATCCAGCGACGAGAACCGGTTGGCGATGCCGTAAGTATCGCAGAACGTAGCGAGGTTCTCGGGGATGGTGTCGACGGCGCCCACCATCTGAACGCCTTCGATGGTCTGGAAGGCCTTGGCGTGGCTGTTGGCCATGCGGCCGGTACCGAGAATGAGGAGTCGCATCGCTTTGTCGGGGTTCGTGGTCGAGACGGGATAAGGGCCGCCCGGAGGCGGCCCTGAATCAGATCAGCGTAGCGTCACTTGGGGTGATGCGTCAGCTTGGCGCCGCGCTCGACGATGTGCTCGATCGCCTTGTCCACCGGAGTGTTCGGCGCCTTCAGCAGATGTGCGTGATTGTCCGGGTTGTAGGCCCAGTTCACCGCATTGCGCAGCACCTTGCCGACATTGGCGTCGTGATAGGTCGGATAGGTTTCGTGACCCGGGCGGAAGTAGAAGATGTTGCCGGCGCCGCGGCGATAGGTGAGTCCCGAGCGGAACACTTCGCCGCCCTGGAACCACGAGACAAACACCGTCTCGAGCGGCTCGGGTACCGAGAAGGGCTCGCCGTACATCTCTTCGTTCTCGAGTTCGAAATAGGGGCCGAGTCCCTTGGCGATCGGATGGCCCGGGTTCACCACCCAGATGCGCTCGCGCTCGCCGGCCTCGCGCCAGTGCAGGTTGGCCGGCGTGCCCATCAGGCGCTTGAACACCTTGGAGTGATGGCCGGAATGGAGCACGATCAACCCCATGCCTTCCCACACGCGCTGCACCACGCGCTCGACGATCTCGTCCTTCACTTCGCCATGTGCCGCGTGTCCCCACCACACCAGCACATCGGTGTTGGCGAGCTTTTCCACCGTCATGCCGTGCTCGGGATCCTGCAGGGTCACCGTGGTGGGGACGAGGTTCTTGTCCTCGCCGATCAGCGCGGCGATCTGGCCGTGCATTCCCTTGGGGTAGTTCTCGGCCACCGCCTTGTTCTTCTGCTCGTGGACATTCTCACCCCAGACGGTGACGCGGATCGGCATGGCGGGTCTCCTTGGTAATCGTGGAAAGGGCCGGACGATGGCTCCGGCCCCAGAATCTGAAATGATCGCTCAAAGCGGTTTGGTCGTCGGCGGGATTCACTGCATCCGCCGCTCGCAATTGACAAGCAAGTGCGGCGAAAATCAGTGATCCCCAGGCAATTTTGTCAGTTCCTGACCGGCTTGCCCGCCTTGTCGAAACGGTAGATCTTGCCGGGGATCGGGGCGATCGAGATGTCGGAGTCGGGCTGGTGGAGGTGGGTGCCTTCCTGGCGCACGATGATGGGGTCACCACCGGCGCCGATATCGACATAGACATAGCTGTCCGAGCCGAGGCTTTCGGAGTGCACCACCTTGCCCTTCCAGGCACCGTCGCGGTCGGCGATCTCGATATGCTCGGAGCGCACGCCGATGGTGTTGGCGCCGAACTTCGAAGCGATCTCGCCATTGAGGAAGTTCATCTTGGGCGAGCCGATGAAGCCGGCGACGAACAGAGATTGCGGGTTCTCATAGAGCTCGAGGGGCGTGCCCACCTGCTCGACCAGGCCGTCGCGCAACACGCAGATGCGGTCGGCAAGCGTCATCGCTTCGACCTGGTCGTGCGTCACGTAGACCATCGTCGAGCTGTTCATCTGGTGATGGAGCTTGGCGATCTCGAGCCGGGTCGCGACGCGCAGCGCCGCATCGAGGTTGCTGAGCGGCTCGTCGAACAGGAACACTTTCGGGTCGCGCACGATAGCGCGGCCGATGGCGACGCGCTGGCGCTGCCCGCCCGAGAGCTGCTTGGGCAACCGGGCCAGATACGGGGTGATCTGCAGCAGCTCGGCCGCCTTTTCCACCCGCTGCTTGATCGCTTCCTTGCTCGACTTGGCCAGCTCCATGCCGAACGCCATGTTCTCGTACACCGTCATGTGCGGGTAGAGCGCGTAGGACTGGAACACCATGGCAATGCCGCGCTTCGACGGTGCCAGCGCGTTGACCAGCGTGCCGTCGAAGGTCATCTCGCCCGAGGTGATGTCCTCGAGTCCGGCCATCAGGCGGAGCAGCGTGGACTTGCCGCAGCCGGAGGGGCCGACGAAGACCATGAACTCGCCCGAGAAGATTTCGAGATCGACGCCCTTGATTACATCGACGAGGCCGAAGGACTTCTTGATGTTCTTGAGTTCGATATGCGCCATGGATTTAGCCCTTTACGCCGCCGGCGGTCAGGCCGGAAATGATCTTGCGCTGGAAGACGAGGACGAGGATCACCAGCGGTACGGTGACGATCACCGATGCCGCCATGATCGCGCCCCACGGGATTTCGTGCTGCGTGCCGCCCGACAGCAGCGCAATGGCCACCGGCACGGTGCGGGTCGCATTGGACGAGGTGAAGGTCAGGGCGAACAGGAACTCGTTCCACGCTCCAATGAAGGCGAGCAGCCCCGTCGTCACCAGGGCCGGCCACATCAGCGGCATGAACACCCGGGTGATGATCACCCACGGCGTCGCGCCATCGACGATGGCCGCCTCTTCGATCTCGATCGGCAGATCGCGCATGAAGGTGGTGAGCACCCACACGGTGAACGGCAGCGTGAAGATGGTGTAGGAAAAGATCAGCGCCCAGGGCGTGTTGTAGATGCCGAGGAAGCGGATCACCTCGAACAGGCCGGCCAGCACCGCGATCTGCGGGAACATCGAGACCGCGAGGATGGTCATCAGGATCAGCCCCCTGCCCCGGAACCGCACCCGGCTCAGCGCAAACGAGGCGGTCACCGCCAGGAACAGCGCCAGCAGCACCGTGACCGAGGCGACGAAGATCGAGTTCAGCACGTTGCGCGGGAAATCGCCGACGTTCAGCACGGCCGCGTAATTGTCGAGCGAGAACGAGGTCGGCCAGTACGATACCCGGAACAGGTCGGTGCCTGATTTGAAGCTGGTCAGGATCGCGTAGTAGAACGGGAACACCGCCACCACCACGATGAACAGCACCAGCGCATAGAAGGCGACGCGCTTGGTGATCGCCCACAGGTCCATCGTCATCAGCGGTCTCCCCCGTCGAACCGGACCTTGCCCAGCCAGATATAGAGCCCGGTCATCACCGCGATCATCAGGAACAGCAGCGTCGACTGCGCCGAGCCGTAGGCGAACTTGTCGAAATCGAACAGGTTCTCGCGCGAAATCACCGACATGGTCTTGGTGGCCTTGCTGTTGGGCGTCAGCACGTAGATCAGGTCGAAGATGCGCATGGCGTCGAGCAGGCGGAAGATCACCGCCACCATCACCGCCGGCCGCACCAGCGGCAGGGTCACCTTGAAGAACACCTTGACCGGGTGGACGCCGTCGATCTTGGCCGCCTCATACACATCCTTGGGCACCATCTGCAGCCCAGCGAGGATGAGCAGCGCCATGAACGGCGTGGTCTTCCAGATATCGACGATCAGCACCGCGGTCATCGCGGTATCGGCCGTGGCCGTCCAGGCGACTTTCTGGCTGATGATGCCGAGGCTCAGGAACAGGTCGTTGATGATGCCGAACTGGTCGTTCAGCATCCAGCTCCACATCTTGGCCGAGACGATTGTCGGGATGGCCCACGGGATCAGGATGGCGGCGCGCACGATGCCGCGCCCCTTGAATTCGGCGTTGAGCACCAGCGCCACGATCATGCCGATGACGGTTTCGAGCGTCACCGAAATCACCGCGAAGCGCAGCGTATTGCCCACTGCGTTCCACCAGGCCGGATCGACCAGGAGGCCGGAAAATACCGTGCGGCCGCTCTTCAGCGTGGTCCAGCTCAGGTAATTCTTGAAGCCGACGAAATCGCCGCCATAGAGGTTGTTCAGCGAGGTGTTGGTCAGCGAAAAGTAGATCGTCCTGAGCAGCGGCCACCCCGCGACGATGGCCAGCGCCACCAGCATCGGCACCAGGAACCACATGGCCGCGGCAACGCGCGACTTCATCAGCTCGGACTGGATCTTGGGCTGCGTGCGAACGACGGTACCGGCTGTGGCTTCAGCGGTCATTGGCTCCCCCTGCTGCAGAGACAACGGCACGGGCAGCTGGCGCCGCCCGTGCCGGATCGTCAGGCGCGCCTTACCAGGCGGCGCCCTTGAGTTCCGTCAGCTTGGCCTCGAGCAGTTCGAGGTTCTCGGCGCCGGTGCCATTGCCCGAGAGCGTGTCATGCACCGCCGACCAGAACAGCGAGGAGACCTCGTTGTACTTGAGACCGGTCGGGCCCGACGGACGCGGCACCGCATTCAGGAACACATCCTTCCACAGCGGGATGATCGGCGCCTTGGCGGCGACGTCGGCATCGTCATAGGTCGCCATCAGGGTCGGCAGGTTGGTCTGCTCGATGGCGCGACGCTTCTGCTCGTCGGGCGACGACAGGAACTTCACCAGACGGATCGCCGCGTCCTGATCCGGCGAGTACTTTGACACAGCGAGGTTCCAGCCGCCCAGCGTCGCCGCCGGAGTGTCGCCCTCGGCGCCGACCGGCAGCGTGGTGACGTCGAACTTGCCCTTCACCGCCGAGTCGTCGCCATTGCCCAGGCCATAGGCATAGGGCCAGTTGCGCATGAACACGGCATTGCCCAGCTGCCACACGCCGCGGCTTTCTTCTTCGCCATAGGCGAGGACGCCATCGGGCGAGATCGTGCCGACCCAACCCTTGGCCCGGTCGATCGCCGCAGCGGCTTTCTCGTTGTTGATCGAGATCGTGCCATCGGGCTCGACGATCTGGCCGCCACCCGAGGACTTCACCCACTCGAGGGCGTCGCAGGTCAGGCCTTCATAGGCATTGCCCTGCCACACGAAGCCCCACATGTCCTTGTTGCCGGCGGCGCGCTCGCCGTCCTGGATTTCCTTGGCGGTCGCCGCCAGTTCGTCCCAGGTCTTGGGCACGGACTTGCCGTACTTCTCGAGCAGGTCCTTGCGGTAGTAGAGCGCTGGAGCGTCGGTGAACGAGGGGAGCGCCACGAGCTTGCCGTTGGCGGTCTGCGACTCGACGATCGCCGGGAAATACCCGCCGATGATGTCCTTGGTCGCCTCGGTCAGGTCGGTGAGGTGATCGGCGAGCTGCGGGGCCCAGATCACGTCGGTGGTGTAGACGTCGATGTCGGTATTGCCCGCGGCCAGCCACAGCTTGTACTGGCCAAACTGGTCGGACGTCGACGACGGCATCGGCACGATCGTCACCTTGTCTTCCGGATTGGCCGCCATGTAGCGCTCAACTTGGCCCTGCAGGAACTGCAGGCCGGTGCCGGTGTCGCCCAGCACGATCTGCAGATCGGCTGCCTGGACCGTCGCAACGGCCGACACGCCGGCCAGCAGGCCGAGCATCAAGGACTTCATCTTCATTATTCTTCCTCCCAAAGGACAGACATGACCGGGAGGCAGCCAAACGCGATCGACGCCTTGCGGCGCAGATCGGCAGTCAGTTCCTCCCACCAAAACGCCGCGATCGAGGGCTGATCTTACAGCCGAACTCTTCCAAAGCGCTTTGAGTGGAAACCTATCCAGAGGGGTCAAATGCTGTCAAGCAGGATTCGCCCGCCAATCGTTAACGTCACAATTGACGATAGAAATACGCACGATATTTCAATATGTTGCACGGACCGCCGAGTTAACGCCGCCAAACCACCGCAATCTGCGTGAGGTACGAACATCAGAAATGATGGGGCCGTTACGACCTGACGATCGTGTTTTCAAACTGCCTTGCGTTTGCTTTTCAAATCGCTTTGAATGCGGCCCTTGGTGAGGAGGGCGTCTGGCTGTAGGCTCCGCTTGGGGCTTGGTTCGCGAGTGGAACACCACCGCGCGCCGCAGTAGGCGCGAAACGCATTTGGTGATGAAACTCAAAGACTTGGCCGCGGAGCTGGGGCTGTCGCAGACGACGGTCAGTCGTGCCCTGAACGGCTTTCCGGAGGTCAACGAGGCGACCCGCCAGCGCGTCAGCGAGGCGGCCCGCCGGCACGGCTATCGGGCCAATGTCAGTGCCCGCCGCCTCGCCACCGGCCGCTCCGGGGCCATCGGCGTCACCCTGCCCCTGCAGCGCTCGCTGCATTTCGGGCCGCACACCTCGGAGTTCCTCTCCGGCATTTCCGAGCGCATGGCGCAGCACGATATCGACATCGTGGTCACCCCGATCGATGCCGATGACGAAGTGCCGGTGTTCCGCCGCCTCGTCGCCAGCAAGCGCGTCGACGCCCTGGTGCTGTCGGCCCCGACGCCCGATGACGAGCGCATCGCGGCGCTCACCGAACTCGGCATGCCGTTCCTGATGCATGGGCGCGCCGACAAGGTCAAAATCCCGCACGCCTGGCTCGATATCGACAACGAGGGTGCCTTTCGCCGCGCCACCAGCCACCTGCTCGATCTCGGCCATACGCGCATCGCCATGATCAACGGGCCGGAAGACCAGACCTTCGCCATTCACCGCCTGCGCGGCTTCCGCAGCGCCATCGAGGCCCGCGGGCTCACGCCCGATCCGCAACTGATCGGCGGCGGCCGCTTCACCGACGAGAACGGCTTCCGCCTGGCGCAGGCATTTCTCGAGCGTCGCCCCCGCCCCACCGCCTTTCTCGCCGGCTCGATGATGACGGCGCTCGGCGTCTTCCGCGCCATCCGGCTCGCCGGGCTGGAACTGGGCAGGGACGTGTCGATGATCGCCCACGACGACGTCTTCCCCTATCTCAACGCCGACAACATGGTCCCCTCGATGTCGACCACCCGCTCCTCGATCCGCGCCGCCGGCGCCCGCATCGCCGAGCTGCTGCTGCAGATGCAGGACGGCAAGCCACCGGAATCGATCCACGAACTCTGGCCGGTGGAACTGGTGCTGCGCGAGTCGACGGGGCCGGCGCCGAAGTAGGCTAGCTTCACAGAGCCGGTGGCTGTGGACCCCCACCCCTGTCCCCTCCCCGCAAGGGGGAGGAGACCCTCACACTGATATCGCAGTCCGCGTCTCCCTCCCCCTTGCGGGGAGGGATTAAGGGTGGGGGTCCACAGCCACCGGCTCATCCCACTAGCCCCCTCACCCCGACGGCATTAGCCCCGGCACCGGATTGTCCACCTGCCAGGCGATCACCGTGGAGCTGTCGGCGCCGCCCAGCCGATGCACCTCCGCAAGCATGGCGGCAATCGACCCAGACAAGCCAACCGGCGACAGCAGCTCGCGGCTGAGCCGTGCCGGATCCTCGAACGGCCGGTCGCCGACCTCCAGCAGCCCGTCGGTCACCATGGCGATTGTGTTGATCCCCTGCCGCAGTTGCCGGATGCCGGTGGAAAAGCACGGCACCTCGAGCGCGAGGCTGCTCCGCTCCCCGACCCACTCGAAATAGTTGCGCACCGTGAGGGTGAACTGCCCCAGCCGCCGGAGTTCGGGATGCAGCAGATAGAGCTGGTTGTCGCCGATCGACAGCCACATCAGGTAACCGCCACGCTGGAAGCAGACGAGGCACGCCGTCTCGCCACGAACCCGCGCCAGGCGGTCGACACCGCCGAGCAGCAGTCGCGTCACCGCCCCCTGCACGTCCAGCAGCGATGGTTCGGGCCGCTCGATCAGCGCCAGCAATTCCGCCTTCCCAGTTTCGAACAGCTCGAGCACTGCATCGGCGCTCTCCGAACTGGCGTGCGCGTCGAGGATGACAGCGAAGACCCAGTCCTTGCCGGCCCACACCAAGGCCGCATCCTCGTTCTTGCTAGCGCCCATCCTGGCATTGCCACCACAAAGGCCGATGGCGACCTGTCCGGCTGCGTGAATGCGTGGCCCGGCAAGGCACGGATCGGCTCTGCCGCTCCAGACGAAATCCTGCATGATATGCCCCCTGCGGTTCGTTACGATAGCATCACAAGTGCCCAAGGCGCTCCCTTTGCCCTGTCCGTGCAAAGTGCGTCCCCTCGCCCCTCTGGGGAGAGGGCCAGGGTGAGGGGCAGCCAAGCACGCGGGGCGTGCCTCGATCATGGAATATCTGGGCCACGCCGGACGCGCTTGTCGTGCCCTCCAGCGCCGACCCTCCCCGCCTAAACCGCTCTCAACAGCCGCAGATGATTGTCGAAATTCAGCTCGAATGTCGTCAGCGGCGCCGGCGAGCCGGCGAGGCCGTCCAGCGCCCCGGTGCCGCTCGAGGCCAGCAGCCCAACGCTGTCGGGCGCAATGCCGCAGCCGCTCTCGAGCCCCAAGCTGGCGACGACCGTCGCCGTATCGGGGTCGATGGCGAGAATGGTGCTGCCCTCCGGCGAGGAGACGCCGATCAGCCCGCCATCGGCCGAGGCGGCGACCGAGCCGATATAGTTGCGCAGTTCGGCAAGCGTCGTGCGGGGCAGCTCGATCAGCTGGATCTTGCCGTCACGCGTGGCGTAGCCGACCAGTTGCGGACGATCGACCGCCGGTCCGCGGAACTGACAGCCGAACCACACGCGGCCTTTATGGTCGAATGCCATATGGCGGATCGACAGCTGATGCAGCCCGCCATCGAGCCGCAATTGCCCGATCAGGTCGCCCGAGCGCCGGTCGACGAAAACGATCGAGGGGTCCATGGTCTCGAGGTTGAGCTCGGCTCGGCCATAGTCGGGGTGCGTCTCGATCCCGCCATTGGCGACGACGAAGGTCTCGCCGTCGGGCATCAGCAGCATCTCGTGCGGGCCGGTGCCGAAAGTGTTGAATTCGCCGATCCGCCTGTAGCCGCCGGCGACGTCGTAGACGCCGATCACCCCGCGCGCGTTGTGGAAATCGTTCTCGGTCGCATAGAGCAGCTTGCCGTCGGGCGAGAAGGCGCCGTGGCCGAAGAAGTGCCGACCCTCGACGCTCGTCAGCGTCTTCGGCTTCACCGCGCCACGGGGATCGAAGATCACCGCGAAAGTGCCGGGCTGGCGGGCGAACACCACCCCCTGCCCCGTGGCCGGCGAGAAGGTGATGTCGTGCCCGCGGTCGGGCAGGTCGACGGTCGAGATCACTGCCCCCGCCTCGTTCACCAGCACGGCGCCGAACCCGCCCTCGCGCTTCTGGATCGAGGAGGCAAAGACCAGTTCGGCCCGCTCCAGCGCCTCGGCGCGGCGCGGCAGCAGCGCCGCGGCGAACCCGGCTCCGGCAGCTTTGAGAAAGGCCCGGCGCTGCCACATGGTCAATCTCCGTCGAGCGACGAGAACCCGACCGACAGACCCAGCGCCGCCGCGAGGTTCTCGCCCAGAATGGTATCGAGCGACTGGGTCACGATCACCAGGTAGTCTAGCGCCTTTTTCTGCTTGGGGTCCGTCAGCGCCTGCTCCAGCGGCGCCGTCACCGCCTTGCCGGCCCGTTCGGCATTGCCGAACTCGAAGCTGGCGCTGTTGGCAACCCAGAGCTGGTCCGCCGGCACCGCCTCGGCGATGCGGGATTTCTCCAGCAGCGCCTGCAGCCCTTCGAAATTGGCGACGATCGAGGGCACGGTCATATCCGAGCGCCAGAACAGTGCCGATTTCGGCTTCGCCGCCGCGCCGTCGCGACCGAGGAATGGCAGCAGCCGCTGGTCGCGGACCGTCTCGGTGCCGTGCGCGAGCAGCCCGGTCAGCGCCTCGGCGACCTCGCGAAAGCTGCGATAGTCCGGATCGCTCTCCGACGGCGCGAGCAGGCGCTTGGAAATCCCCTCGGGGTCGTTCCACTCCGACGACAGCGTCGCCGCGGTTGCCGCCTGCAGCGTCGTGATGGCCCGCGCATAGCGACAACGGAAATCGCCGTCGGCGCTCGTCAGCTGCTCGGCGCCGGTGCCGAACAGCAGGAACTCGAGCGCTCCCAGCCCCTGCATGGCGACGCTCTTGTTGCCGAGCTTGCCGGGGTCGGTGGCATCGGGCTCGGCATTGGCGAGCACGCCCTGCACCTGCTTCAGCGCAATGCCCTTCCGGTCGGGCCAGAACAACACCTTGTCGTAGCGGTTTTCCACCATCAACGGTCCGAGCCGATAGAGCTCGACCCGCGACCAAGCGGTGACCGCAGCCTTGAACTGCGTGCGGGCCGCCGCCAGCGTTGCCTCGGACGGCGTGCCGCAGAGCGCGGCGACATCGCGCTCCAGCCCCGTCGTCTCCACCGCGTATTGCGCGAACCCGGGCCGGATCGCCTCGGTGATCGCCAGCGACACCACCTGCTCGGCGGTGAGCTTCGGTTCCTCGGCCGCAACCGGAACGGCCGCCAGTGCGAGGAGAAAGACAAACAACAGGCGCATCACAGCGACTCCAGGAAAGCGATTAGATCATCGCGCTGGGATTTCGGCATGTTTGCGAACGCATCGCGCGATTTCTGCGCCTCGCCGCCATGCCAGAGAATGGCCTCGGTAAGGTTGCGCGCCCGCCCGTCATGCAGGAACTCGGTATGGCCGGAGACCGCCTCGGTGAGCCCGATCCCCCAGAGCGGCGGGGTCTTCCACTCATATCCGTCGGCATCGCCCTCGGGGCGGTTGTCGGCCAGCCCCTCGCCCATGTCGTGCAGCAGCAGGTCGGTATAGGGCCAGATCAGCTGGAACTTGTGCGCCTCGGTCGGCGCTTGGCGCGAGGTCACGTATTTCGGCGTGTGGCAGGCCGTGCAGTTGGCGCTGTAGAACGCCTGCTTGCCGCGCAGCACCTGCGGGTCGCCGACCTTTCGGCGTTGCGGCACGCCCAGGTTCTGCGAATAGAAGGTCACGAGGTCGAGCACCGGATCGGGCGCCTCGGATACGCCCAGTCGCGCCTGCTCGCCGGTCGGCGCGGCGAGGCACTCGGCTTCAGCCGCGGTGCAATCGCCATGAGGCTTCATCACCAGCGGCGTCGAAATCCCGATATCGCCGGCAAACGCATCGGCCGACTGCGCCCGGATGCTGGCAGCGCCCGCCTTCCAGCCGAAGCGGCCCACTTCGCGCTGCCCGCTCAGCGGGTCGAGCACCATGTTGGGGCGACCGGAAATGCCATCGCCGTCGCGATCGTCCGCGTCGGCTCTGGCGAGAAGGTCTTCGGCCGGGATCTGCTCCAGCAGCCCGAGCCCGATCATCTGCGGCGCCACGCGCGGGCTCAGCATCACATCCTCGGCCATCGGGCCATAGGCGAGGTCGGCAACCGAATAGCTCGGCCGGCGCAGCGTAACCACCGTGCCATCGCCCAGCGTCACCGGCTCGTCGGCATAGCTGATCACCATCCGGCCCTCGGGCTTGATCCCCTGGATGGCGAAATTCTGCAGCTGGCCGCCATAGGTCGGCTCGGCAATCACCTTGGCGCCACCATCAGCCAGGGTCGTGCGGTCGGCCTCGTCCCGCGGCGGAATCGACAGCCTGAGGAACATCGACGCCGCATCGTCGTCCGGCCCGGCCGGGGTGTGCCCCCGCCCGTCCTTGAGGTGGCAGTTCTGGCAACCCCGCGCGTTGAACAGTGGGCCCAGCCCGTCCGAAGCCTCGGTGGACGCCGGCGCCGACACCCAGAGCTTGGTGAACAGCCCATTGCCCAGCTTGAACGTCTCTTCCTCGGCAAAGCTCAGATTTGCCGACGAGAACGAAAAGATGTCGCGATTGACCCGCTTCTTCACGGTCGCGGCGCCGGCCGGCAACTGCTCGAAATTCTCCGGCTTGGAGAAATCGGTGGTCGGCGCGGTGACGCTGCGGACCCGCTGGAGGTCCTTGGGCGTCAAATCGGAACGGGTCCCGCCGTCGCTGGCGACGGCGAGACCCGCAATAAGGGTTATGACCAGGAAAACGGTCAAGCGCTTGTGCATGTCTCGCACTCTAGGCTTCCCGGCCATGGGTCGGGATGAAACGCAGCAGCGCGGATTCTGGCAACCCGCGATGCTGATAAAGCTCTGGAAAACGTGCCCTTACTGGAACACGGCATCCGGGTTGGTCAGGCTGTCCGACTGCTCGATGGTCACCGTGTCGCCCAGGTTGAGCAGCGCCACGGCGCGCTCGATACCACGGGTCTGGGCGATCAGGCCATCGATCGCCGCCTGCACGACGGCGTTCCCTTCGGTGTTCCCCTCGCCGATCATCTGGTCGTATTTCTCGACCGTATCGCCCCGGGTCTTCATGATTTCCATCTTGGCGACGGTGTCCGCCAGGAGTCCCTTGATCTCGGTGTCGAGCGCGGCGTCCTTGGCGGCGATCAGTTCGGAAATCGAGGCGCCGGACACGACACTGCCGTCGATCCGGGTATACTTGCCCAGATAGACGTTCTGCACGCCGATCGCGTCATAAAGGTGCGAGATGTAGGTGTTGTCGGAAAAGCAGTCATGCTCCTCTTCCGGATCGTGCAGCAGCAGCCCCAGCTTCATGCGCTGGCCGGCCACTTCGCCGAACGACAGCGACCCCATGCCGGTAAGAATGGTGCCGAGCCCGCTATCGGCCAGGGCGAGGCGTGCCGCACCGCCCTCCTGCCAATTGCCCACCATCTCCTCAAGGTCGGTGACCAAGAGGTCCGTCGCCGCGTCCAGATACTGGGCGCGCCGCTTGGCGTTGGCCTCGGTCGAGTAATCGGTGAACGGCCGCTCGCCGGCGCCGGGTCCGGTGCCGTGCAGGTCCTGCCCCCAGAGCAGGAACTCGATGGCGTGATAGCCGGTCGCGACATTGGCTTCGATCCCACCGGCTTCCTGCAACGTATCCTGTAGAAAGGCCGGCGTGATCTCCGACGCGTCGACGTCCTTGCCGGCGATATTCAGCCTGGTGTTGGCGATCACATTGGCGGTGTAGAGCCCGTTCTCGTCGCTCTCGGTGCCGTAGGAGGCATCGACATAGTCGATCAGGCCCTCGTCCAGCGGCCAGGCATTCACCCTGCCCTCCCACTCGTCGACGATGGCATTGCCGAAGCGGTAGGCCTCGGTCTGTTGATACGACGGACGCGAAGCCCGCCAGGCGTCGCGCGCCGCGTTCAGCGTTGCCTCGCTCGGGTTGGCGATCAGCGCGTCGGTAGCGGCGTCGAGCGCCTTGGCGGTGGTGAGCGCATCCTCGTAGCCGGCAAGCGCAATATCGGCATAGGTCTTGAGGATGGCGTCGGCCGTGGGTTCGGCGGCATTGGCAAGGCCGGCGCTCATCGCCGCCATGCCGATCGAGAGGGCCAGCGTGCTGATCTTCATTGCGGGAAATCTCCTGGGGGCGGGCCCCTCAGGCCCGTTGCTGCGCGCGGCCTATCAAAGTGGATACTCAGGTTCAAGAAATATCGACCCAGCTTGGAACGGCTCTAAACTGCCGCTGCTGCCGCCCATCTCGACTCGTCCAAGCAAAACGGGCACTGTCACAATTGTCACAATTGGCTTCGGAGGGGGTCCGAACGCTGTATCGCCTGCGCCGCCTGACTTTGCCGGGGCCATGGAGCGTCCCGCATTCCACTGGTCGCCTCGCGGTGTCACGTGGCTGTCATACGGCCAAAATAGGTGAAGCGCGGCTTTAGGGGCTCCTCCCGAGTCAGGACAAGAAGCCAAAATTCCAGGGAGACTTGAGAATGATCTTCAAGAATGCGCTCGTCGCTTCGGTTTCGGTCGCGGCCCTCGCCGCTTCGACCTTCACCGTCTCGGCGCAGACCGACCTCGCCGCGCTCTACGAAGCCGCCAAGGCCGAGGGCCAGCTCACCACCATCGCCCTGCCGCACGACTGGTGCGGCTATGGCGCCGTGATCGAAGGCTTCAAGGCCAAGTATCCGGGCATCACCATCAACGAGCTCAACCCCGATGCCGGCTCGGCCGATGAAATCGAAGCCATCAAGGCCAACAAGGGCAATACCGGCCCGCAGGCCCCCGACGTGATCGACGTCGGCCTGAGCTTCGGCCCGTCGGCCAAGGCCGAAGGCCTGATCCAGCCCTACAAGGTCTCGACCTGGGACAGCATTCCCGACACGGCCAAGGACGCCGAGGGCTACTGGTACGGCGACTATTACGGCGTGCTGTCGTTCCTCGTGAACACCGACCTCGTCAGTAAGGTGCCGACCTCGTGGGCCGACCTCAAGGCCGCCGACTACGCCAATGCCGTGGCGCTGGCCGGTGATCCGCGCGCCGCCAACCAGGCCATCCAGGGCGTCTACGGCGCCGGCCTGTCGACCGGCGCCACCGACGCCAAGGCCGCGGCCGAAGCCGGCCTCGCCTACTTCGCCGAGCTCAACAAATCCGGCAACTTCGTGCCGGTGATCGGCAAGGCCGCCTCCACCGCCCAGGGCACCACGCCGATCGTCGTCGCCTGGGACTACAATGCGCTGGCCTGGCGCGATGGCTTCGCCGGCAACCCCAAGGCCGAAGTGGTGGTGCCGTCCGACAGCGTCGTCGCCGGCGTCTACATCCAGGCGATCTCGGCGTTCGCGCCGCACCCGAATGCCGCCAAGCTGTGGATGGAATATCTCTACTCGGACGAAGGCCAGCTCGGCTGGCTCGCCGGCTATTGCCACCCGATCCGCTTCAACGACCTCGCCGCCAACGGCAAGGTGCCGCAGGAGCTGCTCGACAAGCTGCCGCCGGCTGAAGCCTACGCCAAGGCGGTGTTCCCGACCCTCGACGAGCAGGCTGCCGCCAAGGAAGTGATCACCGGCCAGTGGGACGCCGTCGTCGGCGCCAACGTCCAGTAACATGGCTCATGTCAGCTCTGTAGCTGACCCCGCGGCCGGCCCGGTTTCCACCGGGCCGGCCGTGCGCGTCGGCGGCAACCCGTTCCGGTTCGTCCGCCGGCTCCGGCTGGGCGATATCCTCGCCATCGCGCCCTTCATCCTGTTCGCCCTGCTGTTCCTGCTGATCCCGACGCTCGGCCTCGTCGTCGGTGCCTTCCAGGATGGCGATGGCAACTTCACGCTCCAGAACATCATGGATCTGGGCACACCGCAGATCGTCGCCTCCTTCTGGATCTCGATCCGGGTTTCCGCCGCCTCCGCCATCCTCGGCGCCGGCATCGGGCTCATCATCGCGCTGGCCATCATCCGCGGCCGCCTGCCCGATGCGATCCGTTCGACGGTGATGACGTTTTCCGGCGTCGCCTCGAACTTTGCCGGCATCCCGCTGGCCTTCGCCTTCCTCGCCACGCTTGGCCGGCTTGGGCTTGTCACGGTGCTGCTGAAGTTCGTCGGCTTCGATCTCTACAAATCAGGCTTCAACCTCCTCAGTTTCTGGGGCCTCACCATCACCTACCTCTACTTCCAGATCCCGCTGATGATCCTGATCATCGCGCCGGCGATCGACGGGTTGAAGAAGGAGTGGGGCGAGGCCGCGGCGACCCTGGGCGCCACCAATGGCCAGTTCTGGCGCTATATCGGGCTGCCGGTACTGTGGCCGAACCTGCTCGGCACGCTGTCGCTGCTGTTCGCCAACGCGTTTGGAGCGATCGCCACCGCTTATGCGCTCACCGGCTCATCGCTCAACATCGTGCCGATCCTGCTCTATGCGCAGATCCGCGGCGACGTGCTGCACAACCCGGGCCTCGGCGCCGCGCTGGCGCTCGGCATGATCGTCATCACCGCCTTCGCCAACGTCATCTACCTGGTGATCCGCACCCGCGCCGAGAGGTGGCTCAAATGAAATCGGGCAAGCTGTGGAGCTGGATCATCTTCGGGCTCGGCGCCGCCTACTTCCTCGTGCCGCTGCTCGCCACCTTCGAGTTCTCGCTGCGCATTCGCCGCGAGGGCTACACCCTGGACGCCTACACCTCGGTGTTCTCCGACGGGCGCTTCCAGGCCTCGTTCAGCTATTCGCTGATCGTGGGCGTCTGCGCCATCGTCGTAGGGCTGCTCATCGTCGTGCCGGCCGCCTATTACGTGCGGCTGCGCGCCCCGCATTTGAGGCCGATCATCGAGTTCGTGACCCTGCTGCCGCTGATCATCCCGGCGATCATTTTGGTGTTCGGCTATATCGGGATGTACAACACCTCGTCGCCGCTGCCGCTGCTCGGCACCAACCTTGGCACCGATATCCTGCTGACCCTCGCCTACGTGGCGCTGGCCCTGCCCTACATGTACCGGGCGGTGGATACGGGGCTGCGCACCATCGACGTGCAGACCCTCACCGAGGCCGCCAATATTCTCGGCGCCAACCAGGCGACGATCATCGCCAAGGTGATCTTTCCCAACATCATCGTCGCGGTGCTGTCGGGCGCCTTCCTGACGCTCGCCATCGTCATCGGCGAGTTCACCATCGCGAGCCTGCTCAACCGTCAGGTGTTCGGCGTCTACATGCAGAATGTCGGCGCCAACCGGGCGTTCGAGCCCGCCGCCCTGGCCGTCATTTCGTTCGTCATCACCTGGGGCGCCATGGGCATGATCCAGCTGCTGGCGCGCTTCGCCCCCAAAACCGCTCGTAGGGACTAGACCATGGCAACCGAATTCCTGCGCATCGAAGAGCTGGTCAAGACTTTTAGCGGCAACCAGGTGGTGAAGGGCGTCGATCTGGCGTTCGACAAGGGCGAGTTCGTCAGCCTGCTCGGCCCCTCGGGCTGCGGCAAGACCACTATCCTCCGAATGATCGCCGGTTTCGAGCGCCCGGACTCCGGGCGCATTCTGGTCGAGGGCAAGGACATTTCCGGCCTCGCGCCGAACCAGCGCAAGATCGGCATGGTGTTCCAGGCCTATGCGCTGTTCCCCAACATGAACGTCGCCGACAATATCGGCTTCGGCCTGAAGATCGCGGGCATGCCCAAGCCGCAGCGCGAAGCCCGGGTCGAGGAGATGCTGAAGCTGATCGGGCTTTCCGGCTACGGCAAGCGCTACCCGTTCGAACTGTCGGGTGGCCAGCAGCAGCGTGTGGCGCTCGCCCGCGCGCTGGCGCCCAGCCCGCGCATGCTGCTGCTCGACGAGCCGCTTTCGGCGCTCGATGCCAAGATCCGCGTCTCGCTGCGCGAGCAGATCCGCCAGATCCAGCGCGAACTGGGGATCACCACGGTGTTCGTCACCCACGATCAGGAAGAGGCGCTCTCCATCTCCGACCGCATCGTGGTGCTCAACACCGGCAATGTCGAGCAGTTCGGCCGGCCGTTCGAGATTTACAACCGGCCGCAGACCCGGTTCGTCGCGACCTTCGTGGGGACGCTCAACACCCTCAACGCCACCGTTGCCGATGCGTCCGCAAAGACGGTGACTCTGGGCGGCACCACCGTCACCATCCCGGCGCTCCCCGCCACGGCGCGCAGCGGCGAGGCGGTGGCGCTCACCATGCGCCCCGAAGCCGTGTCGCTCGCCAACGATGCGGCGCGCGACATCGTCCTCGACGGCAAGGTGGCCGAAGTCAGCTTCCTCGGCTCGGTGATCCGGCTGAAGGTCGACCTCGGCGACAATGCCGTGAACCTCGACACCTTCAACGACCAGCGCACCCCGCCCCCCGCGCACGGCGCACCGGTACGCATCGGCATCGCCTCCAGCGACGTGCTGGTGCTGGAGCGGTAATCGCCTGGGGAGCTAGCACTACCGCTGGCAGTCGGCGTCCCTCTCCCGCTTGCGGGGGAGGGGGGACCAGCCGACAGGCTGGTGGGAGGGGGGTGCCACAAACTCTGGCCGTGCCCCTCCGCCTACCGTCAGTGCGTGGGGCTCCCCCCTCCCACCACGCTTTCGCGTGGTTTCCCCTCCCCCGCAAGCGGGAGAGGGAGTCCCCGACTGCACTCTCCTGTACTTGGCAGCAAAATCCTTTCCCCCTGCCCCTCCAACCCGCAACACTTTGACCCGCAAGTCGATTCACCTCCGCGCCATCCTGCACTAGTGTGCCCGGCAAATCGCGGAGCACCCATGACCAACCCTCTCGTCACCACCGACTGGCTCGCCGAGCATATCGACGATCCCGATGTCGTCCTCGTCGATGCCAGCTGGTACATGCCTGCGGTCAACCGCAGCGGGCGCGCCGAGTATCTGAAGAGCCACCTGCCGGGCGCGGTGTTCTTCGGCATCGACGATATCGCCGACAAGACCACCACCCTGCCCCACATGCTGCCGACGCCCGCGGCGTTTGCCGACGCGGTGGGCAAGCTCGGCATCGCCGATACCGACACCATCGTGGTCTATGACGAGGCCGGCGTGTTCGCCGCCCCGCGCGTCTGGTGGACGTTTCGCGCCATGGGCGCGAGGGACGTGCGCGTGCTCGACGGCGGCGGCCCGAAATGGCGGGCGGAGGGCCGGCCGACGTCGTCGGGCGAGGAGCAGCCGGCACCGCGCACCTTCGTGCCGCATTACCAGCCCGCCCTGGTGCAGGATTTCGATGCCGTGCTCGGGCTCACCCGCTCGAAAGCCAGGATCATCGTCGACGCCCGCCCCGGCGACCGCTTCCGCGGCGAAGTGCCGGAACCGCGCCCAGGGCTGGCCTCGGGGCACATCCCGGGCAGCCTGAGTGTGCCGGCCAGCGAGGTCACGGCGAATGGGCAGCTGAAATCGGCGGCGGAGCTGCAGGCGCTGTTCGCGAAGGCCGGCGTGGATGTGAGCAAGCCCATTGTCACCAGCTGCGGCTCGGGCGTGACGGCATCCACCGTGGCGCTGGCGCTGGCCATTGCCGGGGCGAAGGATGTGGCGGTCTATGATGGGTCATGGACCGAATGGGGCGGCCGGGCCGATGCGCCGGTGGAGAAGGGCTGAGGGGGGCTGACAGCAGGCAGACGGCCCCCTCCCATCCTCCCCCATAAAGGGGGAGGTGCCGCATCGAGTGCTTGGCACGATCGAAGCCAAAACCTCGACTCTTCACCTCCCCCTTTATGGGGGAGGCCGGGAGGGGGCCGTCTCTATCAGTCGGCGCCCTACCCCCGCGAAATCCGCCAGCTCCTCACCTCGAACGGGCGCAACTCGGCGCCCTCGCCGCGCTCCATCGGTTCCTCGAGAATGCTGAGGCTCTCCCCGAGCCTCCACCCATCCGGCACCGCGACGGCAAAGTCGCCCCGCCGGCCCGACGGCTCGTACACCCTGAGCACCAGCCCGTTGCCGTCCTCGGCCGGCTTCAGCCCCGACAGCGCTGCCGGAATGCCCTCGACCCCGATCGGGGTATAGTTCGCCGCCGCGACGCCGCTGGCGACGGCGGCCAGCATCGGCTGGTTCAGGTCTTCGGCTTCCTCGCGCACCCGACCCTCGTGCCACTCGCCGGCATGCGGATAGAGCGCGTAGGTGAAGCGCTGCCCACCCTCGTCGGCCAGCGGGTCGGGGTAGAGCGGCGAGCGCACCAGACTGAGACCGAGCACATTGCCCTTGGCGCTGTGCCCGTATTTGGCATCGTTCAGCAGCGCCACGCCGAAGCCCGGCTCGCTCATATCGAGGAAGCGGTGCCCCGGCACCTCGAACTGCGCCTGGTCCCAGCTGGTATTGTTGTGCGTCGTGCGCTGCACCACCCCGTTGGCATGTTCGAAGGTTGCATGCGTGGCGCGCACCGCCACCGGCGTCTGCGTCCGCAAGAGGCAGTGCCGATCGTGCCAGTCGATCTCGGTCGCGATATCGAGCCGCACGCCGTTGGCGTCGAGGCTGTAGGTCTGCGTCACCGTCGAGGCGCGGAAGCGCCTGACGATGCGGATCGCGGCGCGCACCGGGCTGTCCTCGACCACTCGGATGCTCTCTGGACGGCTGAGCTCGATGCCCTTCTTCGCGTAGTCTTCCTCGATGTCCCAGGCGTCCCAGTCGCGCGGCTTGTCGGCCGGATAAACCCAGAGCTGGTTGCCGCGGCCGGCCAGCGCTTCGCGGCCCGTGGCCTTGTGGATCAGGCTGGTGACGGTGCCGTCGGCCCCGATGGTAGCGCGCAGATGCGCGTTCTCGAGATGGCTCTCGCTCACCGACAGCCCGGGCACCGGCTCCAGCGTGGCGCGGGTGAACACCTTGATGCCGAGCGGCGCCATCACGTCCGGGCTCGAAAAATGCGTGCCGTCCGACAGCGTCACCCGCACCGGGCGCCGGCTGAGCGAGGGGTTCACCACGATCACCGCGTCATGCACGTCGCCATTGGGGATGCGGTTGACGATCGCCGACATCGCCATCTGCTGGCGCGCCAGCGCCCGACCCACCGCATCGTTCAGCTCCCGCTCGGCATCCTCGTAAACCTCGGCGATCGAGGAGCCGGGCAGGATGTCGTGGAACTCGTTCTTCAGCACCACGCGCCAGATGTGCTCGAGGCTTTCCGGCTGCTCGCCGCCGAGCAGCGCCGCCAGACCCGCCAGCGTCTCGGCGGTGATCAGCGCGCGCTCGGCCTGCCGGTGCGCCTTCTTGGTGGCGCTCTGCGTGGTGAGCGTCGCCCGGTGCAGCTCGAGATAGATATCGCCCTGCCACACCGGCAACTCGGTCCGCTTGCCGGTTTCGTGCGCCGCGGCGAAGAAATCCTCGACCCGGCTCCAGCGCGCCTTGGGCAGCACCGGGAAATCCCTCAGCTGCATTTCGCGTGTCACATATTCCGGCGTCACCCCGCCGCCGCCGTCGCCATAGCCCACCGCCAGCAGCGACGTGGGGTGCTGCGGCTTCTGCATGAAGTTGCGCCAGGTCTTGAGGATGCTGAGCGGGTTCACCGCCCCGTTATAGCCATGCCAGGGGTTGTTGAAGGTGTGGGTCAACACCCGCGAGCCATCGATCCCCTCCCACCAGAACAGGTCGGCCGGGATGGTATTGGTGTCGTTCCAGTTCACCTTGATGGTGAAGAACGAGTCGATACCGCCTTGTTTGAGCAGCTGCGGCAGCCCGCCCGAGAAGCCGAAGCAGTCGGGCAGCCAGCATACCCGGTGCCGGACTCCGAATTTCTGCTGGAAGTAGCGCTGGCCGTAGAGGATCTGTCGCGTCAGGCTTTCGCCGGTGGGCATATTGGTGTCGGGCTCGACCCACATGCCGCCGACCGTCTCCCAGCCGCCGGCCGCCACCTTGGCCTTGATCTTCTGGAACAGGGCAGGGTCGTCTTCCTCGATCTGCGCATAATAGTGCGCCGTCGACTGGTTGAAGCGGAAGCCCGACTGCGCCAGGTACTCGTTGCTCCCCTCCATCAGCGTCACCGCCGTCGAGAAGGTGCGGCGCATCTTCCGCCGCGTCTCGGCATAGGGCCAGAGCCAGGCGAGATCGATATGGGCATGCCCGGTGAGTGCAATCTCGCCCTGTTGCGGGAAGCGCTGCTGCAATTCGCGCAACCGCTCGATCAGCTTGCGGTCGGCGGCGATGACGCTCCGGCGCTGCTCCTCGGTGAGCGCGGCCGGATTGTTCTTGAGCGGCGGCAACTGCCAGATCTTCTGCTGGCCGCGCTGCGGCGCGAAGCGCGCGACATAGTCCTCGGTGGCCGACGGCCAGTCGAGCGCGTAGAACGCTTCCTCGGCCGCTGCGACCAGGTGCGGCACCACCTCGTGCTCTCCCAACTCCGAAGCTGCTTCATGCACCTGCTGCAACCGCAGGCGGAACGCGTCCACCGCGCCATCGAGCCAGTAGAGCCTGGCTTCGTTCAGGTGGGGCTTGCGCACCGGCTCGCCGAACGGCAGCCGCGCCACCGCTTCCGCCTCGATGCGGAAGTCGTGCGCCCGAACCGGGAATTCCTTGTGATAGGGGTCGTTGCCGAAGCCGACATTGTCGTCGGCATAGATCAGCGTCGCCAGCGCCTCACCGCCGAGGTCGAGGAACAACCGGGTTTCGGCAATCGGCCAGCTCGACGGCACCGAAACACCGACGGCAAAGTTCTGCACGCCGTCGCGGTTCGGCCATGGCGCGCCGACTTCGATCGGCTTGCCGTTGAGCGTCCAGCTTCCGACCGGAACCGTCTCGCGCTCGCGCCACCAGGTGAGCTCATCCAGCCGCACCCTGATCCGGTCCAGCCGCTGCCCGATGGAGAGAGCCATACGAAGTATCCTTGTTTGCAACGTTACAATGCGCGGCGGACCAAACCATAACTGGCCGCGGCTCGCTAGGGCGGGACGCGGGAAATGTTGGCGTGTCCGAGGGTGATTGGGGCCTGGCGCATCGCCAGCGCGGTCAGGGAGAACACTAGATGCTCCCACCCGCCGATGTCATCCTAGCGAAAGCTGGGAGCCAACTCACAGCCAGCGCCAGCGGAACTCGGTCCCAGCTCCCGCTGGGATGACACCGAGTGTGTTGATGCGCCAGTGGTTGACCGCGAGCTGCCCTCACGGGCCGAACCACGCTACCTTCGACCGCTCTTTGTGGAGACCGTGCCTATGGCAATCAAGCGAATGGACAATGTCGGCATCGTCGTCGAAGACCTCGACCGGGCGATCGAGTTTTTCGTCGAACTCGGCCTCGAGCTCGAAGGCCGCGCGACCATCGAAGGCGAGTGGGCCGGCCGGGTCACCGGTCTCGGCGACCAGCACGTCGAGATCGCCATGATGAAAACGCCCGACGGGCACAGCCGGCTGGAACTGTCCCGCTTCCTGCGTCCGGCCGTTATTGCCGATCACCGCCGGGCGCCCGTCAACGCGCTGGGCTACCTGCGCGTCATGTTCGCCGTGGACGATCTCGACCAGACGCTGGCCCGGCTCGACAAACATGGCGCCGAACTGGTGGGCGAGGTCGTCGACTATCAGGGGGTCTATCGGCTCTGCTACATCCGCGGCCCTGAAGGGCTGCTCATCGGGCTGGCCGAGGAGCTGGGGTGAGCCCTCCCCTCCCGAAGGGCGCCCCGCCGCGCCCCGTGTGAGGCACCAAACACCCCCAAACACCGATGTCATCCCTGCGAAAGCACGGATCCATCCACCTGCGCGGGTTGTGAGTTGGGTCCCTGCTTTCGCAGGGATGACACCGAGTTTGTTGAACTGTCCCAGCACTCTCGCACACCACCTGAGGTAAGCGTGCCTTATTGAGACCGCCTACGCCTTGTTCTTGTTGTAGAGATCGAAGAACACCGCGGCGAGCAGCACCACGCCCTTGATCATCTGCTGCAGGTCGATGTTGATGCCCATGATCGACATGCCGTTATTGAGCACCCCCATGATGAAGGCGCCGATCACCGCGCCGGCGACCTGGCCGACGCCGCCCAGCGCCGAAGCGCCGCCGATGAACACCGCGGCGATAACGTCGAGTTCGAGCCCCTGCCCCGCCTTGGGCGTCGCCGAGTTGAGGCGCGCGGCGTAGATCATGCCGGCGAGGGCGGCGAGCGCGCCCATGATGGCGAAGACATAGAAGGTCAGCCGCTCGGTCTTGATGCCCGAGAGCGCCGCCGCCTTGGGGTTGCCGCCGATCGCATAGATGCGGCGGCCAAAGGTCAGGCGCTTGGTGAGGAATACGAAACCGGCGATCAGGATGCCCATCACCACCAGCACGTTAGGCAGGCCTTTGTAGGAGGCGAGCATATAGGTGAAGAACAGCACCAGCGCGGCGATCACGATGTTCTTTGCCGCGAACAGGGCGAACGGCTCGGTCTCGTAGCCGCGCGCCGTGCGCCGCGCCCGGCTGCGGACCGACAGCAGGATCATGCCCACCACCGCGACGACGCCGATGGCGAGCGTCGCCCCGTGCAGCACCAGCGGCTGCACGCCCTGGCTGGCCGGCACCAGGGTGATCGCCCCGATGAAGTCGGGAATGAAGCCGGCCGACAGCAACTGGAACTCGGCAGGGAACGGCCCGACCGACTGGCCGGCCAGCAGGGAAAGCGACAGGCCCTTGAAGATCAGCATGCCGGCCAGCGTCACGATGAAGCTGGGAATCCGGTAATAGGCGATGAGATAGCCCTGGGCCGCGCCGATTGCCGCCCCGACCACGAGGCAGATGAGCCCGGCGACGATCGGGTTGGCGAGGAAGGCGAGCTCCGGCGGGAATTTCCAGCCGATCATCAGCATGGCGGCGAGGGCGCCGATGAATCCCGACACCGAGCCGACACTGAGATCGATATGGCCGGCGACGATCACCAGCAGCATGCCCAGCGCCATCACGATGATGTAGCTGTTCTGCAGCACGATATTGGTGAGGTTCAGCGGCTTGAACAGCACCCCGCCGGTCGTCCACTGGAAGAGCAGCATGATCAGGATCAGCACGAGCAGCAGGCCGTACTCGCGCAGGTTCGCCTGCAATGCGCCCCAGATGGAGGGTGGCGCGGCGGCTTCTGCCGGGCTCGCAGCGGTTTCGGTCGTCATGATGCGATCTTCCCTTCGGCGCGCACGATGGCGCGCATGATCTTTTCCTGGCTCGCCTCGGCGGTCGGCATCTCGCCGACCAGCCGGCCCTCGTTCATCACATAGAGGCGGTCGGTGATGCCCAGCAGTTCCGGCATCTCCGAGGAGATGACCAGGATGGCTTTGCCCTGGGCGGCGAGCTGGGCGATGATGCTGTAGATTTCATACTTGGCGCCAACGTCGATGCCGCGGGTCGGCTCGTCGAGGATCAGCACTTCGGGGTTGGCGAACAGCCACTTGGACAGCACCACCTTCTGCTGATTGCCGCCCGAGAGGTTCCCCGTCGTCTGATAGACGCTGGAAGACCGGATATTGGTCTTCTTGCGATAGTCGTTGGCGGCGTCGAGTTCCTTGAGGTCATCGATGACGCCCCAGCGCGACACGCCCAGGAGGTTCGCCAGCGTCGTGTTGTGCTTGATGTGGTCGATCAGGTTGAGCCCATAGGTCTTTCTGTCCTCGGTGGCGTAGGCAATGCCGTGCGACACCGCCTTCTCCACCGTCGAGGTATCGACCTTGCTGCCATGCAGCCGCACCTCGCCGGTGACTTTCACCCCGTAGGATTTGCCGAACAGGCTCATGGCGAATTCGGTGCGACCCGAGCCCATCAGCCCGGCGATCCCCACCACTTCACCCTTCCTCACGTTCAGGTCGATCCCCTTGATCACCTGCCGATCGCGGTGCTGCGGGTGGTAGACCGACCAGTTCTTCACCTCGAACACCACGTCGCCGATCCTGGGCGTACGCGGCGGATAGCGATCCTCGAGCGGGCGGCCGACCATCGAGGTGATGATCCGATCCTCCGAGATATCGGCCTTGTCGAGCGTTTCGATGGTGTGACCGTCGCGGATCACCGTGATCCGGTCCGAAACCTTGGAGACTTCGTTGAGCTTATGGGAGATCAGGATGCAGGAAATGCCCTGCGCCTTGAAGCCGAGCAGCAGGTTGAGCAGCGCCTCGCTGTCCTTTTCGGAGAGGCTCGCAGTGGGCTCGTCGAGGATCAGGAGCTTCACTTCCTTGGACAGCGCCTTGGCGATCTCGACCAGTTGCTGCTTGCCGGTGCCGATATTGGTGACCAGCGTATCGGGATCCTCGTTGAGCCCGACCTTCTTCAGCACGGCGCGAGCGCTCTCGCGCGTCTCGTCCCAGTCGACGATGCCGGCCCTGGCGCGCTCGTTGCCGAGGTAAATGTTCTCGGCGATCGACAAGAGCGGCACCAGCGCCAGCTCCTGGTGAATGATGACGATGCCCTTGTGCTCGCTGTCGCGGATCGAGCGGAAGTGGCATTCCTCGCCGTTGTAGATGATCTGCCCCTCGTAGGAGCCGTGCGGGTAGACCCCGGACAGCACCTTCATCAGCGTCGACTTGCCGGCACCGTTCTCCCCCACGATGGCGTGGATTTCGCCGGCGCGCACGTCCAGGTTGACGTTCTGCAGCGCCTTCACGCCGGGGAAGGTCTTGGTGATGTCGCGCATCTGCAGGATCGTGTCACGCATCTCCACGATGGTGTCGGTCATGAGCGGCCTTCTGCTTGGTTCCGGTCGCCCAGCGGCGCCACGGAGCCGGATTTTACTTGAGCGATTGGCATGCCGAAAGGGCCCCGCAAACGAGCGGGGCCCTTCCGAAGTCTTCGACCTTACTGCAGGTCGGATTCCTTGATGTAGCCGGAGTCGACGACCAGCGCCTTGTAGTTGGTCGTATCGACTTCGTACGGGGTCAGCAGGATCGAGGGCACGACCTTGACGCCGTTATTGTAGGTCTTGGTGTCGAGCCCTTCGGGCGTGCCGCCCGAGAGCACGGTGTCGACCAGATCGGCCGTGGTCTTGGCCAGTTCGCGGGTATCCTTGTAGACGGTCGAGAACTGCTCGCCGGCGATGATCGCCTTCACCGACGGGACTTCCGCATCCTGGCCGGTGATGATCGGCCAGGGCTGGTCGGCCGAGCCGTAGCCGACGCCGCGCAGCGACGAGATGATGCCGCGGCTCAGCCCGTCATAGGGGGCCAGCACGCCATCGACGCGGCTGCCGTCCGAGTAGTTGGCGCTGAGGATGTTGTCCATGCGGGCCTGCGCCACGGCGCCGTCCCAGCGGAGCGTGCCGACCTTGTCCATGCCGGTCTGGCCGGACTTGATGACGACCGAGCCGTCGTCGATCAGCGGCTGGATGACGCTCATCGCGCCGTCGTAGAAGAAGAAGGCGTTGTTGTCGTCGGGCGAGCCGCCGAACAGTTCGACGTTCCACGGCTTGGTGTTGGGGAAGCGTTCCTTCAGCCCCTTCACCAGCGAGTTGGCCTGCAGCACGCCGACCTGGAAGTTGTCGAAGGTGGTGTAGTAGTCGACATTGCCGCTGTCGCGGATCAGGCGGTCATAGGCGATGACCTTGATGCCCGAGTCGGCAGCCTGCTGCAGCACCGCCGAGAGCGTCGTGCCGTCGATCGAGGCGATCACCAGGGCCTTCACGCCCTTGGTCACCATGTTCTCGATCTGGGCGAGCTGGTTCGGGATGTCGTCCTCGGCGTATTGCAGGTCGACGCTGTAGCCCTTGCCCTCGAGGGCGGCCTTCAGCGAGTCGCCGTCCGAAATCCAGCGGAGCGACGACTTGGTCGGCATGGCGATGCCGATAGCGCCCTTGTCCTGGGCAAACGCCTGGCCGGCGAGCGCAATGGCGCCGACGGCGACGGCGGTCATAAGAAGCTTAAAGGCTTTCACTGGTTTCCTCCCGGGTAAACCTTTGTGCTGAAACCGCGAGCCGGACGTGCGGTTCGCGGGGAGGAGAGGTGGCGGGAGCGACCATCGCAGCTGTCTGACTGCGCCGGCCCTGTCGCCTGCCGGATGCCGACGGCGATGCCTCCCAAAACGCCCCGCAGCCGGGGCATTTCGCGCGTCCTCCAACGCGCCGGCGGAACCTAGAGTAATCAGATATCGCTGTAAAGATGTCCCCAGATCAGCTCACCGCGAGCCGTCGGCGGAGCTTTCATCCTTGCTCAAATTGCTATGTTCGCATTACAATTTCGGCCGAGGAGAGCACCGGACAGACGAGTAAACTCGCACCGGCGCCGCATAACATATCAGATAGGTTTGAGGGGAATGGCCCGTAGCGACGCGACCGCAGGCCCGGAGGAGTATCCACCGACGGCGGCCGAGCGGGTAGCCAACGAATTGACCGAGATCATCCTCGGCGAACTGGCCCCCGGCTCCAGCATTCCAAGCGAAGCCGACATCGCTGCCCGTTTCGAGGTCAGCCGCCTGACCGTGCGCGAAGCGGTCAAGATGCTCGTTGGGCGCGGCCTGCTCCATATCGGCCGCGGGCGGCGCGCCATCGTGCGCGAACCGGACAGTTCGGTGTTCGCGGCGCTGCTGGTGTCCATCGTCCGCAACGACCCCAAGGGGCTGTTCGACCTGATCGAACTGCGCATGGCCATGGAATCGCTTTCCTCGGGCCTCGCCGCGCAGCGCGTCAGCCGCGCCGGCGTCCAGGCCATCGACGCCGCCATGCGCGACATGCGCGACTCGGCGGCGCTGGCTGCCGACGGCGCCAATCCCGAGGCCGAGGCGCGCTTCCACGAAAGCGACCTGCAGTTCCACGAAGCCATCGCCATGGCGAGCGGCAACCGGGTCATCGCCTTCATCTTCGAAGCCATGGCCAAGCCGCTGCGCGAGAGCTTCGTGATGAGCCGGCGCGGCCAGACCCTGCGTGGCGCCGGCCGGGCCGAAACCCTGGAAGCCCACCAGGCCATCCTCGACGCCATCCGCGCCGGCGACCAGCGCGCCGCCGTCGCCGCCATGCGCGCGCATCTGAAGAGCACTGAGCTGGACATCCGCTCGCACCTCGCCAGCGGCGTGGCGGCGGCTTAGTCCGGACGGTGCACCCGCGTCCCCTCGCCCCTGAGGGGAGAGGGCAAGCGCAGCTTGCGAGCGTCAGCGAGTTAGCGGAGCTAGGGTGAGGGGTTCAGCCTCTCCCCATGTTGCCTCGCCCAGCATGCGGCACCGCTTCACCCCTCATCCGGCGCTTCGCGCCACCTTCTCCCCTGAGGGAGAAGTGAACCGGTGGCACGGCCGCTGCAACTCCCCTACCCGTGATTGATCATCACGTGCCGGACCGCCGTATAGTCCTCCAGCGCATAGACCGACATGTCCTTGCCATAGCCCGACTGCTTCAGCCCGCCATGCGGCATCTCGTTGACCAGCATGAAATGGGTGTTGATCCAGGTGCAGCCATATTGTAGTCGCGCCGCCGTCTGCATCGCCTTGGACACATCCCTGGTCCATACAGATGAGGCGAGGCCGTAGTCGCTGTCATTGGCCCAGGCGATCGCATCCTCGGGGTCGGAGAAGCGGGTGACCGACACCACCGGACCGAACACTTCGCGCCTGACGATCTCGTCCTGTTGCAGCGCCCCGGCGATCACCGTCGGCTCGTAGAAGAAGCCCTTGTCGCCCGACATGTGGCCGCCCGCGGTGATCCGGATATGCGGCAGCTCCGAGGCCCGCTCGACGAAGCTCGCCACCCGGTCGCGCTGGCGCCTCGAGATCAGCGGTCCGATCTCGTTGAGCGTGTCGTCGGCCTGGTTGTACCTGATCGAGTTCACCGCCGAGCTCAGGTCGGCCACCAGCTTGTCGTGGATCCTGGGGCCGGCATAGATGCGGCAGGCCGCCGTGCAGTCCTGCCCGGCATTATAGTAGCCGAACGCCTTGAGCCCGCTCACCACCGCCTCGAGGTCGGCGTCGTCATAGACGATCACCGGCGCCTTGCCGCCGAGCTCGAGATGGGTGCGCTTCACCGATTTGGCCGCCGCCTGCAGCACCTTCTTGCCGGTCGCCACATCGCCGGTGATCGAGATCATGTTGATCCTGGGATGGTTGATCAGCGCGTTGCCGACGCTGTCGCCGCGCCCGAGGATGACGTTGACCACCCCTTCCGGCAGCACCTCGGCAAACACCCTCGCGAGCTTCAACGCCGTCAGCGGCGTCTGTTCCGATGGCTTGAACACCACGGTGTTGCCGCCGGCGATGGCCGGCGCCAGCTTCCAGGCCATCATCATCAGCGGGTAGTTCCACGGCGCGATAGAGCCGACGATGCCTACGGGATCGCGCCGCACCATCGAGGTGTGGCCGGGCAGATATTCTCCGGCGATGGCGCCCTGCATGTTGCGTACCGCGCCGGCAAAGAAGCGCCAGCAATCGACGATCGCCGGGATCTCGTCGTTCTTGACCGCATTGATCGGCTTGCCGCAGTTGAGTGCCTCGAGCGCCGCAAAGCCGTCGGCATCGTCCTCGATCGCCTGGGCGATCCGCAGCAGGTAGTTCGAGCGCTGCGCCGGCGTCGTCCGCGACCAACCGGCGAACGCCTTCTCGGCGGCCAGCACCGCCGCATCGATCTGGCCGAGCGACGCCTCGGGGATGGCCCGGATCAGCTCACCGGTCCGGGGATTGAGCACCTGCTCGTCGGTCTCCGTCCCTGCCTCGAAGCGCGAGCCGATCAGCATCTGAGTGTCCATTAGTCTCTCTCCCATTCGATGGAACTGAGCGGGCTGACCCCCACCCTTGATCCCTCCCCGCAAGGGGGAGGGAGACGCAAACTGAGATGTCGGTGCGAGGGCCTCCCTCTCCCTTGCGGGGAGGGGACAGGGGTGGGGGTCAGCCCGCACCGGCGGTTCAAGGTCACGCTCACTTCCCCATCCCCGCCACCGTCTGATCGCCGCCGCGGCTGAAGTAGAACGCCAGCAAGATCGGCAGCAGCGTCACGATCACCACCACCATGGCGACCACATTGGTCACCGGGCGCTGCCGCGGCCGCACCAGTTCCTCGAGCATCCAGATCGGCAGCGTCTGCTGCTGGCCGGCGGTGAAGGTGGTGACGATCACCTCGTCGAAGCTCAATGCAAAGGCCAGCATGCCGCCCGCCAGCAGCGCCGTGCCGATATTGGGCAGGATCACGTGACGGAAGGTCTGGAATTTGTCGGCGCCCAGGTCCATCGCCGCCTCGATCATCGAACCGGAGGTCCGCCGGAAGCGCGCCACCGCGTTGTTGTAGACGACGACGATGCAGAAGGTCGCGTGCCCCAGGACGATCGTCCAGAACGAGAACGGGATCTCCATCAGGCTGAAGGCCGAACGCAGCGATATGCCGGTGATGATGCCGGGCAGCGCAATGGGGAGGATCACCAGCAGGGAGATCGTCTCGCGCCCGAAGAACCGGGTGCCCGACACCGCCGCGGCGCACAATGTCCCCAGCACCAGCGCGATGGCGGTCGAGATCGCCGCCACCTGCACCGACAGCGTCAGCGCCTGCCACACGTCGGGCCGGTTCCAGGTCACCTCGAACCACTTGAGCGTCAGCCCCGGAGGCGGCCATTGATAGGTCCGCTCCTCCGACGAGAAGGCGTAGAGGAAAATCAGCGCGATGGGGGCGAGCATGAAGAACAGCCCGGCGCCGGCGGCAAGCTTCAGGCCCCAGGGGGCGCGGGGGCTATCCGCCCGCTGGCGGTCAGAGCGCATGGGGGCCTTCCTCTTCACCTCTCCCTTGGGGGAGAGGTCGGCGCGGAGCGCCGGGTGAGGGGGCCTTGCCCCAAGCCTTGTTCCTGGGGCAAGCCCCCCTCACCCCCACCCTCTCCCCCCAGGGAGAGGGGGCGAAGGAGCCGCCACGCAGGAGCACACTAAAGCGCATCGAACGCCCCCATGCGCTTGGCCATCCACAGATAGAGCCCCATGATGACGATCGGCACCACGGTGAAGGCCGCCGCCAGCGGGATGTTGCCCGCCGTGCCCTGGTGCGCATAGACCGCCTGGCCGATGAAGAAGGCCGAGGTGCCGATGATCTGCGGGATGATGTAATCGCCCAGCGTCAGCGAGAAGGTGAAGATCGAGCCCGCGACGATCCCCGGCAGCGCCAGGGGGAAGATCACCTTCCAGAACGTCTGCAGCGGCGTCGCCCCGAGATCGGAAGACGCATCGAGCAGATTGGTCGGCACCCGCTCGATCGCTGCCTGGATCGGCAGGATCATGTAGGGCATCCACACATAGACAAAAACGATGAAGGTGCCGGTATAGCTGATGGAGAGCGAGTTGCCGCCGATCACCGGCAGGCCAAGCCAGGCGTCGAGCAGCCAAGTGAGGTGCAGTTGCGCGAACACCCAGTTGAGGATGCCCTCCTTGGCGAGGATCAGCTTCCAGGCATAGACCTTGACCAGGTAGCTGGCCCATAGCGGCAGCATGATGCCCAGATAGAACAGCGCCTTCCATTTCCCCCGCGCGTAGCGCGCCGCCATGTAGGCGATGGGAAAGGCGATCAGCGCCGAGGCCAGCGTGACCGCCGCCGCCATGGTCACCGTGCGGAGGATCACGTCGAGGTTCTGCGGCTTCAGCAGCTCCGCATAGGTCTTGAGCGTGAACTCGTGGTTGATCAGCCCGGAGAACTCGTCGATCGAGAAAAAGCTCTGCAGCAGCAGCGCGAACAGCGAGCCTATATAGACGATGCCAAGCCACAGCAGCGCCGGCAGCAGCAACAGGAACACGAACAGCTTCGGCTGCCGCCAGAAGCGGTCGCTGAGCGCGCCGAGCCAGCCGCGCCGGTTGGGCAGGATCGCGCCGGAACTGGTCGCGGCGATCGCGCTCACTCGGCCGCCTCCATCAGGTGCAGCGCCTCGCGCGCAAAGCCGATGGTGACGCGTTCTCCCTCGCCCGGCACGTCCGCGCCCGACGGCACCACCGCGTGGAGCAGCGTCTCGCCAAGCGAAATGCCGAGCCGGGTGCTGGCGCCGAGATAGGCGCGCGACACCACCGTGCCGGTGAGCGCCGAATGGCCGCCCTCGCCGCGCACCAGGTGGACCGCCTCGGGCCGCAGCGACGCCCAGCGCCGCTGGCCGGCGACCGTCTCGACGAACTCGGGCGCCAGCACATTGGATGAGCCGACGAAATCGGCGACGAAGCGCGAGTTGGGCTGGCGGTAGATCGCCTCGGGCGTTCCCACCTGCACCAGCTTGCCGAAATTGAACACCGCTACCCGGTCGGCCATCGACAGGGCCTCGCCCTGGTCGTGGGTGACGAAGATGAAGGTGATGCCGAGCGTCTTCTGCAGCGCCTTCAGCTCTTCCTGCATCTGCTCGCGCAGTTTGAGATCGAGCGCTCCGAGCGGCTCGTCTAGCAGCAACACCCTCGGCCGGTTGACGATGGCGCGGGCCAGCGCCACCCGTTGTCGCTGCCCGCCCGAGAGCTGGCCGGGCCGGCGCTCGCCATAGCCGCCGAGCTTCACCAGCTCCAGCGCCGCTTCCGCCTCGCGAGCCCGCGTCGGCTTGTCGACCTTCTTCAGCATCAGCGAGAATTCGACGTTTTCGCGCACGTTCATGTGCGGGAACAGCGCGTAATCCTGGAACACCGTGTTGACGTTGCGCCGATAGGGCGGCACGCCCTCCACCGCCTCGCCGAAGATCCGGATCTGCCCCAGCGTCGGCTGCTCGAAGCCGGCGATCAGCCGCAGGCAGGTGGTCTTGCCCGAGCCCGAGGGGCCGAGCATGGCGAAGAACTCCCCCTCGCCGACCTCGAGGTCGACCTGGTCGAGAGCTTTCACCGCACCGAAATGGCGGGAAACGGTCTGGAGGGATACGGCCGAGGTCATGCGTCGATGGGCCTTTGCGTCAACCGGGGAATTGCTGTTCGCAGTCCGCGGGATCGTACCGGAGGATTTGCTGGCGCAAATCCCCGGGTTGTGGCCGGTCGATTGCCGTTGGCAATCGCCGGGTCCGGACGATTTGCCGTTGGCAAATCGCCTGGGTGATGTCACCCCCGCGGCGGCGAAGTCCACTCGCTGTGGACGCGAGGTTGCGCTGGACCGCGCCGCCGCGGGAGTGGCCGTCGTGGGTGAGGACGCGGCGCGAACGCCCCGTCCTCGGGCCGCTCTCAACGGCCGCCGATGACCCCGACGTAGTCGCTGACCCAGCGGTAATAGGGCACGCATTCGCCCTGCTCGCACTTGGCGGTGGGAGTCCGCCAGAAGCGGATCTTGTCGAACTCCTCGTAGCCGTTGGTGGCGCAGCCTTCGTCGGTCAGCAGTTCATTGCCCTTGCACGCTGCCGGCACCGACGGCACCGTGCCGAACCAGGCCGATACATCGCCCTGCACCTTGGGCGAGAGCGAATGCTCCATCCACATATAGGCGCAGTTCGGGTGCGGGCTGTCCGCATGCAGCATCGTGGTGTCGGCCCAGCCGGTGATGCCTTCCTCGGGGAAGGTCGAGGCGACCTTGGCGCCCTCGGCCTTCAGCACGTTGACCATGAACGGCCAGGACGAGGAGGCGACGACGCCTTCGTTCTTGAAGTCGTCCATCTGGATGAACGCATCGTGCCAGTAGCGGCCGACCAGGGTGCGCTGCACGCGCAGCAGATCGAGCGCCGCCTTGTACTGGTCCTCGTTCAGCGCATAGGGATCGGTGATGCCCAGTTCCGGCTTGTGCTTCATCAGATAGAGCGCCGCGTCGGCCACGTAGATCGGGCCGTCATAGGCCTGCACGCGCCCCTTGTTGGACTTGCCGTCGGGCAGCGTCTGCTCCTCGAACACCACGTTCCAGCTGGTCGGCGGCTTATCGCCGAACACCTCGGTATTGTACATCAGCACATTGGCGCCCCAGACATAGGGCGTGCCGTAGTGGGTGCCGTCGACCGTGTGCCAGGCGGCGTTCTGCAGCCGCTCGTCGATCGTCGACCACGACGGGATCAGCGCCGTATTGATCGGCTGCACCCGCTTGCCGGCGATCAGCCGCAGCGAGGCGTCGCCCGAGGCGGTGACGAGGTCGAAGCCGCCCTCGTTCATCAGCGCCACCATTTCGTCGGAGGTATTGGCGGTCTTCACCGTCACCTTGCAGCCGGTATCGGCTTCGAACTTGGTGACCCAGTCATAGTTCGGGTCGGTCTCACCGCGCTCGATGTAACCGGCCCAGGCGACGATCGAGACTTCGCCCTCGCCCGCGCCGAGCGACTGCAGCATCTGCTGCGCAGCCACCTGACCGGTGAAGGTCGCAACCATAGTCAAGGCCGTACACGTCTTGAGGATGGATTTCATCGATTTCTCCCTGCTCGGGCGGCGCTCCCAAATGCGCCTCACGCCCTTGCCTCGGAGCTTATCGAGCGGTTTGCTATGCGCAAATGCATTCGTCCGAGGGAAGCTTTCGGATTTTCCGATAGCTGGAGTTGTCCTAGGGGGTCCGCCACTGTTCCCCTCGCCCTCGGGAGCGCTCTCGCGCCCCTAGGAGGGTAGTGCAGCTAGGACCGTAGGTCCGTAGCGGAACTGGTGAGGGGTTCAGCTTCTCAACGAGCGCTCGCTGCACCGCCTCACCCCTCAACCGGCGCTACGCGCCACCTTCTCCCCTGAGGGGAGAAGGGATAGGGCTGCCAGCGCCGAGGCAAAGCTGCGCAGGCTACCACTCTCACCGCTCCTGCGCCGCCCTGCCCCTTGGTGCGTGTTGCTGTTGCGCCAGGCCGATGAAGTCCCGTGCTGCCTGGGTCAGCCGGCTGCCGCGGCGCCAGACCATCCCGACCTGCACTACCGGCAGCGCGCCGGAAATGTCGCGGCTCTCGATCCGGTCGCCTTCCAGCGACCACGGCCGGTAGACCAGGTCGGGCAGCAGCGCGATGCCCGCCCCGGTGGCGACGAGGCTGCGCACTGCTTCGACCGAGCGGGTGCGGAACGCCACATTGGGCCGGGCGCTGAACGCGGCGAGGAGCTTGCCGGTGTTCTCCTCGGTCTCGTCCACCGTCAGCATGATCAGCGGTTCCGGCACGATATCGGAGACCGAGATGATGTCGGCGCCGGCCAGCCGGTGCCCGAGCGGCAGCCACAGCCGATAGGGCGAGGTCTCGAAGATCTCGGCCTGCAGCGCCACGCGGTCCCTCAAATTGGAGATCACCATCACCGCCACGTCGAGCTCGCCACCGATCAACAGGTGCTCGAGGTAATCGCCATTGTCCTCGATCGCCGTGACATTGACGCCCGGATAGGCCCGCCGGTAGCGCGCCAACAGGTCCGACAGCACATAGCCGGCGACCAGCGAGGTCACGCCCAGTTGCAGGTTACCTCCGACAGGCGCTTCCGCCTCGCCGAAACTGCGGCGCGCATCCGACACGCTGGCAAGGATGCGGGCGGCGTGGCGATAGAACTGATGGCCCTTGTGGGTGATGGTGAGCCCACGCCGATGCCGCTCGAACAGCGTCACCCCGAGGTCGGATTCCAGCTCCTTGATCGCATCGGTCACCGCCGACTGGCTGATCGACAGCGACTGCGCCGCCCCCGAAACGGTTCCCTCCTCGGCAACCGAGATGAAATATTGCAGCTGCCTGAGGGTAAAAGCCATGAGGCACTAAAGCATTGGCAGCGAGGCCGCTCAATCGCTATGGGTGGGCAAACTCGAGCTTCGGAGGCAAATCATGGGCAGCCGCGCCAACACCCTCGCCGCCATCGAGCGCCGCGTCCGCCGCATCGGCCGGCCGTTCGGCGTCAGCCTGCTGATCGCCGAAAAGCGCAACCCCAAGATCGAGGCGCATGGCGGCTACATGCTGCGCGACGACGAGACTTTCGAGATCGTCTTCGGCAATGCCGGCTACGATTTCTCCGCCAGCCTCGAGGAGGTCGAGGCGTTCCTGATGGAATCGCGCACCGCCATGCGCGAGGAGATCAAGGGCAAGAAGAAGCGCTGACTGTCGACCCTCACAGTCGCTCGTCGCTTTGCTCCAAGCGCGCTACGCTTCGCTGCGCGTACCCCTCATCCGCCCTTCGGGCACCCTCAAGGGGAGAAGGCGATTGAACCGAGAGCTCTCAGTCGGGTGCCTTCTCCCCTTGAGCAACCGTGTTTGAAGTCAAGCTGGGCTTGGGATCCAAGGTGCGTCGTTTGCGAGGATGGCGTTTGCGGTCGTGAGCAGCTTTCGCATGGCGGCGACGATGGCCAGCTTTGCCGGTTTGCCTTGGCTGCGGAGCCTTTGATAGAAGGTTTTGATGGGTGGGTTGGCGCGGATGGCTGAGATTGTGGCCATGTAGAGGGCGCAGCGCACCGACAATCGACCGCCCGCGATATGAGCTTGGCCTCGCATCTGGCCGCTGTCGTGCACGAAGGGCGCCACCCCCGCCAGAGCTGCTGCCTGCTTGTTACCGATGCTGCCCAACTCGGGCATCTCGGCGATGAGTACGGCTGCCGTGACCCGGCCGATGCCGGGAATGGAGGCCAGCAGTTCGGCCCGGCGGTGCAGGCCGGCATGCTGTGCGATGTGCTCGGTGATCTGCTTATCGATGGCGGCGATCTGAGTACTCAGGAAGTCGATATGGGCCTTGATGCTGGCCTTGATCGTCTGGCCCTCGGGGTGCTCGCTGCGCTGCTTCTCCATGGCCAGCATGTCCACCATCTGCCGACGCCGACGTACCAGGTCGGTCAGCTCCAGGGCATAGGGATCGTGCGGATCGGGCTGTGGCTGCATGAGGCGAGCGAAGCGCAGGATGGCCTGCGCGTCAATCGCATCGGTCTTGGCCATCTGCCCGTCGGCACGGGCCAGATCCCTCACCCGGCGGGGGTTGACCTTGCTCAGGGCAATGCCGTGTTCAGCCAGTTCGCGAGCCATCAGTCGGGTATAGCTGCCAGTGGCTTCACACACCACGTGCGGCCGCCTCAGCGTCCCGAGCCGCACGATCAGGCGGCGCACCCCTGCCTGAGTATTGGAAACACGAAGCACCGCGGTCTCGGTTATGGCCAGGTCCAGGTGCTGCTTGGATACGTCGACGCTGACGTAGTCGGGGGAAGCGATCATGATGCTCTGCCTTGTATGCGGGCCCAAAGCCCAACCAACCGTTCGAGATCGTCACGAAGGGCCGGAGGCGTACGCTCAAGGACGAGCTCGAACGCTCAGGGGAGACACACGCCCCCCGACCACAGGCCCCGGAAAAACACCAGAACCTGCAGGGTCAGATCTGATCACTATCGACCCACAAACGGAACATACAAGGGAGAAGGTGGCGCGCAGCGCCGGATGAGGGGTATCGCATCGTCTTCGATGCGCGCTTGGAGCGTTTGCGACGAGCGACTGCCTACCGCAGCACCCCCCGCACCCACTCGCGCACGCCACGCACCCAGCCCACCGCCGTCTGCCACGCCGCCGTCGACTTCGCCCACGCGATCGCCCGATCGCGCAGGCCGAACATCCAACCGAGCAACCGCGCCAGCCACCCGATCTGCATGAGCGGCACATACACGGCGTGAAAAATCCGCTCGACCACCAGCAGCGACAGCGCATGGGCGAGCAACAGTCCGATGGTGCCGGTGATGACGTGGCCAGTGCCGGCCCACCAGATGGCGACCACCTTCATCGGTTCGATCACCACGAATGGCACGCCCAGCGCCACCAGCGCCGCATAAGGCGGCAGCCGGCCGAGCCACTCACCCAGGCGCTGGAACAGCCGGAGCGCGCTGAGCCAGGCGATCAGCGGCCGGAACAGCGGGAACAGCAACTCATCGAGCAGCGTGTAGATTACCACCGCGACAGTCACTACCGCCCGCCCGACGGCGCGGATCGCCCGCGTAATCGCCCCCTGGTCCGCCATGTTTTCCTCTGCCGCTTACGAAGGCTAGCCGCGCCGAGCTTCTATGCTATCGTCTGATCGGGAAGTTTCTGTGCCTCAGTAGCGAGCATCCGACCGCATGTCGATCAAAGCCGCGATCTATCACCTGACGCACTACAAGTACGACCGCCCGGTCATCCTCCAGCCTCAGATCATCCGGCTCCAGCCCGCCCCGCAATCGAAGACCAAGGTGTTGAGCCACTCGCTGCGGGTGACGCCGGCCAACCATTTCGTCAACCTGCAGCAGGACCCCTACGGCAATTACCTGTCGCGCCACGTCTTCCCCGAGCCGGTCACCGAGCTGAAGATCGAGGTCGACCTCGTCGCCGACATGACGGTCTACAACCCCTTCGATTTCTTCGTCGAGGAAAGCGCCGAGACCTGGCCCTTCGAGTATCCCGAAGATCTGCGCGACGACCTCTCGATCTACATGAAACCGCAGCCGGCAGGCCCCCGGCTCACCGAGTTCCTGCGCGGCGTCGACCGCACGCCGATGAACACCGTCAACTTCATCACCGCGCTCAACGCGCGCGTGCAGCGCGAAATCGGCTACATCGTCCGGCTCGAGACCGGGGTGCTGGAGCCCGAGGAAACGCTCGGCCGCGCCCAGGGCTCGTGCCGCGATTCCAGCTGGCTCTTGGTGCAGGCGCTGCGCCAGCTCGGCTTTGCCGCCCGCTTCGTCTCCGGCTACCTGATCCAGTTGAAGCCCGATCTCGTCTCGCTCGATGGGCCGGCGGGCACCGACCACGATTTCACTGACCTCCACGCCTGGTGCGAGGTCTACCTGCCCGGCGCCGGCTGGGTCGGGCTCGATCCCACTTCGGGGCTGCTCGCCGGCGAGAGCCACGTGCCGCTCGCCGCCACCCCGCATTACCGCAACGCGGCGCCGATCTCGGGCTTCACCAGCTTCGCCAATGTCGAGTTTGCCTTCGACATGCGGGTGAGCCGCGTCGCCGAGCATCCGCGCATCACCAAGCCCTTCTCCGATGAAAGCTGGGACCGGCTCAATGCGCTCGGCCAGCGGGTCGACGAGGAACTGGTCAAGCACGATGTCCGCCTCACCATGGGGGGCGAACCGACTTTCGTGTCGATCGACGATTTCGAGGCCGGCGAATGGAATGCCGATGCGGTCGGCCCGACCAAGCGGCAGAAGGCCGATGCGCTGATCCGCCGGCTCAGGCAGCGCTTCGCGCCGGGCGGCCTGCTGCATTACGGCCAGGGCAAATGGTACCCCGGCGAAACGCTGCCGCGCTGGACCTTTTCGCTCTACTGGCGCCGCGACAACCAGCCGGTGTGGCGCGACGAAAAACTGTTCGCCCATGAGGGCGTGCGCACCGACGCCAAGCCCGGCGACGACCGGCGCCTGCTCACCGAAATCGCCGCCAACCTCGGCGTCGGCACCGAAACCATCGATGCCGCGTATGAGGATCCGGGCGACTGGCTGGTGAAGGAAGCCCGCCTGCCGCCCAATGTCGATCCAGCCAATTCCGAGCTGGCCGACCCCGAAGCGCGCGCCCGCATGGCGCGGGTGTTCGACAACGGCCTCAACAACCCCACCGGCTATGTGTTGCCGGTGCAGCGCTGGAACGCCCTGCCCGACCGCAATAACCGCTGGATCACCGAGAAGTGGCGCACGCGTCGCGGCAAACTGTTCCTCGCCGCCGGCGACTCGCCGGTGGGCTACCGCCTGCCGCTGAGCTCGTTGAAGCACGTAGCGCCCACCGCCTACCCGCACGTGGTGCCGCGCGATCCGCTGACCGCAGTGCTCGAATTGCCCGACGTCGAGGATCTGCTGCAGCAGCCGGTCGAAGTCCGCGTCGGCCATCACCCGCAGCCCTCGACCTTCACCGCCGATCCGACCGTTGCCCAGGAGATCACCGAGCAGGTGCTCGACGAGATAGATTCCACCGTGCGCACCGCGATCACCGTGGAACTGCGCGATGGCCGGCTGTGCGTCTTCCTGCCGCCGGTCTCGACGGTGGAGGACTATCTCGAGCTGATCGCCGCTTCGGAGAACGCGGCGAAAACCCTCGGCCTTCCCATCCATGTCGAAGGCTACGCTCCGCCCTACGATCCGCGCCTCAACGTCATCCGCGTCGCCCCCGACCCGGGCGTCATCGAGGTCAACATCCATCCGGCGGCCAGCTGGGAGGAGTGCGTCGCGACCACCACCGCCGTCTACGAGGAAGCCCGGCAGGCCCGGCTCGGCGCCGACAAGTTCATGATCGACGGCAAGCACACCGGCACCGGCGGCGGCAATCACGTGGTGGTCGGCGGTTCGACCCCGGCGGATTCGCCCTTCCTCCGCCGCCCCGACCTGCTCAAGAGCCTGATCCTCCACTGGCAGCAGCATCCGGCGCTGAGCTACCTGTTCTCGGGCCTGTTCATCGGCCCCACCTCGCAGGCGCCGCGCATCGACGAGGCCCGGCACGACAGCCTCTATGAGCTCGAAATCGCCATCAAGCAGGTGCCGGCGCCGGATGAAGGCCCCGCTCCCCTGCCCTGGCTGGTCGACCGGCTGTTCCGCAACCTCCTGGTCGATGTCACCGGCAACACCCATCGCTCGGAAATCTGCATCGACAAGCTCTATTCACCCGACGGCCCGACCGGGCGGCTCGGCCTCGTGGAGTTCCGCGGCTTCGAGATGCCGCCCAACGCCCGGATGAACCTCGCTCAGCAGTTGCTGGTCCGCGCCCTGATCGCCCGTTTCTGGCAGGCGCCCAAGCAGGGCCGCTTCACCCGCTGGGGCACGACGCTGCACGACCGCTTCATGCTGCCGCACTTCGTGTGGGCCGATTTCCTCGATGTGCTCGGCGACCTCAGGGACAACGGCTTCGATCTCGACCCCGAATGGTTCGCGGCGCAGCTCGAGTTCCGCTTCCCGTTCTGCGGCGAGGTGGAGGTGGAGGGCATGAAGCTGACGCTCAACCAGGCCCTGGAGCCCTGGCACGTGATGGGCGAGCAAGGCGCCATCGGCGGCACCGTGCGTTTTGTTGATTCATCGGTTGAACGGCTTCAAGTGAAACTCGAAGGCCTGAACCCTTCCCGCTACCAGGTCACCGCCAATGGCCGTGCCGTGCCGCTGACTGCAACCGGCACCGCGGGGATGTCGGTGGCCGGCGTCCGCTACAAGGCCTGGCACCCGGCATCGGGCATGCACCCGGTGCTGCCGGTCAACGCGCCGCTGCATTTCGATATCTACGACACCTGGTCGAAGCGCTCGATCGGCGGCTGCACCTACCACACCGCGCATCCGGGCGGCCGCAACTACGAGACCTTCCCGGTCAACGGCAACGAAGCCGAAGCGCGGCGGCTGGCGCGGTTCGTGCCGAATGGCCACACGCCAGGGGCGTTCGTCCCGCCGACCGAGGAGCGTTCGGCGGAGTTTCCGCTCACGCTCGATCTGCGGGTGCCGGTTTAGGGACTGACTGGAGGGTATCGAGCGTCCCACAGCGCCCCCTCGCCCCTCTGGGGAGAGGGACGGGGTGAGGGGCGCCAAGCGCGCAAGTCGGGGCAACTTACGATTGAGAGAACGGCCACCGCTGGTGTGCTTGGCGCCCCTCACCCTAACCCTCTCCCCAGAGGGGCGAGGGGACGCATGTTGCACCGCCCGTGCTCTCCCTCCCCCAATCTTTGACCATCCAGTTCAATTCCCCCTTGCCATTCCCCCGGCATCCGCTAGCGCTATTTCCCCATGGATAAGCGGAATCAACGGCAGGCGAGAAAGCGCGGGGCACCCGGCCTTGTCGCCGACTACAAGCTGTTGCCGGGCATTCCCGACGAGATGATCGATGCGGCGGGGCACATCCGCCCGAGCTGGCTGCCGCTGATCTCGGCGCTTGACGAGCTGGGCAGCGAGGAACTGACCGCCCGCTTCCAGCGCGCCGATCAATATCTGCGCGATGCCGGCGTCTATTACCGCAAATACGATGGCGCCGAGGGCAAGGAGCGGGCCTGGCCGCTGGCGCATGTGCCGATGATTCTCGACGAGAGCGAATGGCTGACCATCACCAGCGGCCTGACACAGCGCGCCGAGCTGCTCGAAACCATCGTCGCCGATATCTACGGCAAGAACGAGCTGGTGCAGCGCGGCCTGCTGCCGCCGGAGCTGATCGCTCGGAACGACGAGTTTCTGCGGCCCATGGTCGGCATCCGCCCGGCCAGCGGTCACTTCCTGCATTTCTGCGCCTTCGAGCTCGGCCGCGGCCCGGATGGCGGCTGGTGGGTGCTGGGCGACCGTACTCAGGCCCCCTCGGGCGCCGGCTTCGCCGTCGAGAACCGGGTGGCGACCACCCGGGCGCTCTCCGATATCTACGGCGAAATGCATGTGCATCGGCTCGCCGGCTTCTTCCGGGGCTTTCGCGATGCGCTCAGCGGCATCGCCACCGACGGCCGGGTCGGTATCCTGACGCCCGGCCAGCACAACGAGACCTATTTCGAGCACGCCTATATTGCCCGCTATCTCGGTTTCAGCCTGCTCGAAGGCGAGGACCTGGTGATCGACCACGGGCAGGTCATGGTGCGCACCGTCTCCGGCCTGCAGCCGATCAGTGTATTGTGGCGGCGCATGGATGCGAGCTTCGTCGATCCGCTCGAATTGCGCTACGACAGCCATATCGGCACCCCGGGCCTGACCGAAGCGCTGCGCCGGGGCACCATCTCGATGGTCAACGCGCTGGGCACCGGCATTCTGGAAACCCGCGCCTTCTCCGCCTTCATGCCGAACCTCTGCCAGGCGCTGACCGGCCGGGCGCTGGAGCTGCCTTCGATCGCCACCTGGTGGTGCGGTGGCGCCGCCGAGCGGCAGCACGTCATCGACAATGTCGATACCATGATGGTGGGCTCCGCCTTCGCTACCGGCCTCGCCATCGAGGATCAGCGCGGCACCGTCGTGGGCAGCGCCCTGTCGGCAACCGACCGGCAGGCCTTGCTCGATCGGCTGGACGCCGAGGGCGGCCGGTTTGTCGGCCAGGAACAGGTGCAGCTTTCGACCGCGCCGGTCTATGTCGAGGGCAAGCTCGAACCGCGCCCGATGACGCTGCGCGTCTATGCCGCCCGCACCCGCGACGGCTGGACCGTCATGCCCGGCGGTTTCGCCCGCGTCGGCGCGATCCAGGACGCCACCGCCATCGCCATGCAGCGGGGCGGCCAGGCGGCCGACGTCTGGGTGGTGAGCCGGCAACCGGTCGAGCGCGTCACCCTGCTGCCGAGCGAAGGCGAAAAGCTGGTGCGCATGTCCTCGGGCAGCCTGCCGAGCCGCGCCGCCGACAACCTGATCTGGCTGGGCCGCTATGCCGAGCGCTGCGAGGCCACGGTGCGCATCCTGCGCGCCTACAATGCCCGCTTGGCCGAGGTCTCCAACCCCGATCAGCCGATCCTCAAGGATACCCGCGCCTATCTCGACGGGCTCGGGGTCGATGCCGCCGAGCCGCTGCCGCCGGGTCTGCTGGCGGCCATCGACAGCGCCGTGCACAGCGCCAGCCAGATTCGCGACCGCTTCTCGCCCGATGGTTGGCTGGCTCTCACCGACCTTCGAAAGACCGCCCGGAACTTCGCCCAACGGGTCGAGCCCGGCGACGACGCCACCCGCGCGATGACGGTGCTGTTGCGCAAGCTCGCCGGCTTCTCGGGCCTCGTGCACGAGAACATGTACCGCTTCGTCGGCTGGCGCTTCCTCGAGATCGGCCGCCGGCTGGAACGCGGCATCCAGATCGCCGGCAGCGTCGCCTGGTGCACGCGCAAGGGCGCGCCGGAAGGGGCGCTCGACCTCCTGCTCGAAGTCGGCGACAGCGTCATGACGCATCGCCGCCGCTATTCGGTGAGCGCCGGGGTCAACTCCTATGTCGACCTGCTGGTGCTCGATCCGCTCAACCCGCGCTCCGTCCGCTTCCAGATCGCCGAACTGCACCAGCAGCTCGAGCAGCTGCCCGGCGGCGTCGAGGATGGGCACCTGTCGCTGGCGGCCAAGGCGGCGCTGGCGCTCGATACCGAGCTGCGCGTCACCGAGCCCGAGGATATGACCACCGCCAGGATCAACCGGCTGCGCAATGAGATCGGCAACCTCGCCGGGCTCATTGCCGATGCCTATTTCGTCTGAGGAGGCGAGCCGTGCTCTACGACGTCCGGCTCGAACTGCACTACGACTATAAGGCCTCGGTGCATGGCGACCGCCACTTGGTGCGGGTGGCGCCGATCTCGATCCCCAACGTGCAACGGGTCATCGCCTCGTCATTGTCGTTCGAGCCGCGGCCGGAGCAGGAAACCACTTTCACCGACTATTTCGGCAACCTGGTCACCACCATCGCCTATGGCGGCCGGCACGATCACCTCGACGTGCGGCTGACGGCACGGGTGCAGGTCGAGGAGCTGGCCAACCCTGTCGATCTCTCGCCCACCCTCGACGGGCTGCGCGCCGAGCTGTCGGCACTATGGTCGGTAGCACCGGAGTCGCCGCAGCATTTCCTCTCCGCCTCGCCCCGCATCCCGCTCGATAGCGACATCACCGCCTATGCGCGCGCTCTCGCCGGCGACCGGTCGGTCTACGCCGCCGCCATGGCGCTCTGCCTCGGCATCCACCGCGATTTCCGCTACGACAAGGATGCGACCCAGGTCGATACCGGCCCGATCGAGGCCTTCGCGCTGAAGCGCGGCGTCTGCCAGGACTTCGCCCATGTGATGATCGCCGGGCTGCGTGGCCTCGGCATTCCGGCAGGCTATGTCTCGGGGTTCCTGCGCACCATCCCGCCCAAGGGCAAGCCGCGCCTCGAAGGCGCCGACGCTATGCACGCCTGGGTCCGCGTCTGGTGCGGCAAGCATGCCGGTTGGGTCGAGTTCGACCCCACCAACGCCATGCTGGCCGGGCCCGATCACATTACCATCGGCCACGGCCGCGACTACTCCGACATTTCCCCGATCGTGGGCGTCTTGCGCACCAGCGGCAGCCATACCGCCAAGCAGTCGGTGGACGTGGCGCGGGTGGAGTAGAGGGCGCTTGCACCGGGCCTCTCCTTGATCCTCCCCCGCGCGACCGGGGATGGGGACCAGCGAAGCTGGTGGAGGGGGCGGCCAGAACCGCAGTCGACTCTTGCTCCCCCACGCCGCGGAGGATCACACCTCCTTTCACACTTTTCTCGCCGCCTCGGAACCAATTGTGGCGGGCCCCGTTATTTGGCTGACGCGCCACGAGGCGACGTGCTTACCGGCCCTCCCTCCGGTAGCACCCATGAAAAGGAACGAGAGCGATGACCAGACTCGAGATCGCCAACCTGGAACATGCAGCCCGCTCGGCCGTCGCGTGGATTCCCGAAGGTTACGACGGGCGCACGCATTACGGCGCAGTTCTCGCGGCGCTTCTCCCTGCCGCCGGGATTCTTGCCGTAGCGGCAACCCTCCTCCTGTCGATCATCTGAGGGAGATCCACCATGACTTTAAGCACGATCATCATCATTCTGCTGATCCTGCTGTTGATCGGCGCCATACCGGCTTGGCCCTACTCCCGCTCCTGGGGAGCTTACCCCTCCGGTATTCTCGGCGTCGTGCTCGTCATCGTCATCATCCTGGTGTTGATGCGCGTATTCTGACGGGCCTCCGCGAGCCAAGGTCGCCCCCCTTGCGGCTCGCCATCGCACCCCAGTTCGCCCCCGGACTGGGGTGCACTCTTTTTGCCGGCTGTCTTCCGCGCCGGTGCGCGAGGCTCCCGGAACTCTTGGGCCTGCCGTGCGTTTCACCCGATCACATGAGGAGCGACCACCATGGCATCCACCCCTGATATGGCCCCCAACCGCAGCGCCGCCGCCAGCAAGCCGCCGGCTCGCCGCGCCGCCAACGGCCCCCGTCGCGCCGCGGCGCGCCAGGCGCAGAGCCGCGAGGACGACCTGTCGGCCCAGGTTCAGCAGTTGCAATCGGACCTGAAGTCGATTGCCGCAACCTTGGCGAGCCTCGCGGAGGACAAGGTCAACGACGCCCAGAAGCTCGCCAAGCGCGAGGTAAAGAACCTCGCCAGCAGCGGCCAGAGCGCCCTCGAGGACGTGCAGGACGAGTTCGGCCAGCTGGAAAAGCAGATCAAGGACACTATCCGCGAGAAGCCGCTGACCGCCGTCGCCGGGGCGATCGCGCTCGGCTTCGTGCTGGCGGTCGTTTCGAGGTAGTCCCATGCACCTTCTCGCACTGGCGGCCTCGGTCCTCGGGATCGAGGTCGACGAGCTGCTGGCGCATTTCAAGCGGAACGCCATGGCCTGGTCGGCCGTGGCGCTCTTCGCATTGATCGCCCTGGTTTTCGCGCTGGTCGCACTCAACGCCTGGTTTACCCTGCTGTGGGGTCCGATCGTTGCGCCGCTGGCTATTGCCGCTGGCGCCCTGCTCGTGGCGCTCGGCGTCTACGCGGCCATCGCGATCTCCGACGGTATCGCCCGGCGACAGGCCGCCCAACGCCGCAACGCTGCGGAGAAAACCGCGCTCGTGACCACTGCCGCGTTGACCGCCCTGCCGCTGGTGTTGAAGTCCGACCTGATGAAGAAAGTCGGCATCCCGATCGGCGGCGCACTCGCGGCGGCTTACCTGCTCGCCAAGCCGGGCAACGCGCACGGTCATAGTAACGGCCACGATCCGGACTGATCACATCGCCAGATTTTCCCGGAACCCGTGTCCCAGCTCTGCGTTATCTGCTTCACCTGCAAATCTCTGACAGTAATCGCAGGTTAGGCCAACGAAGGATTTCCAGGAGTGTGAGCTATGACCCACATCAAACGGAAGATCGTGACCATCCTGACTGACGACCACATGGCGGAAGCCGACAAGATCACCATCCTGCGCCAGCTGGAGGCGGATTCGCTCTCCAAGGAGCGCAGCGCCACCGAAGGCATGACCCCGGTAGACGGCGATGATGGCGAAGACCTGAAGACCATCGAAAACGCCCTGCGCCGGCTTGGTCAGCAGCCAGTGGAAGCCGGAGCCGCCAGCCTCTGAGGCAGTCGTTCCAACGAGTTTCACCCCGCCCCGGCAGCCCCGTGGCGGGGTGTTTTCGTTTTCTGCTCCCCTCCCCGCGGCGCTACCGCGTCCGCTAGGAGGGGAGGGGTTGGGAGTGGGGGTCCATCGGTGATCACCGCACCACCCCCTCCCTCCTTCCCTCCCCTCAAGGGGGAGGGATGCGACGACTGCGGGATTTGCGCGTCCGCCGACCCTCGCGCGCTAAACCGCCTCGATCTGCGGGTCCTCGCGCCTCGGTGTGCTCTCCATGGCCGGCAGCACCACCTTCAGCCCGCCGGCATGCACCCGCAGGTCTACCCGTCGCTCCAGCGGGATCAGCTCGCCGTCGATCACCGCCAGCGCCGAGGCCTTGCGGCGAGGGAAGCTGAGGCTTACCTGCCTGACCTCCAGCTCCGAGACCAGCGGATGGGATTTCCAGTTGCCCAGCGCGAGCGACAGCGCCAGCCGCGCCAGCTCCGCCGGCGGCATCGGCCGCACCACATAGATGCCGAGCACGCCACGATCGACCGCCTCGGCATAGGGAACATGCCCCTCGCCCAGCACATTGTTGGACACGGCGATTGCCGTCGCCTTGCGCCGCTCGGTGCCCTGGCTGGTGCTGATCTCGGCGTCGAAGACCGGCGGCCGCGACAGCGCCAGTCGCACTGCCCTGAGGCTCGCCAGCATCTTGCCCCAGCGGCTGTGATAGCTGAGCCCGTTGCGAATCCGTACCAGCCGCGAATGCAGTCCCACCGAGAACTGGTGCACGAATGGCCGGCCATTGGCCGTGGCGATGTCGACCGCACCGATCGCCCCACCCGCCAGCGCGCCGAGCGCGGCTTCCAGTTGCAGCGGCACGCCCAGTGAGCGGGCGAACAGGTTCATCGTACCTGCGGGAAGCACTGCCAGCGCCATCCCGTGGACAAAACAGATGCCGGCCGCCGCCGAGATGGTGCCGTCGCCGCCTCCGGCGAGCAGCACATCGGCGGCCGGATCGGTCGCGGCGCGCTCGAGTTCGGCGATCAGTTGGTCGGCGCCGACCACCCGGCATTCGATCGACTGGCCGTGCTCGGCAAAGATCCGCTCGGCCGTGGCGACGAAGGCCGCCATGTCCATGGTGCGGAAGGTGCCGCCATCCTGGTTGAACACCCCGACAAACCGCATGCTGCCCCCAATTGACGGCTTCAGGCGGAATGACGCCCACCGCCGCCGCTTTCACTGCTGCACGCAGCGCCTCTGCCGGCCAGAGGCCCTACCTCGGCGGCACGTCCAGCAGCGGCAGCCGCACGGTGATCGCCGTACCGCCGCCCTGGCGCTCTCGATATTCCGGCTCGCTGCCGCCGAACTGCCGCGCCAGCTGCTTGACGATCAGCGCCCCCAGCCCCTCCTGGCCCTCCTTGGAAGCCATGCCGCGCCCGTCATCCTCGACGGTCAGCGACGTCGCCTCACCGTCGGGCCGCTCGAAGCGGATGGCGACGGTGCCGCCCTCGCCCTCGACGAAGGCATGCTTGAGCGCGTTGGTCACCAGTTCGCTCACCACGATCCCCAGCGTCGTCGCGTCGCGCGCCGGGATTACCATCGCCTCGAGGTATTTTTCGAACCGCACCGACTTGCTCGGCGGCACCGTCGCAGCGAGGTCATCGATCACATCGGCGAGGAACTCGGCCGCGTCCGTGGTCTCGAGGTCGGCGCCCAGCCGCAGCCGCCGATGCGCCGAGGCGATGGCCTGCACCCGCAGTTGCGCCGCCTCGAGCGCGCTGCGCACTTCGTCCGAACCGGTCCGCGCCAGTTGCAGGCCGAGCAGCGACGACACGGTTGCCAGCGAGTTGCCGATCCTGTGGTTGGTATCCTGCAGCAGCGTCTCGAGCCGCGCCCGCTCGCGTTCGGCATGGCCGCGGGCTTCCTCGGCCTCCGCTGTGCGGGCGCGCACATGCGCCTCCAGTTCCTCGTTCTGGCTGCGCAGGCGGCTCTCCTGCTCCGACAGCGCCGCCACCTTCCTCTGGCTGCGCGACAGCAAGGCATAGGCGAGGATCGCCGCCGCCGCCAACGCCGCCAGAATGGTGCCGATGGTCAGCTGCCGATAGAACTGCATCCGGTTGTTGCGGTCGATCAGCTTGGCGTCTTCTTCGCCGATGAACTGCCTGAGCCCGCTGCGGATCCGCTCCATCAGCAACTGGCCGGTATCGGAGCGCAGCAAGGCCAACGCGTCGGCGGTCTGCCCCGAACTCATCAGCTCGATGGTGCGCGCCATTTCGGCACGCTTGGCGTCGAGATCCGGCACCAGCGCCTCGATGCGGGCCCGTTGCTCCGGGTTGTCGCCGAGCCCAGCCAGCAGGTTCTGGTAGGCCTGGCTCAGCGAGCCCACCGCCCGGTTGTACGGCTCGAGATAGGCGTTGTCGCGGGTGATCAGATAGCCGCGCTGGCCGGTCTCGGCATCGACCACGGCCAGCATCAGCTCACGTGCCTGCCGTCGAATCTCGTAGGTCCTCGTGACGTCGGCGAGCTGGCTGTCGACGGTACGCACCAGATAGAGCGAGGCCGCCACCGCCACCAGCACCAGCGTAAGCGACACCAGGATGGCGACGCGCCGCACCGCCCCACGCCGTGGCCGGGCGCGTTGGGCAGACTGGGCGCTGACATCAAGCATCTGGATGCCATCCTCGTCGGGAGATGGTGCGACACGGCCCGGCGTTGCCCCCCGGACCAGCAAGCGAGAGCGACACCATAGCTAGGCCGGGCGGGTGGCAACAATGCGGCTCGTTCATATCAGCGGGCGCCTGCCCTCCCCCAGCCCGCTCCACCCGGCAACCTCGGCGAGCGCATCGGCATCCAGCACCTCGCAGGCCCGGTCGTGCCAGCGGATCAGCTGCTTTGACGCGAGCTTGCGCAGCGTCTTGTTGGTGTGGACGATCGACAGGCCGAGCGTATCGGCGACATGCTGCTGCGTGATCGGGATCAGTTGCCGCGGGCCTTTGACCTGCCCCACCTGCTGCGCCCGCTGGTAGAGGAAAGCGATCAGGTAGGCGGCGCGCTCCATGGCGCTGCGGCGGCCCACGCTCAGAAGGTTCTCGTCGAGCATGCGCTCCTCGCGCGAGGCGAGCCAGGTCACATCGAAGGCAAGGCCGGGATGGTTCTCGAACAGCCTTGGCAGGTTGTCGCGCTGGAACACGCACAGCACCACCGGCGAAAGCGATTCCACCGAGTGCTCCATCTCGCCGATCACCGAGCCCTGCAGCCCCACCAGGTCGCCGGGCAACAGGTAGTTGAGAATCTGGCGCCGCCCGTCTTCCAGCGTCTTGAAGCGGAACGCCCAGCCTGACAGCAGGGTGAACAGCTGCGCGCTGTGGGCCCCCTCGGCAAGGATCATCGAGGCGGGCTCGCTCACCAGCTCACCCCGCTTGAAACCGGAGACGAATTTCAGCTCCTCCGCGGTGAAATCGCGGAAATGCGTGTTGGCACGCAGTGGGCACGCCTCGCAGGGAACGCGACGGGCAGTCGAAGTAGGGGCCAAGGTTTCACTCACCGGCAGGGTCCCGCGCACAATGTCGCATGATCGGCCGAATGCAACTGGTAACTGGCGGCCCGTCGCACCGCGCACATGTCTTTGTTAAATGATCTTCCGATCCCGACGCCGGACGATGTCCGCCACTGCCACAGCGTCATGGACATCGTATCAATGCACGGCCTGCATATCCTCCTGGTTGAGGAGGAGTACCTCATTGCCGCCGACATGGAGCAGACGCTTCGTGCCGCCGGTGCGTCCGAGGTCACCATCGTGGCCAACAGCGCCAGCACTGCCTCCCTCGATTTCTCGGATTTCCAGCTGGCGATCATCGAAGCCAAGTTCGGCAGCGCCGCTGCGGTTGCCCTGAACGACCGGCTGCGTGCGGCGGGGGTAGCCGTGGTGGTAACCTCGGCCGACCACGCGGTGCAGGCGCTGTTCACCGATGCAACCCCCCTCTACAAGCCTTTCGACGCCCCCGCCCTGCTTGCCGCATGCGAGGCGGCCCGGCGCCGCGACCCCAGCTTGACTGAGCGCGCCTAGCGCGCAGCCGGACCACTGGAAAGGCGCGAACGGGTGTCGCGCCTTTCCTCTCGAAGTTCTGGCATACTTCCTCAGGAAGTCGCCGCTATCAGGTGAAACGCGGGACGGTCGTGACTTGCGCCGACACCGCATCGGGCCCGTAATCGCCCTCTCCCGTCACCGCCAGCAATTCCTGCAGCTTGCTGCGGGCGCGGCTGACGCGGCTCTTCATGGTGCCGACGGCGCATTTGCAGATTTCGGCCGCCTCCTCGTAGGAAAAACCAGAAGCGCCGATCAGGATGATGGCTTCGCGCTGGTCGTCGGGCAGCTTGTCGAGCGCCGCCTTGAAGTCGCCCAGGTCCATGATCCCGTATTGCGAAGGATGCACCGCCATGCGCTCGGTGAAGGCGCCGTCGGTGTCCTGCACCTCGCGACCGCGCTTGCGCATCTGGCTGTAGAATTCGTTGCGGAGGATCGTGAACAGCCAGGCCTTCATGTTGGTGCCCATCTCGAAGCTTTCCTGCTTCGCCCAGGCCTTCATGACGGTATCCTGCACCAGATCGTCCGCCTTATCGTGGCGGCCCGACAGCGACACGGCAAAGGCCCTGAGGCTGGGCAGAGTGGACAGCAGTTCGCGCTTGAAGCTCGGCTTCTCGGCTTGCATGGGCATTACTCGCCCTTCGCGGTTTTGGACTGCTTGCTCTGTGTTTCCACCGCATCGAGCTGCTCGAGCAGATCGATGAGACGGGATGGAATTTCTTCGCTTTGTACGGCTCCATAAAGCGCCCGCAGCTTGTTGCCGATGTCGGAGTTCGGCCCCAGTCCATCGTCGCGACGCCGCCGCACCATGCCCAGATCATTCATTGTTGTTTTGTCTCGCATAAACCCTTCGCCCCACAGCAGGATCTGACGCCCCATACTCCAGCCGCGGCAAGCTAAATGCGCCGCGACAAAAAAAGTTCCAGCCCCTGCGGAACCAAGTTTTCTGCATGCCGTTCTCTTCCATGGTAAGCTCTAAAAGCGTCACGGGAGTAGAAATTCAATGTCGCTATCCACGCGGATCGCACCGCATCTTCCCTATCTGCGTCGGTTCTCGCGCGCGGTCACCGGCTCGCAAACGTCGGGTGATGCCTATGTGGCCGCCACGCTTGAGGCCCTGATCGCCGATCTCAGCATCTTCCCCGAAGCGAGCAGCGACCGCATCGCGCTCTATCGGCTCTATTCGGCGCTGTTCTCCAGTTCGGCGATCCGCGTGCCCGAACCGACCTCGACCTTCCCTTGGGAGTCCCGGGCGGCGGCCAACCTCGCCAACCTCGCACCGCGCCCCCGCCAGGCCTTCCTGCTGGTCGCAGTGGAAGGCTTCAGCCATGACGAGGCCGCCGAAATCCTCGACGTGTCGGCAGGGGAATTTGCCGACCTGCTGGCTCAGGCCTCGGCAGAAATCTCTCGCCAGGTGGCGACCGACATCCTCATCATCGAGGATGAACCGCTGATCGCCATGGATATCGAGCAGATGGTCGAAGGCCTGGGACACCGTGTGGTCGGCATCGCCCGCACCCACAAGGAGGCGGTGGCTCTCTACCACAAGACCCAGCCCCGGATGATCCTTGCCGATATCCAGCTGGCTGACGGTTCTTCGGGCATCGATGCAGTCAACGATATCCTGCACGCGCACCCGATCCCGGTGATCTTCATCACCGCGTTCCCCGAGCGCCTGCTGACCGGCGAACGGCCGGAGCCGACCTTCCTCGTCACCAAGCCGTTCAACCCCGACATGGTGCGGGCGCTGATCAGCCAGGCACTGTTCTTCGACGAAGGCTCGCGCGCCGCTGCCTGAATTCCGGACGCCCTCCGGATCTTGAGCCGGGCTCCTGCCCGGCTCTTTTTTTGACCGGAACCGGAGGCGCGGCAGCCCGTTACTCCCCCAGCAAAGGAGTAACGAGAATGCTGCAATATGCTCTGCTCTTCCTCGTCATCGCGCTGGTTGCCGGCGTGCTCGGCTTTGGCGGTGTCGCCGGGGCTGCCTCGGGCATCGCGCAGATCCTGTTCTTCCTGTTCCTGGCGTTCCTGGTGATCTCGCTGATCATCAGCCTGTTCCGGCGCGCTTCCTGACGCTTCGGCGGCAGGCGAGAAACTCGGATCGTCCCAGCCGGGTCCGCGATCCGAGGTGGCAGCGGCTCCGCCCGAGTGGGCGGGGCCGCTAGCTTTTTTGCGCTACGGACGTGAAATTGGCGGCACCGCTGTCGAATCCGGCCCCCCTGGTTCGATTAGGATGGACTGTAGTCTGAGGAGACAGCCATGACCCAGTACCTCGTCGCCATCCACCTCCCCGATGATTTCGAACCCAACTCCGACAGTGTTGAGGCGCGTCGCGACATCGCTGACCTCAACCTCGCCATGCAGGCCCAGAATATCGTGGTGTTCGTCGGCGGGCTGGGTCGTGTCAGCGAGGCCAGGTCGGTCCGCCGCAAGCCCGATGGCGGCCTTTTGGTCACCGACGGCCCCTATATCGAGAGCAAGGAGCATCTCGGCGGCTTCTGGGTGCTGGAGCTGCCGGATATGGATGCGGCGCTCGACTGGGGCAAACGCGCCGCCATCGCCTGCCGTGCCCCGGTGGAAGTGCGGGCTTTCGGCACGCTCGAGGACAAAAACTGAGGCGCTGAGGTCGTACCGGCCGCGCCACCTCGCCCCCCTCTCCCCAGTGGGGAGAGGGGACGCACTTGGCGTCCGCACAGCCCCAAATAGAAAGCCCCGCCGTAGCGGGGCTCAGTCTCTTGGCTATTGGGGTGCGCCTAGTTCAGGCGGCCGAACCAATCGTCGACTTCCTTCTCGGCGACTTCCTGGGCCTTGCCGTAGCGCTCCTGGATCTTGCCGCTGAGCTGCTTGCGGTTGCCCTTGATGATGTCGAGGTCGTTGTCGGTCAGCTTGCCCCACTGGGTCTGGACCTTGCCCTTGAACTGCTCCCAGTTGCCTTCAACCTGGTTCCAATTCATCTGCAATCTCCTTCTCTGCTGATTTGCCGCCGCTATGGCGGCTGGTACAGGACTAACGCCTCGCCTCCGGCGCGGGTTCCGCAAAGCTCTTGCCAGCCGCCGCGGCATTGGCTTTGGTGCAGCCGATGCAGAACCCCCTTGCCCAGCCGGTCGTCGAAATCGCCGACCTCCATAAATCCTACGGCCCGCTCGAAGTGCTGAAGGGCGTGTCGCTCACTGCCCGCCAGGGCGAGGTAGTGGCGCTGATCGGCTCTTCCGGCTCCGGCAAATCCACCCTGCTGCGCTGCATCAACATGCTTGAAGTGCCCGAGGCCGGCACCGTCAGGGTCAGCGGCGAAGAGATCGCGCTCACCGGCAAGCCGCCGCATCGCAAGCCTGCCGACGAACAGCAGATTCGCCGCATCCGGTCCGAACTCGGCATGGTGTTCCAGTCGTTCAACCTGTGGAGCCACATGACCATCCTCGGCAACGTCATGGAGGCGCCGCTCAGGGTGCAGAAGCGCGCCCATGCCGAAGTCGAGGCCGAGGCGCTCGAAATGCTGGCCAAGGTCGGTATCCGCGACAAGGCGGCGAACTATCCCAGCCAGCTCTCCGGCGGCCAGCAGCAGCGCGCCGCCATCGCCCGGGCGCTCTGCATCAACCCCAAGGTCATGCTGTTCGACGAGCCGACTTCGGCACTCGATCCGGAGCTGGAGGTCGAGGTGCTCCGGGTAATCAAGCTCCTGGCCGACGAGGGCCGCACCATGATCCTTGTCACCCACGACATGCAGTTCGCCAAGACCATCGCCGACCGCGTCATCTTCCTCCACCAGGGCCGCATCGAGGAAGAAGGCACCGCCGCCGAAGTGTTCGGCGCCACCCGCTCGCCCCGCCTCAAGCAGTTCCTCAGCGCTGCCGGGCATGGGTGAGGGCAACACCGGCCTCTCCGTGATCCTCCCCCGCGTGGCGGGGGAGGATCCCGCACCTCGCAACAATTCGCAAACGATTGACCGAACGGTAAAAACCGCTAGCGTTGCCGTTCAGGCGCCGCCTCGCTGGGCGGCCCAAACCAGTGTGCCGGTGGTGGGACCGGCCTTCAACGCCGGCCAAGACCGGCGGCACGTTAGGAGAGATCATGCACAAGCTCATTCTCGCGGCAGCCGCTGCCGCCATCGCGATGCTCGCGACCGGCGCCAACGCCCAGGCCATCCGCATCGCCACCGAGGGCGCCTATGCGCCGTGGAACTTCCTCGATGAGGCTGGCAAGCCCGCCGGGCTCGACGTCGATGTCGGCACCGAAGCCTGCAAGCGCGCCGCGCTCGATTGCACCTTCCAGGTCAACGCCTGGGATTCGATCATCCCCAACCTCGTGGCCGGCAACTATGACGTGATCATCGCCGGCATGTCGGTTACCGACGAGCGCAAGGCCTCGATCGACTTCACCGACGAGTATTTCCCGCCCGACCCGGCCCGCTACATGGTTCGCGCCGGCACCGTGCTCGATTTCGACAACCTTAGCGGCAAGAATATCGGCGTGCAGGGCGGCACCATCCATGCGGCCTATGCCACCGAGCATTTCGGCGCCAACAACACGGTGAAGTCGTTCGACAATGCCGACCAGGCGCTGGCCGATCTCAATGCCGGCAATGTCGACGTGATCCTCGCTGACGGCAACTACATCACCGAGGTGGTGGCCGGCTCGGGCGGTGCGCTCGAGAAGGTCGGGCCGGAACTGGCGATCGGCGGCGGCGTCGCCATGGGTCTAAGGAAGGCCGATGACGAGCTGGAAGGCAAGCTCAACGCCGCGCTGGCCGAGATGAAGAAGGACGGCACGCTCGACGCACTGATCATCAAGTGGTTCCCGGACAAGAAGGGCCCGATCTACGCCGGCGGCTGAGTTCAGACGGGGTGGGCCTCGGCCCGCCCCGCTAACTTCGAGCCCGGGGCATGCTCGATTTCCTGCCGCAATGGATGAAGGACGGGATCGGCGACGATCTGCTGTTCTGGCTGGGCTATTTCACCAACGGCAAGCACCTGAGCTGGTATGCCAGCGTGCAGTACACGCTGGCTGCGGCCGTGTTCGGCGCGCTGGTGGCGCTGCTGATGGGGCTCGGCGGCGCAGCCGCGCGCAACTCGCGCTTCCCACCGCTGCGCGCGCTCGGCGCGCTCTACATCAACATCGTGCGCGGCGTGCCCGACGTGCTGTTCTTCCTGTTCTTTCCGCTGGCCTTCGAGCAGCTGGTCGAATGGATCCGCGCGCAATCGGTCTGCACGCCTGAATCGCTCGCAGCCAATGCCGGCCGCTGGCCGCCCTGCGAGGCCGCCAACTGGTTTCTCGGCACCCCCGAATACCTGGCGCTGGCCTGTGTCTCGCTGGGCATCGTCTACGGCGCCTTCGCCGCCAATGTCATCCACGGGGCGATGAACGCGGTACCGCGCGGCCAGCTCGAGGCAGCGCGCGCCTATGGCTTCAGTTCCATGCAGGTGCTGTGGCGGTTCCAGATCCGGCAGATGTGGGTCTATGCCCTGCCCGGCCTCTCCAATGTCTGGCTGCTGCTGGTCAAGGCCACCTCGCTGCTGTCGCTCTTGCAGATCGCCGACATCGTGCTGTGGGCCGATCGGCTCGGCGCGCCCAACTTCACCCGCTCCGCCGGGCTCGTGCATCCGGATTGGCGCTGGGGCTACTACCTGGTGCTGCTGGTGTTCTACATCCTCGTGACGTTCGTCTCCGAGAAGGCCTTCGCCGCCCTCACCCGCTGGGCCAGCCGCGGCATGGCGACGGCAGGCGGGGCGGCAGCATGAACGAGTTTCTCGCTCCCATCCTCAACGATATCGGGCTGATGGCGCGGCCGGCGCTGTTCAACCTCTATTTCGCCGTGGCCTCGATCCCGCTCGGCTTCCTGTTCGCGATCTTCTTCGCCCTCGGCAAGGCCTCGCCCAACAAGCTGATCTCGGGCTTCTGCCGTGGCTATATCTACGCCTTTCGCGGCTCGCCCTTCTTCATTCAGCTGTTCATGTTCTACTCGCTGGCGCTGGCCTTCAACCTCAGCCTGTGGAAGCCGCTGGGCATCGACTGGTTGGTGCTCAACCCTCTGGTGCTGGGCCCGCTGATCCTGACGCTCAACACCGTCGCCTATACCGCCGAAATCTTCTATGGCGCGCTGATGACGGTGCCGCGCGGCGAGATCGAGGCGGCCCGCGCCTATGGCATGAGCGGCCTGCAGACCTTCCGCTCGGTGATCTGGCCGCACCTCATCCGCCTCGCCTGGCCGGCCTATACCAACGAGGTGGTGTTCCTGTTCCACGCCACGGCGCTGATCTACTTCACCCTGCCGGTGATCGGGGACCAGAAGGACCTGATGAACATGGCCGGCGAGCTGTTCGAGCGCGACTACAACGCCGTGCTGCATTTCTCGGTGGCGGCGCTGTATTTCCTCGCGATCTCGCTCGCGATCTTCCTGGTGTTCGGCATAGTCTACCGCCGCCTGACTCGCCACATGCCCGGCGCCAGCAGGGTGCGCTGGAGCTTCAGCCGACTGTGACGAGGTAACCTGTTGAGCTTTGAACGCAAGACCGTGCCGCTGCGTGGCGATACCCCCGGAGCGAGCACCGATTTCACCTATTATGTGATCGGCCCCGCCGACGCGCCGGAAAAGGTGCATCTGCAGGCGGCGCTGCATGCCGACGAGCACCCCGGCACCATGGTGCTGCATCACCTCCTGCCGATGCTGCGCCAGGCCGACGACCAGGGGCTGCTGCGCGCCCGCTTCACCGTGATGCCGCTGGTCAACCCGCTGGGCATGGCCACCTTTTCGCTTCGTCGTCACATCGGCCGCTACGACGCCAATACCGGCATCAACTTCAACCGCCGCTGGCCCGACCTGTTCGCCGCGGTGCGCACTCAGCTCAACGGACGCCTGTCCGATGACGAGCGCTTCAACGTCAACCTGATCCGCAAGACCGTCGCCAACTGGATCGATGCGCAGCAGCCGCGCACCGCCAACGAGCAGTTGCGCCTGCTGGTGCTGAAGGAAGCCCATGACGCCGAGTTCGTCTTCGACCTCCACTGCGATGACGATGCGCTGACCCACATCTTCACCTCGCCCGAACTGATGCCCGAACTGCAGGACCTCAGCGACTGGATGGGGGCCGCGGCGACCCTGACCGCTGCCGACAGCGGCGGCGGTTCGTTCGACGAGGTGCTGCCGCAGCTCTATCGCAAGGTGGCCCTGGCCAATCCCGGCAAGCCCGTGCCCATGGCGAGCGCCACCGCGACGCTCGAATATCGCGGCCAGGCCGACGTGTTCGACCATTTCGGCGCCGACGACGCCCGCCGGCTCTGGGGGTTCCTGTGCGAGCGCAACCTGATCGACGCCGATCCCGGCGAGCGCCCTGCCCCGCTGTCGGAAGCGACCCCGTTCGAAGCCACCGAGATCGTCCGCGCCGACCGCCCCGGGCTCGTCGCCTACCGGGTGGAGTTGGGCCAGCGGGTCAGCAAGGGCCAGCCGGTTGCCGACCTGATCGCGCTGGACGGGCCCGAGGCCTTCATGGCCCGCACCCCGATCCTCGCCGGCACCGATGGGCTGGTGCTGTCGCGTGCCATGGCCAAATATGCGCCGCGCGGCGCCGGCATCATGAAGATCGTCGGCAAGACGGCGCTCAGCGGCCGCAAGGGCGCCTACCTGCTCGAGGACTAGGATGATCGACCTGAGGCGCAACAATGGGGCGCTGACGCTCTACGCCACTCACCAGCAACCGCCGCGGGCCATGTGGCTCGCCGGCTCGGTGGCGGTCTCGGCGGCGCTCTACATCATGCTCGAGCAGCAGATCGCCGATCCGACGCTCCGCCTCGTCTCCGCCCTGATCTGCATCGCCATACCGTTCGTCACTGCGGCGGTGCTGTATTTCAGGCCGCATAGCACCAGCAGCGTCACCACGTTCGACCCGAAGGCCCGCCGCATCCGCTCCGAGCAGAAGCACGATCGCGGCAGGGACGTGGTGCTCGAGCTGGGCTTCGACGAGGTGGCGGCGCTGCGGGTGGCCGAGGACAATGCCGAGCGGCCGCGCAACGACGTGCTGTCGGTGACGCTGACCGATGGGCGCAGGATCGCGCTGGCAATGAAGTCGCGCCAGTATTCCGAAGGTGGTGGCCAGGACCTGCACAAGGTCGCGGCGTTCATCCGGAGCGAAATGGGGCTCCCGGAGGGTAGCAAACACAGAACTCTGCAGTCGGCCCTCTCCCCTGAGGGGAGAGGGTAGTGCAGCTAGGACCATAGAACTAGGGTGAGGGGTTCAGCTTCTCAGCGAGCGCGTGTTGAACCGCTTCACCCCTCATCCGTCGCTTCGCGACACCTTCTCCCCTGAGGGGAGAAGGGATTGCGTCCGCGGCTGAGCCGAACCGGATCGCCACCATCACGCCCTGAGCCCGAACTCCCGATGCTCGAGCGCCGTCATCACGCCGCGCAGTTCGGCAAGGCCCTTGAGCCGGCCGATCGTCGGGTAGCCCGGCTGGGCCCGGCGGCCGAGATCGTCGAGAATGTCCTGGCCGTGGTCGGGCCGCATCGGAATCTGCGCGTCCTCACGCCCCTCGCGCTTCCGCCGCGCTTCCTCAGTGAGGATGGCGGCGATCAGCGGCACCATGTCGGTGCTGCCGGCCAGGTGCTCGTCCTCGTAGAACGAGCCGGAGATGGCGTCGCTTTCGCGCCGCACGTTCCGCAAATGCAGGAAATGCACCTTGGGTCCGAACTGCGTCATCATCGCCGGCAGATCGTTGTCCGGGCGCGCCCCGAGCGAGCCGGAGCAGAAGGTCATGCCGTTGGCCGGGCTGTCGACGGCATCGAGAATATGCCGGTAGTCGGCTGCCGTCGACATGATGCGCGGCAGGCCGAGCAGCGGGAACGGCGGATCGTCCGGATGGCAGCAGAGCCGCACCCCGACTTCCTCGGCCACCGGCACCACCTCGGAGAGGAAATCGACGAAATGCTGCCGCAGTTGGTCGGGCGAGATGCCGGAATATTCGGCGAGGTGGGCCCGCACGTCGTCGAGCGTCATGCTCTCGGTCGAACCGGGCAGCCCCATGGTCACATTGCGCGACAGCTGCTGCTGCGCCTTGTCGTCCATGCCGGCAAAACGCCGCGCAGCTTCCGCCACCACCTCGGGGGCAAAGCTCTCGGCCGCGCCCTGCCGCTTGAGGATGTGGATTTCGAACACCGCGAAGTCGTTGATGTCGAAGCGCATGCAGGTGCCGCCATGCGCCACTTGGTAGCGCAGGTCCGTGCGGGTCCAGTCGAGCACCGGCATGAAGTTGTAGCAGACGGTCCTGAGGCCGGCCGCCGCAACATGGCGCAGGCTCTGCTTGTAGTTCGCGATATGCTCGCGCCACGCGCCCTTCTGCTTCTTGATGTCTTCCGAGACCGGCAGGCTCTCGATCACCTCCCAGGCGATCCCGGAGGGCGAGCCATCCTTGCGCTGCCGGATCTGCTGCTGGCGCTTGCCGATTTCCTCGGCGCTCCACACCACCCCGTTGGGCACATGGTGCAGCGCGGTCACCACTCCTTCGGCGCCGGCCTGAATGATGTCGTCGATGCTTGCCAGGTCCGCCGGACCGAACCAGCGCCACGTCTGCCTCATTTGGCTTCTCCCTCAGCGCTTTCAGCAAGAGTCCCTGAGACGCCTCGAAAGCGTGACAACTAACCGGCTTCGAACTTTTCGCCGTTTCATTGAAACGTCGAATGCTCTAGCGCTTCCAACCGCGCCAACCGGTGCTAGTATGGCAGCGTTGGGGGAGTCAACATGACCATTGAACTGGAGCTGGTAAACCAGCCCGTGATCGCCGGAACGCGGCAGGTTTCGATGAGCCAGCGGGTCTATGACACGGTCCGCAACGCCATCGTGCAGCTGCAGCTGCGGCCCGGCCACCTGCTCTCGGAGGCCGAGCTCGCCCGGCATATGGGCGTATCGCGCCAGCCGGTGCGCGAAGCCTTCATCAAGCTGGCGGAAGCCGGCCTGGTCGAAGTGCGGCCGCAGCGCGGCACCTTCGTCAAGCTGATCTCCATCCGCGAGGTGCAGAACTCCCGCTTCATCCGCGAGGCGATCGAGCTGGCGGTGGTCCGCAAGGCCGCCGAAAAGATCAAGCCATCGGGCATTGCCGAACTGCGCGAACTGGTGGCCGAGCAGCGCGTGGCGCTGAGCGGCAAGCTGATCGACTTCATGCGCCTCGACGACGATTTTCACTGCGCCATCGCCGCGCATGGCGGGGTCGAGCACGCCTGGCGCCACATCGTCAGCCTCAAGGCGCAGCTCGACCGCGTGCGCTTTCTCGGCTTCCCCGAGGCAACGCCCCGCCCGCAGGTGATCGCCCAGCACACCGCCGTGGTCGATGCGCTGGAGCGCAACGACGAAAACGCAGCGGTCGGGATGATGCGACTGCATCTCAACGAACTGGCGCCATCGTTGCCGAAGCTCGCCGAAGAGCACGCGGATCTGTTTGCCGAGGAGTAGCCGAGCACCGGCGTCTCCGTGATCCTCCCCCGCGTGGCGGGGGAGGATCCCGGAGAGATCGGTGACGCCCCCTCAATCCATCGCCGCTTCCAGCAGCTGCCGATAATCCTCCGCGCTCGCGAGCCGCGGGTTGGTGGCATGGCTGTGGTCGGCCAGCGCCCGTTCGATCACCCAGTCGAAATGGTCCTCGCGCACGCCCAGCCCGCGCAGCCCCTCCGGTATCCCGAGCCGGCGGTTGAGCGCGTCGAGCTCGAGCGCCAGGTCCGCAGCCGGTGGGAACCCCATCGCCGCCTTCAGCCGGCTCAGCTTCTCGCCGATTTCAGGCCCGTTGAAGCGCAGCACCGGGGGCATCAGGATGGCGTTGAGCGTGCCGTGGTGCAGCGACACGTCCTTGAGCCCGCCCAGCGCATGGCTCAGCGCATGCACCGCACCGAGCCCCTTCTGGAAGGCCAGCCCGCCCATCAGCGCGCCCATCATCATCTCCGCGCGGGCCACAGCGTTGCGCCCATCGCGGCAGGCGGTCTCGAGCTGGCGCCAGATCCGCCCTGCCCCATCGAGCGCGATGGCCTCGGCCGGCGGGTTGACCCGCGGCGAGCAGAGCGTCTCGATGCAGTGGCTGAGCGCATCCAGACCGGTCGCGGCGGTCAGGCCCGCCGGCAGGCCATAGGTCAGCACCGGGTCGCAGATCGCTCGTTTCGGGATGAGGTGCGGCGAGATGAAGCCGAGCTTGCGTCCGTCCTCGAGCGTCAGCAGCGCCGCCCGCCCGACTTCCGCGCCGGTGCCTGCCGTGGTCGGCACCGCGATCAGCGGCGCCACCGTGCTGCCGATCCGCTCCAGCCCGCCATAGATCATGGCATATTGCTCGAGCGGGCCGGGATGGGTGGCGAGCAGCGCCACGCCCTTGGCGAGGTCGATCGGCGAGCCGCCGCCGATCGCGACGATGCCGTCGCAGCCCTCGCCGCGATATTGTTCGAGCGCCGCGATGACCGCCCCTTCGGTGGGGTTGGGCGGGGTATCGAGGAACACCGGGGTCTCGGCCGGCAGGTGCGCCAGGGCTTCCGCCACCAGCCCCGCCGCGAGGACGCCGCGATCGCCCACCAGCAGCGGCCGGTTGAGCCGGAACTCCTCCACGGTCTCGGCGAGTGTCGCCAGCGCCCCGGCGCCGAATTCGATGCTCGTCAGGTAGTTTATCCGCGCCATCAGCCTATCCGTTCGCCAGTTCGATCAATGTGTCCGCATGGCAGGGCGTTCCCGCCTTGCACCAGCAGGCAAGGTTATGCCCCTTGAGTTGAACCCGGATGACGGCTCGGGTCGGCGGCGCGCCCGGCGACAATGTCGGGTCGAGCGTGCCGGTAAGCCATTGCCGGCAGAGTTCCACTGCCTTCGCCTGCGCCTCGGCGCGGTCGAGCCCGTAGCGCTGCGCCATGTCGTCGATGGTGAATGGGTTGCCCCACGGCCCTGGCCGGGTGATGCGCCGAGCCGGCAGCCCGTTCAGCGCCTGCGAGGCCGCCTGCAGGTTGAAGCCGGCTTGGCGCGACAGTTGCATGCGCTGCGGCCGCACCATCAGCGCAGCTCCTTGTCATAGACGAATTTCGGCATCTCGAGCTTCCATACGATCGCCGCGACGCGCAGCGCGAAACCGATGGCAATGGTGCCCAGCACCAGGAGATCATGCGGCACGGCGAGCCACCGCCCCAGATAGTAGAGCGTACCCGAGATGATGGCGACGGTGGCATAGAGCTCGGACGAGAACACCAGCGGCACCTCGTTGCACAGCACATCGCGCAGGATACCGCCGGCGATGCCGGTGATCATCCCCGCCACCACCACGATGATCGGCTGCTGCCCCATCTCCAGCGCCACGTTGCAGCCGATGATGGTGAAGGCGGCGAGCCCCAGCGCGTCGAGCAGCAGGAACGGCCAGCGCAGCGCCGCCATATAGCGGGCGAGGCCGATGGTGACGACGGCCGCGGCGCAGCAGATGAGCAGCAGATACGGGTTGGCGACCCAGATCAGCGGATAATGCCCCAGCACGAGGTCGCGCGCCGTGCCGCCGCCCAGCGCCGTGACGCAGGCGAGCACGCACACCCCGAACCAATCCATGTTGCGACGACCCGCCGCCAGCGCCGCGGTCATCGCCTCGGCGGTGATCGCCACATAGAAGATGATCTGCAGCAGCATGGCGCCCCTCGGGTCTTGCCCGACAGCGACTAAAGCAGACGAATCGCCCTGAGGGCTAGTTCGCCTTCGTGCCGATGTCGGCAGTCGACTGGATGGCGATCACCCTGACGTCGAAACTGGCGCAGGCCTCGTCCTTGCAGATGCCGTTCAGCCAGACCTGGCCGTTGCCGTACATGATCCCGTCGGCATTGACGAACAGCTCCTCCCACTTTTGTTTGAGGATCGCATCCTTGATGTCGCCGGTGATGATGGTGTCGTACTCGGTCGCGAACTGCTCGGCATCGTTGATGGTCAGCTCCTTGCCGCCGACCGTGACGGTGATCGGGAACGACACCCACGCGGCGAGAGCCGCGGCATCGTCGTTGGCCACCGCCGCATGGATGGCGTCGAACGCGATGTGATAGGGCGCCGCGTCCCCGAGATCCGCCGTTACGGCGGCATCGACCTCGGCCCCGGTCTGGGCGATGGCCGGCGGTGTCCCCAGCACGGCGACGAGCAGGGCGACGGCAGCTAGCTTCAGCATTCTCGTAAACTCCTCGTGGAAAACGGATGGCGCCCCAAGCCATTGATAGCGCAGGACCGGCGCCCGCGAACAGTCCGGCGAATCGCTAAAATGCCGGTGGCCGGGCCTGCACGAACCGACATCGCGCCACCGCCTGCCACCCAAGCCTTTCGGCCCAGGTGACAACCCTCACCGCTGCCGCTACCCCTATGCCCCGAGGAGGAACGACCCCAATGACCACGCATCGCTTCGTTGCCACCGAATGGCACAATGTGCTCGGCACGCGCCCGCCGGCCCTCAGCATCGCCTCGGGCGACATCGTCATCACCGAGACGCTCGATGCCTGGGGCTTCGACAAGGATGGGGTGCAGCGCCAGCAGGGGCCCAACCCGATGAACGGGCCGATCTTCATCGAGGGCGCCGCGCCCGGCGACGCGCTCAAGGTCGAGATCCTGCGCATGACGCCCAACCGCGCCACCGGCTGGACCCGCTCGTCGCTCGCCGGCAACGTCGTCGATCCGGAATCGGTGCGCGACCTGCCCTCGCGCGAGGCCGCCAACTGGTCCATCGACCGGCAGGCCGGCACCGCGCAATTGCAGCCGCCGGTCAAGGGGCTCGAACATTTCGTGCTGCCGCTCGAGCCGATGATCGGCTGCTTCGGCGTCGCACCGGCCCTCGGCCAGGCCTTCTCCACCGCCACCAGCGCCGAGAACGGCGGCAACATGGATTACCGCGGCTTCGGACCAGGGGCGACGGTGTGGTTCCCGGTGGCAGTCGAGGGGGCGCTGTTCTTCCTCGGCGATTGCCACGCCGTGCAGGGCGATGGCGAGATCGTCGGCACCGGTATCGAGACCAGCTACGAGGTCGAAGTACGGCTCAGCGTCGAGAAGGGCAGGAAGCTGGTGTGGCCACGCGGCGAAAGCGCCACCGAAATCTTTTCGGTGGGCAATGCCCGGCCGCTCGACCAGGCCCTGCAACATGCCACCAACGACATGTTCAACTGGCTGTGCACCGACTACGGGCTGAGCAAAACCGCTGCCAGCCACCTGATGGGCCAGGTGGTGCGCTACGAGGTCGGCAACGTCTACGACCCCGCCTACACCATGGTCTGCAAGATCCCCAAGCAATGGCTGCCAAGGACCTGAGCCAACGTGACGCCGGTGTCTGCGTAAGGCGTGCCGTCGGAGGTTTGCCGCCCCACCCCCTCCCGGCCTCCCCCATCAAGGGGGAGGTGTCGGGCCGGTGGATTTGGCTGGATCATGCCGCAAACACTGAACGGCACCTCCCCCCTTGTGGGGGAGGATGGGAGGGGGGAGCCCTAGGCACCGGCCCCCGCGAAGTGAGCTGCCGCCCCTACCCGCCGATCTTGCCGCCCAGTTCATCCTCGATGTGGATGCGGATGATCTCGTCAAAGCTCTGCTCGGCCTTGAACCCCAGCGAGATGGCGCGCTTGGCGTCGAAATTGCGCGGCCAGCCGGCCACCATCGAGATGATTTTCGGATCCGGCACGTCCTTGATCAGGCTCACCGCCTTGTCGCCGGCAACCCGGCGCAGCGCCTCGATCTCCTCGCCTACCGTGGTCGAAAGCCCCGGCACCGACAGGGTGCGGCGCCAGCCGAGCTTGCTGGTATCGAGTTCGGCCGCATGGGTCAGAAAGCCGATTGCGGCGCGCGGGGATGCGAACCAGTGGCGCACATCCTTCGACACCGGCAGCACCGCCTCCTGCCCGACCAGCGGCTCGCGCAGGATATTGGAGAAGAAGCCCGAGGCCGCCGCATTGGGCTTGCCCGGCCGGATGGTAATGGTCGGCAGCCGGATGCCGACGCCATCGACGAAACCCTTGCGCGAATAGTCGTTGAGCAGGAGCTCGCAGATCGCCTTCTGCGTGCCGTAGCTGGTGAGCGGCGTGTTGAAGAACTCGTCGCCGATGGCTTCGGGGAACGGCGCGCCGAACACGGCGATCGACGAGGTGAAGACCAGCCGCGGCAGATACGGCGCCCTGAGCCCTTCCTGGCGGATGGCTTCGAGCAGGAATCGCATCCCATCCATGTTGATACGGTAGCCCTTGTCGAAATCGGCCTCGGCCTCGCCCGAAACGATCGCCGCGAGGTGGAAGATCAGGTCGGGGCGCGAGGCGATCAGCTTGCTCGCTTCGCCCGGCAGCGACACGTCCGAAACCACGGTCGTCACGTCGCCGTTGAAATCGACCTTGGCCGGCTCGACCACGTCGGTCAGCGTGAACTTGCTGATGGCCTTACCACCCACCTGCCCCGACTTGAGCAGCGCAGACGTGAGCTTGCGGCCGATCATGCCGGCCGCCCCGATGATCAGGATGTGCATGGAGTCTCCTCGGATTTTTGCCGGGAGATTAGCGAGTGAGCCGCGCCGTGCAAGCGCTGCTTTTGGGGAAGTGCATACTGCAGCAGACGGCCCCCTCCCGACCTCCCCCATAAAGGGGGAGGTGAAGAGTCGAGGCTGTCGCTCGATCCTGCCAAAAGCACCGGCGGGGCACCTCCCCCTTCATGGGGGAGGATGGGAGGGGGCCGTCTGATTCAGTCTCCTCCAAGCCCTCAACACACCGTGCCAAGCCGCTCCACGCAGACCCGCACCACCTCGTCGCCCGGCCGCTTCCACCAGTTGTCGCGGGAAAAGATCTCGACTTCCTGCGGACCATGGTAGCCGGCTGCCTCGATCATCTCCCGGATGGCCGGCAGGTCGATCACCCCATCGCCCATCATGCCCCGGTCGAGCAGCATGTCGGTGGTTGGCACCAGCCAGTCGCAGATGTGGTGGGCGAAGATGCGCTGCTCCCGCCCGGCCCGGGCGATGGCGGCGGCAAGGTTGGGATCCCACCAGACGTGGTAGACGTCGATGGCGACGCCGACCCCCTCGCCCAGTTGCGCCGCGATATCGAGCGCCTGGTCGATGGTGTTCACGCACGCCCGATCGGCCGCATACATCGGGTGCAGCGGCTCGATGGCGAGCGGCACGCCCGAGGCACGGGCATGCGGCAGCATCGCGCCGATGCCATCCGCCACCATCTGCCGGGCCCCCGGCAGGTCGCGCGACGAGCCGGGCAACCCACCCACCACCAGCACCAGGCAGTCGGCGCCGAGCGCCGCCGCCTCGTCGATGGCGCGGAGGTTATCGTCGATATTGGCCTGCCGACCCGCTGGCGTTTCGGCCGGAAACATGCCGCCGCGGCAAAGCCCGGTGACGCGCAGGCCGTTGGCTTTGACGATGCTCGCGGCCTCGGTGAGGCCGACGGCGGCCACCTGGTCACGCCACGGCGAGATGGCGGTCACGCCATGTCGGAGGCAGTCATCGACCATCTGCGCGAAGCTCGAGCCGTTGCGCAGGGTGGCGAGGTTCATGGAGAGTTGCTGGGTCATCAGAATGGCAAGGCCGATAGAGACGGCCCCCTTCCATCCTCCCCCACAAGGGGGGAGGTGCCGCCCTGTGGGCCTGGCACCATCGAGCTACAAACTCGACTCTGCACCTCCCCCTTCATGGGGGAGGCCGGGAGGGGGCCGTCTCTCTCTGTCAGCACCACCTCAAACCACCCCATGCACAGCGAGCAACCGCTTCATCCGCTCGACCGCCAGATCGGGGTCGGCCAGAACGCGGGCCTTGTCGGCCAGCCGGAACAGCTCGCTGAGGTGCTGCAGCGAGCGGGTCGATTGCTGGCCGCCGATCATCGCGAAATGTTCCTGCAAGCCGTTGAGATAGGCGAGGAACACCACGCCGGTCTTGTAGAAGCGGGTGGGCGCCGCGAAGATGTGGCGGCTGAGCGGCACGGTGGGTTCGAGCAGCTCGAAGAACGCGTTGTCGCTGCCGCGGCCCAGCTCCGCCAGCGCCGCAGATGCCGCTGGGGCGATAGCGTCGAAAATGCCGAGCAGCGCGTCGGAATGGCCCTGCTCGTCGCCGGCAATCAGCTCCGCATAGTTGAAATCGTCGCCGGTATACATCCGCACGCCGCCGGGCAGACGGCGGCGCATGGCGATCTCTTTTTCCTTGCTCAGCAGCGAAATCTTGATGCCGTCGACCTTGTCGGCATGCCCGGCGATGACATCGAGGCAGACATCCATCGCCGCGTCGTGGTCGGCCCGGCCCCAGTAGCCCTCGAGCGCCGGGTCGAACATTTCGCCCAGCCAGTGGAGGATCACCGGCTGCTTCACCTGACCGAGAATGCGGCCATAGACCCGCGCATAATCGTCCGGCGATTTCGCCGCCACTTTGAGGGCGCGCGACGCCATCAGGATGATGCGTCCGCCCTCGCCTTCGACGAAGCCGACCTGCTCCTCATAGGCGCCGATGACGTCGTCGATGCCGACGTCAGGCCCGGGTGCGAGGTGGTCGGTGCCGGCGCCATAGGCGATCAGCGCATCCGCGCGTCCGCGGGCTTCCGCCTGGGCGCGGCGGATCAGTTGCTGCGCATCCGTCCAGGTCAGCCCCATGCCGCGCTGCGCCGTATCCATCGCCTCGGCGACGCCGAGCCCCAGGTCCCAGAGGCGATGGCGGAATTTGAACGTGGTGTCCCAGTCGATCACCGGGGTGAGCCACGGGTCGTTCGACGCCAGCGGATCGGCAACGACATGCGCCGCGGCATAGGCGATGCGCGGGAAATCGCCGGCGGCGTGCTTTTCGAACGGGATCGGCGTGCCGGTGAGGCGGTAGGTGGTCAGGCTGCGATCGGGGTTGGGAAGGAGGAGTTCAGGCATGGCATACCTCCGAGCGTGGGGCCACCCCCCTCCCGGCCTCCCCCACAAGGGGGGAGGTGAAGAGTCGAGGCTCGAGCACGATTGTGCCTAATGCACCGGCAGGCACCTCCCCCCTTGTGGGGGAGGATGGGAGGGGGGAGTCTCTCTCAGTCAGCATCGTCAAATCCCCAGCGCCGGCACATCCAGCCAGCGCCGTTCCTTCCAGCTCTGCAACCCGAGCATGGCGAGTTGCACGCCCTTGGCGCCCGCCTCGAGCCCGTACGGCCAGGGCGCGTCCTCGGCGACGTGCCTGAGGAACATCTCCCACTGCGCCTTGAACCCGTTCTGCGCCGGCCAGTTGTCGGGCACTTCTTCCCAGTTCTGGAAGAAGTCGATGGTCTGCGGCTGGTCGGGGTTCCACACCGGCTTGGGCGTGTTGACCCGGTGCTGGCTGAAGCATTTGTGCAGGCCCGCCACCGCCGAGCCATGCGTGCCGTCGACCTGGAAGGTAACGAGGTCGTCGCGCCGCACCCGCACGTCCCAGCTCGAGTTGATATGGGCGACGACCCCACCCTTGAGCTGGAACGTCGCATAGGCCGCGTCGTCCGCATCGGCGGTGTAGCTGTTGCCCTGCTCGTCGACGCGGGTCGGGATGTGCGTCGCACCGAGGCAGCTCACCGCCTCGACTTCGCCGAACAGGTTGTCGAGCACATAGCGCCAGTGGCACAGCATATCGAGGATGATGCCGCCGCCGTCGGCCTTGCGATAGTTCCAGCTCGGTCGCTGCGCCGGCTGGCCCCAGTCGCCCTCGAATACCCAATAGCCGAACTCGCCGCGCACCGAGAGAATGCGGCCGAAAAACCCGGCATCGCGCAGCATCTTGAGCTTCAGGAGGCCCGGCAGGAACAGCTTGTCCTGCACCACGCCGTGCTTGATGCCGGCGGCCTTGGCCTTCTTCGCCAGCGCGATGGCAGAGGCGAGGTCGTCGGAGACCGGCTTTTCGCAATAGACGTGCTTGCCCGCATCGATCGCCCGGCCCAACAGCTCCGCCCGCATCTGCGTGGTGCCGGCATCGAAGAACACCTCGTCTTCCGGGTTGGCGAGCGCCGCGTCGAGATCGGTCGACCAGCGCTTGATCCCGTGCTTTTCCGCCAGCCGCTGGATCTTGTCGCGGTCGCGCCCGACGATGATCGGGTCGAGCAGCAGCCGGTCGCCGTTCGACAGCACCACCCCGCCCTGCTCGCGGATGGCGAGGATCGAGCGCACCAGATGCTGGTTGTAGCCCATCCGGCCCGTCACGCCGTGCATGATCAGTCCCAGCCGCCGCTCGGCCATCCCCCCACTCCCTTTTTGTAACTACTTGGTTACTTGGATACACGTCGCTAGGATGGAGCGTCAAGAGTGGCCGTCGAAGCCTGAACGAAAGAACGATTTTCGTCCCGGCCCGGCGCAGCTGATTAACCGTCCCGTTACACCGGGCAGCAGAGCCGCGACGACGCGGGGAGCAAGAACGATGGCGAGCGAGGCGGCAGCGGTGAAGGTTCGGCGGCGTGCCGCCACGCCCGCCCCGGTGCGCCCGCGCGATGCCGAAAAGACCAAGGCCTCGATCCTCAAGGCGGCGCGCGACGAGTTCTGCGAAGAGGGCTTCAACGGCGCCCGGGTCGATGCCATTGCCGACCGGGCCAAGGCCAACAAGCGCCTGCTCTACCACTATTTCGGCAATAAGGAGGCTCTGTATCAGGCCGTCCTGCTCGACGCCTACCAGGAAATCCGCCGCGGCGAGCGCGAGTTGCGCATCAGCCAGTATGATCCGGTGGAAGCCGTCGACCGGATCATCCGGTTTACATTCCGGCACTTCCTCGCCAACCCGTGGTTCCCGCGGCTGCTCTCTGTGGAAAACCTGCAGAACGCCAAGTTCGTCAAGCAGATCAAGGATCTCGACGCGATCCGCTCGCCCATCGTCGGCGAGCTGCAGGAGATCGTGAAGCGCGGCCATGCGGAGGGTACCTTCCGCACCGATGTCGATCCGATGCAGCTCTACATCTCGATCATCTCGCTCTGCTACTTCTACGTCTCCAACATGCAGACCCTGTCGGTGGTTTTCGGCAAGGACCTCAGCCAGTTCGCGCTGATCCAGGACCGCGAAGCACAGGCCGTGCAGATGGTGGTCGACTACCTCCGCACCCGCCGCTAAGGCGCTGATTGCAGCCCATCGATGCCGCCTTCGCCACCGCACCGGCCCGGCGGTCGCGGCGTGGTGCTTGCGATTCTGCCGGCGTTCGCAGCCGGGCCGCACCTGCTTGACAGCTGGCACGTCCCGGCTCATGGTTGTAACCAGTTAGTTATTTAGCGCCAGCAAGAGCGCCAGAAGGATCGGGTCGGCACCGCCGCCCGCAATGACTAAACGGGAGGAAATCCATGACCATGAAGCTAGACCGCCGTCAGTTTCTGCTCGGCACCACGGCGCTGGCCGCAGCGGCCGGCATTTCGCCTGCCTTTGCCCAGCAGGCGCTGCGCCTGATCTTCTGGGGCAGCCAGGCCCGTGCCGATCGCACTTATGGGGTGACCGATCTCTACACCAAGGCCGGCGGCCCGGCGATCGAAGGCGAGTTCCTCGCCTGGAACGATTACTGGCCCAAGCTCGCCACCCAGACCGCGGGCGGCAGCGCGCCCGACATCATCCAGATGGATTACCGCTACATCGTCGAATACGCCAAGCGGAGCGCCATCGCCCCGCTCGACGAGTTCGTCGGCGGCGCCCTGAACGTGGCCGATTTCGATCAGGACCAGCTCGACGGCGGCAAGGTAGACGGCAAGCTCTACGGCATCAGCCTCGGCGCCAACTCGGTGGCCCTGATGGTCAACACCGCCGACTTCGAGAAGGCCGGTGTCGAGCTGCCGGGTCCCAACACCACCTATGCCGACCTCACCAGCATCGGCGAAGCCTTCAAGTCCAAAGGCGTGGGCAAGGCGGTGATCGCCGACGGCTCGGTTTCCGAACCGATGTACGAGAACTGGCTGCGCCAGCGCGGCAAGGCGCTCTACACCGCCGACGGCAAGGTGGCGTTCGACGAGGCCGACGCCACCGAATGGTACAAGCTGTGGGCGGATCTGCGCGCCGCCGGCGTCTGCGTCAGCCCCGACGACCAGGCGCTCGATACCGGCCCGCTCGAGACCACCATGATTACCCTGGGCAAGGCCGCGGTGATCCCGTCGAACTCGAACCAGCTGGTGGCCTTCCAGGCGATCAACAAGGACAAGATCACCATCTCCAACTTCCCGCGCATCGCTACCGATGCGCCTGGCGGCCACTATCGCAAGCCCTCGATGTTCTTCTCCATCGCCGGCTTCAGCGCTGCCAAGGAAGAGGCGGCCAAGTTCCTCAGCTTCTTCGTCAACGACCAGGAGGCGAGCAAGGTGCTGGGTGTCGAACGCGGCATTCCCTGCTCCAAGGCGGTGCGCGACGCCCTCGCCCCCACCCTCGACGAGCAGAGCCAGATCGCGCTCAACTTCGTCGCCAATCTCGGGCCGCTGCTGGGGGCGCTGCCCCCCTCGCCGCCGGCCGCCGCCGGCGAAATCGATGCCTCGCTGTTCCGCACGCTGGGACAGGAAGTGGGCTTCGGCGCCAAGTCGCCGGAACAGGCCGGTCCCGAGCTCGTCAAGGGCGCGACCGACATCCTGAACCGCGCGGCCTGACGTCATGACCGCGCCCGCCGTGGAGGCCTCAGTCCCCCGTGCCGGGGGTGCGGTATATCAATCGTGGTGGTCGAGGGTGTGGCAGAACCACGCCCCCGGCTACCTGTTCCTGCTGCCGTGGTTCATCGGCTTTCTCGGCCTGACGATCGGGCCGATCATCACCTCGCTCTACCTGAGCTTCACCAATTTCGACCTGCTCACAGCGCCGCGCTGGGTGGGGGCCGACAACTATATCCGCATGTTCACCGCGGACCCCAAGTTCATCGCCTCGATGCAGGTGACGCTGACCTTCGTCATCTTCTCGGTGCCGCTGAAGCTCGCCTTCGCGCTCGGCGTGGCGCTGCTGCTCAACCGCGGCATGCGCGGCCTGCCGCTCTATCGCGCGCTGTTCTACCTGCCCAGCCTGCTCGGCGCCTCGGTGGCGATCGCCATCCTGTGGCGCCAGCTGTTTGCCGGCGACGGGCTGGTCAACGATTTCCTCTCGGTGTTCGGCATTGAGGGCCCGAGCTGGATTTCCAACCCCCGCTATTCGCTGTGGACGCTGATCATCCTGTCGATCTGGCAGTTCGGCTCGCCGATGATCATCTTCCTCGCCGGTTTGCGGCAGATCCCGCAGGACATGTACGAGGCCGCCAGCCTCGACGGCGCCAGCCGCTGGCGCCAGTTCTGGAAAATCACCCTGCCGCTCTTGACCCCGGTGGTGTTCTTCAACGCCATCATCCAGACCATCGAGGCGTTCAAGAGCTTCACCCCGGCCTTCATCATCTCGGCCGGCACCGGCAACCCCATCAACTCGACGCTGTTCTACACGCTCTATCTCTACCAGGAGGCGTTCGGCTTCTTCCGCATGGGCTACGCCTCGGCGCTGGCCTGGTTCCTGCTGCTGCTGGTCGCCTGCTTCACCGCCTTCTCGTTCCTCACCAGCAAATACTGGGTGCACTATGATGACTGAGGCACCCGTGTCGCGCGTCGCTTCGCTCCTTATCGGCAGTCGGCAGTCGGCAATCGGCAATCGCAGCGGCAGACCAACTGCCGACTGCCGACTTACGACTGCCGTAAGGGGAGCCGCCCGATGACCGTCACCGCCCCTGCCCCGCGCCTGACCGTCGTCACCGAGGCTTCGCCCGCGCGGCTGCTGCGCAAGCGCATCCTCAGCGTCGTCGCGCATGTGGCGCTGATCGGCGCTTCGATCCTGATGCTCTACCCGCTGCTCTGGATGCTCTCGGCCTCGTTCCGGCCGGAGAACGAGATCTTCTCGGGCACGCTGATCCCCTCGAGCTGGAGCCTCGACAGCTATTTCCGCGGCTGGAATGGCCTGCGCATCAGCTTCGGCACCTTCTTCTGGAACTCGCTGGTGATCTCGATCACCTGCGTCATCGGCAACCTCATCGCCTGCTCGATGGCGGCCTTCGCCTTCGCGCGGCTGCGCTTCAAGGGGCGGAACTTCTGGTTCGCCATGATGCTGATGACGCTGATGCTGCCCGGCCAGGTGACGCTGATCCCGCAATATGTGCTGTTCCGCGAGTTAGGCTGGGTCAACACCATCCTGCCGCTGGTGGCGCCGAAATTCCTCGCCGTCGACGCCTTCTTCGTCTTCCTGATGGTGCAGTTCTTCCGGGGCATCCCGCGCGAGCTCGACGAAGCCGCCATGATGGACGGCTGCTCGGCCTGGCGCATCTACTGGAAAGTGATGCTGCCCCTCTCCACCCCGGTGCTGGCGACCGCCGCCATCTTCACCTTCATCTGGACCTGGGACGATTTCTTCGCCCCGCTGATCTACCTCAACGAGATGAAGCAATACACCGTGATGCTGGGGCTGAGGACCTTCACCGACTCGACCGGCGAAAGCGACTTCGGCGGATTATTCGCCATGAGCGTGTTGTCGCTGGTGCCGATCTTCCTGTTCTTCCTGTTCTTCCAGCGCCTGCTGATCGAAGGGATCGCGACGACGGGGATGAAGCGGTGACATCACGCTTCGCTTCGCTGGTGCCGACTGACAGAGACGGCCCCCTCCCGGCCTCCCCCATAAAGGGGGAGGTGAAGAGTAGGGGCTCTGTCTTCGATCGTGCAAATCACTCGATGCGGCACCTCCCCCTTCATGGGGGAGGATGGGAGGGGGCCGTCTGCCGCGGTTCCATCACCCCATGAGCACCCGCCGCGAAAGAGAGCTACGCGTCAATCCCACCGTACCCGAGCGCCGGATGTGGCGGCTGCTTCACACGTTCCGCAGCGCCGGCCACCATTTCCGCCGACAGGAGCAGATCGGCCCCTACTATGTCGACTTCGCCTGCCATGCAGCGCGACTGGTGATCGAGGTCGATGGCGAAACTCATGGCCACACCCAGGAAGCCGACGCGCTCCGCGATGAGTTCCTGCGCTACGAGGGCTATGCCGTGCTGCGCTTCTCCAATGATGACGTAGTGCAGAACGAGGATGGGGTGTTCACTGTCCTGAGTTCCGCGCTTGCCGGAAAGACGCCCACCCGCAACCCAAGACGACCCCCTCCCGGCCTCCCCCATGAAGGGGGAGGTGAAGAGTCGGCTTCGCCGCAATCCGCTCAAACTCAGCAGTAGTGATAATGCCCATCAAATTCGCCGCCATCGGCCTCAACCATTCCCATATCTACGGCCAGGTGAACTGCCTGCTGCGCGAGGGCGCCGAGCTTGTCGCCTTTCATTCGCCCGAGGATGATCTCGCCGCCGAGTTCAGCGCCAAGTACCCGCAGGCGAAGCGGGTCGCCGACCAGCGGGCCATCCTCGAAGACCCCACAATCGCACTGGTGATGACCGCCGCCATCCTCTCCGAGCGCGCCGCCATCTCGATTGCGGCGATGCGGCATGGCAAGGACGTGATGAGCGACAAGCCGGGGATGACCAGCCTCGAGCAGCTGGCCGAGATCAAGCGGGTGCAGGCCGAGACCGGCCGCATCTATTCGGTCTGCTATTCCGAGCATTTCGAGACCCGCTCCACCGTCAGGGCCGGCGAGCTGGTCAAGGCCGGGGCCATCGGCCAGGTGATCAACACCGTCGGGCTCGGGCCGCATGCCATCCGCAACAACCAGCGGCCGGAGTGGTTCTTCGATCGCCAGCTCTATGGCGGCATCCTCTGCGATATCGGCAGCCACCAGTGCGAGCAGTTCCTGTTCTTTTCCGGCACCGACACTGATGCCGAAGTGGTGTCGGCCTCGGTGAACAACCGCGCCAATCCCAATAGACCCGGGCTGCAGGATGTCGGCGACATGCACCTCAGAACACCCACGACCACCGGCTACGTGCGGGTGGATTGGTTCACCCCAGCGGGGCTCCCCACCTGGGGCGACGGGCGGCTCACCATCCTCGGCACCGAGGGCTATATCGAGCTCCGCAAATATATCGACATCGCCGGGCGGCCGGGCACCGATCACCTGTTCCTCGTCGACAAGACCGGCACCCGGCACATCGATTGCTCGGACCAGGACCTGCCCTACGGACGGCAGCTGATCGCCGACGTGCTCAACCGCACCGAGACGGCGATGCCGCAGGTGCGCGCCTTCAAGGCGATGGAACTGGCGCTGACGGCGCAGAAACTGGCTGAAGTCGGGACGGTTTGGCAGCAATGAGCAGGGTTTACACAGTCGCTGTAGTGGGCGGCGGCATCGGCAAGAGCCACATCGTCGAGGGCTACGAGACCAACAAGGACCGCTTCAAGGTCATCGCCATCTGCGATCTCGACCCCGTGCGGCGCAACGCGCTCGCCGACGAGTTCGGCATCGAACGGCGGGTCGAGAACTTTGACGACCTGCTGAAGATGGACGATCTCGACATCATCGATATCTGCACCCCGCCCATGGTGCACCATCCGATGCTGGTCGCGGGGCTCAAGGCCGGCAAGCACGTGGTCTGCGAGAAGCCGCTGGTCGGCTCGCTCGCCGAAGTCGACGAGATCATCGCGCTCGAAGCGCAGAGCCGCGGCAAGCTGATGCCGGTGTTCCAGTATCGCTTCGGCAACGGCATCGAGCAGGTCAAGCGCATCATCGAGGCGGGGATCGCCGGCAAGCCGTATGTCGGCACCGTCGAGACGCTGTGGCGGCGCGGGCCGGATTATTACACCGTGCCCTGGCGCGGCAAGTGGAAGACCGAACTCGGTGGCGTGTTGATGACCCATGCGATCCACCCGCACGATATCTTCACCTACCTGATGGGCGAGCCGAAAAGCCTGTTCGGCCGGGTGGCGACGCGGGTGAACGCCATCGAGGTGGAAGACTGCATCTCGGCTTCGCTGGAGATGGAGAGTGGCGCGCTCGCCAGCTTCACCGCCACGCTCGGCTCGGCCGATGAAATCAGCCGCATCCGGCTGGCCTTCGAGCACGTCACTTTCGAGAGTGACCACGAGGCCTATAACCCCGGCAAGCTGCCCTGGAAGATCCTGCCGCGCAACGACGAGACCAAGGCGAAGATCGATGCGCTGCTTGCCGATTGGCAGGACGTGCCGTCGCGCTTCGAGACGCAGATGCGCCGCTTCTGGGATGCGCTCGAGGGCCTGGCGCCGATGCCGGTGACCACCAGGGACTCGCGCCGCGCGCTGGAAATCGTCACCGCCTTCTACCATTCGTCGGAAACGCACCAGGAGGTCAGCTTCCCGGTGACTTCGGCCCACCCGAAATACCGCAGCTGGCTGCCGGAGGGGTTTCGATGAAGAGTTGCCGCCCCACCCACGGAGTCATTCCCGCGAAAGCGGGAACCTCCGTTTCGGAGTGTGCCGCGAGCACCCCAAACAGAGTTTCCCGCTTTCGCGGGAATGACCCGGTGGGCAATTGCACTGCCCCTGTGGAGGAGAGCATCTGATGTCCACCAGCGTTGTCCTGCAGCAGGTCGAGAAGCGTTATGGCGACGTGGAGGTGATCCACGGGATCGACCTCACCATCGATCCCGGTGAGTTCACGGTGTTCGTCGGGCCCTCGGGTTGCGGCAAATCCACCCTGCTGCGGATGATCGCCGGGCTCGAGCCTATCTCCGGCGGCAGCCTGTTGATCGATGGCGAGCGCATGAACGAGGTGCCGGCGGCGCGGCGCGGCATCGCCATGGTGTTCCAGAGCTACGCCCTTTATCCGCACATGAGCGTCTACCAGAACCTTGCCTTCGGGCTCGAGACGGCACGGGTGCCCAAGCCCGAAATCCAGCAGCGGGTGCAGAAGGCAGCGGAGATCCTGCGCATCGAGCCGCTGCTCAAACGCAAGCCCAAGCAGCTCTCGGGCGGCCAGCGCCAGCGCGTCGCCATCGGCCGGGCGATCGTGCGCGAGCCGCGCATCTTCCTGTTCGACGAGCCGCTCAGCAACCTCGATGCGGAGCTGCGCGTGCAGATGCGGGTGGAGATCGCCAAACTCCACAACGACCTCGGCAACACCATGATCTACGTCACGCACGACCAGGTCGAGGCGATGACCATGGCCGACAAGATCGTGGTGCTGCAGGCCGGCATCATCGAACAGGTCGGCGCCCCGCTCGAGCTCTACAACCACCCGCGCAACCGCTTCGTCGCCGGCTTCATCGGCTCGCCGAAGATGAACTTCCTCGACGCCAAGGTGGAAAGCGCCGATGGCGCGGGGGCAAAACTCCGGGCCGGCGGCAGCGAAATCGTGGTCAACCGCCAGGTCGGCGCCGGCGATGCCGTGACCTTCGGGGTCCGGCCCGAGCATATCGGCATCAACGAGGGCACCGGCGTCGAGCTCGCCAAGGTGAAGGTCGACCTGGTCGAGCAGCTTGGCGGCCAGACCATGGTCTACACCACCACGGCGGACGGCCAGCCGCTGACAATAGCGGTCGATGGACAGCGGCCGCTGGAGCTGGGCTCGACACTGACGGCCTATGTCGATCCGGCGCGGTATCACGTGTTTGCGCAGGATGGGCGGGCGATTTAGGCTTTCCCGACTGACAGAGACGGCCCCCTCCCGGCCTCCCCCATGAAGGGGGAGGTGAAGAGTCGAGGCTCTGTCGTCGATCGTGCCTGACGCACCGGCGGGGCACCTCCCCCTTTATGGGGGAGGATGGGAGGGGGCCGTCTGCCTGCCGTCAGTTACAGCCCCGCCAACAACTCCGCATTGCCGCCACTCGCCGTCGTGTCGATGCACACGTGCCGCTCGGTGATCAGCCGTTCTGCATCGCTCGGCCGGGTGATCAGCGGGATAATCGTCCCCTCGCGCCGGCTCAGCGCCTGCCGCCACGGCCTCAAATCCGCGTCGGTGCCGAAATGCATGATGGCGTCGACGTTGAGCCCGGCTTCGATCGCGGCGGGGCTGAGCTTCTTGTCCAGCCCGCCGATCGGTTCGCCGTTGGCGCCCAGCGCCTCGGCGATCTTGCTGGCCCCGGGGGCGACCACCAGCACGCCATTGCCCTGCTCGAGCGCCAGCGTCGCCTGCTGCAGGGCGCTTTGGGTATCGGGGCCGAGGCAGAGCACCACGCCGCGCGGCCAGGTGTAGAGCGTGTTGGATTCGCCGGTCGGGCCGGGCAACAGTTCCTGCGCCGGCTCGATCCCCACCCGCTCGATGCCGATCTTCACCTGGTCGACCGCCGCGATGGCAAAGCCGATCGAGAGGCCGGAGAGCGGGTTGACCCCGGTCGAGGGTTCGAACGCCTCGGCCGGGCGCCAGAAGCGCTTCAGGTAATTCGGCCCGCCCGCCTTGGGGCCGGTGCCGGAAAGCCCCTCGCCGCCGAACGGCTGTGAGCCGACCACCGCTCCGATCTGGTTGCGGTTGACATAGATATTGCCGGCCCGGATCCGGTCGGAGAGCTCCTCGACCCGCCCGTCGATGCGGGTATGGAGCCCGAAGGTCAGCCCGTAGCCCGAGGCGTTGATGGCGGCGACCACCGCGTCGAGTTCCTCGGCCTTGAAGGTCGCAACATGCAGCACCGGCCCGAAAATCTCTTCCTTCATCTCGGCAATGCCCGAGACCTTCAGCACCGTCGGCGGAACGAACGTCCCCTGCTCCGGCGCCGCGAGCTGGTGCAGCACCGCGTCGCGGGCGGCGAAGTCGGCGATATAGGCGTCCATTTTCGCCTTTGCCTTCTGGTCGATCACCGGGCCGATATCGACCGAAAGATCCCAGGGGTCGCCGAGCTTCAGCTCGTCCATGGCGCCATAGAGCATTTCGAGCGTCCGCTCTGCAGCGTCTTCCTGCACATAGAGGATGCGCAGCGCCGAGCAGCGCTGCCCCGCCGACTGGAAGGCGGAAGCGAGGATGTCGCGCACCGCCTGCTCGGGCAGAGCGGTGGAGTCGACGATCATGGCGTTGAGCCCGCCCGTCTCGGCAATCAGCGCCGCGCCGGCGGCGAGGTGGTCGGCCATCTTGACGTCGATCGCCTTGGCGGTGGCGAGCGAGCCGGTAAAGCACACCCCGTCGATGCGCGGATCGGAGGTGAGCGCGCTGCCCACCACCGCGCCGGAACCCGGCACCAGTTGCACCACGTCCTCGGGAATGCCGGCCTGCACCATCAGCCGCACCGCCAGCGCCGCGATCAGCGGCGTGGTCTCGGCCGGCTTGGCGAGGACGGTATTGCCGGCCACCAGCGCCGCGGCGATCTGGCCGGTGAAGATGGCGAGCGGGAAATTCCACGGCGAGATGCAGACGAACACTCCGAGCGGCTGGCGCGGTTCGCTCGCTTCCGCCTCGGCGGCGTAATAGCGAAGGAAATCCACCGCTTCGCGCACTTCGCTCACTGCATCGTTGAGCGTCTTGCCCGCCTCGCGGGCGCAGAGCGCGAAGAACTCGGCCGCATTGTCCTCGTAGAGATCGGCCACCTGCCGAAGCAGCAGCGCCCGCTCGGCCACCGGCCGCGCCGCCCAGCTTGGCGCCGCGTCGCGCGCCGTGGCGATGGCCAGTTCCAGCGTCTCCGGCCCGGCTCCGATCGCCTCACCCACCGGCTCACCGGTGGCAGGGCTCACAATGGTGAAGGTCTCGCCCTGGCTGCCGGCCACCAGCGAGGCCGGCACGGCGTGCCAGCGCTTTTCGCTCGGCCGGAAGCGGTCGCGGTCGGCGAGCAGGTAGTTGACCGCCAGCGGGTCAGTGAGATCATGGCCGCGCGAGTTGCGACGGTGCGGCGCGAACAGCTCTGCCGGCGCCCGCACCTTGGCGACGGCGCTGGCCACCGCCTCGAATGGATCCTGCACCACCGCGGCAGCCGGGACGTCGCGATCGGCGATCATGTTGACGAACGAGCCGTTGGCGCCGTTCTCGAGCAGGCGCCGCACCAGGTAAGCCAGGAGATCGGCATGCCGTCCCACCGGCGCATAAATGCGGGTGCGGGTCTGCTGCTCGTCGTGGATGATTTCGTGCAGCCGCTCGCCCATGCCATGCAGGCGCTGGAACTCGAAGGCGTCGTTGCCGACCCCCAGCCGCTGCGCCAGCTCCAGCACCGCCGCAACGGTGTGCGCATTGTGGGTGGCGAACTGCGGGTAAATCCGCCCGGTCTTCGACAACAGCCGCTTGGCGTTGGCGATGTAGCTGACATCTGTCGCGGGCTTCCTGGTGAACACCGGGAAACCTGAGAGCCCCAGCACCTGGGCGCGCTTGATCTCGCTGTCCCAATAGGCGCCCTTCACCAGCCGCACCATGATGCGCCGGTCGAGTTGCTCGGCCAGGGCCTCGAGCCAGTCGATGACATGGCTGGCGCGCTGCCCATAGGCCTGCACCACGACGCCGAAACCGTCCCAACCACTGAGCCGCTCGTCGGCCAGCACTGCGGCGATGACGTCGAGGCTGAGGTCGAGCCGGTCGGCCTCCTCGGCATCGATGTTGAAGCCCATATTGGCGCCGCGCGCCATCATGGCGAGGGCGAGCGTTCGCTCCACCAGCTCGCCCATCACCCGCTCGCGCTTCATGAACTCGTAGCGTGGATGCAGCGCCGAAAGTTTGACCGAGACGCCCGGGTTGTCGCGCACCGAACCGGCGGTCGAACGGGTGGCGAGCACCGCGATGGCCTCGGCATAGGCGGCGCGATAGCGCTTGGCGTCGGCCTCGGTGCGGGCCGCCTCGCCCAGCATGTCGTAGGAATAGGTGAAGCCGTCGCGCTCGGCCTTCTTGGCGATGCGGGTCGCCTCTTCGATGTCGCGGCCGAGCACGAACTGCGACCCCAGGATCTTCATCGCCTGCATCACGGCGGAGCGGATCACCGGCTCGCCGATGCGCTGCACGAAATTCTTGATGGTGCCGGCGATCCCCGCCCCACCCTCGCGCAGCACCGAACCGGTGAGCGTCAGCGCCAGGGTCGAGACGTTGACCAGCGCCGAATTGGCGCGGTCGAGATGCTCGGCCCAGCGCGACGGCGCGATCTTGTCTTCGATCAAGTCGTCGATGGTGCGGTTGTCGGGCACCCGCAGCAGTGCCTCGGCGAGGCACATCAGCGCGATGCCCTCGTCGGTCGACAGCGAATACTCGGCGAGGAAGGCTTCGAGCATGCCGCTCGACTGCGCCGCCCGCACCTTTTCCACCAGCTTCAGCGCCCGCTGCCCGATGGCGGCGCGGTCGTCCTGCGTGAGTGCCGCGTCGGCGGTGAGCCGCGCGATGGTCTCAGCCTCGTCGGCCAGAATGGCGGCCCGGATGCGGCCGCGGAGTTCGTTGAGATCGCCCATTTATGCCCCCGTGCCTGAACAGTGGCACGCGTCGCTGATTTGTGTGGGGAAAATGTGATGGCAGCAACAGGAATTTTAGGTGGACTAAAAGTCACATTCCAGGGCCGACTTAAGATCGCTGCAACCAAGCCGGCGAACCTCGCTTTGCCTCACCCTCGCTTGGCTTATTGTCACACGGCAGGAGGAAGCGATGTTCGACAAATTGCTGCAGGCGCTGCGGGGGAACAGTCACGCCTCATCGGGCGACACGGTGGAAACACGGCGGCGCCGCTTGGGCATGGAGCTCTGGGCAACCGTCTATTGCTACTCGGATCGCAGCTTTATCGTCACCTCCGTCATAACGGCGCCGGGTGAGATAAGCATGGAGGTCGGCGAGCCGACGGTGCTGCCGATCGAGGTCAGCGACACCGAACTCGGTGCTGTTGCGCTGCGTCATCTCGTCGAGATGGTGAAACGGCGCCCTCCCCTTCGGCGCGAGCGCAAGCTGACCGATTGGCGCGTCTATCAGGTGAGCGGAGCCAGATCGGTCCGCGCCTTCACCAGTCACAGCCTCACCGTATCGCTGGAAACCACCCCGACCGGCATCGGCCTTTCGTCCCGCGGCACCCATGTGGTCGAAGGAATGCCATGGGCCACGGCAACGGCATCCACCGACGCGACGGACCTCGGCGCCTCCATCCGCCAGGTGATCGAAGCGGCCAAGGCCTCGGTCGCGTGACAGGCCTGCCGGGAGGCATCGCCATCGTGTGCTGCGGCTGCGCCGCACAACCGGTTGCAAAATAGAGGTGGTTCCTGCCCGCGATCGGCTGCTAGCACAGGCACCGGCGCAGATGAACGCGACCCCGCCGGATCGCCGCCCCTCGATTGGAGCCCGCCATGGCCAAGCTCGTATTTGGAATGAACCAGTCGCTCGACGGCTATGTCGACTACATGAAATTCGCCCCGAGCCCGGTACTGTTCCGGCACTTCATCGAGCAGGCCCGCAACAATGCCGCGAGCCTCTACGGTCGCAAGCTCTACGAGATCATGCGCTACTGGGACGAAGAGCAGGACGACTGGGGCCCCGAGGAACGCGACTTCGCCGCCGCCTGGCGCGATACCCCCAAATTCGTCGTTTCGAAAACCCTGAACTCGGTCGGCCCCAACGCCACTCTGCTGGCCGGCGATCTCGAAACCGCGGTGCGCCGGCTCAAGGCCGAGCATGACGGCGAGATCGAAGCCGGCGGGCCGGTGCTGGCGAAAAGCCTCACCGAGCTGGGGTTGATCGACGAATATCGCATCTACCTCCACCCGGTGGTGCTGGGTTCGGGCGACCCGTTCTTCGCCGGCCCCCGCCCGCCGCTGAGGCTCAAGGGCAGCGAACGGGTGGACGGCGACGTGCTGTTGCTGAGCTACGTCCCCGCGTGACCCCGGCGCCCCAAGGATCGGCCGTGCTGAGCTGGCAGGTGGGCCGGGTGAAGATCACCCGCATCGTCGAAATGGACCTGCCGGTGCCATCAGGCGTCATCGCCGAGGCAACGCCCGAGGCGCTTCGCCAATTGCCCTGGCTCTACCCGCATTTCGTCAGCGCTGACGACAGTACCCTCAACCTCTCCGTGCATGCGCTGCTGGTCGAGGCGCCGGGGATACGGCTGGTGGTCGATACCTGCGTGGGCAATGATCGGCCGCGCGAGTTCACCGGCGGCGAAGCGCTCTCAACGCCGTTCCTCGCTCAACTGGGCGAAGCCGGATGGACCCGGGACAGCGTCGACGCCGTGGTCTGCACCCATCTCGACGTCGACCATATCGGCTGGAACACCATGCTCGAGGCCGGCCGCTGGGTGCCGACCTTCCCGAGGGCGCGCTACCTGATCGGACGGGCCGAGTACGAGTTCTGGAAAGGCATCGACGAGGCCGAGCAGGTGGCGGCAATGGCCGACAGCATCAGGCCGATCTTCACCGCCGGCCTCGTGCAGCTGGTCGAGCAGGACCATGTGCTGTCGCCCGAGATTCGGCTCACGCCGTCGAACGGCCACACGCCCGGCCATGTCAGTGTGCTGATCGCCTCGGAAGGCCAGCGCGCGGTGATCACCGGCGACATGATCCACCATCCCTGCCAGATGGCGCATCCCGACTGGACCCTCGCCGATATCGACCCGGCGCTGGCCCGCGGCACCCGCTGGCGCCTGTTCGAGCAATGGGCCGACGAGCCGATCCTCGTCATCGGCACCCATTTCGCCGCCCCCACTGCCGGCCACATCGTTCGCGACGGTGAGGCTTTCCGGTTCGTCGTCTGACGCGGGCGGCGAACGCGTCCTAGTGGCTGCAGTTCTGCGAATTGCCGGGGTTGGGGTTGCTATGGCCGGCGCACTCTCCCCCGCTGCTCGGCGGCGGCGGCGGCGGGGGCGGTGGCGGTTCCGTAGTTGGCGGCGACCCGCCGGTAGTTGGCACTCCCCCTCCGGTGGACACCGGCGCCGGCCGCTCCTCGGTAGCGCGTTCCGGGTGGGCGGCACGGGTGCGCGAAAGCCCCAGCGCGGAAGTGAGGCAGTTCCTTGCCTGCTTCATGCGGAATGGAGACTCGAGTCGCTGCTGCGCGGCGCCATAGACGAACACCTTGCGCAGCTGCTTGCGGGCGGCGCTGTCCAGGGTGGTGCTGAGCCCCAGAGAAGTCGCCGTGTGGCGGGTCATCTCCCCCATCTCGCAGGTGTCGGAGATCACTGCACATTCGCCGGTGCGGGTGCACAGTTGCGTGCTGCCCGAATACATCAGCACCCGCGTCGATTTCGGGCCGTCGACCACCAGGTCGAAGGCGGTGCCGCGGATACCGATGGTGCCGCTCGGCGTCTTGATGCTGTAGCGATCCTTGGGCGCGTTGCCCGAGGCGAAGCGGAACGTGCCGGCCAGCGCCCCGATCACCATCTTGCCCGCCGAGCCGTCGGCGCGCAGCAGGTAATCCTCGATCCTGAGGCTGGATCCGGGCCCGACCACCAGCCTGGTGCCATCCGCAAACAGAATCTGCGCCGAGCCGCCCGTACTGGTGCGGATCAGATCGCCCAGAAAGACGTCGGCGCCCACCACAAGCGTGCGCGGCCCGTCGGTCGAATTGATCTCCGCCGCCGGGTCGACGCCCACAGCCGACCCGGCCGGCGCCGCCAGGGCAGCCGCCGACGCGGTGAGCACAATCAATGTCGTTGCCAGGATTCTGACCAGCCAGTTCATCGGTGCTCCGAAACGCTTTCGCGGGAAAGTCGTACAGCAGTAGTCGTCTAGTTAATCACTTCTTTACGGCGCTGAAAACTCCACAAATAGCGCTGCCGTTAGGACGATGCGGCCGCTTTGACTGTTTTGGCGTCAGAACTCTTCATGCGTGCGCGGGTCGCCGTCGAACAGCCGGCCGTCAGGCCGGCTGAACGCGTTGATCGCCGCCATGTCGGCGTCGTCCAGCTGAAAGCCTGCCAGCTCGAGGTTCTCGCGGCGGCGCGACGGCGTGGCCGATTTGGGGATCGGCAGCACTCCCAGTTGCAGGTGCCAGCGCAGCACCACTTGAGCCGGGGTGCGGCCGTGCTTGTTGGCGGCAGCGGCCACCGCCGGTTCGGCCAGTAGTCCCGTGCCCTTGCCGATCGGCGTCCACGCCTCGGTGAGGATGCCGCGCGCCTTGTCGGCGGCGCGCTGCTCGGGCTGATTGAAATAGGGGTGGAGCTCGATCTGGTTGACGCTGGGCGCCACGCCGGTCTTTTCGATCAACTGGTCGAGATGCTCGGGCAGGAAGTTCGACACACCGATCGAACGCACCAGTCCGCGCTCGCGCGCCTCGATCATTCCCTCCCAGGCCTCGACGAACAGCTGCTGGCTCGGATTGGGCCAGTGGATCAGGTAGAGATCGAGATAGTCGAGCCCGGAACGCAGCAGCGATTCCTCGATCGCCCAGGTGACGTTCGGCTTCTTGTGGTGCCGGCCAGGGAGCTTGGAGGTGACGCGGATCTGTTCGCGCGGCACCCCGGACATGCGTACCGCTTTGCCGACCGCCCCCTCGTTCTCGTAGTTCACCGCGGAATCGAGCAGCCGATAGCCTTCGCGCAGCGCCTCGGCCATACCCTCGGCCCCGGCAATGCCGCGCAACGCATAGGTCCCGAGTCCCACAGCCGGAAGCGTGGTGCCATCGTTGAGGGTGTGGTCGGGCAATGCGGTCATCGCGAATCTCCATGGGTTTCGCGTGACATAGAAGAGGAGCGACGACGACGACGCCATCCCTAAGTGGATGGACTCTTCTTACGACGCTGCCGCCCACGCCATGTGCCGACTGCCCCACCCCCTCCCGGCCTCCCCCATCAAGGGGGAGGTGCCGCACCGGCGGGCTGGGCTGGAACGCGCCTCATACTCACAACGGCACCTCCCCCCTTGTGGGGGAGGTTGGGAGGGGGGCCGCAGACACCGAGCTCGAATGCAGGCCCGCCTGCCTGCGGAGTATCCGCCAGGCTCGCCCCTAGGTCGCCTTGCCCACTGCCGCGCCGGCATTGTCCTCGGCGTTCTCCGGCAGGTCGTCGAAGCTCAAGTAGTTCATGGTGTAGAGCCTGGAATAGAGCCCCTGCTTTTCCATCAGCTGGTCGTGGTTGCCCGACTCCAGCAGCTCGCCGTTCTGCAGGACGATGATGCGGTCGGCGCCGCGGATGGTGGCGAGGCGGTGCGCGATGACGAGGCCGGTACGGCCTTCGAGCAGCCGCTTCAGCGCCCGCTGGATCAGCATTTCGGTATAGCTGTCGATGTTCGCCGTCGCCTCGTCGAGGACGAGGATCTTGGCATCGGCCACCAGCGCCCGGGCGAAGCTGATCAGCTGGCGCTGCCCGAGCGACAGGTTGCCGCCGCGCTGCTCGAGCCGCGTGTCGTAGCCATCGGCCAGCGACATGATGAAATCATGCGCGCCCACCGCCTTGGCCGCCTCGATCACCTGCTCGCGGGTGGCGCTCTCCTTGTTGTAGCGGATGTTCTCGATCACCGTGCCGGTGAACAGGAACGGCTCCTGCAGCACCATGGCCACCTGCTCGCCCAGGGAATCCTGGGTAACGTCGCGCACGTCGTGCCCCCCCACGGTCACCGAACCGTCCCACACGTCGTAGAAGCGGTGCACCAGCGACATGCAGCTCGATTTGCCCGAGCCGGTGGGGCCGACAATGGCGACGGTCTCGCCCGGATTGACCCGGAAGCTCACATTCTTCAGCACCGGCAGCCCCTTGCGGTAGCCGAAGGTGACATCCTTGAACTCGACCGAGCCATCCATCCCCGCAGTCAACGGGAAGGCATCGGGCTTGTCCTCGATATTGACCGGCACATCGAGCACTTCGACGATGCGGGTGCCCGACGACATGGCGCGCTGGAACACCGAGTACTGCATGGTCAGCGAACGGATCGGATCGAAGAAGCGCTGGATGTAGAACAGGAACGCCACCATGACGCCGACATCGAGCTCGCGGCCCAGCACCATCTGGCCGCCGACCACGATCACAGAGGCCATGGAAATGCCGGTGAGCGTATCGACGATCGGCACCATCACCTGGGCGAACTTGGCGGCGCGCAGGTGCGCCTTGAGATTGGCCCGGGCCTTTTCCTCGTAGAGGTCGAAATTGACCTGCTGACGATCGAGGCTCTGCACCGTGCGCACGCCGTTGATGCCTTCGGCCAGCGCCCCGTTGGCCGACGAATTGGTGTGGTGCGCCGCCATGAAGCTGACCTTGGCCGGGGGCAGCCAGAACAGGCGCACGATGAACAGGATCGGCATGGTCGCCATGGTGATCAGCCCGAGCATCGGATCGAGCCACAGCAGCACCCCGACGATGCCGAACAGCAGCACGATATCGCCGACCGAAAGCACCGAGGTTTCAAGGAACTCCTGCATGGAGTTCACATCGCCCATCAGGCGCGACATCAGCCGGCCGACTTCGGTCTTGTCCATCCAGCTGAGCGATACGTGCTGCAGGTGGGCGAACATGGCGCGCCGCATGTCGAACAGCACGTTCTCGGCGGCCTTGCCCACCACCGTCTCCTGGATCCAGGAGGCGACGAAGTTGATGAGGATCAGCCCGGCAAACCCGGCGATGCACCAGAGCAGCACCACGCGGCCGCCGCCGCCCTGCGCCATGCCATTGTCGATGGCGTAGCGGATCACCAGCGGGAAGGCGAGCGAGGTAAGCGTGAACACCAGCACCGCCGCCACCGACAGGTAGATCTGGTTGCGATACGGCTTCACGAAGGCCCAGATGCGGCGCACGATCTTGGGGTCGTACGCCTTGCCGAACACCTCTTCCTCGCGGTCGAGGCTGGAGCCGACCACGGCACGGGGCGGACGGCGGTTGCGGTCTTCGCTGTCGTCTTCGGTATTGAGTGTGGCCTCGGTCATTCGGCAGCCTCCAGCTGGTCGTCGCCAGGCTTCACCTGGAGGTCGTAGAGCGCGCGGTAGCGGCCGCCGAGCGCCAGCAGTTCTTCATGTGTGCCGCGCTCGACGATCTGGCCCTCGTCGATGAACAGGATCTGGTCGGCATGCATCAGCGAGCTCAGCCGATGCGAGATGATGAGGGTGACGCGGTCCTTGGCGAAGCGCTTCATCGCGGTGCGGATGCGCTGCTCGGTGCCGGCATCGACCGCCGCGGTGCTGTCGTCGAACACCATCACCGAGGGTCTCAGCATCAGCGAGCGCGCGATGTTGAGGCGCTGGCGCTGTCCGCCCGACAGCGACACCCCGCGCTCGCCCACGATGGTTTCGTAACCGGTGGGCAGCCCGATGATGTAGTTGTGCAGCTGCGCGTATTCCGAGGCGCTGGCGATACGCGCCCCCTTGGCCCAGGGGTCGCCATAGGCGATGTTGTTCTCGATATTGGTGGTGAACAGGAAGCTGTCCTGCTGCACCACCGCCACCGCTTTGCGCAGGCTCGCCAGCGTCACCGCGCGTACGTCCTGCCCGTCGATCGTCACCCGCCCGCCGGTCACGTCGTAAAAGCGCGGAATCAGGTGAGCGATGGTGGATTTGCCCGAGCCCGGCTTGCCGACGATGCCGATGGTCTCGCCCTTGCGACCCTCGAACGACACACCTGTCAGCACCGGACGGAACGGCGCCGAGGGATAGGCGAAGTCGACGTTCTCGAACTTCAGCGTGCCTTCGGAAAGCTTCAGCGGCTTGGCGCCCGGCTCGTCCTTGATCTCGATCTCGAGGTCGAGGAAGGCGAACAGGCGGTTGCCGCAGGTCGAGGCGCGGGCGAACGAATTGACCAGAAGGCCAAGCTGGCGCACCGGCATCTGCAGGATCGTCATGAAGGTGAGGAAGGAAGCGAGCGTACCCACGGTCATCTCGCCGGCAATGACGCGCTCGCCGCCATACCACAGCACCAGCGCCATCGAGGCGAAGAAACTGATGTTCATCAGCGAGGTCGAGTTGACGCGGATATTGACCCGCTGGTGCGCCAGCTCGAGTGCCGCGTCGGAGGCGGCGTTGTATTTCTTCATCTCGTGCATGGCGCCGGCAAAGGCGCGCACCACGCGGATGCCGCCCAGGTTCTCTTCCATGACGCGGCTCAGATCCTGCAGCCGCTCCTGCAGCACCAGCCAGGTGGCGCGGAGCTTGAGCTGAGTGAGCGAGGAATTGACCGCCACGAACGGCGCGAAGCTGAGCGCCAGGAGCCCGAGAATCCAATCCGTCGAGATCAGCATATAGGCGCCGACCCCGATCAGCGTGCCCAGCAGCACGACGCGCAACAGGCCCGTGGCAAAGAACATGCGCACGCCTTCGAGGTCGAGCATGCCCACGGTAATCAGATCGCCGGTATGCACCCTGTCGTGGTAGGAGAAGCTGAGCCGCTGGATCTTCTCGTACACCGCGAGGCGCAGTTCATAGGCCGTGTGATGGCCCACCGCTTCGCCAAAGTAGTTCATCGACATCGTGAACAGGCCGCGCAGGATCGACACCACCAGCAGGACGATCGCGATGGTCCACAGCGCATCGATCGCCCCGACGCCGCCATCCAGCACACCCTCGGCGCGATCCACCGCCTGCCCCAGCAGCACCGGCGTCGCCAGTTGCAGCGCCGAGGAGATGAAGCAGGAAAGGATGGTGATCACCACCATCCAGGGGTGACGCCAGGTCAGCACCATGATGCGCCACAGGGTGGTCAGCCCCTTGCCCTGCTGTGCGGCATCGACATGTGACATTGCATCGCCAGGCGAATAGGCGCTGCGCGGAGCATTCGAGCTCAATTTGAGGGTCCAGACATAAAGCTTTGAGGGCCTGCCCTCGCCGGAATATTGGCGGACAGACTCGGCCCGGTAGAACCAGAGGAAGAATTATGTCTTCGCGCTGATTTGCGTTCTGTTCAAGGCAGATATGCGGGGCCGATAGGGTACTTTCGTAGCACCGCCGCAAGGCTCGGCCATGATGTTGCACGAATGCAACCTCACCCTGAGCGTGACGTTGAGGGCAACATGAGCCGCGAGCCCGACAAGACCAATGGGCCTGCCCCGCCGCCCGAGGATGAGGCCTTCCGGGAAGCGGTGCGCAAAACCGCCTATTTTCTCTGGGAACAGGACGGTCGTCCGCATGGCCGACACGACGAATACTACCTGCGCGCCCTCGACCGGCATCGCCGCGAGCGCAAATACGATCAGTGGCTCGAGGATGGGCCCGACGGGGAGTGACCCGCCGCTCGTGGCCTGATCGCCACACCATGTCAGGCGGCTGACAGGTTCGGCCTGCTATCGATCGGATCGAACGGTTGGCCGGGCAGTCCACCCTGCGTCCAAACCGGCCGGTCGTTCACCTTCTTCGGCCTGCGGGCCGGCCTTGCAGATGGACGGGGAGCAGCCGACAGCCAAGCCCGCTCGCTCCCCGTCCGTTTCAGGCATCACCACAGCTAGTCCGAGCCCTCGCAACGGGGGACTCGCCAAGGCGCTGCCGGCATCCCCCCGAATGGAGTCGGCAGCGCCGCTTTCGCTGACGATGCGCGCGCCCCCGGCCATTCCGCCACCGGCATTTGCAGATGAACGGGTGCCCATGCCAGATGCTTGCAAATCTTCGGCGGTCGCCGGCGCGTGCCGTGCAACCCGGACGGCGCCTTGCCGGTTGCTGATAACAGGCAAATGTCAGGTGGGGCAGGTTAGGTTCAGCAGATGCGTCGGAATGTTCTTGTTCTTCTCACCCTCTGCCTTCTTGCTTCAGGCCTGTCCGCGCAGGCTTGGGCAGCGGCGAGTTCGAATGCGAGCCCCCAGGGCCAGCAGAGCAGCAGCCAGAAGGACGGCAATGGCAACGGCAACGGCAACGGGAAGCGCAACGGCCCGGGCGAGAACAATGGCAATGGCAATGGCAACGGCCTCCACCTGCCATCGACCGACGCCGACGCCGAATTGACGCTCAACCAGGTGCAGTCGGAAGACTCGGTTGATCTCGACCAGGTGCTGGCCGCAGTGGCGCAGGTTTCCAGTGGACGCATGCTCGGCATCACACCGCGCCGCCTCTCCGGTCGCCTCGTCTACGACGTTACGGTGCTCGAGTCTTCCGGCGAGGTCCGTCACGTCCTCGTCGATGCCAGGAGCGGCAAGCCCCTGCGGGTGCGACCATGAAAGTACTGATTGCCGAAGACGACGACCGGATCGCCGAGCCGCTCAGCACAACTCTTGAGCGGGCCGGCTTCATCGTCGATGTCGAAGCTGACGGAGAGGTGGCCTGGTATCGCGGCGACACCGAGGACTTCGACACCATCATTCTCGATCTTGGTCTCCCCACCCTCGATGGCCTCAGCGTGCTGAAGCGCTGGCGCAGTGCCGACCGCCGTTCACCCGTCCTGGTGCTGACGGCGCGCGGGCGCTGGGAGGAGAAGGTCGAGGCCATCGAAGCCGGCGCCGACGACTATGTGGTCAAGCCCTTCCAGATGGAGGAAGTGCTGGCGCGGGTGCGCGCCATCGTGCGCCGCGCCAACGGGCTGGCGTCGTCGCGACTGCAGTTCGGACCCTACGTGCTCGACAGCCGGCAGATGCAGGTCACCCGGGACGGTGTGCCGGTAGATCTCGGACCACTCGAACTGAGGCTCCTGCTGCACCTGCTGCATCACCGCGGTCAGGCGATTTCGCAAATCGCTCTCGCCGACCATCTCTACGACGAGGCCGCCGACCGCGATCCCAACGCCATCGAGCAACTGGTAGCGCGTGTCCGCAAGCGGCTGGGCTCCAGGGTGATCGAAACCAGGCGCGGCTTCGGCTATGTGATCCCCGGGGCCGAAAGGTGAGTGGATACTCCCTGCGCACGCGGCTGTTCGCCGGCGTCGCGCTATGGTCGATCATTGCCCTCTGCCTTGCAGGGGTCGGCATCGTCCTGGTGTTTGCGGCCACCGTGCAGCGCGATCAGCTCGAAGATCTCGGCGCCAGCCTCGACCAGCTGACCCTTGCGATAGCCAGCTCGCCATCGCTTGCCGAGCCCGCTCTCCCCGATCCGCGCTACCAGAAGCCGGCAGGCGGCCTCTACTATCAGATCGTCGATCTCGACTCCGGCGAGGTGCTGCGCTCGCGCTCGCTCTGGGATGCCGAGCTTCGGCTGCCCGATCCGCGCGCCGGCGACGCGGTGCTCACCACCGTCCCCGGCCCCGCCGGACAGACGCTTTCGCTGCTGGTTCGCGACATCACCACCGGCACGCCGCAGCACCGGCTTCGTCTCGCGGTGGCCGAGAACGTCGAGCTGCGCGGGCACAGCATCGGCACGTTCGCCTCGCAGATCGCCGTTGCCCTCCTCGCGGTCGCGGCGGCCCTCTTGCTGGCCGCCTGGCTGGTGCTGCAGCTCAGCCTCACCCCGCTCGATCAGCTCCGCCAGCGTGTCGCCTCGATCGCCAGCGGTGGCGCCAACAAACTCGAGGGCCGCTATCCGCTCGAGTTCGCACCGCTGGTCGATGAGGTCAACGAACTGCTGGAGGTGAACGAGCGCACCCTGCGGCTGAGCCGCGAACGCGCCGACGACCTGGCGCATGGCCTAAAGACGCCGCTGGCGGTGATCCGCGCCACCGCAGGGCGGCTGCGCGAACGGGGCGATGGCGAGAATGCCTCGGCGCTGGAGCTGCTCAGCACCGAAATGGCCGATCGCATCGACTACCAGATGCGGCTCAGCCACCTGCGCATTCGCAGCAAGACCGTGGGATTCGTCACCTCGGTGGACCAGATGCTCATCCGCAGCGTCGCCGTGATGCGCAAGACCGGCCGCGGCGCCGAGCTTTACTGGCACCTCGAGGGTGATCGGGTCGATGCTGACATCGATCCGCACGACCTGATGGAGCTGGTCGGAGTCATCCTCGAGAACGCCGGACGATGGGCGAAGTCGGAGGTGAGGGTCACCAGCAGCCGCATCGAGGATCAGGCGCGCTTCGTGGTCTGCGACGACGGCCCCGGCCTCACCGACGAACAGATCGCGCTTCTGGGCCAGCGGGGGCGCCGGCTCGACGAGACCCGCTCCGGCTCGGGTTTCGGGCTCGCCATCGCGCGGGAGATCACCCGGCTCAACGGCGGCACCATCACCTGGCGCCGCGGCGCCGGCGCCGGCCTCGAGGTCGAGGTCCGCCTGCCGGCACCTGCCGCGAGCTGAATCCGGCCGAAGCTGACATCCCGCTGACACGCGGCGTCAACTTGCTTACAGCTTTGATTTTACAAGATAAATTTGGAACCGCAGGCGATCGGCGTCGTTACCTCCCCGCCAGCACAAGGAGAATGAGCGATGGCAACAATCATCGACAATGGCGGTGGCGGTAGCTCCGGCATCGGTATCATTGCAGGCATCATCGTGGTCGTCCTGCTGGTTGTCGGTTTCTTCGTTTTCGTCAATCCCAATGGTGGCTCGCGCACCGTGGATGTCGACGTTCCCAAGGTCACCGTCGATGTGAAGCCCGACGGCCAGTAGCGTCCAAAACCGGCCCGTGCTCCTCCCCTGGGCAGCGGGCCATGCGGGCGCTCCGGCGCCTGCCTCCGGCGACTGTTCTGCCCTTCGCGCCCGATCCGGCAGAGCAGGGGCGGATGGAGGCGCGACCTCCATCCGCCGCCGGCACCTTCCCCTAATGGAGTGTTCCAGCGTGCACCAGTTCGCCACCTCTTCCGTCAAACCGGGCGGCACCTACGCCCAGCTTGCCGACCGCCGCGCCCGCCAGGTCCTGAGGCCCTTCGTTACCCAACTGGGAGAGTGGAACCAGCGGGCCGCCAGAGCCAGCGCCATGATCCTCTCCCGCGCCAGTTCAGGCGCCGACCGCTCGGCGCAGTTCGCCGACCTTCGCGATCTCCTCGATGAGGTGAGCCGCAGCTACGAGGAATTCGAACGCGTCGTCGCTGACGAGCCGGCCCAGAGCCGGATCGCCGACGTCCGGTCGGCCTTCATCCGCCTGCAATCCACCCTGCGCCGCCTGCGCGCTGATTAGGACCCTTCAAATGCGACGCCAGTTCGGACTCTCCCTGCTTTACCTCGGCTGTCTCATCGCCTGGGCCATCCCCTATCTGGCGCTCGCGAGCCTGGGCTGAGCGGGTCCCGCTCACGCCACCCCGCCACCCTCATGATCGACCGCGTGGCGCTTGCCGGACGAGAACATGATCAGCGCGAAGACCGGCTCGCTCCCCAGCGCCCTGGCCCAGTGCCGGACGTTGCGCGGGATGCGGATGGTGTCGCCGGCCGCCAGTTGCACCGTCTCGTCGCCCAGCTTGTGTTCGCAGGCGCCCGAGACGACATAGAGGAACTCCTCGCAATTGGGATGCGAGTGGAGCGGGTTGCGTTCGCCCGGCTTGATGAAGCAGGTGCCGAAGGTCATCTCGGTGCCGTCCATCGACTTGTCGGTGATCTTCCAGTTGAGCTCGCCCCAGCCGGTTTCGACCCGCTCGCCATCGGCGGCGCGGGAAACGAAGGTCTCGATCGTCATGGCCTTCTCCCTGCTCACAGCGCCGCCGCAACGCCATGCGGCGTCGTTGCGTAGAAGTCGTAGAGTTTCATGATCTCGAGCGCCGTCTCCAGAGTTCCCTTGGTCACTGCCCGCCCCTCCAGCACCGCTTCGCAGAAGTGCAGCACTTCCGGCACGTAGCCCAGCGTGAACATGTTGTTGTTGTAGAGCTGGCCCAACGAGAATTCCGGCTCGTACACCACCGTGGCGCTCTCCTCGGGCTGGATCCAGCTCGCGGCCCGGCCATAGCTCGGCAGCTTGGCCTTGCGGTAATGCGTCAGCTTCACGCCGTTCTCGACCACCGCGTGGCTGCCCTCGCCGATCGCCTCGACCCGTTCGAGCGGCCCGCCCCAGCTCTGCCCGGCGCTGAAGTGCAGCGCGCCGATGGCGCCTGACCTGAACTTGAGGCTGGCAATGGTGGCGCCGGTCGGTTCGGCCCATTCGAAACTTGCCCGTTCGATCTCGCCCGCGAGGAAACTGATGATCGCCCCCGGATGGTAGATATGGTCGATCACCGACTGCATGGCGACGAGGTCGCCCCGCTGGTCGGGCGGCGGCAGCGCCTGCGGGTAGCGCACCACCAGCGAGGTCAGCCGGCCGAACTCGGGCGCGCTGACGATATCCTTGAGCTTCTCGATCGCCGGGAAGAAGGTCTTCTTGAGGCCGGTCATGATGGTCCTGCCGGTGCGCCTGGAGACCGCGATCAGCTCCTCGACTTCGGCCCGGCTCGCCGCCGTCGGCTTTTCCATCCAGACATGCGCCCCGGCTTCGACCACATCCTTGGCGAGCTGCGTCGCCTGCACATGCCCGTCCCTGGTGTAGCTGGTAACGATGAACACCACGTCCGGCTGCTCGGCGGCGAGCATCGCGCGGTGGTCGGTATAGGTCCGTTCGGCTCCGAACACCCGGGCGAAGCCGTCGGCTCGCTCCTTGCTGAGATCGCAGATGGCGGCGAGGTCCACCGGCGCGTAGCGGAATGTGGGGTAGACATTGCGGTAGGCGTGCCCCCCTGCCCCGATGAAGCAGGCCTTCAGCCGCCGCTGGTATTCGAAGTTGTAGCGGATCTCCCGCTGGACGTGATGCGGCATGGCTCAGCCTTTCAATGCGCCTTGGGTGAGGCCTTCGGTGAAGCGCCTCTGGGTGAGGATGTAGAGGATGATCACCGGCAGGAAGGTGATGACGGTGCCCGAGAACACCAGCCGGAAGTCGGTGCTATAGGTCGAGGCGAACCGCACCAGCCCCAACGGCAACGTCTGGTTGCCCGGGCTGATCAGCACCACCAGCGGCAGGAAGAAATCGTTCCAGGTCGAGAGCGCCGAGATGATCAGCAGCGCCGAGATGGCCGGCTGCGACAGCGGCAGGAACACCCGGGTCAGGATCTGGAAGTGGTTGGCCCCGTCGATCTTGGCCGCTTCGCTCAACTCGTTCGGCACGCCGAGAAAGAAGCTTCGCATCAGGAAAAGCCCGAACGGGATGCCGTTCGACACCTGCGCCAGCACCACGCCCGCCATCGAGTTGATCAACCCCAGGTTGAACAGCACCTGGTAGAGCGGAATGATGATCGCCTGGATCGGGATGGTGAGCCCGAAGATGAAGGCATAGAAGGTCCATTCACGACCGGGAAAGCGTATCTTGGCCAGCGCGTAACCGGCGGGCGCGCAGACGACCAGCGTCAGCACCACCACGCCCGCCACATTGATCAGGCTGTTGCCGATCAACGAGCCGAAGCCGCCGACATTCCAGGCATCGGCGTAGTTCTGCCACATCAGCTGCTTGGGCAGCGCGAACGGATCGCCGCGACCGATCTCCGCCTCGGTCTTGAGGCTGGAGACCACGAGCCACAGGAATGGCCCGAGGATGATGGCGAAGACCGGCAGCAGCAGCAGCACCATCGGCCACTCGGAGGGCTTGCGGGTACTCATGCGGATGCCCTCGCGCGCCAGCGATTGAAGGTAACGGTGATGGTGATGGCGAGGACGCTCATAAGGATGCAGAGCACCGCGGCAAGCCCATGGTCCTGCGCCTGGAAGGCGAGCCGGTAGATGTAGGTGGTGATGATCTCGCTGGCATAGAACGGTCCGCCATTGGTCATCACGAACACCGTGGCAAAGCCCTTGAGCCCGTTGATCATGGCGAGCGACAGGACGAACGTCATCACTTCGCTGAGGCCGGGCAGCGTCACGTTCCAGAGCTTCTGCCAAGCATTGGCGCCGTCGATCTCGGCCGCCTCGTAGAGGGTATGATCGATGTTCTGCAGCCCGGCGATGAACAGCAGCATGTAGAGCCCGAAGCCCTGCCAGGAGCTCGCGACATTCACCGAGAACAGCACCAGCAGCGGGTCCGACAGCCAGCCCTTGGCCCAGCTCGCCAAGCCCCATTGGGTCAGTGCCGTGTTGATGAGCCCGTAGAACGGATCGTAGATATTTGCCCAGATCACCCCCACTACGGCCAAGGAGACGAGGTGCGGCAGGAAGAAAGCGGTGCGAAAGAACACCCGGGTGCGGCTCAGCCGGCCGATCGCCAGCGCCAGCGCGAGCCCCAGGCCACCGGCCAGCACCACATGGTAGCCGAGCCACAGGAAGGTCCGGCCCAGACTCTGCCAGATGATCGGGTCCTCGGTGGCGCGCACGTAGTTGTCGAGGCCGACGAAGCTGGCCTCGGTATTGAAGCCGCCCGAATTGGTGAAGCTGATCCAGATCGTGGCGACGATCGGCGTCAGGCTGAACAGCGCATAGAGCGCGATCGCCGGCAGCATCAGCACGAAAGCCGCGCCGAACCCGTCACGCGCCCCATCGGCGCGGCGACGGCGAGGGGCGGCGGAGGTGCGGAGGTCCGCGGCGTCGGCTGTGGTGGTGAGGCGGGTCATCTATGGTTCTCGTTGAGACAGACGGCCCCCTCCCGGCCTCCCCCATAAAGGGGGAGGTGAAGGTCGAGGCTGTGGCTTCGATTGTGCCCAACGCACCGGCGGGGCACCTCCCCCTTCATGGGGGAGGATGGGAGGGGGCCGTCTCTGTCAGTCAGCACGTCAAAGCGCCGGGATCTTCGCCTGGATCTGCGCCATGCCGTCCTCGGCCGAGACCTGGCCGCCGATCAGGCCCTGGATCACCTGGAAATAGGTGTCGAGGGCCGCGCCGGGCATGTAGACCGACGGGTTGAAGCCCACCCCGTTGGCGGCTGCCGCGAACACCTCGGCCATCACAGGCACTGCCGGGTTGAGGTCGGGCATGGCGCGCGGCGAGATCTGCGTGCCGGTCTTGTGTTCGGCGCGGAACCGCATCACCTCGTCGGAGAGAATGAAGTCGATCCACTTGGCGGCGAGCTCGGGCTGCTTGGAACTGACCGGGATCATCCAGCTCCAGCCGATGCCGCCGGTCGGCTTGCTCTCCCCGGCAATGTCGGTGGGGATAGTGGCAAAGCCCATATTGTCGATCGGATACTCGTTCTTGCGCGCATTGCCGATGAACCACGGCCCGCCGAAGAAGATTGCGGCGCGCTTGTTGGTCCACAGCCGCGTCGCCGCCTCGAGGTCGAGCCCCGCCATCTGTGCGCTGATGTAACCCTTCTTGGCGAAGTCGGCGACGCGCTGCGCCCCGAGCAGCGGTTCGGCATCGGTCCACGGCTTCCTGGCCGTCACCACCTCGCCCATCACGCTGGAGCCGGCGGCGGCCTGCAGGAAATTTCCCATCAGGTGGCCGCCATTGGCGTTGTTGCGCGGCCCGACGGCCAGCGGCTCGAGCCCCTTGTCCTTGATCTTCTGTAGCAGCGCCTCGAAATCGGTCCAGCTGCCGCCGATGGTCCAGCCGTTCTCGGCAAACAGGTCCTTGTGGTACCAGAGCCCGATCGCATCGATGCCGTCCGGCACCTCATAGATCTCGCCGCCGAACTGGCTGGCGAGGATGTCGTAGAGCCAGGGGAAGATCTTGTCCTTCCAGCCCATATCCGCGTAATGCGCGGTGAGCGGCTGGATCAGCTTGGCATTGACCACAGTGGTGACGCGGCCGATGCCGGAATTGGTGAGCAGGACATCGGGGCCGGCGTCGGACTGGATGGCGGCCTGCACCGCGCCGTTCGAGATGGTGCCGGTGGGCGGCATATACTCCACGGTAACGCCGGGATTGGCCGCCTCGAAATCGGCCTTGAGCTTGTTCCAGACCTCGGCGACCAGCGGATCGGCGAGCTGATCGGTGGCCCAGACCGTCAAGGTCTGCGCCTTGGCCAGGGTTGGCGCGGTGAGCAGTCCGGCGGCGGCCAGGGCGGCGGCCGAAGCCATCAGGGTTCGTCTCAACATGTGTGGTCCTCCTCGTGGTGTCGCGCCGGTTGACCGGCGTCGTCTGCGTCGGGCGGAACTGCCCTAGCGCCGAGCCGGCTTCACCTCCTCGAAGCGGGCCAGCACAGTGCGCTGCACGTCGGAAATGTGCGCGTGCATCAGCGCCACCGCGGTCTTGATGTCGCGGCGGCGGAAGGCGGCGAGGATATCGTCGCGCTCGCGCGCCGCGTCCTCGGCAAAGGTGTGGCTCTCGTTGGCGATGGTGCGGCCGATCTGGATTTGCAGCGCCAGCCGGCTCAGCGTCTCGATCAGCGCCGCATTGCCGGAGAGCTCGGCGATGGTTTCGTGGAACTCGCGGTCGGCCTGCCCATAGGCCACCATGTCGTCGGCCTTCAGCGCCGCCACCGCCCCATCGAGGATTCGCTCGAAATTGGCGATGTGCCGGTCGCTCATCTGCGGCACCGCCAGCTCGACCGCAAAGCACTCGAGGGTCTTGCGCAGTTCGTAGAGATCCTCGGTTTCCTTCTTGGAGAAGCTGCGGACGAAGAAGCCGCGATACGGCTTGATCTCGATCAGCCCCTCCTTGCTGAGCGTACCCAGCGCCTCGCGAAAGGGCGTGCGGCTCACCTGCAGCTTCTCGGTCAGCGCCTTCTCGTCCAGCGGGGCGCCGGACGGCAGCTCGCCGGAGACGATCATCCTGACGATCTCCTCGTAGATGCGTTCGCGCAGCGTCAGGTGGCGGGGGGCGTTCATTCGGGCTCCATCGGCCTTTCGCTCGATGGCTATATGTATGCAATTCTCGAAAGAATATACAATATGGAAAATGCACGTTATGGCTATTGCATACGATGCCGGCGCAGAAGCCGACGGAAACGCCCGCAAATGCTGGGAAAGGGAGGAACAATGGCCAAGGTCTATGTGGTCGGAACCATGGACACCAAGGGCGCCGAACTGCGGTACGCGGCCGAACGCGTCCGTGCCGCCGGAGCGGAATCGATGCTGATCGATGTCGGCACGCAGGGCTCCGGCGCCGCCGGCGGTCACGGCGCCGAAGTGAGCGCCGCGCAGGTCGCCGCGCACCATCCGCGCGGCGCGCAGGCGGTGCTCAGCCTGACCGATCGCGGCGCGGCGGTCTCGGCCATGGCCACGGCGCTGACCCACTATCTCGCGACCCGCAGCGATATCGGCGCCCTGCTTGGCCTGGGCGGCACCGGCAATACCGCGCTGGTCACCGAGGCGATGCGCACCCTGCCGATCGGCCTGCCCAAGCTGATGGTCTCGACGGTCGCCTCAGGCAATACCGCGCCTTATGTCGGCCCCAACGACCTCACCATGATGTACTCGGTGGTCGACGTCGCCGGGCTCAACGCCATCTCGCGCCGGGTCATCGGCAATGCCGCCCATGCCGCGGCCGGCATGGCGCTCAACACCCCGTCCGCCTCCAGCACCGACAAGCCGGGCCTCGGGGTGACCATGTTCGGCGTCACCACCCAATGCGTCACCATGCTGCGCGAGGCGATGGAGCTGACGCACGAAGTTTACACCTTCCACGCCACCGGCACCGGCGGCCAGTCGATGGAAAAGCTCGCCGATTCCGGTCTCGTCGCCGGCCTGATCGACGTCACCACCACGGAAGTGCCCGACCTGCTGGTCGGCGGGGTATTCCCCGCCACCGAGGACCGCTTCGGCGCGGCGATCCGTACCGGCCTGCCCTATGTCGGCTCGGTCGGCGCCGTCGACATGGTCAATTTCGGCGCCCGCGACACCGTCCCGCCCGAATTCCGCGACCGCAAGCTCCATGTCCACAACGCCCAGGTGACGCTGATGCGCACCACGCCCGACGAGAACCGCCGCACCGCCGAGTTCATCGTCAGCCGGCTCAATCGCATGCCCGGGCCGGTCCGCTTCCTGCTGCCGCTGCGGGGCGTCTCGGCCATCGATGCGCCCGGCCAGCCGTTTTACGATCCGGTGGCCGACCAGGTGTTGTTCGACACCATTCGCTCCGGCTGGCAGGCAGCGCCCAACCGGCAGTTGGTGGAGCTCGACCTCCACATCAACGACCCCGCCTTCGCCGCTGCGTTGGCTCGGAATTTTCGCGAACTCTCTCCCGCCTGAGGCCGTTACCATGACCCCACTCTCCCGCCAGGACATTCTCGACCAGCTGCGCCGCAAGATCGCTGCCGGCCGCCCCATCATCGGCGGCGGCGCCGGGACCGGCCTCAGCGCCAAGGCCGAGGAGGCCGGCGGCATCGACCTGATCGTCATCTACAATTCCGGGCGCTACCGCATGGCCGGCCGCGGCTCGCTGGCCGGGCTGATGGCCTATGGCAATGCCAACGACATCGTCGTCGAAATGGCGCACGAGGTGCTGCCGGTGGTGCGCCACACCCCGGTGCTCGCCGGCGTCAACGGCACCGACCCGTTCCTGCTTCCCGACAAATTCCTCGACGAGCTGAAGGCGCTGGGCTTTGCCGGCATCCAGAACTTCCCCACCGTCGGCCTGATCGACGGCGTCTTCCGCGCCAATCTCGAAGAGACCGGCATGAGCTATGCCCTGGAGGTCGAGCTGGTGGCGCGGGCGGCGGCCAGGGACATGCTGACCACCCCTTACGTGTTCTCGAGCGAGGACGCGGTGGCGATGGCCAAGGCCGGGGCCGACATCCTCGTCTGCCATCTCGGGCTCACCACCGGCGGCTCCATCGGCGCCGAAACCGCGCTTGGCCTCGACGACTGCGTCGACCGGATCGACGCCTGGTCCGCCGCCGCCCGGGCGGTGCGCGACGACATCATTATCCTCTGCCACGGCGGCCCGATCGCCATGCCGCAGGATGCAAGGTACGTTCTGGCGCGCACCCGGGCCTGCCACGGTTTCTATGGCGCGAGCTCGATGGAGCGCCTGCCCACCGAACGCGCCATCGCCGACCAGGTGGCGACGTTCACCGGGCTCGAACTCGGCGCGGCGCAGCGATAGCCGCTCTCGCCGCGCGTGCCCCGAATGGAGTCGCGGCCGGCTTCGGTTATGGTGCGCCGAAGGCGACGGATTCTGCGGCTTGCACGCCGCAGGAACCGAGCCGGCTCGAACCAACCAATCGGAGTGCGCCCGCCGTGCCACGTCTCGCCCCTTCGTCTGCGCCCCCTGCCACCGACACAGCGGTGATCGTCGGCATCGACGGCGGCGGCAGCAAGACGCTGGTGGCCAGCGCCGACCGCACCGGGCAGGCGCTCCGGCTGCAACGCGGCCGCGGCACCAGCCCGCTCGAAAGCCCCGGCTGGCGCGAGGCGCTGGCCGAGCAGGCACGGCCGTTTGCCCGCGCGTCAGGGCTCGCCGGAGTCGCGGCCGCCCTGCCCGCCTATGGCGAGGTCGATGCCGCCTCGGCGGCGCAGCGGCAGGCGATCGGCGAGCTGTTCGGCAGAGTGCCGCAGCGGCTGCTCAACGATGTCGATGCGGCCCATCTGGGCGCCTTCGCCGGCCAAGCGGGCATCCTGATCCTCGCCGGCACCGGCTCGATGGCCTGGGCCCGCGACGCGACCGGCGCCTCGCACCGCACCGGCGGCTGGGGCGATGTGATCGGCGACGAAGGCAGCGGCTACTGGATCGGCACGCGGGTGCTGGGCGCAATCAGCAAGGCCATCGACGGACGCGCCGCCCCCACCGGCCTCGTCGATGCGGTGTTCGTGCGGCTGGGTCTGCCATCGGACGACCGCATGAACCAACTGCTGGGCTGGGCCTCCGGGCTCGATGCCCCACGCATGCAGATCGCCAAACTGGCGCCGCTGGCGCTGGAGTGCGCCGAGGCAGGCGACCCGGCGGCGAACGCCATCGTCGACGCTGCGGCCGATGAGCTCTGCCTGCACATCGGCACGCTCGAGCGGCAGCTCGCTGCGTCGAAACTGGCATGGAGCTTCGCCGGCGGATTGTTCGCGAGCCCGGCGCTGCGGCGGGCCGTCACGGCGCGGGTCGGCCGCCCGGCCGCCCCGCCCCGGCTGCCGCCGGTCGGCGGCGCGCTGCTGGCGGCGGCGCAGCACCTGGGCTGGCCCACCGACGAAGAATGGATCGAGAGGCTCGCAGCCTCGCTGCGGCAGCTCGCCGAAGACATCGGCGAAACGGCGGACTAGTCCTACGCGACCAGCAGCTCCACCACAGCCGGGTGGCTCAGCAAGCCACCCGGCTGCGGTGGGGGCGCGGGCGCCGGGTAACGGTCCCACGCGCCCTGCGCTCAGCCCTTCGCATACTGGTCGTGCCGGCGCAGCCACTCCATGCCCTCGGATTCATTGCGCCCTTTTGGCGCGATATCGAGGATCGCATAGGTGCCCATCATCACCTCGACGCCCCGCCCGAAGGTGGAGTAGGTGCGGAACACCGCCCCGCTCTCATCCTTGAAGAAGGCGCTGACGCCCGGCCATTCCTCGCCGGTCTCGTCCCACTGTCCGAAGTTGTAGTCGATATGACCGCTGGCGATCTCCTCGGGCGTGAAGGTGACGCGGAAATCGCGGTTGAAGCTGTTGCCGTGCGAGGACACCCAGCGGAACGACCAGCCCATGCGCTGCCGGTAGCGCTCGATATCGGCAAGCGGCGCTCGCGACACGGCGAGCATGGTGACGTCATGGTTGGCGAGGTGCGGGTTCATGCCGTCGATGTGGTCGGCCATGAAGGAACAGCTCGGACACCCCTGCGCCCAGCCTGGAGCGAACATGAAATGCTGGATGATGAGCTGCGAACGCCCGTCGAACAGCTCGGCCAGCGTGCGCGGCCCTTCCAGCGTGTCGAACACATATGGCTTGTCGATGCGCAGCCAGGGCAATGCGGCGCGCTGGGCGGCAACTTCGTCGCGCAGGTGGGTGAGCCGTTTTTCCGCCTTCAGCAACTCACGCCGGGCGGCCAGCCATTCGTTATGAGAAACGACAGTGTGCGGCATCGTCAGTCTCCTTCGATACGGTTGGGGGATGACGCGTTTGACGGGGGTAACCCGACAACCGCCGCTGCCATGGCAATGGATCGAAGACGCCTGAGGCATCATCACTCCGTAGCCACGCTGCGGGGTCAGAAGAGCATAGGCCCTCCGCCGAGCCGGACGGGAGTTACAAATGCGACGCGATACCCGCCCCCGCCTACACGGCGCTTGCCAGCAGCGTTGCCGTCGCCGCAACTGCGGCGACGTCTTCGATCAGCTCCAGCGTGCCGTCGGCCAGCGTCGCCAGCGACGCCCAGCGCGCCTCCAGCGCGTCGTCCGCCGCAGCCGGCTCCCCCGCCTGCCAGCGGCAGAGCACGGCGATCAACACATAGTGGCTGCGCAGGCGCCCTTCCCCATCATGGTCGAGCGCATCGAGGCTCGCGAAGGCCAGTTGCGGCGTTGCCTCGACGCCTGTCTCCTCGAGCAGCTCGCGCGCGGCAGCGTCGTGGATCGTCTCGCCAGGCTCGATCTTGCCGCCCGGAAAGCCCCAGAGCCCGGCATCGGGCGGGTTGGCGCGGCGCACCAGCAACACCTCGCCGCTGCGGATCACCACCGCGAGGACGGCGGCCACCGGGCGTCCGACGGCCGGCCCGGCCGTGGTCACGGCTGCGCCTCCAGATATTGGTTGGTGTAGTAGCCCGACAGATCCGGCAGGGCGGACAGCGGGTTGCCTTCACCGTCCTTCAGCAGCCCGGCCTCGTAGAGAAAGCGCCCTACCGCTTCCATCTTGGTGGGATCGATCATGCCGACGGCGCCGTCGGCGCCCCTGAGGTAGTTGCCCTCGATCAAGGCGGCGAGCGAGGCGCGCACGAAATCCCGGTCGAGCGCCGCATCGGGATTGGCAGCAACGAGAATGTCGGCCGCCTCGTCCGGATGCTCCACCGCATAGGCATAGCCGCGCTGGGTCGCGGCGATGAAGCGCCGCGCCGTCTCGGCATGGGCGCCCAGATAGGCGCCGGAGCTGGCGATGAAATTGGTGTGCTGGTCTGGCACGCCGTAATCGGCATAGCGGAAGGCGCGCTGCGCCGGGCCGTCGCGCTCGGCCTTGACGCCCTCCCAGGTATAGACTTCGAGGGTGAAATCCACCGTATCGTTGGCCAGCGCCTCGTAGGCCGAGGTGCCCAGGGTCACCGTCTCGAACTCGCCCTTGCCGCCATCGTTGCGGATGATCGTGCCGATCAGCGCATTCTCCCAGCCGCTGCCGAAGCCGGCATAGAGCTTGCCGTCGAGGTCGCGCGGCCGGACGATATCGCTGCGATCGGCCTTGAACACCAGCCGTCCGGTCTCGGTCTGCACCAGCGCATAGGCGGCCACCAGGTCGGCGCCGGCGCTGCGCTGGGTGAACAGTCCGATCGAGCCGACAATGCCGAAATCGGCGACCCGGTTGGCGACCAGCGTCGCCGCGGCGGTATCGGCATAGGGCAGGATTTCCACCGCGAGGCCCGCCTCGTCGTAGTAGCCCCTGGTCTCGGCGACGAAGAGGCCGATGTGGTTGGTGTTGGGCGTCCAGTCGAGCGCCACGCTGACTTTGTCCGCAGTCTGGGGCGTCGCCTGCCCCAGCGCCGGTGCGGCGCCCAGCGTGACGGCCACGGCAAACGCGGCCATGAGATGATGGTTCGGCAAGGTCATGGCTCCAGTTTGAACAGCTCTGCGAGGATTTCGGCTTCGAGCGCCGCCAGCGCCGGACTGCCGGTTGGCGGGCGCGGATGCGGGAACGGCACGGCGAACTCGTGCAGCACCCGCGCCGGCCGGCGCGACAGCACATAGATGCGGTCGGAAAGCTGCACGGTCTCGCGCACATCGTGGCTGATCAGCAGCACCGTCCACCCGTGCCGCAGCCGCATCTCGGCCAGCCAGGCCTGCATGCGGGCGCGGGTCAAGGCGTCGAGCGCGCCAAGCGGCTCGTCGAGCAGCAGCATGCCACGCTGCTGCGCCACTGTACGCAGCAGCGCCACGCGCTGCCGCATGCCGCCAGAAAGCTGCGCCGGATAATGCGCCTCGAAACCGGCAAGCCCGAACTCGTGCAACAGCGGAGCGACTGCCTGTCGCGCTGCCTTGCGGGGCATTCCCATGACTTCGAGCCCGAGCGTGGCGTTGTCGAGCACCCGCCGCCACGGCAGCAACGCATCGCGCTGCGGCATATAGGCGAAGGGGGGCTGTCGCCCTGGCGGCTGGCCATCGACGAGGATCTGCCCCCGGTCCGCCGTCAGCGCTCCGATCAGCAGGTTGAGGATCGTCGATTTGCCCGCCCCCGACGGGCCGAGGAGCGACACGAACTCTCCCGGCCGCACCTCGAGGCTGACATCGTCGAGCACCTCGGTGTCGCCGATCCGCTTGCCGACTCCTCGCAGTTCCAGATGCGGCGCCGTCATGGTGCCCGCTCCCCGAGCCGCGTCCAGGGCATGGCCAGCCGCTGCAGCAGGCTGGCGGCGCCGAACAGCAGCAGCGTGATGCTGGCGCTGACGAACACCGCGGCCAGCACCAGGTCGGGACGGAAATTGTTCTTGGCGTTGAGGATGTAGATCCCCAGCCCATATCGCGAGCCGGCATATTCGGCAAAGATCGCCCCGACCACCGCATAGGTGATCGAGATCCTGAGCCCGGCGAAGAAATAGGGCAGCACCGACGGCAGCCGCGCGAGCTGGAAGCGACGCGCCCGCGATGCCCCCATCGAGGCCAGCAGGGCTTCGATGTCGCGGTCGGTGGCGGCATAGCCCTCGACCAGCGCGACCAGCATCGGAAATAACGTCACCAGCGCCACGAGGACGATCTTGGGCACGAGGCCGAAGCCGAACCACAGGACGATCAGCGGCGCGATGGCGACCAGCGGCAGGGTCTGGCTGATCACCAGCACCGGGAACAGCGCGCGTCGCAGTGGCCGGCAGAAGTCGACGAGCACCGAAAACCCGAACGCCGCGACGAGCGAGGCGGCGAACCCCAGGGTCGTCGCCTGCAGCGTCGCGAGGCTGTGGGTGGCGAGGCTCTGCCACTGCCCGAGCCCTGCGACGACGATGCGCGACGGCGCCGGGAGCACGGTCGGGGCGATGCCGGAGAGCTGCACATAGGCTTCCCAGGCCATGAGCAGCCCCAGCACCGCGGCGATGGCCGGGCCGGCATGGGCAAGCAATTGCGCCACGGGGCGCCAACGGACGAACCGGCTGGACATGTCGGGGCTCAGCCGAGACTGGGACTGTTGGCCGAAACCGTCAGGTCGATCGTCACATGGCCCTGAGGCGGCCCGAACCGGCAGAACGCCTGCTCCAGCGTGCTGAACAGCGCGCCCGCGTCACCGCTCAGCTTGGTCGCGAAGTGCTTGGAGCGCTCGAACGTGCCCGAGGCCTTGAGGAACCCGATAGAGCCGTAGATCTCGTCCATGTGGTCGCCCTGCCCCATGACATAGAGCGAGAGCTGCGCCACGGCATGGACGCCAAGCTCGGGCGCCGTTGCCACCGCCGCCAGGGCGGCGGCATGGCGTTCGGTGAGCGGCGGGATCGGCCCGTCGAACTGCGTCGAGTTGCAGATGGCGTCGTCAGGCTCGCCGGGGCAGCCGCGGGAGATCGCCGCCGACAGCACGCAATGAACGCTGGTCCGGCTGGCCGCAGCGAACAGGTCGCGCATTGCGGGGAACAGCACTTCGGGCGGCCCTACCAGCAGCGTCGAGATGTCGTCGGTCTCGACGCGCAACCGATCGCGGTAGGGATCGAGCGCCCCGAGCGCGCCGACGATGACCCCGACGAAATCGCCGGTCATGGGATAGAGGGAAATCTGTGCGCCAGAAAACATCGGCCCGCCTCGCTCCGCTGGTATTACCCAGATCAGCTTGAGGGTCCAAAGGCTTGCCGCCTTCATCTCAGCCCCGGCAGATACGGAGCACCCCTGTGGATTTGCGATCGATAGCAAGGCCGCCGATCGAGCGCAAGGCGGGCGGCCTCGATCAAAAGTCCTATTCGGGGGAGCCCACCGGCTTGACTGCCTCCGGCCGCCGCCGCACCGGTGATCGCCTCGAAATCCCGTGTGAAAGAGCGCGCCGCCCATGGCCGAAACCCTGTCGCTGACCCTCGACGGCGCCGCCATCACCGACATCCCGTCCTTCTATGACGAGGTCAATCGGGTGTTCATGGCCGGAGAGGACTGGCGGCTCGGCCCCAGCCCCGATGCCCTCGACGACCTGCTCCATGGCAGCTTCGGTGCGCTGCACGGCATCGACCGCGTCGTGCTGATCTGGACCGACATCGAGCAGAGCCGGCTCGCCCTGGGCGTCGAGGCGACCCGCCGGCATTATCTCGCCAAGCTCGCGCAGCCCACCCGCTTCGACGTCGACCGCATCGCGGCAGACCTCGCCGCGCTCGAACGCGGCGACGGCCCCACCTATTTCGACATCATCCTCGAGATCATCGCCGGCCATCCGCAGATCGAGCTGCGACCGGCCTAGCCGCGTCGCTGCGTGCTGCGTCTCGCACCGTACCCCGGGCGCGCCTGTCGGCAGAGTCCGCTTGCCAGCCGCCCGGCTTGAGGCCAATCTCGGCTGCAGGGGGCGATCGGGCGAAGACAACAGGAGACAAGGCCATGATCGTAGACCACGAGGATCGCGGTGCGGCGGACGCGCCGGGCCGGCCAGCCGTGCTGAGCCGCCGCAGCCTGCTGCTGGGCTCGGCCGCCGGGCTCGGCGCGCTGGCGCTCGCCGCCTGCTCGCCCGCCGGCATGAGCGTCGCCGACGCGCAGCGGGTCTATGGGCCGAGGCCCGACGAGCGCTTCCCGATCCCGGCCGTCAACGTCAACAAGATCGATCCCAAATATTACCGCCGCACCGTGCGCTACGACAGCAAGGAAGCGGCCGGCACGATCATCGTCGACCCGCGCAACCACTATGTCTACCGCATCGAGGGCGATGGCTATGCCACCCGCTACGGCGTCAGCGTCGGCCGCGCCGGGTTCCTGTGGAGCGGCGACGCCTATATCGGGCGCAAGGCCGAATGGCCGATCTGGACCCCGCCCAAGGAAATGATCGAGCGCCAGCCGGAAGCCGCCAAATATGCCGGCGGCATGAAGCCCGGCCTCGACAACCCGCTCGGCGCCCGGGCGCTCTATCTCTACCAGAACGGCGTCTACACCCTCTACACGCTCTACAGCACCAGCGTCCCCGAATCGATCGGCAAGGGCGTTTCGAGCGGCTGCATCGGCCTCATTACCCAGGACATGCTCGACCTCTACGACAAGACCCCGGTCAACACCAAGGTGATCGTGCTGAAGGCCTGAGCACGGCGGCCGTCGGCGCCCCGACGTCCGCTTGTGGCCCGAAGCCGACTCCCACGCATCTACTGCTCACCGTCGTCGAGTCGGAACAGGCAAGCCTGAACAATCTGGTCAGGTCCCAGAGCGGAGGCCTGAATAGCAGAGAGGATCCCAATTCCGGGCCCTGCTTCAATAGCGTCGAAGCAACCCCAATGCGCAGGATCGGCCAGACGGGTGTGGACCATTGCAAAGGTGACGGTCCACTACCGAGAGGTGCGTATTCCGGCGAGCGGTCTTGGCCTGCTCAGAGGCAGGCCATAGATTGGGCCTTCACAACCGTGCTTGTTACTCGGTCCTGGGGGTCGAAGGCGATCTCGAGCTGCACGATAGGAGGGGTGCAGAGAGAAAGTGCTCGAGGCCAAAGTTGTCGGATTGGCTCCAGCGTCACCCAATACCTCTGTGGGAGGTGCCATCTACCGCTCCGGTCAAATAGAATCCGTGGCGCGCCTGAATTGGCGATGAACTTGTGGGTCTTGAGCCAACGCTCGACTGCATCGCGTGAGGTGCCGGGCTTGATGTCGTGGCCGACGACCTCGTTCCAGTATTGTACTCGCGCCTTGAGCTCGCCAGCGTCGATTACCAGAACGGCGGCTCCCGCGACCACGATGATGCTCGCGACCAGCGCCAGTATGTAGATTATTGTTTTCATCGATGGCCAAGATAGTCGGCCACCGCGGTTTGCCCTTGACTGAAATCAAGGGCAGCTGCGACCGCTCGCCGACGCGCGGGTTTGGTCCTACACCCGACATCGCAGAGGATGTCGCGGGGCTGATCCGGCCGGTTTCGCGGAATAGCGCAGCGCGCTCACCGCAAACTCTGAGCAGATCACCCAATTTCCGACAACGCATGAAGTCTCTGACCCGTCATGTCCGCTATCGGCGCGACCGGTCATTTGTGGGGAACCGCTTCTGGCCCGGAGCGGACATCGGCTTTCGGGCCACCGTTCGGTGGCAACGCGTTGGCATTGACACAGATCAAGGGCCGATCCGCGACCCCGCCTATCGTTCCCTGATCAGGGAGGACCGCATGCAGGGGTTGAAAAGTCCAGATCATGGGGGCTCGGCGAACGTCCGGGTGGCTCTATTGGCTGTCGCGGCAATTCTTGCGCTGGTCGCCTTCTCGCCGGTTGCTCACGCCTCGATGCTCACCGTCAGCCCAGATGGCGTCCTGCTGCTCAAGGGCAAGCCCTACCGGGGAATCGGCGTAAATATCGCGGACGCATTCCATCGCCTCTACCTGCACCCGGGCGACTTCACCTACGATCGCGACTTTGCCACCCTCGAGGCTGAGGGTATCCCGTTCGCCCGCATTCCCGCGACCGCCTATGCGCCGCACGACGTCCGTGACTACGTCCTCCATCGCGACGCGTACCTGCGCAAGCTCGACGGCGTCGTCCAGTCGGCCGAGAAGCACCACATCGGGCTGATCCTGGACCTGTTCTGGTGGCACGTCGCCGTCCCCGACATCGTGCACGAGCCGGGCAGCGCGTGGGGCGATCCCGCCAGCAGGACCATCGCCTTCATGCGCGAGTACACGCAGACGATCGTGTCTCGCTACAAGGATTCCCCCTCCGTCTGGGCTTGGGAATTCGGCAACGAGTTCAGTCTCGCCGCCGATCTGCCCAATGCCGCCGACTGGCGGCCGCAGATCAACCCGATAATCGGATGGCCGGATAAACGAACCAAGGCCGACGACATCCGCACACCGATGATCCTTGTCGCTTTCACTGAATTCGCCAAGGCGGTCCTCGAGGTGGATCCCGAGGCGGCAATCACCACAGGCAATTCGATCCCCCGTCCAAACGCGGAAAGTCAGCGGAAGACCTTGACCTGGAACTCGGTCGACACACGCGCGGACTTCCGCACCAACTTGGCGATGGTCAATCCCGATCCGATGAATATGCTCCAGATCCATCTGTATGCATTCGACCTGAAACGCTTCCGCCAGTCCCACGTGACCTACGCTGACATCATCGAGCAGGCGATGCGGGTGGCCCGCGAGCAGAAGAAGCCCCTGTTCATCGGCGAGATGTCTTCGGCCACCGTCTGGCCCGAGCTCAAGTCCGAGGACGACGTCAAACGTGACTTCAAGGCGCGTCTGGACGCCATCCTCGAGCACAAGGTGCCGCTGTCGGCGGTCTGGCAGGTCAGCACCTCCCTGACCTTTGCCAACGATCCACTGTCGATCAGCCGCGACAAGGACAATGGCTGGATGTTCGACGATATCAGAGCGGCGAACGATCGAATTGCCGCTGAACTCGAGGCCGAACAGCGCATCGCCGAACTCATGCCGCAGTTCGAAGCTGCCATCGCCACCGTCGATCTCGGAGCCATCGTGGGCCTTCAGCAATTGCTGGTAGACCGCGGATACAAGCCTGGCACCGTCGATGGTCAATATGGCCCGTCGACCAAGCGCGCACTCATCGCATGCATCGCGGCCGGAACTTGCACCCGGGACGATCTGCCCGTTCCGAACTAGCTGCGCCCAACCACCCAGCCGAACGTCCCAGAAAGACCTTGCTCTTCCAAACCCCAGCGGAGAAGTTCGCCGAGTGTGTTGCAGCGATCAGTTGAACCCACCGCCAAAAGCAGACACTCATGGAGCAAGCGCGCGTTCGTGCCACCAACGGGGCACCTTCCATGGAGATTCCAGCGAAAAGGGTGCGGGGCCGGACAAGCATCAGACCCCGCTCTCCAGACCTACCGATGAGCTATACCTGCCGTCTCGCCGAGATCATCAGGACCACGGTGCCGGCAATGGCAGCAAGGCCCGACCCGAAGAGGATTCCGATCTTCACCTGTTCTTGCAAAGAGATCTCGCCTGCAAAGGCGAGCAATCCGATGAACAGGCTCATAGTGAAGCCGATGCCGCAGAGCATGGCGGTACCGAGCAGCTGCGCCCAGGAGGCATGGACGGGCAGATCGGCGAAACCCAGCCTGATCGCAATGGCGGCGCTGCCAAAGACGCCGACGAGCTTGCCGACCACCAGACCGAGGGCCACCCCCATGGTGAGTGGATCAACGAGCCTTTCGATACTCACACCCGCGAACGAAACGCCGGCATTGGCGAACCCGAATATCGGCAGGACGATGAAGGGGACGATCTTGCCGAGCATGTGCTCGAGGCGGTGCAGCGGTGAGTGCTCCAAGTCATCGGGGCGGCCGTCTTTCATGCGCAGTGGAATGGCGAGTGCCAAGGCGACGCCGGCAAGCGTCGCGTGCACGCCAGAGCGATACACGAACACCCAGAGGACAAGACCCAGCAGAAGGTAGAGCCAGAGCTTGAGGATACCCGCGCGATTCAAGGCGAAGAGCAGACCCAGCACCACTGCTGCCCCTGCCAGATCGAACCAGGAGATTCCTGACGTGTAGAAGAGCGCGATGATGATGACGGCGCCGAGATCGTCGATGATCGCGAGCGCTGCGAGGAAGATCTTGAGCGAGGCAGGAACGCGGTTGCCAAGGAGCGAGATCACCCCCAGCGCAAAAGCAATATCCGTGGCGGTGGGGATGGCCCATCCGTGAATGGTCAGCGGATCATGCATGTTCAGCGCGACATAAATGATCGCAGGAACCACCATGCCGCCGGCGGCCGCGATCCCGGGAAGAATTCGACGGGACCATGAGGCGAGTTGCCCGTCGATCATCTCGCGCTTGATCTCGAGGCCGACGAGCAGGAAGAACAGGGCCATCAGGGCGTCGTTAATCCAGTGCTCGGCGCTGAGCGGACCGACCTTCGTGTGGAGGGCGCCTTCATAGAGGCCAGCGAGCGGTGAATTTGCAGCGACGAGCGCAAGGGCCGCGGCCACCATCAGGACGATGCCGGCAGAGGCCTCTCCACTTAGAAAATGGCGCAGCAGGGAACGCGGTTTGCGGATCAGTTCGGTCACGGGTGCCAGTCTATCGTGTTCTTGTTGGTTAGCCGCGGCCGAGAGCCGGCTCGCTCACGATTGGAGCGGTGGGTTTCGGCGTAAGCAGGCCTTGACGCTCCAGATAGGCGATGGCGTTGCTCACCCCATGTTCCTGACGGATCTCTGCGCCGATCTCCGCGGCACGCCGCGCCATGGTGCCGGTCGCTGTGGCTTCGATGATGGCTGCCGCAAGCAACCCCGATGTGAGGTTTTTCCTGTCGATTGGGGCAGGACCGGCACCTAGCTCGTGGACGATGCGCGCCCAGAACGGCTGATCGCCGAAGAAGGGGCAGACAATCGTGGGTTTGCCGGCGCGTAAGGACGCCCCTGTGGTTCCTGCCCCGCCGTGGTGGACACAAGCCGACATCAGGGGGAATAGCCGGTCGTGGGGCGCTCCCGCTATGATGTGGAGGTCGGGCGAGTTGGAGCCTGCCTGAATAGCGCCGCCGCCTGTTGCGAGAACACCTCGTTTCCCAGCATGGCGCAATGCCTCGGTGACGAGTGTGGTCAACGCGCTGGGGTCAAGACCCGGCATGCTGCCGAAGCCGACATAGACGGGCGGATCGCCAGCATCGAGGAAGGCCTGCAGGCCAGCGTCGGGCTGCCAGTCTCCTGCCTCTTCCAAAAACCAATAGCCGGTCACCGCGACATCGTCCGCCCAGTCAACGGGTCTTGGCAATACGCTGGGGCTATAGGCGTAGAGCGTCGCCTGCGGCTTCAATGGTTTCCGGGGCTTCTTCGCAAGATTCAGGTCCGAGGCGCGCCAGTCGGTGATCATCTTGCGAAAGATCGCCTCGCCGCCTTCGGCCATCACCGTGTGCGTTAGGGGATTGAGCGGTCCCACCGAGCGGAACGGCACCATCGGGCTTGCGAATTCCTTCGTCGGCGTAAAGCCCGGCAGGGGCGAGGCCAACACAGCGGGGCATGAAAGGCGTTCCGCGATGTGCCGCGCGGCGATGGCCTTGGGGTGGTAGATGATGAGATCGGGCTGAAACTGCTGCGCCGCCTGCCACTCCGCCTTGAGCTGTTTGCGGCCGATGGGCTTGAAGTGCTTGATCATCTTGAAACCGGCAGCAAAGCCCCCGCCGCCCGCCATCGCTGCCTTGGCTTCGGGTGTCTCCATAAGGTCAAGAAACTCACCGGGCAGGTATGAGAACAGAATGCCGTGCGTGCCGATGAAGGCTTCGTACTGCGTGGGCGCCGCGATCATGACAGTGTGTCCGGCGGCCTTCAGGCCAAGGGCCAGCGCCAGATAGGGTTGCACGTCGCCGCGCGTGCCGAGCGTGTGAATGGCAATCTTCATGCGGTCGCTCCCGAGGATGATCCCTCAGATGCGCGGCACGACGTGCGCGAACAACAGTTCTGGAAACAGGTCATGGGTGACCTTTCAGCAAGGATTCGATCCGCTGGCGGCCCGACCAGCGTTCATTCCCTGCCCGGTCTGCGAACGGACCTGACACCCAATTTGAGTATGCCTTGCTGACCCTTCGGGTTCAAGCATTTGCGACGCTGGTGCACCAAAGCCGCTTCAGCGCCGGAGGGCGTGGCACCGTCCATTTCCGATGTGCATCAGCAACCGCCACCGACGTCGCTCACGCAATGTGGTTATTTCGGGTCAGGTGGCCGGCAAGAATAGGTCAGCGTTAATACATCCAGAAGGAGAAACGGGGTGGATTCTCAGTAGTGTTTCCAATCTTTGTAACTTGATTGGCGATTCATGGGTTGACTCGATGGCCAGAATTCCTAGGTTGCTGTCGCATATTACCGATATGGAGTGAAACGACTGATGACATTCAGCCGGAAAAGCGGGCTGCTCGCAGCTTCGCTGCTTCTGGGAGCAGCGTTCGCGCTGCCTGCACAAGCACAGGACGACCAGTGCGGCACTGACCGCACCATCGACATCGCAGAGATGACCTGGCCTTCGGCCGCCGCTCTCGCCCACATTCACGCGACGATTCTCGAAAAGGGTTTCGGCTGCAATGTCGAGATCGTGACCGGTGACACGGTGCCGACCTCGTCATCGATGCTGTCGCGGGGGACGCCCGCAATTGCCCCTGAGCTCTGGACCAGCACGATCGCCGAGCCGTGGCAGCAGGGCATTGAGGCCGGCAAAGTCGTTCAACTGGGTGACGCCATAACCGATGGCACGGTCGAGGGCTGGTTCATTCCTCGTTATGTGCAGGAGGCGAATCCAGAGCTGACGACGGCTGATGCAGTCATAACCAAGCCAGAGCTGTTCCCAGATCCGGAGGAAAGCGGTCAAGGCCGGCTGTATTCGTGCCCTCCCGGCTGGGCCTGCGAGCTTTCCACCTCGGCCCTGTTCGAGGCCTACGGGATGGAAGGCAAGTGGAACCTGTTTTCTCCCGGCTCGGGCGGCGCACTCGATGCGTCGATCGCTCGGGCGTTCCTGCGTCAGGAACCGATCCTGTTCTACTACTGGGGACCCACGGCAATCCTGGGTAAGTTCGACGCCGTTCAGCTCGATCTTGGTGAAGCCAGGCCCGATGTCTACGCGTGCAACACCGACCCTGATTGCGCCGAGCCGGCGGGCAAAACCGCCTATCCGTCATCGCCGGCGGTGATCGGTGCGGCCAAGTGGGTCGAGACAGAGGCACCTGCCGTGGCCGAGTATTTCGGCAAGGTCGGGCTGACCAATGCCCAGATCAGCGAGCTGCTCGTCTATGGCGACGAGAACAAGGCTGACGCTGCTCAGACGGCCGAGAATTTTCTCAAGACCAAGGAAGATGTCTGGACGACCTGGGTTTCGCCCGAGGTCGCCGACAAGGTCCGCGCCAGCCTCAGCTAGCGGCTCCTCACTGCGCTAGCTTTGCGGCCGGGGTTCACCAGTCCCGGCCGCGTTTTTCGTTTTCATGCCGCATCCGTCCGTCGCGTCTTTCGCTGACCGGGTGTGGCCTTTTTCACCGGGCACCGAACATGTTTCCTGAACTCATCGACACACGACCGCTACGCCGGGCAGTGGACGACGCGCTTGGCTGGGTCGTCACCAACTGGGGGAGCGCCTTTGAAGCCGCGGCCAAGCCCCTGCTGCTCCTCCTCAACGCCATCGAGGCCCTGCTGCTGGCCACCCCCTGGTGGCTGATCATCGCTCTGCTCACCGGCATTGCGTGGCTCGCGACGCGGCGCTGGCCGCTGCCCACAATCGTGCTGATCTCGTTGCTCTTCCTGGGCGTGATGGAACTCTGGAAGGATGCGATGAGTACGACGGCACTGATGCTCGCCGCAACTCTCACCGCGATCGTCATTTCGATCCCGGTGGGTGTGTGGATGTCGCGTTCCCTGCGCGTACGCCAGTTCTTCACCCCGGTGCTCGACCTCATGCAGACGCTGCCGAGCTTCGTGTACCTGATCCCCACCGTTATGATCTTCGGACCAGGGAAGATTCCGGCGCTGATCGCTACGATCGTTTATGCCGCTCCCCCGCTGGTGCGCCTGACCGATCTCGGTTTGCGCTCGGTCGACCCGGCCGTGATGGAAGCGAGCCGTGCCTTTGGCACCAATCCCACACAGCGCCTGCTTGGTGTGCAGATTCCGCTCGCCCTGCCGACTATTCTGGCCGGCATCAACCAGACGACCATGATGGCGCTGGCCATGGTGGTGATCGCTTCGATGATCGGCGCCGGCGGGCTTGGTTACCAGGTGCTGCAGGGCATTGGGCGACTTGAGGTCAGCCGCGGCCTGTTTGCAGGCCTTGGCATCGTGGTGCTCGCCATCGTGTTCGACCGGATCACCCAGGCCTTCGGCAGGCAGTTGCAAGCCCGCGTAGGAATTTCGGAGGCGCGGGCATGACCACGATGAGTGAAACGGATCTGGCCATTGCCATGAAGGGCGTGACGAAGATCTTCGGCCCCGCGCCGACACAGGCACTGACCACCCTGCAAGAGGGTATGTCCAAAGCCGAGCTGCAGGCCGAAACCGGCCATGTGGTCGGACTTGATGGCGTGTCCCTCGAGGTTGCGCGGGGGCAGATCCATGTCGTCATGGGGCTGTCGGGCTCCGGAAAATCCACGCTGATCAGACATGTAAACCGGCTCATCGAACCGACCGCGGGCGAGATCACGGTTAATGGCGCGAACGTCCTTGCCATGTCGCTCGAGCAGCTGCGGGAGTATCGGCGCACTCGTGTCGCCATGGTCTTTCAGAAGTTCGGGCTGTTGCCACATCGATCGGTCGTCGACAACGTCGCATACGGGCTTGAGGTTCGCGGCGTGCGCAAAGCTGAGCGAGAAGCCGAGGCGCGCAAATGGATCGAGATCGTCGGCCTTTCGGGCTACGAGAATGCCCGACCACGCCAGTTGTCGGGCGGCCAGCAGCAACGGGTCGGACTTGCGCGGGCGCTGGCGCTCGACACCGACATCGTCCTCATGGACGAGGCGTTCTCGGCGCTCGATCCGCTGATCCGCTCAGGGATGCAGGATCAACTGGTCAGCCTGCAGAAGACGCTCAACAAAACGATCCTGTTCATCACGCATGACTTTGATGAGGCCTTGAAGATTGGCGACCGGGTCACCGTACTGAAGGATGGCGCCGTGCAGCAGGAGGGAGCCCCCGAAGAGATCGTGCTCAATCCGGCCAACGAGCATATCGAAGAGTTCGTGCGCGATGTGAACAAGGCGAGGGCCATCCGCGTCCGCACCATCATGGAGGTGGGCGTATCCGAGCCCTGTTCGATTGCGGTGCCTGCTGAAGCCAGGTGTGAAGACGTGCTGCCGCTGTTCGCCGAGCATCAATGGGTCGGCGTCCTCGATGCCTCCGGCGAGCAGATCGGTCGCATAACGGCAAGACGCGTGATCGGCGCGCTCGCACGACATGGCGCGAAGACCCCGTCTGTCTCTTCGCCGGTGTTGGAGGTTGCATCATGAAGATTGCGGCGTTCGTCGACCTATCGCTCTACGCACACAGTGTCATCGACCACGCTATCTGGCTCGCGCGTGAGAGGCAGGCCAGCGTCGAACTCATCAATATCGTGTCGCCGAACGAACTCGCAGCTTCCAATCTTGCGCCTGTTCATCCGGCAGGCGCCATGCTGCTGCAACAGGATGATGCTCTCGACGCCAAGGTTGCTGACCTCGCGCGCCAGGGGCACGAGCGATTGGATCAGGGCCGCAGACTATTGAACGAAGCGGGGGTGTTCGACGTCAGCACCCGCCTGCTCGAAGGGCATACTTCTCGCACGATGGTACAGGCCGCCTCGCCGGCTTCCATCATCATCATGGGCAAGCGCGGAGAGCAGGCCGACCTAGCGCGATTGCCGCTTGGTTCCAACCTCGAGCGCCTGGCCCGCGGCAGCAAGGTCCCCGTGCTGGCGGTTTCGCGCAGCTTCAGGCCGATCAAGCGCATGCTGGCGGGAGTGGACGCCGAGACTTCCGCCGCGCCGGCGGTGAACAGCCTCGCGAGCGGGGTTCTACCGACCTGCCCGCTCGAATTGCTGCATGTCGGCGATTCCACCGAGACTGCGCTGCAGACACTCCAGCAAGCCGAAACGAAGCTCCGAGGTGCAGGGTACGAAGTGAGATCCAGGATTGAACCGGGCGTGGCTCAGACGGTCATTCCGGAGCGTGTTGTCCTTGATGAGATCGACCTGCTCGCCGTGAGTGCGTTAGGCAGTTCCAGACTGAGGTCGATGATCCTGGGCAGCCTTACTTCGGAACTGCTTCGCGCCTGCCAGGTCCCGGTGTTGCTGTGCTGACGATCGCCGCAGCCTCCAGTCGGGGCCAATTGGTGGCAGGATCGCGGCGGTACCGTGGCCAAATTGCAACTTTACCCTCGTGCCGGTGTGTCGGACTATCGGTGTGGCGGTTGCAGAGGGCTTAGTGGCCTTTGCCCTCAGGCATTCCCATGCATGACCGCCGCACCCCGTCGTGATGGGAGTCCTCCGTCACGAAAGCGCCTCGTGTGGGCGGTCCTGGGTACCGTAGGGAGGATAGTTCGGGACTGGCGAGGTGTTTGGGTGGGCGTGTCATAGCGCGCTCGCCGCAGCGATGGAGTCGTCCGCGTGATACCCGCACAGCCATTGCGCGGGCGTCTCCATCATCGCACAAAAACAGGCGATCTATCTTGGGACCACTTGAGCATTATTTCGTTCAGCCGGTGCTCGATGACGGCACTGTAGACAAGACCCGCAGCGTCACCATTGAGGCGCCCAGTGCCCTGAAAGCCGGAGAAGCGGCGCTTGAACGTCCGCTTTCTCTGGAAGGCAAACTTGCGAGGGCCGTCGTCTGGCGGCTGACAGCGGGCTTTGTCCCGCACAGTGTTACGCTCTATGACCCTGATCAGTCACTGGACTTGGCCGCGGCCTCATGATCTGGCGGTTTCGCAAACGCGGCGAAGACACTCCGTCACCCACAACGTACTACATCACGTTTCGGATGCTGACCGGCGCAGGCCGGCTGGAGGCAAGGACGCAGGCCGAGCTCACCCAGCTGCTTGGCGACCTACGTCTGTCGGGGGCGAGCGACATAACGATCGTTGATGTCGATGGCAGACTGGTGGCCTTCGATCCTGGCGGCGAACCTGCAAAGTAGGGCCACAAGATGTTAGACTGCCTGCCCGGGACCTTAGAAAAACGGACACCACAGCATCAAGCTTGGTGCCCGTTACCCGTCGCCAGTGTGGTGGACGCGGACGGGCCCTGAAGTTGTGCATCGGGTGCGGCGATTGATCAACCCTTACTTCGTACTGATAGCGGGTAAATCCGCACGGGGCGATCGGAACTCCTGTTCGCGAAATGTCCGCCATTGGCGGACCTCTGCGAACGCTCCAGCGAACCAGCAATCCGCACCACCGCTACCGCGATCGCGCGTAACTCGCCCGGAGCCTGGTCGCCTCGAACACGTGGTAGCCGTCGATCTCATGCACCCGACAGCCGCCGAAAATGGCGCCGAACTTGTTGCGGTACCAGTCGCGACGCTTCGTCACCATCCACATCGTCCCACCCGGCGCCAGGCGGTTGAATCCCTTCTCGATGAAGTGCTTCGGCACAGAAAAATCCACATGGTAGGGCGGGTTCGAAATGATCTTGGTGAAGCCGCTCTCCCGCGTACCCCTGAAGCCGTCCGACAATTGCACCGTCACCTCGGGCACGCCGTTGGCATCGGCATTGCGGCGGGCCAGCGCCACGGCCCGCGGGTCGTTGTCGAGCATGACCACCCGTAGCGGCGAAACATGGTGGGCGGCGAGGATACCCACGAGGCCGTAACCGCAGCCGAGGTCCAGCACCTTGTCGCCGGTCTCAAAGGTAATCCGCGAGAGCATCGCCAGTGTTCCAAGGTCGGCGCGCTGCGGCGAAAACAGGCCCGGCTCCGTCTGCAGTCGCAGCGCTACTGCGCCGATCGTCACGTTTAACATCTCTAATCCCCTCAAATGGCTTTGAGCGGGAGCAGTGTTCCGGGGGAGATGTCGGGGTCGCGCAGCTGCCACGCCGCCTGTCGCGGAACCCCGCTTGGGCGTGACATTCACTTGCGAAGGAAAAGCTGCACTAGCGCAGCGGCGTGACCCGGACGTCTTGAGAACTCAGTGCATTGCCGGGCATCGAACGATGATCGACGGCGACGGCGGCTTGAGCAGCGAGTCCAACCGAGGGAACGATCTGATCCCCGATGGCTTCCGCGCCGAATCCAGGGCGAGCACAAGCGCTCCCTTGCCTGGTCCATGGCGCTGCCTTTGGGGTCAGTAGGCCGTCATTGTGTCCCTTGGTGCGAGCAATTCGCACCTGGCAAGATGCACGTCTCTCAGCTTTGCCGCAAGCGGCCGTTGCTGTGACCACCGACAATAACGACAAGCAAGAGCTGTATCGACGGCGCCAATCCCGTGACGCCCGACACGCAACGACTGTCTGGTGGCCCGCCTCGAGGGCGAAGCGCCCGGTCGTCGAAGCAACAACACGGCCGCTCCCGCGTTGCTGCCGATGGAGGAAACCGGCCATGGCCAAGCAGCACCACTTCATCGTCAATCATCGCGACGACATCTGGCAGTACACCTATCGTGGCAGCATCTTTGCGCATTTCAAAACCCGCCAGGAGGCAATCGATGCGGCGATCGCCGCCGCCCGCGCCACCAACGAGCAGGAGGTCCAGGTGCTGGTGCAAGATGCCGACATGAAGCAGGAAATGGTCTGGCGCCCCGATGCGCTCGACGAAACGCCCGAGCCTGGGCCGCTGCAACGGTAGAGCTTCTGCGTGGCGATGCCCCGCCCACGCGCCATTCGCGTCACCATGCCTCTAAGATGATTAGACGAGCGCGAGACCCGGATGTTATCAGGCGGCATGATTTCGCCACAGCCTGGCGCCGGCCCAGTTTCGTCCGCCATCGCCATCAGCGTTGACGCGCTCAGCGCGCGATACGGCGCCAACACCGTGCTCGACAAGGTGAGCCTCGAGGTCCGCCGCGGCTCGAGCTTCGCCCTGCTCGGCCCCAATGGCGCCGGCAAGACCACGCTGCTCAACATTCTCAGCACCTTGCGCCGGCCCGATGGCGGCAGCGCCCGCGTCGCCGGCGCCGATGTGGTGCGCCAGCAGACCGAGGCGCGCCGTTCGCTCGGCATGGTGTTCCAGGATTCGAGCCTCGACGATCGGCTGACCGCCTGGGAAAACCTCGAGTTCCATGGCCTCGTCTACGGCATGGCGCCGAGGGACCGCCGGCAACGCAGCGCCGCGGTGCTGGCGCTGGTCGAACTGGAAGACTGGCGCGACGAGATCGTGCGCAGTTTCTCGGGCGGCATGCGGCGGCGGCTGGAGATCGCCCGGGCCCTGCTGCACGAGCCGAAGATCCTGTTCCTCGACGAGCCGACTGCCGGGCTCGACGCCCAGACCCGGGTGCGGATCTGGCGTTATCTCGATCAACTGCGCCGCGAGCGCGACCTGACCGTGCTGACTACCACCCACTATATCGAGGAGGTCGAAGGCGCCGATACGATCTGCATCATCGACCACGGCAAGATCATTGCCCAAGGCACGCCGGAAGCGCTGAAGGACGAGCATGGCAGCCGCTGGCTGCACCTCACGCCGCGCGACCCGGCGGCGCTCGAGGCGATCCGCGCCGCGCGCCCCGACGCGCAGCCGCTCGGCGCGTACGGCCTTGCCCTCCCTGCCGATGACGGCGCCATGACCGATGCATTCCTCACCGCGTTCCGCGACCGGCTGGTCGAGGTCCGCTTCCAGGATCCGACGCTCGAAAGCGTTTTCCTGTCGCTCACCGGCCGGCAGTTGCGCGACCGCGCCGACGACCAGCACAATGCCGACAAGGCCGCAGGACGGCGCGGAGGCCGGCGATGAACGGCGTGGTCATGGCGCTGCGCGGCCTCTACGGCGTCTGGCTGCGAGAGATCACCCGCGCCACGCGCGACCGCGCGCAGCTCATCGGCGGGGTCAGCCGGCCGCTGATCTGGCTGCTGATCCTTGGCGTCGGGCTCAACCCCTATTTCCGCGGCGAGGTCTATGGCGAGGTCCGCTTCGTCATCCCCTATACCTACCTGCAGTTCCTGTTCCCGGCAGTGATCGTCCTCAACATCATGTACACCTCGATCCAGTTCGCGGTGTCGGTGATCTGGGATCGCGAGTTCGGGTTTCTCCGCGAAGTGCTGGTCTCGCCCATGCCGCGCTGGCTGATCCTGCTCGGCAAGGTCTTGGGCGGCGCCACGGTGGCAACGCTGCATGGCGCGCTGGTGCTGATTCTCGCCCGCTTCGCCGACGTCACGCTCAGCCTCGAGCAGGTGGCGCTGGCCCTCGTGCTGATGTTCGTCCTCGCCTTCGGGCTCACCAGCTTCGGGGTGATCCTCGCCGGACGGGTGCGCAGCTTCGAAGGGTTCGGGGTGTTCTCCAACACGGTGATCCTGCCGCTCTATTTCACCTCCTCGTCGATCTTTCCGCTCGATCCGGCGCTGACCCGCGCCCAGCAGGCGGTGACCTATCCCGAATGGCTGGTATTCCTGGTGCAGATCAACCCGATCACCTATGCGGTCGATGCGCTGCGCGGCGTGCTGATCAACTTCAACCAGTTCGCGCCCGGCTGGGGCATCGGGGTCATCGTCGGCATGGCGGTACTGTTCTTCATCGTCGCCACCATCGATTTCGCGCGGCAATGAGCGCCATCCGCAATCGCTGGATCCGTCCCGCGATCAACCTCGCGGTCGTCGTGGCACTGCTGGGTGCCCTCAGCTACCTGCCCCCCGACACCTCGCTGGCCGACCGGCAGAAGACGGGGGTGCTGAAGCTCTGCGTGCCACCGCGCTACCCGCCGCTGGTCACCGGCGATCCGCAGCAACCCGGCTTCGATATCGAGCTCGCCGCCAGGCTCGCCGAGCGGCTGGGCCTGCGCCTCGCCGTCAACGCGCTGAGTTCGATCGGTACCGATTTCAATCCGCGCAACTGGTCGCTGACCCGCGCCCAGTGCGACATCATCGCCGGCGGCGTCGCCGACACCGTGCAGACCCGCAGTTTCCTCCAGACCATTCCCACCCCGATCGAAAGCGGGTGGGTCGGCGTATCGACGACGGAGCGGCTCCCGGCGGCCGGCGGAGCGGTGACGGTGCTGCCGGGAACCAGCGGGCTCGACCGGCTGGCGCTGTCGGGCTGGCTCCGCCAGCGGGGGCTGCGGGTGATTCCCGCCCGCTCGCCGCAACATTTCGTCGAGCTCCTGGCGAGTGGCGGCGCCGAGGCCGGAATCACCGAGCGTTTCCTCACCAGCACCATGGCGCTACCGGCCGGCGCGCGGGCCTTCTGGCTCGACCCCCGGTTCCCGCCCGTCCGCATGGCGCTCGGCCTGTGGAAGGGCGACCAGACGCTGAAACGCGCCGTGGCCGAAGCCCTTGAGGCGATCGGCGACACAGGCGAGCTCGAGGCGCTCGAAACCCGCTATCATGTTGAATCCGTTGAAGCGGCGCCCTGAACGCACGAGGTCGCCTTTGGTTCCATCACTAAGTTTTGCTTCACTATGACGAAAGTCTCATGGGCAGCCGAACCGATTACGTATTCGGTGAGATTGAGTGATGCCCGCTGACATGTCAGGTCCCATAGACGACGCGCAGCATGGGACTCTTCTGTCCCACCCGGCGCGCCAGCCCATTCTCGGGAGTCGAAAATGCCCCTAAAGCTTACCTACCTCGCGGCCGTCGCGCTGACCGCCGCGTTGTCCGGCGGCACGGCCAATGCGGCGGGTTTTACCGCCGACCAGGCCGCCGCCGGCCAGACCGCCTACAACTCCAACTGCGCCCAGTGTCACGGCAAGCAGCTCGAAGGTCCGGATGCCCCGGGTCTGGCGGGCCCCGACGTGATGCAGAACTGGGCCACCGCCGGTGGACTGTTCGATTTCATCCACGTGGCCATGCCGCCTTCGGCGCCGGGCCAGCTCGGCGATGAGACCTATCTCAACATCATTGCCTACATCATGCAGTTCAACGGCGCCCAGCCGGGTGACGAACCGCTGACCGCCGACCCCGACAAGCTCGCCGCCATCTCGCTGCCTGAGGAAACCAAGGCAGGCGCGACCGCGGCGGCTCCGGCAACCAAAGCGGCGGCCGCCGCCACCACTGCCGAGGCGGCGCCGGCTGTTCCCCAGGCCTTCACCTGGGGCAAGCAGCTGCCCGGCGGTCCGGCCCCGGGCGCAGCGGCGGCTCCCGCCGCGACCACTCCCGCAGTTCCGCAGGCGTACACCTGGGGCAAGACGCTCCCCACCGTCGCCGCGCCCGCTGCCAACTGAATTATCTGGCGCACTGATGTGTGCCGCTTTTAGGAGGTCTCGATGAAAATCGAACTTTTGAAGTCCATGTTGGTCGCGACGACCGCATTGGCATTGTTTGCCGGCCCTGCCCTGGCACAGAATGCGGCGGCGCCCGCCGCGGCGGCCCCTGCCGCCGATGCGGCGGCGGCAACGCCCGCTCCCGAGGCGACCAAGAATTACGTCCCGGTCACCGACGACATGCTGGCCAACCCGCCCAAGGAAGAGTGGTTGATGTTCCGCGGGAACTACAACAACCAGGGCTACAGCCAGCTCGACCTGATCAACAAGGATACGGTGGGCAAGCTGCAGCTCGCCTGGGCCTGGCCGATGGCCGAGGCCGGCATCCAGGAAACCGCGCCGCTCGTGCATGACGGCATCATGTTCCTGCAGACCAACAACAACATCGTCGAGGCGCTCAACGCCAAGACCGGTGATCTGGTCTGGCAGTATCGTCCGACCCTGACCGAGCTGCCCAGTTCCTGGAGCTACCAGATCAACCAGGCGCGCCGGCAGAAGAACTCGATCGCGCTCTATGAAGACAAGGTCATCCTCACCACCGTCGACGCCAAGATCGTCGTGCTCAATGCCAAGGACGGCAAGCCGGTGTGGGAGAAGCAGGTCCTCGATACCCAGAAGGGCTACAGCTACACCGTCGGTCCGCTGATCGCCGACGGCAAGATCATCTCCGCCATTTCCGGCTGCTCGATCGCCGGCACCGCCGGCGGCTGCTACATCATGGCGCACGACGTCAACACCGGTGAGGAACTGTGGCGCTTCAACACCATCGACGACCCCAACAACCCCAAGCAGGGCGAGAGCTGGGGCGACGTGCCGCCGGAAAACCGCTGGGGCGGCACGCCCTGGACCACCGGCGCCTATGACCCGGCGACCAAGACCACGTTCTGGGGCATCGGCATGCCCGGCCCCTATTCCGAGCTGATCCGCGGTTCGGGCGACGGCAGCGTGCTCTACACCAACTCGACGCTCGCCATCGACGTCGAGACCGGCAAGCTCAAGTGGTACTACCAGCACCTGCCGCGCGACAACTGGGACCTCGACAGCCCGTTCGAGCGCATCCTGGTCGACCAGGAAGTCGACGGCAAGACGCAGCACCTGCTGATCACCGCGGCCGGCAAGAACGGCATCGTCTTCGCGCTCGATCGCGATACCGGCAAGTATCTGTGGCACAAGGATACGGTGAAGCAGAACGTGGTGACCGGCGTCGATGCCGACGGCACCGTGCAGGTCAACACCGACCTCATCTCCAAGGCGGTCGGCGAAGAGCACCTGATCTGCGCCTCGGTGTCGGGTGGCAAGCTCTGGATGACCGGCTCCTACAGCCCGCTCACCAAGGCCTATTACGTGCCGCTGACCGAAGCCTGCAACACCGTGGCCCCGACCCAGGTCGAGTTCACCGCCGGCAACGCGGTGGGCGCGGTCAAGTTCGGCCCGCGCGTGCTGCCTGAAGGCATCACCGAGGCCGGCCTGCTCGACGCGGTCGACATCAACGCGACCCAGGGCGACCACAAGTGGCAGTACCGCAGCCGTCCGTCGATGACCTCGTCGGTGCTGGCGACCGCCGGTGGCCTGGTGTTCGGCGGCGACGCCGCCCGCAACATCAACGCCTGGGATCAGGAGACCGGCAAGGTCGTCTGGTCGCAGCGCCTCAACGCCCCGATCGGTGGCTATCCGTCGACCTACGAGATCGACGGCGAGCAGTACCTCGTGGTGCCGACGGGCTACTCGAACGCCGCCAGCTCGATCTCCTCGGCCTTCCCGGAGATCCCGCTGCCGACCGGCTCGGGCAACTCGATCTTCGTCTTCAAGCTGCCCAAGTCGGCCAGCTGAGTGAGCCGATCTGAGCGACTGGGAAAGGGGCCGCCGGCCCCTTTCTTTTTTGGATCCCACCGGCGACGCAGCGCCCATAGGTGAGAATGCCACCAGAAAGCGCCTCAAGCTCGGTGTCATTCCCGCGAAAGCGGGGACCTCCGTTTGCGATCATGCCGAAGGCCAAGAGAAACAGAGGTTCCCGCTTTCTCGGGAATGACCCGGTGGATGGGGCGCGGCCATGACTTGGCGCACAGGCCGATGGCGGTCGAGACGCCCTGCTTCGCCGTTGGCGACCCGGTGAAGTGCTTTCGCATTTCAAACGAAATGCTCGAGGAGACGACTATGCTGAAATTTCTTGTTCCAGCGCTTTTCATTTTCGGCACCGGCGCGGCGCTGGCCCAGACCTCGGGCGTGCCGCCCGAGGAATTCAACAATACCCGCCGCCAGGCCGGCGACTCGATTCAGGTCTGCTTCGACCGCACCAGCCTGGGCCGTCCGTTCGACGAGGCGGTGGCCAAGGCGCTCGGCGACGCGCTGTTCCTCGAGGTCAAGATCATGGAAGGTTTTGGCGGCTTTCCGCTCACCGGCGACGGCTTCATGGACGAACTCAACCTCGCCATGAACAATGACTGCGACATGTTCATGGGGGTTTCGGTGTCCCCCAATACGCCGACCTCGGACAGCTTCTCGGTCACCCGCCCCTACGCCACCATCCCGTTCGTGCTGGCGGTCAAGCACCCCGGCTGGCAGCGCCTGGGCGACATCCCGCTGGATCAGCGCCTCGGCACGGCGATGGCCAGCATGGGCGAGATGAACTACATCACCTGGGCACAGCAGCGCAGCAAGCCCGAGCGCTGGGTGCGGCTGCCCTATGCCGACCCCAACCTGATGGCGACCCGCGTACTCGACGGCACCATCGCCGGGATGATCCTGTGGCAGCCGGTGCTGGCCCGCCTCAAGGCCGAGCGGCCCGAGGCGGCCGATCTGCGGGTCATCGGCAACGACCCGATCCCCGAAGCCGAAGTCCGGGTCGGCGCGCTGGTCTCCTCGCGCAACGGGTTCCTCCGGAGCCAGATCGACCAGGCCATCGACGCCCTCGTCGCCGACGGGACCATCGACGGCCTGCTCAAACAGTTCGGCTATGCGGGGCGCGCCGGGGAGTAAGGGCCACCAACCACGAACTCTCGGTGATCCTCCCCGCGTGGCGGGGGAGGGGGACCGCCGAAGGCAGTGGAGGGGGCGGCCAGACTCGCTCTGCCCGCTAACCCCTGCCGACGACGCTCAGATAGGGCAGCACCATACTCCCCAGCGCCGGCACCAGCCCCGCCACCACAGCGGCGGTGACCGCTGCGAGGCCCAGCGCCTGGTAGCGCGGCAGGCGCCGCCCCTGCTCCGGCCAGACCGCCTGCCAGATCGCTCCGGCCGTGAGCCCAGGGATCGGCAGCAGGTTCAGCAGCACCGAGCCCGTGGTCACCAGCTGGAACTGGCCGATCAGATACAGCGCGACGAACGTTCCGCTCTGCGGCAGCAGCAGCGCCAGCGGCCGCAGCAGGTCGACGGCGGGGACCAGCAGTGCCGTGCCGGCCAGCCCGGCCAGCACCACCAGCACGATGCCCCAGCCACCCAGCCGGTTGCTCGCCGCCTCGTAGCGCAAGGGGCGTGCCCAGCCCATGGCGAACAGCACGCCGACGGCCAGCCCCCAGACCGACAACTGCGCGAAGGGGTTGGCGGTCAACCTGCCGTCGAACTCGGGCCGCCGATCTCCGAGCAGCCGTGCCAGCCCGGCCAGCAGCAGGCCATGCAGCCAGGCAAACACGATAACCGCGCCGATGCGCGATACGATGTCGTTCATGCTCAGGTCGCGCAGCAGCGTCATGGTTGTCTCTAGTCGCGCATTGCCGGGTCGGCGCCGACCTATGATCGAGCGTCGCCCGCGCCTTCTATCAGAACGCCGGCCTGCCCCGATACCGTACCAAGAGCAAACCCCAATTCCCTCTTGGCATCACGCCGCTATGCGAGATGGATCCGACCCGCGGCAAGCTTGCCGAGAAAGCGGGCGAGATCGCGCTCGAACACCGCGAGCGCGGCGTCCCCTGCTGTGAACCAGCGGCGAGTGCGCTGCTGCTTCTCGTCCCAGGTGCCCAGTTCCTGCGTCACCTCCAGCGCATAGATCACCGCCTGGGACGGCCGCGTTTTGCCGTTGTCTTCCTGCCGGACGTAGAAGTAGGAGCCGATCGGCGCCCGAGAGGGAATGCCGGTGACCCCGGCCTCTTCCTCGGCCTCGATCACCGCGGATTCGACATCGCTCTTGCCGGGGATCGCCCAGCCCTTGGGCAGCATCCACTTGGCATTGGTACGCGAGGTGATGAGCAGCACCGCGATGCTGCCGTCGGCCTCGCGACGCCAGGGCAACGCCGCGACCTGCCGGGCCCGCCGGCCCATCTCGGTCTGTCGACGCTTGTGACCCATCAGGTGATCCAGCCCACGATGAAATAGGTCAGGGCCGACATCGCCGCCGCTGCGGGCAGCGTCACCACCCAGGCCACGACGATGTTGCTGGCAATGCCCCAGCGCACCGCCGAAACCCGACGCGCCGCGCCGACGCCGACAATCGCGCCGGTGATGGTGTGGGTGGTGGAAACCGGGATCCCGAGCCAGGTCGCACCGAACAGCGTGATGGCGCCGCCTGTTTCGGCGCAGAACCCCTGCATCGGCGTCAGCCGGGTGATCTTCGAACCCATGGTGTGCACGATGCGCCAGCCGCCCATCAGTGTGCCCATGGCCATCGCGAACTGGCAGCTCAGCACCACCCAGAACGGCACATGGAAACTGTCGCCGAGCAGGCCCTGCGAGTAGAGCAGCACGGCGATGATCCCCATCGTCTTTTGCGCGTCGTTGCCGCCATGGCCGAGCGAATAGAGCGAGGCCGAGACGAACTGCAGGATGCGGAAGGTGCTGTCGGCGCGGAACGGTGTCGATCGGACGAACAGCCAGGCGACGATGAGAACGAGCAGCAGCGCCAGGCAGAACCCCACCGCCGGCGACAGGAAAATGGCGCTCACAGTCTTCAGCAAACCGCCCCACACCACGGCATCGAACCCCGCTTTGGCGACGCCGGCGCCGACCAGCCCGCCGATCAGCGCATGCGAGCTGCTCGAGGGGATGCCGAGGAGCCAGGTGATGACATTCCAGCCGATGGCTCCGACCAGCGCCGCAAGGATCACCGAGGGATCGACCACCGCCGCCGAAACGATCCCGGTCCCGACCGTCTCGGCGACGTGCAGCCCGAAGAAGAAGAACGCTATGAAGTTGAAGAACGCCGCCCACAGCACCGCAAATTGCGGCCGCAGGACGCGTGTCGAAACGATGGTCGCGATCGAGTTGGCTGCGTCATGCAGTCCGTTGAGGAAATCGAACAGCAGCGCCACGGCGATGAGTCCGACCAGCGCCGGCAGTACGAGAGCGGTGTCCATTGCCTAGACGTTCTCGATCATGACCGAGGTGATCTCGTGCGCGACGTCGTCGAGGCTGTCGACCACCCCTTCGAGATCGACGTACAGCGCCCGGCCGACGAAGAAGCGCATCGGATCGGCTGCCCCGTACTGCTTGTAGAGCTCCCGCAGCCCGTCATCGTGCAGATCATCGGCATCGGATTCCAGCTTGCCGATCTCCTCGGCAATGGCCGCGATCCGCGCCTGGTTGGCATTGAGCCTCGGCAACAGCTCCACCGCCTCGGCCATGAGATGGGATGCCTTGACGGCAATGGCCGCCATTGCCCCCATGCCGGGCTCGAACACCGTCAGTTCGTAGAGCTGCGCCGTCTTCACCACGCGCCGCATCTTGTCCACTGCGTCATCCATCGACTGGATAAGGTCGGTGATGTCGCTGCGATCGAACGGCGTGATGAAGCTCTTGCGCACCGCCTGCATCACGTCGCGCGTGACGTCGTCGGCGGCGTGCTCGAGATCTGTGATACGCTGCCAATGCGCGCCGATATCGGCGTCGGCCTGAAACATGCGGTCGAGCTCGCCGGCCGCCGCGACGACAAGCGCGGCATGGCGTGTGTAGAGGGTGAAAAACCGCTCCTCTTTGGGCATCAGCGCCCGAAACCAGCCCAGCATGTCGTTACCTCTCGCTTTGGTCTGCAACTTCCTTGGAGAGGTGAAGATCCGCGAGCGCAACCTCGGGCGACGGCAATAAACCGAAACTTTTGCTGTCGGAGCCTGGTCAGTCGGCCCATGCAGCCGGAGTCGATCTGCCGCCGGGCGATGGCTCGGCGCCGGTTGCTCCACCGCGATGGAGGAACGTTCCGGTTTCGCGCTAAACCGCCCGTCCCGAGGCCTTCCGCCATATGCGCTCCACCACCACGCCGGCGGCGATCCCCAGACCGCCGCCGGCGAGCTTGACGGCAAGGTCGAACAGCCGTCCATGCCGCGAGGCAGACACCAGTTGCAGCGCTTCGAACGCCACCGCGGCGCCCAGCACCAGCGCCGTGATCAGCCACAGATGCCGCGGATAGGCCAACGCGAAGCAGAAGCCCACCGCCGCAAAGGCGACGAAGCGCTCGATATTGGGCGAGTAGCCGGTATTGGGCCTGAAGCCGATCGGCGCCAGGGTGACGAAGGCAATGGCGCCCAGCAGCAGCCAGGCCAGCACGGGAAGCAGGCGTATCGACACGAGGGGCTCCGGATCAGACGGCATTGCGCCGCGTCTTGGACGAGAAAACCGTCAAGACGATGATCCAGCAATCGAGGAAGATCGACCAGTTGTCGATATAGTAGAGATCGTGCCGGGTGCGCCCCTCGATCTGCTCGAAGGTCGAAGTTTCGCCGCGATAGCCGTTGACCTGGGCCCAGCCGGAAATCCCCGGCTTGATGCGCTGGCGATGGGCATAGCTGGCCAGCTGTTCGCCCAGCTCGTCGTCGTGCACCAGCGCGTGCGGGCGCGGCCCGACGAGGCTCATCTCGCCGCTCAGCACGTTGATCAGCTGCGGCAGCTCGTCGATCGAGGTGCGGCGGATGAAGGCGCCGATCCGGGTTATGCGTTTGTCGCCGACCTTGGCCTGGGTCATCTTGCGGCCGGATTCGGTAACCGTCATCGAGCGGAACTTCCAGATGTGGAAGGTCCGGCCGTTGAAGCCGCGGCGCTCCTGCCGGTAGAACACCGGGCCGGGACTGTCGAGCTTGATCAACAGCGCCACCACGGCGAAGACCGGGCTGAGGAACAACAGGCCGAGCCCCGACCCGGCGAGGTCGAACAGCCGCTTGGTCAGCACGGCGGCGTCGCTCATCGGCTTGCGCAGCGAACGCAGCGCATTGTTGGGCCCGAGCGGCACGACGTCGAGGAACTTGAAACTGACATTGTCGGTGGCCGGCACGGCGACCACGTTGATGGAGAAACGCTTCAATTCATTGGTGAGCCGTTCGAGCCCGTCGATATCGCCGATCTCGCCGACGAACACGATGAACTCGGCGCCATGCGACACCCAGTGCCGGGCGAAGTCGACCACCGCGCTCTCCTTGTAGGCGCCGTCGGCATCCACCGCTTCTTCGAGGTAGAGCGTGCCGGCCAGCCGATAGCCAGTCTTCCACAGATCGCCGTTCACGAGGAAGCGCACCGTGTCGGAGCGGCTGCCCACCACCGCCACCTTCTGGAACTGCAGCCGCCCGGCCTTGATCCGGGTGGTGACTGCGGCGTAGGCGATGGTGCGCGCCAGCAGCAGCGCAGGCACACCCAGGACGAACGCAGCGATCAGCGAGACGCGCGACAGATCGTCGGCGACGCCGACGAAGAAGGCGCCGAACAGCGCGATGGCGAACGCCGCCGTCCAGCTGAGCACGCTCTGCACCAGCGTGGTGTGCGGCGGCCGCGCCCGATCGAGAAACTGGTTGGCCGAGACCGCCGAGAACAGCCCGTAGAGCACGCCGACCACGGCCGAATAGATGCCGTAGAGCCCGAACGGGATATCGGCGGCGGCCACGCGCAGGACGAGACCGTGGTAGAGCAGTGCCGGCAGCAGCATCACCACCGCGGCAAGCGCGCCCTCCCCCAACCCGAACGCGGTGCACAGCGCCGCCTGGTTGGCGACCACCCGCCGCGCCTTGCGCCGTTCTACGCCCTGGTATCCAAGCTCGGTCTGCGCCACAGCAAATCGCCTCAAATCTACCGGTCCTGCAGGCAATCGCCGCATCGCCGCTCAGCCCCCGCACTATCACGACGACAGGAGTCGCCCCAAGGGCTCGGTTAAGCTGCGGTTAACGCGCCCGCGGGCTCGAACCGACACACTGTCGCAAGCACGAGGGCTGGGCGGGCCGGTTAAGGATACCGGCAGATCCCGCCTCGACCGCACCGACCGCCATGTTAGGGAAGCATTAACCCATGGCGCGAACCCCAGCGTAACGAGACCCCAGGTGACGACCCCAACCTCCAGAGCAGTGGCGATCCTCGCGGCGAACCCGGCTTTCGCTGCCATTCTGAGCCGCACGCTCGAAGCAGATGGCGGCTATCGCGTGGCGAGCTTTTCGAGCGTCGAGCAGTTGACGACGTTCCTCCGCACCTCGCCCGTCGATGCGGTGGTGCTCGATACCGACCTGCCTGGCGCGCCGGCCATCGACATCGCCCGCGGGCTGCGCAGCCATATGAGGCTCGCCAGCAGTGCCTTCGAGATCGTGGCGCTGACCCGCGCCGCCGTCGCCTTCCACCGCCCCCTGCTGGCCGCCGGCATCGATGCGGTACTGGAGAAGCCGGTGCCGCCCCAGCAGCTGCTCGGCTGCATCGACGGGCTGCTTGAGGTCGATCGCGCCGTCGCGGTGGGAGTGCAGCACCCGGCGCTGACCATGGTTCGCGCCTTCGAGCCCCGGCTCGTGCCGGCCGAGCGGATCGGCAATGTGATCCCGCTGTTCGGCGAAGGCCGGGTCCGGCGCTGATCCCGGCCTCGCAGCCCGAGCGCTGCGAGCTTGCCGCACCGGCTGGACGAGCCCCCGCCGATACTGCAAGCTCCCCATCCCACCCACCGCCCGGCCCGAGCCATGTTCGTCGTCCAGATCTATCTGCCGCTTGAACTGCCCGACGGCGCCCAGGTGCCGGCCGGCGTGTTCGAGCGCACCAAGGCCGAACTGACCGATCGTTTCGGCGGCGTGACCGCCTTCCTGCAATCGCCGGCGGAAGGTGCGTGGAAGCCCTCCGGCGGCGAACCGATCCACGACCGCATCGCCATTTTCGAGGTGATGGTGGCCGACGTCGATACCGCCTGGTGGCGCCACTACCGCGAGGCGCTGGAAGCCGAACTGCAGCAGCAGCGCATCCTGGTCAGGCTGTTCCAGGTCACCGTGCTCTGAGCCGCTGGCTCATCAATAGAGATCGTTGAACGTCTCCGGATCGCTGCCGGTCCGACCGTTCTCGGGATCGTCGAGACCGCTGATGCGGCCCATCTCGGCCTCGCTCAGGGTGAAGCCGAACACATCGAAATTCTCCTCGATACGCTCCGGGGTCACCGATTTCGGAATGACGATCGAACCGCGCTGCAGATGCCAGCGCAGGATGATCTGCGCCGGCGAGCGGTCACGCGCCGCGGCCAGCTCGCCGATCACCGGATCGTCGAGCACCGCGCCACTGCCGAGCGGCGAATAGGCCTCGTGACGGATGCCGCGCGCCGCGAGGTAGGGCAGCATCTCTTTCTGCTGGAAATAGGGCTGGGTCTCGATCTGGTCGAGCGCCGGCACGATGCCGGTTTCGGCGATGATCCGCTCGAGCTGCTCGCGGGTGAAGTTGGAGACGCCGATGGCGCGAACCAGCCCCTGCTCCCGGGCTTCGATCAGCCCCCGCCACGTCTCGACATACTGCTCGTGCGCCGGCGTCGGCCAGTGGATCAGCATCAGGTCGAGATAGTCGACGCCCAGCGCCGCCAGCGATTGCCTGACGCCCTCGAGCGCCCCTTCGACGCCCATCGCCTTGGTGCGCAGCTTGCTGGTGAGAAAGATCTCGGAACGGTCGACCCCCGCCTCGCGCAGCGCCTTGCCTACCCCGGCCTCGTTGTCGTAGCCCTGCGCAGTGTCGATCAGCCGGTAACCGACCTCGAGGGCATGGGCCACCGCCTCGCTCACCTCGTCATTGTCGATCTGCCAGACCCCGAAACCGAGTTGCGGGATTGCGATACGTTCCCCCAAAGGGATGCGTTCGAACGGTTCAGCCGCCATGAGTGTCTCTCCTTTGTTTCGAAGAGAAAGCTCGTGGCGCCGGGATGGTTTCACCCGACCCGTGCAACATGCCGTGTCGGTTGAAGAAATTCCGCGGAACCCAATGCCGTCAGCTAGGTTCATCACAAACCCAAGGGTCGCTCCTCGGGTCATGTGTGCGGACCCCGACGATCAGCCCCCGTCGGGGTCCGTTTCGCTTTTCGATACGAGTGGCGAGATCGTGACCGGCCCCTGCATTGACGGCGGGCGGAACATGGCTATCTGCACAGCATGACACGCAAGCCCAAAGTCGAGTCTGCCGACCAGATCGCCGCCACCTGGGCCCTGCCCTATGCGGCGACGCTGGGCTCCTCTGTGCGAGCCAAGGGGATCTTTCTCGAAATCCGCGCCCGTCTGCCGGTCGCGGCCCGGAAGCAGCTGTCGATCAAGGCGCGCGAGTTGATGCTCCGCCTCCCGCAGGGCGAAGAGGCCGAACTCGCGAAACTCTCCGCCAAGGTGTCCGCCGCGCTTGAAGGGATCGATGACCTGCCGGTGCTGCCTCGCGAAATCGAGGACATCCTCGGCATCAAGACCTCCGAGCGGCATCGCTGGCTGAAGGACGGCCGCCTGACGAGCGCCGGCACTCGTACGGTCCGGCTGCGCGGCCGGGCGCGCAAGATCACCTTCCATGTCTTCGATCCGCGCATGGTGGAAGACCTGCTGAGCTCGGACACCCTCGACACCTGGCGCGAGGACGATGCCATCGCCGCCGCCGAGAACCGTCGGCGCGCCGCCTGGAAGGCGAAGCTGACCCGCGCCCGCAAGGCTACCCCGGTCGAGGCGGAAGGCGAGGTGTCGAGCCCCGAGCAACTGCTGGGCTGGGCGGAGTTCAAGCGCGGGCTGTGAGCGCGCCTGGCGCGTTCACGGCCAGGTTGACCGGCCGGGGTTATTGAGGGCCATCAGCCGCTTTACCGGCTCCATCACCGGGTAACCCCGCGAAAGCAGGGCCCCCCGTTTGCGATGTTGCGTGGGGACAGGAAAACAGAGGTTCCCGCCTTCGCGGGAATGACCCGGTGGTTAGGCACAGGGGGAGCAGATCCTGGGGTCCGTGCTTCGCGGCGACGACGACGATGAGTTGGTCCCGCGGTGAAGTACTCTAGCGCGGCAGCTTCTCCAGATGCAGGTAGGTCGGGTCGAACTGCGCCAGTTCCATCAGCTGCGGCCAGTTGTGGATTGTCACCACGCCGCCCTCCCAGTCCAGCGCTCCGGTGCGCCTGAGCCGCTGCAACGTGCGGTTGGTGTGGACCTGGGACAGGCCGAGCGCATCGCCGAATTCAGCCTGCGTCAGCGGGAACGGATAGGATTTGCTGGTACCGAGGCCCGCCGTGCGGGCCCGCACGAACTGTTCGCAGAACAGGTGCGCCATCTGCTCGTCAGCGGTCAGGCGCCCCTTGGCCACCATCCACTGCCGGTGGATGGCCCCGTCGAGCAGCGTGAGCATCCACAAGACCCGCGTCAGGTGCGGATGCTGCTCGGTGATCTCGATGAGTCGCGCATGCGGAAAGCTCACCACCTCGACCGGCCCGATCGCCGTGACGGCGTGGTCCATCACCTTGAGCGGAAACGAATGCAGATCGACGAAATCCCCCGCCAGATGCAACCCGGTGATCTGCCGGCCGCCGTCCTCGACGGTGGAGTAGCGCGCCGTCATCCCCCGGGTCAGCAACGTGCTCGATGACGGCCGCTCGCCCTGGTCGACGATGTCTTCGCCGGGGGCGAAGCTGCGCACCTCGCCGGCGGCGGCAAGGATGGTGTGGCGCTCCGCATCCGAGAGCGTATCGCGCACCGAGACCATGGCGAAAAACGGCTCGAACGCCTCTGCGTGCGGCCTCGCCATCTACGAGCGCTCCTGTTTGCGCAGGTGCTCGAGCTCATAATCGAGCGTCACGTCGAGCTGCGGCCCCTCGTCGGTGCGGACGTGGATGGCAAGCCTGCGCTCGTCGCCGTTGCGCGGCAGGTAGTCGCGGGCCATCTCGGTCAGCGCGATCGTCGCCTGCAGGCGTGCGGCGTTGAGATCGGGCAGCTCGACGCCGGCGTCGTCTTCGGTGAACTCATCGCCGTCCCGGATGTCGAAGTAAAACCTCATGTTGCGCCCTGCTCCTGCTGTTGGTGCAGCAACGATGCATGCCCGCTTCTGTTCCCGCCGCAACCAATCGCCGGCACCGAGGTTGGCTCCCTCGAGCAACCGAGGAACCGCCATCATGTCGACTGACCTCCCCACCCCGGCGCCGACGCCGCGCCCGGCCCCGCCCCCGGAGGGAGCGCCCGAACCGCCGAGCCGCGAAATCGAGGAACTGGGTGACGACGAAGACCTCCCCACCGAACCGGGCCGGGACGGCGAAGTGATCTCGGACGGCGATCAATCGAGCCAGGAGGGCGCAGCGACAGCCGGCGAGCCCATGACCTTCCGCGATGCGGACGGGCGCGTCCACCTGAGCGCCGACATGCACCCGGCCGACCGCCGCCGCGCCGAAGACGCCCCGGCTGTATCACGGACGCCTCTGCTGGGGCTGCTCAGGGCTTGAGCCGCTTCGCTCACGCCACTCAGGTTGCTCCGAAGCGTAAGCGTGCGACCCTTGAGATCGCACGCCGCTGACTCAACGCTCGTCGGCCTCCTCGAGCGCGTCGAGCATCCGGATGACGCGTTCGACACGGGCTTTCCAGCTGCGCAGCTCGATCACGCTGTCCGATACCTGGCGGGGATCGCGCTTGCTGAGCGCCACCAGTTCGGCCTCGATCAGGTCGAGCGAGCACTCCGCTTCCACCTTGGTCCACGGGTCGGCACGGCTGGCCGCAGCTGCTGCCTTGGCCTCCCGTTCCAGCCGCTGCACATCGAGCTGCCAGTCGAACAACCGCTGCGGCGCGGCGCTGCTGTGAGAACCCAGGCTCATCTGCATCTCACCCTCCCTCACCAGGACGGCCGGGCGCCGGGGGTGCCGTGTGCCATCGCCGCCGCGTCGACCTCATCGTCGAGTGCGGCCAGAGCATCCAGCAGGCTGTCGATCGAAACGCTGACTCCACGGGCGTTGCGGAGCGAGGGCGTGCCGGCCACAGCGTGGATATCCGAGGCCCAGTGCGCCAGCAGCGCCCGCTTGCGCGTCACCGACAGCGCGGGATCGTTGAGGATATCCGAAGCCTTCCAGTACCCGACGAGGTCGGCATCGGTCACCTCGTCGAAATCGGTGTTGACCATCATGCGACCTCCACGGTTTGTGACGCCGGCAGCGCAGCGTAGCCGGTGTTGACCGGCGCGCCCTCCGCTTCCCACTTGTAGGCGAGCAATCCGGCGCGCTGCGCGGCGTCGATGACGGCGAGGCGGGCGGATTCGGCGCCGATCAGGCCTTCGACCGCCGACCGGCAGAGGCGCAGGGCATGACGATAGTGCGAACTGTGCGGAGCGGACCAATGGCGCTCGAGATACTCCATCGCATCCCAGGCGGTTTGCGCCTGGAAGTTTCCGGTCCTGTGGAGCTTCAGGAAAACAGGTTTGGAGAAGGGTTCGTGTCCCATCACTTCCTCGGTTGTCTGAACAAGCGATGCGGGTATTCCGCGATGCAACGGCCCCCGGCATCTGCCGGGAGCCTCGGAAGCTGCCGGATCAGGCGGCCAGCTTTGGCGTCTCTGCGATCTGCTTCTGGTCGTCGGTCGCCACGGTGCCCGACCCGGTGCCGATCGCGATGCGCCGCGGCTTCAGCTGCTCGGGAACTTCGCGCACCAGGCTGATGGCCAGCAGCCCGTTCTCCAGCGAGGCGCCGGCGACCCGGACGTGGTCGGCCAAGCTGAAGGTCTGCTTGAAGCTGCGGTTGGCGATGCCGCGATGCAGGTACTCCTGCTTGTTTCCCTCGGCCTGTCGCTTGGCGCCGGAAACCAGCAGGGTATTGCCTTCCTGCGTCAGCTCGATCTCCTCTTCTGAGAAGCCGGCGACCGCCATGCTGATGCGATACTCGTCCTCACCGACCTTCTCGATGTCATAAGGCGGCCAGTCGGGACGAATTGAGCTGTCGAGCATGTCGAACAGCCGATCGAAGCCGACAGTGGAACGATAAAGCGGTGTGAAATCGAAGGTTCTCATAACCACATTCTCCTTGGAGCAACATAGGTACGAGGGACGGTCCGTCTCAGCGGGCCACCCCGTTGAACCAGCCCCGCGACCGGCGGCTGGCAGCTTCGATTTAGGAGCACCCGCGACAGGGTCAAGAGGCCAAAAGCCAAAAAAACACGCTGCCCGGCGCGGGTGTCGCTACATCGAATCCGTAACGGAACCGCAGCCGGGTCTTCGGTCTTTTCTGATTGCGTTATCATGGGTTAATGCCCTTACCGCCACGAGCGTCGAGGATACCCGTCTATGCGGAAAGGGACGATCTGATGAATACTCCTGAAGTTCGCCATCGCCGGGCAACCAATGTCGACGTCCATCTGAACCGTCAGGTGGTAGAAACGGTTCACTCGGTGCGCGAGAGGATCGGCACCTGGCAATCCGCGGCGGTGCGCCTGAAGACCCGCTACCAGTTTGAGCCCTCTGGCGCCGGCAAGCAGAAGCTGGCGCATGAAGCGCATGAGTTGCTGCAGGAGATCACCAGAACAGCCGACGAGTTGAGCGCCGAAGCCGTCGCCCTGCCGGAGGCCGTCACCCGGCATTCGCGCTTCCAGGACGTGGTACGCGCGCTGCAATCGGTCCAGGCGACGCTCGAGAGCTTCGCGGCGCCGCATCGGCAGACGCCTCCGCACTGAGCCTGTTCGGCCCTGATTGGCGCGAGGCAGGGGGTGCCCGTGCCCCTTGACGACCTCGCGATCGCCCCTAGATTTTTTCGTTTACGCGAACCGAAAGGAGGTTTCACATGTCGAAAGTCCTGGACTGGATCGATGGCTGGCAAATCCGGCTTCGCGACGACCGGGGATACGGCGTTTATGACGACCACGGCCTCGTCGCCGGGCCCTTCGGTACCGAGGAGGCCGCCATCCAGGCCGCATTGCTGCTACCCAAGAAGCAGGGTCGGGCCCCTGCCCCCGCTCCCGCGGTGCCCCCATCTCGATCTTCGCCCTAGGAAGCGAGCGGGCTCATTCGCCAGCGCCTCTCGGCCCGGCGCGCATTGCGGTTTGCTGCAGCTTGGTCCTGATCAGCTCGATCTCGGCGCGGCGCTGCACCTCGTCGCCGGCGACTGGGGAGCTTGGCTCACCCGCCCCATACCCCGCGATGACCGCCTTGATGGCCGCTGGGCTCAGAGGCTTGCGCACGAATCCCGCGCCGGGAAACAGCTGCGGCTCGGTGCGGTCGCCGGGCTGGACAATAAAGGCATAAGGAATGGCCGCTGCCGACATCCGTTCCGCGATCGGGGTTGCGTCGGTGCCGTCCCCCAGGTCGCGCTCCAGCAGCGCGAAATCCACTGCCTCGAGCGGCGCCTCGATGGCTTCCTCCAGCGAATGGGCAAGCCGCACCACGCGGTGTCCGCACTGCGTGAGCAGGGCGGCGACCGCCCCCGCCTCGATCGGGTCCCGTTCGAGCAGGAAAATCCCCCTGCTCTGCATGTCAGTCAACCTTGAGGCCCTGGTAATCGGGCGGAAAGACGAAGGCACCACGGAGCACCCGCACCGGTCCGGTGTCGTCGAACGTGCCGCTGTCGTCTTCGATGACGGTATAGAGCTTCTCATTGCGGAAGGCGCTGGCGACGACCTGCGTGGTGGTCGGTGGCACGCCCTTCGCCCGGATGCTGGCTTCCTCGAGCGCGGACACCGCCCGCGCCTCACCGCTTGAATGGGCGCGCACCACCACCTCGCCGTGGTTGATGGCGAGGTCCCAGCCGGGGTCGTCGGCAGGCGCCGAGGGCACGAGGCGGTAGATGGTCATCTGCTGTCACCTTGATCGGAGGCATCGCACCGCGGTTCAACGCCGCTCGCGCTCTCCCGTTGCATCGCCGCTGCCCACGAACGCCGGCGGCTGCAACACCAGAAAATGGCCCTCGGATGGACGCAACCAAATCGCCGCATTGCAGTTTACACACGATGGTTTGCATTGCATTCGCATGTCCAGGGGGCCGGACACACGTATGAACAACTCGGATAATTTCGACGCGTCGCTCAGTGACGACGGGCGCTATCGGCTACTCGTCGAGGCGATCAGCGACTACGCCATCTACATGCTCGACCCGAACGGCATCGTCAGCAACTGGAATTCCGGGGCGCAACGCTTCAAGGGCTATGCCCCACACGAGATTATCGGCAAGAGCTTCTCGCTGTTCTACACCGACGAGGACAGGGCGGCCGGCAAGCCCGCCATTAATCTGCGGCGTGCGGCCGAGGAAGGGCGGCTTGAGGAAGAAGGCTGGCGCGTCAGGAAGGATGGCAGCCGCTTCTGGGCCCATGTCGTCATCGATCGTATCCGCGATCCCTCCGGTGCGCTGGTCGGCTTTGCCAAGATCACTCGCGACCTGACCGAGCGCCGGCAGGTCGAGGAAGAGCTGAACCGAGCCAGGGAGGCGCTTTTCCATGCGCAGAAGATGGAGTCGATCGGGCAGCTGACGGGTGGCGTGGCGCACGATTTCAACAACCTGCTGATGGCGGTCATCGGCAGCCTCGAGATCGTCCAGCGTCGCATGGCGCCCGACCCGGCCATCACCCCGTTCATCGACAACGCCCTGCAGGGCGCGCGACGCGGGGCGATCCTGACCCAGCGCATGCTCGCCTTCGCGCGGCGCCAGGAGCTGCAGATGGGGGCGGTAGACCTCAAGACCACGGTTAACGGCATGACCGACCTGCTGCATCGTTCGATCGGCCCGAGCATCCTGATCCGCAACGATTTTCCCATGGACCTGCCGAGCGTGCGCACCGATATGGCGCAACTGGAAACCGCCATCCTCAACCTGGTGGTGAATGCCCGCGACGCCATGCCAGCGGGCGGGACGATCCGCCTCGCCGCCCGGCGTCAGGCAGGCCGCCCGGACCGCCCCGGCAACTTCGTGGTGCTCAGTGTCGCCGATGACGGCGAGGGCATGGATGCCGCAACGCTCGCCAAGGCGACCGAGCCCTTCTTCACCACCAAGGGCGTCGGCAAGGGCACCGGGCTCGGCCTGTCGATGGTGCATGGTCTCGCCGAGCAGTCCGGCGGCTTCCTCGAGCTGACCAGCCGGCGGGGGGCGGGCACTACCGCCGAGATCTGGCTCCCGGTCGCCGACAGCGAAGCCGACGCCCGGCCCGCCGCCACACCTGCTTCGACGGCAATCGAAAGCAAGCCGCTGCGGGTGCTCACGGTCGATGACGATGCCCTCGTGCTGATGAACACCGTGGCAATGCTGGAAGAGCTCGGCCATGAGGTCGAATCCGCCTATTCGGGGGCCGAAGCGCTGCAAATGCTTGAAGCGGCGCCCTTCGACCTCCTCATCACGGATCAGGGCATGCCGAAGATGACCGGCACCGAGCTGGCCGAGGCAGCCGGCGCCCGCTGGCCAGAAATGCCCATCATCGTTGCCACCGGTTACGCCGAACTTTCCGACAAGGCCCGCGCTCTCCCCCGCCTCACCAAGCCATTCAGCCAACGGGACCTTGCGGCGGCCATCGCCGGCAGCGTCGGGGCCGATGCCAAGCGCCTCGCCGGCACTGCCGCCTGATCGGTGAACGGTGAGGGGTCGCCAGCCGCGGCCCCTTCAGCTGCCGTCAAGATATGGAGCGGGGCCAGCCCGCCCTCGTCCCGTTGTGCATGGGCCGCAGCGCGAGCCGGCCGGAACCTAACGTTTCCGGCACCGTTTATGGCCAGGCGGCAAACGCCTTAGCAGGGGCATCGGCGTGCCGCAGACAAAATTCCACATCGTGCTCAATCCGAACTCCGGCGCTGCTCTGCGAGACGGCATCACCGCCGAGCGGCTGCATCGGCTGTTTGCCGAGCGCGGCATTTCGATCAGCGTCGATGCGGACGCCGAGCGTCCCTTCGAGGAGCGGATACAGACAGCCCGGCAAAGTGGGGCCGAGATGTTGCTGTCGGCCGGCGGCGACGGCACGGTCACCGCGCTGGCCGAGGTGGCCATGGAAACCGGAAGAACCCTTGCCGTCCTGCCCCTCGGAACGGCAAACCTCCTCGCCCGCGACCTCTCCATCCCCATCGCTATCGAAGCCTGGTTCGACGCACTCGAACAGATGACGCCGCGCCGCATCGACGTGGGCGAGGTAAATGGCCGGATCTTCCTCCACAAGGTGGTGATCGGCGCAGTGCCCGGCATCGCAGCGGCGCGCGAGAAGCTGCGCGGGCGAGCCGAACTCGCCGCCCGGATCGGCTTTCTCGGCCATTTCATTCGACGGCTGTCGCGGCTGCGCCGCTTTGCCGTCGAGATCACCCCGCGCTCGGGCGAGCCGCGGATCGAGCGGGTGCAATCGATCGCCATTGCCAACAACGATTACGCAGAGGGTCTGGGCCAGGTGTTTCATCGCCCGCATCTCGACGAGGGCACGCTGAGCCTCTACCTGCTGCGCCAGCTGCGCTTTACCGATGCCTTGCGTCTCGCCATCGAGATGGTGCTGGGCAACTGGCGCAATGACGACGTACTGGAGGTCGAGCATGTCCGCGCCCTGACCGTGCGCACCCGCCGCCGCCTGGTCCGCGCCATGCTCGATGGCGAGATCGTCTCCTTGAGCAGCCCGTTGCGCTTCCGCATCCTGCCGCTCGCCCTGTCGATCCTGGCGCCGCCCGCCCCTGCCGAGACCGCGGCCCCGCTCGAGGCCAGCTGACCATGCGCATCTGCCATCTTTCCGATCTCCATTTCGGGCACCATGACGAACGGTTGGCTGCCGGCCTCGCCGCCGACCTCGCGGCGCAGAGCCCGGACCTGGTGGTGGTCAGCGGCGACTTCACGCAAGTCGGTTCCGAGAGCGAGTTCCGTGCCGCCCGGGCTTTTCTCGATACGATCGAGGCGCCGGTGTTTGCCGTGCCCGGCAACCATGACGTGCCGGCGATGAACCTGATGCGTCGGTTTCTCGATCCCTATGGGCTCTATCGGCGCTACATCGATGCCGAGCTCGAGCCCTTCGTCGAGATCGGCGGGGTCGCCATTGCCGGGGTCAAGACCTCACGGCGACTGCGAGCCGGGCTGAACTGGGCGCATGGCGCAATCAATCGCCGCCAGCTGCGGACTTTGGAGCAGCGCTTCGCGAACGCCGCGCCGGACGCCCTGAGGATCGTCGTCGCCCACCACCCGCTGATGCAGCCCGAAGCCGCGGCCGAAAAGCCGATGCGGCTGGTGAAGCGGGCCGACCTCGCGCTGCGCACCTTTGCCGACCTGGGCGTGCGCCTGGTGCTGTCCGGTCATTTCCACCTCTCCTATGTGCGCAGGCACGAGCACCCCGGCAGCATCGGGCATGGTGCGCCGCACGGCCTGCGCCGCGCCGCGCATGCCCCGATCCTGGTGGCCCAGGCGTCCTCCACCATCTCGACGCGGCTGCGCGGTGAGCCCAATGGCTACAATCTGATCGACATCGAGGACGGAAGAATTTCAGTGACGGTGCGCGACTGGAGCAGCGACCGCTGGGTGACACGCGAAACCGCCTCCGGCCTCACCTGAAGCGGCCATGGCGAAGGGCAGAGCCTAGCCGGGCTGCGGCGCCGCGCGGCGCCACGGCCGACGTTACATCTGGCTCAGCGCAGCAAAAATAACCGCCGTCCACACCGCAGCTCCGAACGCGAAGCAGGCGATCCAGATCCAGCCCTTGGCGTTAAGCCCAAGGTGAACCCGCGGAAGTTCGCGATCTGTCGAAAGATCGACCATTTACAAGCTCGTCAACTCTAGTGGAGCTACAGGCTAGCAAAGGCAGCGTTCTGTCGGCGTTATTCAACTAAGCTTGAACCTAAGTCTAAGCAGCGGCGCTATGGCGGCAGCCGCCGGGCGGCGCACGGCGCAACGTCAGCTGGTTATGGTGAGCGCGACGCGGATGGCGATGCTCAACCCGAACAGCAGCAGGCCGAGATAACCGAGCAGCGGGTCGGCATCGGCGCGTCCGACCAGCGGCACTTCCCTGGGCAAACCGTATTTCACCATCACTGCGACGCCGATGATGTTCAACGCCACCAGAAGCCAAGGCACCCACTGCACGACGATTCCCCCTTGGCCCGGCGGGGCCGATGGACACTAGCCAGGGTCAGCGCGCAATTTGCAATATCCAGTGTTAACCGGAACAGCCCGGGCGAGCTGACTCTCGCGACGATACTGTGCGGCTAGTTCTGGAGAGAAGAACCGCGCTATCCGCCGTTGCGGCATCGTCGTGCAAAATCCATGATCGGTATGCCCGGAACGCCTGCCGCACCACGGCAAATTCTGCGGCATGGCAGAATTACCTTGTTATTGCGAGCGGATCGGCGCAGAGTGTGTAGCGCTTCGCTGACATCTCGCGACACCATCGGGCTTTGGCCCTGGCCTCCTTGATATTGTGAACGTTTAGGCCCGATTGGCATGTCGCCGTCGGGGACGGGCGGTCGCATGCGTTGCGTATCGCTGCAATTCAGGAAAGGCCCCAACCATGCAGGGCACCGTAAAGTTCTTCAACACCACCAAGGGTTTTGGTTTCATCCAGCCGGATGACGGCACCAAGGACGCCTTCGTGCATATCAGCGCCGTCGAGCGCGCCGGCCTCGGCAGCCTGCATGAAGGCCAGAAGCTGAGCTACGAGCTCGAGAGCGGTCGCGACGGCAAGGTTTCGGCGACCAACCTCGCAGCGCTCTGACGGGCGGCTTCGGCACCGGCAGATCGCGGGATCAAACGTTCAGCCTCCAAAGGAAGCGTGACATGTCACACCGCTATGCCGTGGGCCAGTTGCTCGATATGCGCTCGTCCCCGCACACCAACACCCGTCCGGCGGGCCCGTGTGAAGTGGTATTTCGGCTGCCGCATGATCACGGACCGGTGCTCTATCGGGTGCGACCGCTGAACGAGAAGATCGAGCGGGTCGTTGCCGAGGCGGATCTCTTCCCCAGTGACGCGACCAAGCCGCAGAGCGAGAATCGCCCTGCGGCATTCACTGTCGCCATCCACCGCAAATGACCGAGGCGGTCGACTATCTGGCGAGTGCCGAACTCTATGCGGTCGGCACCAGCCGCCTGCTCGGCGCCAGCCGCTACATGCGGTTCGCCTCGGTTGCAGAGGCTCTGCGCTACGCAGTGGAGCAGGTACCGGTCGAGCAGTTGCGGGCCCTCACCATCGAAGCGGGCGAGGCGCGCTACGATGGCAAGGCGATCCGCGCGCTGTACGATGCACCGGCCTACCCGCTGCAGCGCCCCCTCCCCTGATCGGGCGGCCATCGGTCGCCCTCTACCCGCCACCGCTCGAGGTGTGCGCCACTACGTTAGGAAGCTCATGCAAGTCATGGTTCGCGACAACAATGTCGACCAAGCCCTTCGCGTTCTGAAAAAACGCCTGCAACGCGAGGGTGTGTTCCGCGAAATGAAACTGCGGAAATACTACGAGAAGCCGTCCGAAGCACGGGTGCGCGAGAAAGCCGAGGCGGTTCGCCGCAGCCGCAAGGCGGCCCGCAAGCAAGCCATTCGCGAAGGACTGATCGCGGCCCCCAAACCACGGCCGGGAACTCCGGCACGGGGGCGGTGACGTGGAGGCCGGCAAGTCGACGCTGGAACGCGCGTTCGAACTGGCTCGCTCCGGCCGCTACACCACGCTGGTCGATCTGAAGCGGGCGGTGCTTGCCGAGGGATATGACCGCAAGCAGCTCGAAGGCGGCGCGCTGGGCCGCCAACTGACGACCGTGATCAGGGCGGCGACTGCGCCCCGCCAGATATCCTGAGCGTCGGGCCTGCCGCAGCGCCCCAGGCGAACCTTTCGCCATCAACGAACTTTTCCATGTTGGACACCACCATGGAGGAAACGATGACCTTTCCCGCCAATCCCGCTGAACGGCAACCCAAGGGCGACCATAATCGCCGCTTGTCGCTGGGGCTCGACCCCGAGAGTTTTGCTGCCGCGGCAGGCATTACGGTCGAGGAACTCAAGGACTACGAGAACACCTGGCCGGACCACGAGTTCAGCCCGATGGTGGCCGAGCGCGTCGGCGAAGCGCTCGAGCGGCTCGAGAACCAGCTCCCGAACTCGGAGGCGGCAGGCATCCGGCAGGTCCGCGAGGGCGATGCTGTCGACGGACCGGTGCTGCTGGCGCCCGAGCAGAGTTTCGAGCAGCAGGTACGCGACACCGCCTATTTCATGTGGGAGGCCGATGGCCGCCCGTCCGGCCGCGACGAGGAGTACTGGCACCGCGCCCGCGAAGCCTGCATGGGGCAGTTCAGGCTGGACGAGCAGTTCGAGGACGCGGTTTCGGAGGAAGATCAAGACCCGCGGCTGACGTAGCTCGACGTCTGAGCACGGCTCTCTCAGTGGTCCTCCCCCGTATCACGGGGAGAGGGCGCCGGAGCGGTGCAAGGGAGGCGGGACATGCGATGTTTGGGGCCGGCCCCTCCCAGCCTTGCTGGTCCCCTCTCCCCCGCCACGCGGGGGAGGACCACGGAGAGGACATGCGATCGTCCTCCCCCCAACTGGGGGGAGGACTCATGACTGTGGAAGAAGGCTAGTGCACGCCGCGCGGGGTCTCGCGCAGCTCGTCATAGAGCTGCGTCGCCCCTTCCTTGCCCTTCTCGTAGAGCTCTGCCGCCTTTTCCTTGCCCGCTTCATAGAGCTCGGATGCGGCACTCGCGGCTTGCTCCCTGGTCTTGTCGGCCATTTCGCCGAGCAGCTTGTCTTCCTCGCGAGTGTGCGGCAACACGCTCCCGAGCGCTGCACCGGCAGCGAAGGCCAGGGCCCCGGCGACCAGCGGCTGGCTTTCGAAGGCTGAGCCGACCATGCTGCCCGCCCGGTTGAGCTGGTGCTGCGTACCGCTCGCCAGGTGCCGGGCCTGCTGGCCGGCCTGGTCCAGCGCCGCGCCGATGCCGGCCTCGATGTCGTGCCAGCGGTGCGACGCCCAGCCTGCCGCCTCCTCCAGCCGGTTACCCGCTTCGTCCTGGAAGTCGCTTACCCGGTGGCCCGTCTCGTCGATGAAGCCGCCGAACTTGCGTCCCGCCTGGTCGACAAACGCCCCCAGCCGATGTCCAAGCGCGTTGGACTCGGCCTTGTAGCGCTTGCCGCCCGAATCCTCGAACTCGCTGTGCCACTTGCCGGCTTCGTCGGCCGCGAGGCTGATCCGCCGCATCCGCCCGCCGGTCACCGTGGCATAGGGATATTCCGGCTCGTAGCGCTGCGTCGGCCGCTGCTCCGGCTGGGCCAGCGGGTTGCTGCCGCGCCCCGACATCAGCCAGACCAGGCTGATGCCCAGTAGCGCCGCCGGCAGAGGGTTGCTGGTGACGGTCTGGCCGAGGCTGGCGGCGAAATGCTTGCCGCCATCCTTGGTGTAGCTCAGCACTTCATCGACCAGTTGTCCGGGCGAAAGACGCTCGCGGATCTCGCCGATGCGGCTTTCGACGCGGCGGCGCTGCTCTTCCACTTCCCGCTCGAGTTGGGCGGAATCCTTGCCGAAGCTGCTCATCAGAAGCTCTCCTTTACGACCTCGGCGTCACGCGCGAGGGAATTGGTGGTGCGGTTGAGATTGAGACGCGAGGCCTTCCAGGCCTCGAGGCTCTTCGAGATGAAGCTCCAGGCGATGCCGCCGACGACGAGGGCCACCGCTATCGCGGCAACGAAATCGGCGGCCGTTTCGGACATGCCCAGAGCCATCAGCAGCCATGAAAGCCCGGTCACCAGGGCCGCGAGGAAGACCCCGATGGCGCCGATGGCGAGCACCGCGCCGATGGCGAGACCTTTGGACGCCGCCAGCGCATCGTCGAGCTTTTCGCTCGCTTCGGCCTTGGCCAGTTGCACCTCCTTGCGGAACAGCCCGGAGATGTCGCCGGCAAGCGAGCCGAGGAGGTCCGTCAAGCTGTGCGGCTGCTCAAATCCGGACATCGCTACCTCCCGTGCCGCCGCTCACGCTGGCATAGGGGCTGGGTTCCACCGATGTGGTATCGGCGGCGATAGTGCTGCGCGGCGACCGGCTAGCGCTCGCCGAGACAAAGCGGCTGGCGGCAAAGCCGAGCAGCGCGGCCAGACCGAGAAACGCCGCGGGCTGCTTGCGGCCGAAATCCTGGGCAATGGCAAGGATGTCGTCGACGCTGTTGTCGTTGAGCGTACTGGTGAGCCGCTGCGCGCCATCGGCCATCATCCGCACATAGCGCGCACTGGCTTCGTTATTGCCCGAAAGCTCTTCAGCCACGCGGTTGAGGGCTTGAGAAACTCCGCTGACCTGGCTCGCCAGCAATTCCTTCTGCTCGTCCGCCAGGCCTTTGGCCTTGTCGGCCAGCTCGCCGATCTGCGCCTGCGCCTCCTGGCCCAGCGCGGCGGCTTGCTGGCTGACTTCTTCACCGAGCCCGGCGAGGTCAGTCCGGGCAGTATCGGCGAGGCCGCTGCCATCGCCCGTGCCCTCCGCCTGGCCGGAGGCGTTGTTCTGGAATGTATCGGAAGCGCTCATCGTGAAATGCTCCATCAAGAGAGTTCGACAGGGCCAGCGGACAGCGTCCGGGGCCGGCTCACGAACTCAATGTCGCTGTTAAAGCGCGGTTCCGCCGGGCCGCGAGAAAACGCCCGTCGATCAGGCCGGCGGGGAGGCCAGCAGGGCCGCGACCAGGGAGACGCCGACGATGCCGATGGCGATGAGCGCCGCCATGACCACCCACCAGATCAGCGCCTGCACGATACCGTGCCGCTGCAACTCGGCTTCTGCACGTGTGTGCTCATTGGGCATGATGGTGCCTCCGGTGCAGCCAAGGCTGCACCCGCCCGCACGGGCTCGCATTAACATTGGGCAGTGTCAGGCGCGGCGGTCGGAACCGGAGAGGCTCTCCAGCAGCCGCGCGGCGTCGAACGGCTTCTGCCAGCGCGGCCGGTCGGCATGACGCGGCGGAATGACGCCCTGGTCGTAGCCGGTGGCGAACACGAATGGCAGGCCGCGCGCCGCCAGAGCGTCGGCGACGGCAAAGCTGATGCCGCCCTTGAGGTTGATATCGAGGATGGCGAGGTCGGGGGTGCCGCCGTCAAGCAGGCCCAGCGCCGCCTCGGCATTCGAGGCCGGCCCGATCACCACCGCGCCAAGCGCGGTCAACGCCTACACGAAGTCGGCGGCGAGGAAGTACTCGTCTTCGACGATGAGGATTCGCTGCCCTGCAAGATTGCTCATGACACCCTTCATCTCGGATACGTGAAGGCGGCAACTGCCCGCTGCACTAACATAGGTTGGTATGCAGCGAGCTGCGATAGGCCTAACGTGCGGGTTGGAGGAAGCGTTGCCCAACCCGCTCATTGAAAAGCTCGGTCACTTCGTCAAGCTTGCCTCACCCGACGAGGTCATGCTCCGCCGCATCAGCGGCGACCGGGTCCGGCACTACGGCGCCCGCGAGGATATTGTCCGTGAAGGCGACAAGCCTTAATACATCAACCTGATCCTGTCGGGCTGGGCCTGTCGCTACAAGGTGCTGGAGGATGGACGTCGGCAGGTCATCGCCTTCTTCCTGCCCGGCGACCTCTGCGACCTCAACATTTTCGTGCTGCGCCAGATGGATCATTCGATCGGCTCCATCACCGGCGTATCGGTGTCGGAAATCTCGCGCCATGGCTTTGACGAGCTGATGCTGGCGCATCCGCGCGTCACCCAGGCGCTGTGGTGGGAAGGCCTCGTGGCGATGGCGACGCAGCGCGAATGGGCGGTCAACCTCGGCCAGCGCGACGCTACCGAGCGGATCGCGCATCTGTTCTGCGAGCTGTTCATTCGTCTGAAGACAGTGGGCCTGACGCGCGGCCTGAGCTTCGACATGCCGCTCACCCAATCCGAACTCGGGGAAGCGACCGGGCTGTCGGCAGTGCATGTCAACCGCACCCTGCAGGAACTAAGGGCCCTCGGGCTGATTGTGCTCAAGGATCGCACGCTGACGATTTCCAGCTTCGAGGCGCTGGCGCGCACCGCCCTGTTCACCGCCAACTATCTGCACCTCGAGCGCGAGGGAAGGCACCTCGATGCCAATGACCCGTGACGAGGAGCTGCAGGCCACCATCGACGCGCTACGCGCCAGCGAGGCGAGATATCGCTCGCTGTTTCAATCGGTCGATAGCGGCTACTGCCTCGTGGAGGTCATCTTCGACGCCCGTCGCCGCCCGGTGGACTACATCTTTGTCGAGGTCAATCCGGCCTTCCTGAAGCTGACCGGGGTTGGCGATGTCGCCGGCCAGTCGGCCCGCTCCGCCATGCCGGGGCAGGCGCCATTGTGGCTGGAGAGCTATGGGCAGGTGGCGAACACCCGCAAGCCCGAGCGGTTCGAGCATCGCGTCGACGCCCTTGATCGCTGGTACGTTGTGTCGGTCTTCCCGGTCGGTGCACCCGGGGAGAACCAGGCAGCGGCGGTGCTTGAGGATATCACCGCACGCAAGCTGGCCGAACGGCGACAGCTCGATAGCGACGACGATCAGGCCTTCCTCCTCGAACTCAGCGACACGCTACGCCCGCTCGACGACCCTGCTTCGGTCCGGCAACAGGCCTGCCGGTTGCTGGGCGAACACCTGAAGGCCGATCGGGCCTATTTCGTCGACTACGAAGTGGAGAAAGGCTTCGGCGTCGTCGTCGACGACTACTCGGCCCAAGGCGTGCCGAGCGTTGCCGGCCGCTATCCCTACGAGGCATTCAGCACGACCTATGATCGCATCGCCAGCGGCCGGACCTGGGTGGTGCGGAACGCCGCCCTCGACACCGAGATCGCTGCCGCGGAGCGCGATTTCTTTCTTTCCAGGCAGGTGGTGGCCTGGATCGACGTACCGCTGGTCAAATCCGGGCGGTTGCTGGCGATCTTCTGCGTCGTCCAGACGCAGCCGAAAGCTTGGACCGACCGCGAGATCGACCTGGTCGAACAGACAGCCGAGCGGCTCTGGGCGGCGGTGGCCCGTGCCCGGGCCGAAGCGGGCCTGCGCGAGAGCGAGGAGCGGCTCAGGATCGCCCTCGAGGCCGGACGCATGGGCACCTATCGGCTCGACCTCGCCACCGGCGAGCAACAATGGAGCGACGGGCAGTACGAAATTTTTGGCCTGACCAAGGGTGTGGACATCCCGAGCCGCGAGCTGTTCATGTCGCTGGTGCATCCCGACGACCACCATCGGGTGGCCTTCAGTCCCGAGGACATCCGCACCCCCGGCACGTACCTCGACAGCGAATTCCGGATCACCCGGCCCGATGGCGAGCAGCGCTGGATCGTTGCCCACGCCCTCGCCGTGTTCGGCCCCGATGGCCGGCCGGCCCAGCTGATCGGCGTCAACCAGGATGTCACCGAGCAGCGCAGGCTCCTTGCGGCCATGCATTCGAGCGAAGAGCAACTCAACCAGTTCAGCGAGGCAAGCTCGGACATCCTGTGGATCCGGCGCGCCTCCGACTACCAGTGGGAATATCTGAGCCCGGCCTTCCACCGCATCTACGGCATCTCGCGGCTGGATGCGCTGCGCGGCGACAACTACCGCTCCTGGATCGATCTGATCGTGCCCGAGGATCGCCCCAGGGCCCTTGCCAGCATCGAGCGGGTAATGAATGGCGAGCGGGTGGCATTCGAGTATCGTGTGTGCCGCCCCGAGGACGGCGAAATCCGCTGGCTGCGCAACACCGATTTTCCGATCCGCGACGAGACCGGCACGGTGGTGCGGATCGGCGGCATCGGCCATGACATCACCCCGATGAAGCTGGCCGAGGAGCACCAGCGCCTGCTGCTGCACGAGCTGCAGCACCGGGTGCGCAACACCCTCGCGGTGATCCGCTCGATCACCCGCCGCACCGCCGCCACGACCGAGAGCAAGGATGAGTTCTTCATGCACCTCGATGGCCGGATCGACTCCTTCGCCCGGGCCCAGGCGGCAGTGACGCGCGACCCAACCGGCGGCGTCGACCTCGCCTTTCTGGTGGCCGAGGAGCTGCGCGTCGTCGGCGCGCAGGAAGGCCAGGCGCTGACCATCGACGGCCCGCCGGTGGCGCTGCGCTCCAAGGCTGCCGAGACCATCGGGCTCGCCATTCACGAACTCACCACCAACGCCATGAAGCACGGCGCCCTGGCCTGGCCGCAGGGCCGGATCGAGGTGAGGTGGCTGCTGCGCGACGGCGAGCTGCAGTTGGACTGGATCGAAACCGGCCTCAAGAACCTGCCGCCCAAGCCGGCGCGCAGCGGCTTCGGCACTGAAATCCTCAAGCAGACGCTGACCTATGAGTTCGGGGCCAGCTCGACGCTGGACTATCGCCCCAGCGGGCTCAACTGTCGCATCGTGCTGCCGCTGAGCCAGACGGTGGAGACCCGCTCGCAGGGGGTCGGCCAGCACGGGCACATGTGAGAAAACTCCGTGCCTTAGCTTTTGTTAATGGGGGCAATCGGGACTGAGGCTAGTGCTTTGACCAGCGCAAGCAACGACGGAACCCATGCCCGATTTCGGTACCAGCCGACGCCCTTCTACCGGCCGCCGCCTCTCCTGCGGTCCGTCGCTTCCGCGTATCGTGCAACCTGATGCGTCAGCTGCCTCATGGACCTGACGCGGTTTTCGTCTTTTGCCGCGCTGGAGCCGGACGACCTCAGGAGCCTCGAGCTGATCAGCGGCCCGCCGAGGACCGTGCGGCGCGGCGCCTATCTGCGGCATGAAGGGGCTCCGGACCCCGAGGTCTATCGCCTGCGCTCGGGCTGGCTCGCCTGCAGCCTGTCGACGGCCGAGGGCGGCCGCCAGATCACCCGGTTCCATGTCGCCGGCGATCTCGTCGGACTGCCGAGCTTTGCCGGGCACTCCGCCGCCGAGACCGTTCAGGCGCTGACCGAAGTCGAGATCGAGACCATTCCGCTGCAGGCCTTCGGCCGGGCCTTCCGCGAATACCCGCGGCTGGCCGCCCTGCTCTTCCTGTGGGCGCAGGAAGACAGCGTGCAGCTGATGAACCTGCTCGCCCTGGTAGGCCGCATGCCGGGGCATCGCCGGGTCGCGGCGCTGATCCTCATCCTGCATCGCCGGCTGCGGCTCAACGACCCCGACCAGGGGCTGAGCTTCAATGCGCCGCTGACCCAGCAGGATGTGGCCGATGCTACCGGAATGAGCATCGTCCATGCCAATCGCACGCTCCGGGCGCTGCGCAGCCGCGGCATCGCCACCTGGCAGGATGGGCTGGTCACCATCCACGATGCGGCAAAGCTGGCCCAGTTGGTCAACCTGCCGTCATCTCCGATGCGCAGCCTGCACTGGCTTTAGGGGGCAAACAGCGGGGTAGCGACTACAAGCGACCGGTCGCTACTCGCCATCCGCTTTCCCCGCAGGGGAACCACTCCGCCTCAACGAAATTCTCCGAACAGCGTCACCCCATTGCCCAACGGAGAATCATCATGGCCACTGAGAAGACCCTGGACGACCTGTTCCTCGACACTCTCAAGGACATCTACTACGCCGAAAAGCAGATCCTCAAAGCCCTGCCCAAGATGGCCAGGGCCGCGCAGTCGCCCGAACTCAAGGCCGGCTTCGAGCAGCACCTCGAGGAAACCGAGGGCCATGTCGAGCGGCTCGAACAGGTGTTCGAACTGATCGGCAAGCCGGCGCGCGGCAAGACCTGCGAGGCGATCCTCGGCATTATCGAGGAAGGCAAATCCATCATGGACGAGTTCAAGGGCACCCCGGCGCTCGATGCCGGGCTCGTCTCGGCCGCGCAGGCAGTCGAGCACTATGAGATTGCCCGCTACGGCACGCTCAAGACCTGGGCCGGCCAGATGGCCCTCAAGGACGCGGTATCGCTGCTCGACGCCACGCTCAAAGAGGAAGTCGCCACCGACGAGAAACTCTCCAAGGTCGCGATCTCCCAGGTCAACCTCAAGGCCGCCTGACCTCAGGCGTCGATCCCCGTCGTACGGCGACGGGGATCGCTCTCATTCACCCAACCATGACCGGAGGAAAAGAGCACCCATGTCGGTGTTCAGGAAGTTTGGTTTTGCCTGGGTCACCCTGGGCTTTCTGCTGATCAGCCTCGTGGGCCACTGGGTGTTCGGCTGGTTTGCCTATGTCGACGAGCAGACCATGCACCATGCCCCCATCGAAGTCCGCGGCTACCTCGTCGAACTGCTGCGCCAGACGTTCGAGAACTGGCAGTCGGAGTTCCTGCAGCTGCTCTGGCAGGTCGTCGGCCTGACGATCCTGCTCTATGTCGGCTCGCCCCAATCCAAAGACAGCGAGGACCGATCGGAAGCCAAGCTCGACGCGATCCTGCGCCGGGTCGACCCCGAAGGCGCCGAGAAGATTCTCTCCGAGCTCTCCCAGAGGTACCCCGAGAAATGACCATGGAACTCGACCGCGAGGCAGCGGAGCCGGCGGCCGGAACCGCTCGTTTCGGCCCAGTCCTCACCGAGCGCGGCGCCACTTTCAGGCTGTGGGCCCCCGGCCGCCAGAGCATCGAGCTGCGGATCGAGGGTCGCGATCCAATGGTGGCCCAAGGCTCCAAGGATGGGCTGTTCAGCTTCGAGGTGGAAGGCGCGGGACCTGGCACGCGCTACCTGTTCCACTCCGGCGGCCTCAGCTTTCCCGATCCCGCATCGCGCCAGCAACTGGCCGACACCAGCGGCTGGAGCGTAGTAGCGGCACCATTGCCCGGTCCGACCCAGCGCACGCTAGTTCGTCCATGGCACGAGAGCGTTATTGCCGAAGTGCATGTCGGCGCCGCCACGCCCGAGGGCACGTTCAGCGCGCTCGCCGGCCGGCTCGAACATTTTCGCGATGCCGGATATACCTGCCTCGAGATCATGCCGGTCAATGCGTTTCCCGGGCAGCGCGGCTGGGGATACGACGGCACGCTGATCTTCGCCCCGGCCCCCGCCTACGGCACCCCCCAGGAGCTGCGCGCCCTGGTCGATCGTGCGCACGAGCTCGGCCTCACCATGATCCTCGACGTGGTCTACAACCACTTCGGCGAGACCGATAACTACATCCCGCACTATGCGCCCAGCTTCTTCCGCGACGACATTCGCACACCCTGGGGACCGGGCATCAACTTCGACGAACCGATGGTCCGCCAGTTCTACTATGAGAACGCCATGATGTGGCTGAGCGCGTGCGATTTCGACGGACTGCGCTTTGACAGCATCCACGAGATCCGGACCGACAGCCGCGCGCGCTTTCTCGGCGAGCTGGCCGCTGCGGCCCGGTCGGTCAAGCCCGATGCCGCGCTGATCGTCGAGAATGTTCGCAACAATTTCGAGCTCCTGGAGCGCGACGACGGCAACCGGCCGATGCAGTATTCGGCGCAATGGAACGACGACATGCACCACGTGCTGGCCTTCCTCGTCACCGGCGAGGGGGCGCGGACCGGCTATGACGATCCCGACAAGGATCCTTATGCCGACCTCGAGAAGGCGCTGGCCGACGGCTTCGTGCATGACCCGTCGGAAGGTGATGGCAGCGACGGCCGTACGCGCGGCGGCGACGGCGCCAAGCTCCCGCCCGACAGCTTCATCACCTACCTGCAGAACCATGACCAGTTGGGCAACCGTTCGGACGCCAAGCGACTGTCGCTGCGCATCAGCCCAGAACAGCTCGACTTCGCGCATTTCGTTAAATTCCTCGCCCCGCAGATCCCGCTCTGCTTCATGGGCGACGAGGCCAATCTCGAGACCGGCTTTCCCTACTTCGTCGACCTCCCCGAGGCGGCCGGCAGGGCCAAGGCCGCGGAGCGCTACCGCCAGATGGAGGAAATGTTCCACGACGACGTCGAGCCCGGCGGCTTGCCCGATCCCAACGATCCGGCAACCTTCGAAATGGCCAGGCTGCGCTGGGATGACTATCAGAAGCCGGAGCACCGGGCCGCGCTCGAGCGCTTCCGCACGCTGGCGCGCTGGCGGCGCGAAAAGCTCTGGCCGTTGGCCGCGACGCCGTGCCTCGACGCCCGCACGGCTCGGCAGGGCGACTGCCTGATCGTCAACTGGGTCTTTGAAGCCGGCACGCTTCGGATGGCGCTCAATCCCACCCCTTCCGCCTGCCTCATCGACTGCGTCGTCGGCCCGGCTCCCGTGGCGAGCGGCAGCTTCTCCCAACAGGACCGGCAGTTGCGGCTGGAACCCTGGTCGGCAGTGGCCTGGTAGCGGCGCTCAGTCGTTGGCGGGCTTTGGCGGCGGCGCCTCGGCGCCGCCATGCGTCCTGTCGCGCGCCGCGAGCTGCGCCTCGAGCGCCCGGAACCAGTATTCCTTCTCGCTGCCGAACGGTCGGCCGTCCTGCTCCCACAGCAGATAGGCCGCCTGCCGCACATTCTGCTCGAAGTCGAGGTCCACGAATTTGTCGGTGTCCTGGTACATGTCGCGCTCCTTTCGAGGGGAACGCTTATCCGGCGGGAGCGATCCATCGATCGTGCAAGGGCCGGCATGATCACCCGTCCTAGCGCAGCAGCGCCTCGTATCGGTCCCCGATCCGCTCCACCTCGAACTCCGCCGCCCGTTCCGCCAGCAACGCCGGATCGGTCGGCGCATCGAGCATCGCCGCCATCGCCCCGGCCAGCGCTTCGGCATCGCGGACCGGCACCAGGGTTCCGTATTTCCCGTCGGCAAGGATTTCGCGTGGGCCGTGCGGGGCATCGGTGGAGACCACCGGAACCCCGGCCGCCATGGCCTCGATCAGCACATTGCCGAACCCCTCGCTGGTGGAGCTGAGGGCGAACAGATCGGCAGCGGCGTAGCACGCGGCCGGATCGTTCACGTAGCCGGCGAACAACACCCGCGAAGCGATTCCAAGCGCTCGGCTTTCCGCTTCGAGCTCGGCGCGCAGCGGGCCCTCGCCGAACAGCACCAGGCGGGCCGGCCGCGAGCTGAGCAGCCTGGCGAAGGCGCTGAGCAACGTCGCGTGGTCCTTGACCGCCACCAGCCTGCCGGCCGTGGCGATCACCGGCCCCTCGCCCAGCGCCGCCAGTTCCCCCTGCCAGGGGTAGCGCGGCGCTGACCCTGGAGAGACGGGGTCTCGCCCTCGAGAGACATCCCCGGGGGGCAGCGGGTTGTTGATCACCACCACCTTGTCATCGGGGACGCCGCGCGCCGCGATGTCGCGCCCGACCCCCGCCGACACGGCAATCGCCTTGCGCACCCGCGCGGCGACCAGCCCAGACAGCAGCACCGCCAGCTTCGAGCCGAAATCATTCGAGGGGATCGACGCCGCGGCATGAAAGCTCGGAAAGAACCAGGCGCGGCTGAAGCCGAGGGTGAGCGCCAGGGCGGTGATCAGGTTGGCGAATTCGGGCGCGCTGAACACCGCATCGGGCTTGAGCCGCCGGTAGAACCCGGCGCTGCGCAGCAGCCCACCCAGCGTCGCCGGCTTGCCGAAGCCGTCGCCGCGGATCGCGATGCCGAGATCGACCAGGTGCACCGCGTCGGAGCGGAGCGCCGCATTGGGCCCCTCGCCGTTCCAGGTGAACAGCGTTACCTCGTGGCCGCGGCGCGCCATCTCGTTGGCCATCAGCACGAACACGCGTTCGGCGCCGCCGCCCCTGAGGCTCGGGACGTGGAAGACGATGCGCTTGCGCATCGGCTCAGGCGGTGGCTGAAGCGGTCCGCCGCCGTGGCGACTGCCGCATGTCGCGGATCATGCCGAACAGCACTGCCAGCAGCATGCCGGCAACGAACCCGGCCACAGCCCCTGCCCCCAGCATCACCACGGTGCGCGGCGGCCAGGCGCGGGCCGCCGGCGGCACGGCGGTGGAGATCACCCGCACATTGGTGGTGTCGAGCTGCTCGCGCTCGGTCACCTGCCGGGCCCGGCTGAGGAAGGCCTCGTAGATGGTGGATTTCGAGGTGGCGTCGCGCTCCAGTTCGCGCAGCGTCACCAGCGCTTCGTTGTCGCCGAAGACGTTGCTCTTCAATTCCTCCGCCCGGGCGGACAGCGCCGCGGCGGCGGTCTTGGCTTCCTCGAGCGACACTTTGGCGGCAGCGACGATCCGTCCGATCTCGGCTTCGAGCTGCGCATTGACGGCGGCAAGCTCGGTATTGAGCCTGACGATGGTGGGGTGGCGCGGGCCATAGACCATCGACTGCGCATCGAGCTGCTGCTTGAGCGCCCCGGCGCTGGCCCGCAACGCGGTGAGCGCTGCCGAACCCTGCGTGTCGGCGGTATTGGCGTTGCGGCCCGCGGCGACCAGCTCGTCATAGCTCGACTGCGCCGCGATGACGCGCGACTGCGCCTCGACCACCTGCTGGTTGAGCTGGGCCATGGTCTGGGTGTTGACCAGCTCGCCCGAGCTGGTGGCGAGGTTGTGCTCGCGCTTATAGGCCTCGACCTTCTCCTCCGCCTGCTTCACCGCGGTCTTCAGCTCATCGAGCCGGTCGTTGAGCGCCGCCGCGGTGCGGCCTGCCCCATCGGCTTCCGCCGTCGCCAGCTCGGCCTTGAAGGCATCGACCATGGCCGACGAGATCATGATCGACTTGTCGGGCGTTTCCGACGAGACGCGCAGCGTCGCGACGAACGATTTCTCGTCGGCACTGGTGCTGACCCGGGCGCTGAGCGCCGACAGCGCCGCGAGCCTGGGGTCGGCGGGTTTCTCGTCCTTGCTCGCACCCAGCAGGCCCGAGAGCAGCCCGGGGCTCGGGTTCGGGTTGTAGAATTCCTTGTCGGCAACGAGGTTGAGCTTGTCGACCACACGCGACAGCACGTTGCCGGAAGTCAGCACGCGCAGCTTGCTGCCCGCGGTCAGCAGCGCATTGTCGACCTGGCCCGGCTGCTGGAACAGATCGTCGCTCACCACCTGCAGGTTCGCCGGATCGATCAGGATATCGGTGGCGACGGTATATTTGGGCGGGCTCAGCACCGCATAGGCGCCGCCGGCCGCGGCGCCGAGGCCGGCCAGCGCCACCGAAGCGAGGAGCCCCCTCCTCAGCCATACGAACAGCCGACCCAGGTCGAGCTCGAGGAAATCGCCGATCTTGCCCAGCGTCACGGTCTCCACCGGCTCGGGCTGCTGCCGCGGCGCCTGCGGCGCCGGCGCGACCTCGTCATTGGCAGGCCGGCCACCCAGCCGTGCAAAGGCGCGCGCCCCGGAAGTGGCGCTCTGCGGATGCGGCCCGTCGGTCAGCAGGGACATCGTGTTACCATCTCGTTTCGAAAGTGGTCTGGCGTTAGCGCTTTATATACCGGTGCTCGAAGCGCGCTCGCGGAATGGCCTTTCTTGGTAAATCCGTACCGGAAACCACGTGGAGGCGTTATCGCACCATGATTGCGTCGGGCACCTCTTGCCTTCTCCCCTTGTGGGAGAAGGTGGCGCGCAGCGCCGGATGAGGGGTCCGCGCAACGAAGTGTAGCGCGCTCGGAGCGTCAGCGACGAGCGATCCCGTACGCGGAGAGAACCCCTCATCCGCCCTTCGGGCACCTTCTCCCACAAGGGGAGAAGGCAACCCAACTACTGTCAGTGCTCTCTTTACGATTGCCCCCCATGAGGGAGGCAAGAAGCTCACCCGCAGCTATCCACCACTTCCAGCCGGCCTGCGCGGCTGAGCGTATGGATCCCCCTGCCGCCCCAGGCCGCGCCCGACGTCACCGGCCTTACCGGTCCGAACCGCACCTCGTCGTCGTTCAGCACCTCGAGCTCGGCAATGCCGAGGCCGCCGCCATAGGTCTCGGTGCCATCCTGCAGCGGCAGGAAGGCGCGCCCGTCGGCAGCCACGATGAATGGCCCGCCGGGGCGGGCGGCGCGCCGATCGACGAGGATCGGGTTCATCGCATGCGGCGTCCACGGACCGGCCAGCGCCTGCGCCGAATAGACCACCATGGTGTCCGACGCGCTGCCGGCGCCCCGCTGCTCGGTACCGATCAGCCAGAAGCGATCATCGCGGATGAGCAGCGTCATGTCGTTGAGCTTCCTATCGGCGACCAGCACCGCCTCGCGCACCCAGTTATGCGGGAACTGCTCGGCCCGATACAGCACCAGCTCGTTGCCACCGCTCGACTCCGGGATCATGTAGACCTCGCCGTCATGCGCGAAGACCTGCGGGTAGCTCAGGTGGTGCGCCTCCTCGAGCACCACGCGCGGCGCCTCCATGCTGCCGTCGGCCCGGCACTCGGCGACCGAGAGGACGCCGCGACCGAGCGCATAGGCGTATTCCTCGACGAACAGGTAGAGCCGGTCCTGCCACTCGAACGCGAACGGGTCGGCATAGAAGCGCTGCCCGTCATCGACGAGCTCGACGAAAGGGGGCTCGGCCAGCCCCTGCCCTTCGGCCAGGCCCGGCCCCGCGATCAGCCGATGCGCCGTCCGCCAGTAGAACGGACGGCTGCCGCTCAGCCGCCCCAGGGCCCGTCGCGCGAGCCCGGCCGCGAGGTGCGGCAGGTAGCGCCACAGCAGGTCGCGTCCCTGCTGCTGCGGCGCCGGCGGCACTGGGGCCGCCATCGGCAGGAGCCGGCCCGCGGCGAAGCGCGTGACGCACATTTCGATCAGCGTCACCGCCCCGGCCAGCAGGTCCGAGCCGGCCCGGCTCAGCCAGACGCGGTCGCCGATCATCGGTCGCGCCGTGGCGACGGCCACGCCATTGAGCCGCGCCGTCAGCTCGGGCCGCATGCCCCCCGCCAGCATGGCGGCGAGGCCGGCCTCGAGCCCGCGCTGGCCATCGAAATCCACCGTCAGCACCGGCGCATGGCCATGCGCGGTGCAGCCGGTGAGATCGATGGTGAGGTCGGGGTTCGCCTGGCCGGCAATGGCCGGCAGCGGCGGCGCGGGCCGGAGCAGCGAGCCCGGCGCCCGCGCGCCCTCGAGTTTTTCGAGCAGTGCCAGTGGCCCCGGTCGTTGGCCCGCCCCGGCGACCTGCCGGACGGCGATCCGGTGCCCGGCGGCAACCAGCCGCTCAAATAATTCCGCCTGCCAGGCATAAGCGCCGACAGTTTCCACAATGATTAAAATTGTAATCAAATTGCTACTGCCACGATTCCGCCTTAGCCGCGGCCTGTAGCGCATAGCATCGTCGGCTACAAACATCGAAATGCATATGGGTAAACGCGTTTTCGGTATTAATCATAGCTTAAGAGTTATGGCGACCGGAGGACCGAGTCAGGAGTATGTGCTGCAGCATCAACGCGTAGGTGACGCGTGACATTTCGTAGTGCGGTGCGACATGAACTTCCACTCCCCTCCTGAACGTCCCCGGCGGCAGCGCCTGTTGATCGTGTTCGGCACCCGGCCGGAGGCGCTGAAGTGCTTTCCCGTAGCGCAGGCGGCGCTGCAAAGCCCGCATTTCGATACCCAGGTCTGCGTCACCGCCCAGCACCGCGAAATGGTCGACCAGGTGATCGCGCTGACCGGCATGCCGGTGGATTACGACCTCAACGTGATGTCGGCGGGCCAGACGCTGTTCGACGTGACCTCCAGGGTGCTGCTCGGCATGGCCGAGGTGCTCGAAAAGTCCAAGCCCGACATCGTCATGGTGCAGGGCGACACCACCACCGCCATGACCGCGGCGCTGGCCGCCTTCTACAAGCGCATCCCGGTGGCCCATATCGAGGCGGGGCTCAGGAGCCACAATATCGACAGTCCCTTCCCCGAGGAGCTGAACCGGCTGATTGCCGGCAACATCGCCACCTGGCACTTCGCCCCCACTCCCGAGGCGCGGGAAAACCTGATCGCCGAGGGCAAGGACCCGGCGCGCATCTTCGTCACCGGCAACACGGTGATCGATACACTGCTGCATTTTTCCGGGGCGCTGGACGAGGACAAGCTGCTGAGTGCCGAGCTGGCGGCGCGCTTCCCGTTCCTTGATTCAAAACGGAAGCTGATCCTCGTAACCGGCCATCGGCGCGAGAATTTCGACGGCGGCATCGAGCGCATCTGCACCGCGCTGAAGGTGCTGGCGACGCGCGGCGACGTGCAGATCGTCTACCCGGTGCACCCCAACCCCAATGTGCGTGGCGTCGTCAACGCGGCGCTCGCCGGGGTGCCCAATATCCACCTGATCGAGCCGCAGGATTATCTGCCGTTCCTCTACCTGCAAAAGCAGAGCTACCTGGTGCTGACCGACAGCGGCGGGGTGCAGGAAGAAGCGCCGTCGCTCGGCAAGCCGGTGCTGGTGATGCGCGAGAACACTGAGCGTCCCGAGGGGGTGGCAGCCGGCACGGCCCGCCTCGTCGGCACCGATATCGACCAGATCCTTTCCAACGCCAACCGCCTGCTCGACGACCCGGCCGCCTATCGCGGCATGGCCGAAAAGCACAACCCATATGGCGACGGCCGGGCCAGCCTCCGGATCGTCGAGGAGCTATCGCGGCATGTCTGACAAGAGCACTGAAATCCGGACCGTTTCCGTCATCGGCATGGGCTATATCGGCCTGCCGACCTGCGCCATTTTCGCCAGCCGCGACCTCGACGTCATCGGCATCGACGTCAACCCCTCGGTGGTCGAGAAGGTCAACCGCGGCGAGATCCACATCGTCGAGCCCGACCTCGACGGGCTGATCCAGAAGGTGGTGGCCAATGGCCGGTTGCGCGCCTCGACCGCGCCGCTACCGGCCGACGCCTTCATCATCGCCGTGCCCACTCCGATCACCGAGGACCACAAGCCCGACATCAGCTACGTGCTGTCGGCCGCCCAGTCGATCGCCCCGGTGCTGAAGTCCGGCGACCTGGTGGTGCTGGAATCGACCTCGCCGGTGGGCACCACCCGCACCATGACGGCGCTGCTCGCCGAGCTCCGCCCCGACCTGAAATTCCCGCACGCCCATGGCGAGGAGGCCGACGTGCTGGTGGCCTACAGCCCCGAGCGCGTGCTGCCGGGCAAGGTGCTGACCGAGCTGATCAACAACGACCGCTCGATCGGCGGGCTGTCCAGGCGCTCCTCGGCCCGCGCGGTGGAGCTCTATTCGAGCTTCGTCGCCGGCGACCTGTTCATCACCTCGGCCGAGAGCGCCGAACTGGTGAAGCTGACCGAGAACGCCTTCCGCGACGTCAACATCGCCTTTGCCAACGAGCTGGCCGCGGTGTGCCAGGACCTCGGCCTCAACGTGTGGGAAGTGATCGAGCTGGCCAACCGCCATCCGCGCGTCAACATCCTGCAGCCGGGCCCGGGCGTCGGCGGCCACTGCATCGCGGTCGACCCCTATTTCATCATCGACGCGGCGCCGGACAGCACCCGCCTGATGAGCTCGGCCCGCCGCATCAACTCCGAACGGCCGCACGCCGTGGTGCGCGAGATCGAGGCGGTGCTCGACCCCACCCGACGGCAGACGGTTGCCTGCCTGGGCCTGAGCTTCAAGCCCAATATCGACGACGTGCGCGAAAGTCCGGCGGTCGAGGTGGTGAAGCTCCTCGCCGACCTGCCCGGTATCAGGCTGATCGCCGCCGAGCCACACATCCAGGCACTGCCGCGCGAGCTCGAGGGCAAGGGAATCGTCTTCACCGATGCGCTGAGCGCCATCGACAAGGCCGATATCGTGGTGCTGCTGGTCGACCACCGCCAGTTCTCGCTGATCGACCCCGAGGCGCTCAAGGACAAGGAACTGATCGATACCCGGGGGCTGTGGACCTGGCGCAAGGCCAAAAAGCCCGATGCCCGCATCGAAGGCAGGAAGGCGCGCGAGGATCGCCAGCGCGGCTTCCCGCTCCGCCGCGTCACGGATCGCGCGGCATGAGCGAGGACACCCAGAGTTGGCGTGAGCATCCGCTGCTCGCCGAGCGCCGCCGTGAGTTCCTCGGCTCGCCTGTCCATGCCCTGACCATGTCCGAGACGCTGGCCCTCGCCAACGAGGCGATGGCTCGCCGCCGGCCGCTGCACCACACCGTGGTCAATGTGGCCAAGCTCGTGAACATGAAGCAGAATGCCGAGCTGCGCGAGGACGTGGCCAGCGCCGACCTGATCAATGTCGATGGCGCCGGCGTCGTCTGGGGCGCACGGCTCTGCGGCGTCGAGGTGCCCGAGCGGGTGGCCGGCGTAGACATCATGACCAACCTGTTCGCGCTGTGCGCCCGCAACGGCTATCGGCCCTACCTGCTCGGCGCCGAGGCGCACGTCCTGCAGGCCGTCGACATGCAACTCGCCAAGGATCATCCCGACCTGGTGGTCGCCGGCATGCACGACGGCTATTTCAAGCCGGAAAACGAGGCGGCGGTGGTCGAGGCGATCAATCTGAGCAAGGCCGATTGCCTGTTCGTCGCCATGCCGACCCCGCGCAAGGAGCGGTTCCTCAAGCAGTATCGCGACGTCCTGACGCCGAGCTTCGTCATGGGCGTCGGCGGCAGCTTCGACGTCTATGGCGGCAAGGTCGCCCGCGCCCCGGTGCTGGTGCAGAAGCTCGGCCTCGAATGGCTGTTCCGCGTGGCGCAGGAACCGCGCCGCCTGTGGCGCCGCTACTATGAGACCAACACGGCCTATGTCGGCCTGCTGTGGCGCGAACTGCGCCAGCGCCGCCGCTCGGCCTGAAAGGCAGGTTCCGGGGGAGCGAGGGGCCCGTGCCGGGGGAGCACGGGTCCCTCTGCTATTTGGCTGCACTGCGATGGTCCAGTCGGCGGCCCCTCCCCCGTAAACACAGGGCAATCGCATATGGCTTTGGAGGGCACCTCTTGCCTTCTCCCCTTGTGGGAGAAGGTGCCCGAAGGGCGGATGAGGGGTCCGCGCAACGAAGTGTAGCGCGACCTGAGCGTAGCGAGGGGCGACTGGGTACGCGGAGAGAACCCCTCATCCGGCCTTCGGCCACCTTCTCCCACAAGGGGAGAAGGCACTCCAACTACTGTCCGTGCTCCATATGCGGATCGCCCGCCCCGTAAACGGAAGGCAGTCCCGACTGCCGAGTTTTGAGGCCTCACGCCATCCCCAGCTTGGCCCGGAGTTTCCCCGCCAGCGCCCGCGTCTCCTCGGGGTGCAGCAGCGACTGCAGCCCCAGGAACACCAGCCCGCCGGCGAAACCGCCCGCCATCAGCTTGAAAAGCGGCCAGGTTTCGCCTAGCAGCGCGCTGGCGGTCCAGGCGGCAAGTCCGCTGGCTGCGGCGACGCCGAGCGACAGCCCGAGATCGGCCCAGGGGATCGGCACCGGAGTCAGCCGGTGGCTCACCGCCCAGGCGGCGAGCAGCCCCACCAGCGTGCCGCCGCAGAGCGCCAGCGCCGCGCCGATCTCGGCATAAGCGGGGATCAGCAATAGCGACAACGCCACGGTGGCGGCCGAACCGGGCGCCAGCGCCACCATCTGCAGCCACGGCTTCTTGTGGGCGTGAAACACGTTCTCGAACACGAAGCTGGTGAAGTTGGTGCCGAGCACGCTGAGCGCGATGATCGGGAACAGCAGCCCCAGGTTCTGGTGGTAGTCGGCCGGCAGCAGCAGCCCGCCGATCTCGTTGGGCAACGCCACCAGCATGGCGACGACCGGAAAGGTGAGGCGCGCCATCATCGCCATCTGGTGGCCGAGGAACCGCCCGGCCGCGGCCGAGCCCTCGGTATCGAAGCGGCTCACCAGCTCGGGGAACGCGCCCATGTTGATGGCATTAGAGATGGTGTCGATCGGCTGCCGGGCCAGCGCATAGACGGCAGCGAACACCGCCACGGCGCCGGCATCGTAGTAAAGCTTGAGCAGCACCCGCTCGGCGCTGTTGAGCCCGAAGCTGATGATCGCCACGGCGATCAGGGGGATGCCGAGCGCCAGCAGCTCGCGATGGCTGAAGCGCGAGGGGCCGATGACGGTGCGGCGCCCCGCCAACCCCAGCGCGATGCTGCCGGCAATCAATACGCCCAGGCTCGAGGCCAGCGACACCGCAAGGAAGCTGTTGCGGAAGGCATAGATGGCGCCCACCGCGAGGCCGAGCTGCAGCACCGCGCGCAGGAACTCGAGCAGCGAATAGGCGGTGTGCCGTTGCTGCATCTGCAGCAGCGTCAGGGCAAAGCGGCTGAGCGCCCCCACCGCGAGATAGGTGCCCACGGCCAGCGCGAACTCGACCCAGCGCTCGGGCGCGACGAGAAACGAGCCCGCCACCGAGACCACGAGGCCCAGCAGCGTCGTCACCACCAGCACGCGCGCCGCCAGCCTGACGCTGCCGCGGCTGATCTCGCCCTTCCCCCCCAGCCGGAGCAACGCGATGCGCAGCCAGCTGCTGACGGCGGAGTCGGTGAGCTCCCCCACCGTGACCACCAGGGTCAACAGCCCATACTCGGTCTGGTCGATCAGCCGCGTGGCGATGATCAGCATGAGCAGCGCGGAAACGCGCGTCAGCAGGATCGCCGGGGCATAGATCAGGGTCGAGCGCAGCAGCACGGAATGGGCACCTAAGGGTCTTCAGCTTCGCTTAACCCTTTCGGCCCGCCTCCGACAGCGCTTTGGCGCGAGGTGGTGAATCCCGGCAATTGTATCGAGTTACTTGGGTAGCGCCGGCCGTTCCCTGATCCTCCCCCGCGTGGCGGGGGAGGGGATGAGGCCAGAGGCCTCACCCCGGGGGGACCAGCGAAGCTGGTGGAGGGGGAGCCAAGAGTCACCGGTGATCTCCTGATCCCCCCACCAGCTTCACTAGTCATCCTCCTCGCTCGTGAGCGATCAACTGAGCCCAGCACACGCTGTAAACCTTGACCCCAGCCTTCGCTTCCCCCTCGTTGCTGCGGACGCTATGGCTCGCTCATGCTGCAGCGCAACGCCCAGACCAAACCCCTCGACGTACTGGTCGCGACCCCCTCGGGCGGCGCCGGCCAGGGCGGCATCGATCGGGTGATGGGTGGGCTCAGGGACGAACTGAGGCGCCAGGCGCCCGCCGGCTTGACGGTGCGCTTCGGCGCCACCCGCGGCAGCGGCCATATTGCGCTGTCGCCGCTCCATCTGGGCAGCTTCCTCTTGCGCATGCTCGGGCTCAAGGCCGCCGGCAGGCTCGATGTGGTGCACATCAACCTCGCCAGCGCCGGCAGCACCTTTCGGAAGCTCCAGGTCGCGCGCGCCGCCCGCTGGCTCGGCGTGCCCTATGTGCTGCACCTGCATGGCGGCGACTATCCCAATTTCTGGAAGCCCGACGACAGCCGGCTGAGCCGCGCCATCCGCCGGATGTTCGCCGGCGCGGCCCGCATCATCGTCCTGGGTGAAACCTGGCGCCGCTTCGTCAGCAGCCGCGCCCCGGAAGTGGCCGACAAGATTGTCGTTCTGCCCAATGCGGCGGCACAGCCCAGCCTGCCGCATGTCGGCGGCGGCGAGCGCGTGCACATCCTGTTTCTCGGCCGCATCGGCGATCTGAAGGGCGTGCCGCAACTGGGCGAAGCGCTCAACCGCATGCGGCATCTCGAGGGCTGGCGCGCCACCATTGCCGGCGATGGCCATGTCGAGGCGGCGCGCGCCAAAGCCGCCGAGTACGGCCTCGCCGAGCGCGTCGACCTGCCGGGCTGGGTCGATGGCCAGCGGGTCGCCGAGCTGATCGCTTCGGCCGATATCCTGGTGCTGCCCTCGTTCACCGAGAACCTGCCGCTGTCGATCATCGAAGCCATGGCCTCGGGCCTCGCCGTGGTCGCGACCCCGGTCGGCGCGGTGCCCGATATCGTGAGGGACGGCGAGACCGGGCTGCTGGTGCCGGCCGGCGACGTCGAGGCGCTGACCGCCGCCCTGACCCGGCTGGCCGAGGACAAGCCGCTGCGCGAGCGGCTGGGGGCGGCGGCCCTGCAACTGCATCGCGAGCGCCTCGATCTCGCCCCCTACGCCCGCGCTGTCGCCGACGTCTGGTCGGCCGCGGCGCGTTAACACTAAGGTAACCTTTTGATTTCCAGTTCCGATGCCCGGGACTACCACCATCCGGCGCGCGCCGCGGGCTTCGCCGGCGCTTGGGAATGCGGCAAATGAGCTATGACGTCGCCGGCGCCGTCAGCAGGGTTTCTCCGGTGAAGACCGGCGAAGCGCGGGCGGCGATTGCCGTCCAGCTGGTGACCGACAGCGCGCGCTGGGACGAGCTCGTCACCGCCTGCCCCACTCCGCATCTGCCGCAGGCCTATGCCTATGGCGAAGGCAAGGCCGCCAGCGGTTGGACGGTGCGGCGCGCCCTGTTCGTCGAGGCCGGCCGCCCGGTGGCGATCGCCACCGTGCTCGAGCTCCGCCGCTTCGGCCTCCACCTCCTCAACCGCGTCAACCGCGGTCCGCTGTTTCTCGACGCCGCGCCCAGCGAGGCCGATCGGCTTGGCGTCTATGCGGCGCTCCGCCGGCGTTGGGGCCGGCTCTGGACCGCCCCGCTGCTGATCGCCCCTGCCCTGCCCTTCGGCCCTAAAAGCGATGCCCTGCTGCGCCGCGCCGGTTACCGGCTGCGCCACCGCCGCTCCTGGCAGTCGGGCCGCATCGATCTGAGCGTCGGCGAGGATGCGCTGTGGGCCGGGCTCGCCTCCAATTTCCGCAACCGGGTGCGCAATGCCGAGAAGGCCGGCGCCCGCTTGCGCATTGCCGAAGACGCCGAAACCTATGAGTGGATGCTGGCCCGCCATGCCGAGAACATGGCCGAGCGCGGTTTTTCCGCCGCCGGCCCCGACCTGCTGCGCGCCCTGCGCGATGCCGCACCGCAGACCGTATCGGTGTTTCAGCTGCTGCAGCGCGACGAGCCGGTCGCCGGCATGTCGGTAGTGCGCTTCGGCACCCATGCCGAATATCACGTCGGCTGGTTCGGCCCCGCCGGCCGCAAACTCAATGCCGGCAATTTCCTGATGTGGCAGGTGCTGCGCGAGATGCATCGCCGCGGCGTCTCGAGCTTCGATGTCGGCGGGCTGAAGCCCGGCGACGGCTATACGCGGTTCAAGCAGACGATGAAGCCGGTCGAGTACCAGCTCGCCGGCGAATGGATGAGCTGGTGAGCGAGGGGGCTGGCGATGAAACGCAGCGGGATGGCGCGCCGCGCCGAGGGGGAACTGGGATGAGCCTGATGGATGTGGCGCGCGGCGCCTATGTGCGGAGCCCCGAAGTGGTGCGGCGTTCGCTCGCCCCGCTGGTCTCGCTGGTGCCGACCGGGCTGAAGTTCGGCGGCAACTATCGCCGCTGGCGCGAGCGCATCGCCCGCGCCGCCGCCGACCCCGCCTATGCCGCTACCGAGCACCTCGCGGCGCTGCGCGCCATCGTCGGGCGCGCCCATGCGCTGAGCCCGTTCTATCGCGAGCTGATCGAGCGTGCGCTCGGCAGCGGGTTCGACGCCACGACGTTCGAGCTCGCCGACCTCCAGCGCCTGCCGATCCTGCGCAAGGAAGAGCTGCGCCAGGCCGGCGAGGCGGCGCTGACGGTGCCGCGCGCCGAGGCCGACCGCGGCGACACCAGCGGCTCGAACGGCGAGCGGCCGTTCACCTTCTACCTCGACAAGGATCGCAGCGCCCGCGAGATGGCGTTCGTCTACGACAACTGGAGCCGCATCGGCTTCACCGAAAAGACCGGCAAGGTCGTACTGCGCGGCTTCGGGCTCCATCCCAAGGGCACCAGCATCTCGCAATGGGAGCCGGCGCTGCGCGAGTTGCGCTTGTCGGTGTTCCCGATGACGCATGACGACGTGCGCACCTATGTCGAGCTGATCGACCGCTATGAGCTTGAATATCTCTACGGCTATCCCTCCGCGATCGAACTGATGTGCCGGCACATGTGCCGTATCGGCCGCGTGCCCAGGCGCCCGCTCAAGGGCATCCTGCCGATCTCCGAACCGCTCTATGCGCACCAGCGCCGCATCATCGCCGCGGTGTTCGGCGACGTGCCGATCGCCAATTTCTACGGGCTCAGCGAAAAGGTGCTGTTCGCGCGCGAGATCAACAGCGACGGCTTCTATCAGTTCGACCCGCTCTACGGCCGCGCCGAGCTGGTGGATGACGATGGCCGGCCGATCACCGAGACCGGTCGCGAGGGCCGGCTGGTCGGCACCGGCTTCACCGGCCGCAGCATGCCGTTCCTGCGCTACGACACCGAGGATCGCGCCACCCTGGTGGAGCTGCCGAACGCCGTTAACGGCCAGCGCCTGACGGTGGAGCGGCTGACCCCGCGCCGCAAGCCCGATTTCCTCGTCTCGGCCGACGGCAACCGCGTCGTCACCATCGATTTCACCCCAGAAAACCCGCGATACTTCGAGGGCATCGAGGAATACCAGTTCTACCAGGATCGGCCGGGTTACAGCACCATCCGCTACATTCCCACCGCCGATGGCGGCGAGGCCGACGCGCTGCGCGTCGCCAGCGGCCTGACCCAGCGCACCCACGGCAAGATCGTATTCGCCATCGAGCAGGTGGACCGCCTCGCCGGCGGCCGCGCCGGCAAACGCGCCTTCATCGACCAGCGGCTGGATATCTCGAAGTACTGAGAGAACCGGGCCCTAGCCTCTCCGTGCTCCTCCCCCGCGTGGCGGGGGAGGGTTCGCCACAGCCGCCGCTGTAATCTACGCCCTACAACCCCAGCGCCCGCAGCATCTCACGATCCGGCACCGCCGGGCCGCTGGGCGCGAGAACGCTCATGCCGTAGGGGTTGGCATATTCCCAGATCGCCCAGGCGATGCCGTTGGCCTCCGCCGCCTGCCGCGCGGCGCTCAGGTAGCGCAGCCGGTCGGCGTTGAAGGCCCCCATCCGGCCATCGGCGCTCATCAGGATGGCGCCGAACTCGCCCATGAACAGCCGCGTCGGCGGAATGCCGTTGGCCCTGGCCCAGGCCACCGCCTCGCCGATGCGCGCCGTGAGCTGCGCCTCGCCCCAGTCCTCGGCGAAATACGTCTCGATCGCTCGGCCAACCGCCGCGAGGTTCCGCGCCTGTTCGGCCTCGTTGAGTCCGGCCGCCAGCATGTGGGCCTTCAGCATTTCGACCGTCAGCTCGGCCGAGCCGGCGCTCGCCGGCCAGGGCAGGCCCGAGGCGAAATCGCCTTCGCTGTCGGCCCGCTGGTGCGTGAAGCTATGCGGTTCGTACATGTGGAAGCTGTAGAGGATATCGGGGTCGTCGAAGTCGGGCCGGATGTCGGTGAGCCCGGTGACGCTGCCGCCGCAGGCGCCGGTGGCGACGATGGTGATGTCGGCGCTGACGGCGCGGATCGCCGCGACCGTCGCAGCCATGATCTCCTGCCAGTCCTCGCTGCCCGAGGCATCGCAGGGGTAGTGCGCGGGCTCGTTATAGGGCTCGATCGCCACCCGATCGGTGCCGAGCGGCGTCAGCATCTGAGCGACCTCCGCCACCATGGCGATGTAGCCGGCGACCTGCGGAGAGCCGGCCGGCGCGTTGATCACGTCGGGGCCGTTTTGCGGCACCTGCGACACCGAGTGGAGGTTGAACACCACCTTGAGGTCGGCGGCGAGCAGGCGGTCGACGGCCTCGGCCAGCACCGCCAGCGCCTCGGCGCGCCGCGCCCCCGCGCTCGCCAGCAGCGGGCCGGGATCCACCGTCAGCCGCACATAGTCGAAGCCCAGCGCGCGCAGATCGGCAAAAGGGTCGGTCGCCGGCCAGTCGCTCGCCGGGCGCCCCCCTGCCTGCCACTCCGCGACCGAGCGATAGGGCGGCCAGCGATAGCTGCCGTCTTCGGCGAGCGGCGACCAGTTGAGCCATTCGTGGAGGTTCACCCCGCTTGCCAGCGGCAACGGCGCGGCCGCCGCGGCGCCGGCCAGCAGCAGCGTCAGCAGCATCGCTCTCAGGATCATCCTCATCGCCTTCTCCCCGCTTCCGCGCCGATGTTAACCGCCCCATGCGAAAGCCGGGTTTCGCCGGCGCTGAAATCGCCCTCTATGGTGTATGGGAGGTCAAACCCCGGGGGGCGCCGATGAGGCTCGGCTGGTATATCAACCGACTGCGCAGCATGGAGCCGGCCGAGGTGCTGCACCGCCTCGGCGAGGCGGCGCGCAAACGCGCCTCGAAAGGCCGGCACGAAGGTTGGGCCCGCTACCCCGCCGCCGACAGGCTCCCTACCCTCCCCGGCCTCGCCGAACGGCTGACGGAAGCGGATCCGGCAACCCGCGCCGCCATCGCCGCTGCCGCTGCCGAGACCCTCGCCGGCCGCTTCAGCGCCCTTGGCCGCCACTGGCCGCAGCGCGATCCGGCCGACCTCTTTCCCCTCACGCTGTGGCGCTTCGATCCGGTGACCTCGGGCGCCTGGCCGGGCCCCGAGGCCTATGCGCCCGACATCGACTTCCGCCACGACGGCCACCGCGGCGACGTGAAATATGTGTGGGAGATCAACCGGCTGCAGTTCCTCGTTGCCTTGGCGGCCGAAGTGCTGCTGGCCGAGAATGCCGAGGCGCTGGCCGCCATCGAGGCCGCCATCGCCAGCTGGCATGCCGCCAATCCGCCGTTTCGCGGCGTCGGCTGGGCCTCGGGCATCGAGGTGGCGCTGCGCGCCATCAGCCTGATCGTCACCGCGAGCCTCGTCGGGGACCGGCTGAGCCCGGCGGCGCGGCGGCAGCTCGGCGAGATCGTCGCCGCCAGCCGGTTCTGGCTGGCGCGTTTTCCCTCGCGCTTTTCCTCGGCCAACAACCACCTCGTCGCCGAACTCGCCGGCGAGTACCTGATCGGGCTCGCCCTCGGCGTCGAGCCGCAGGCCGTCCGCGCCGCGCTCATCGCCGAGATCGATCGGCAGATTCTCCCCGATGGCAGCGGCGCCGAGCAGACCCCGACCTACGCCGCCTTCACCGTCGAGCTGGCCTTGCTCTGCGCCCTGGCGGCGCGCGGCGCCGGCCGACCGTTCCCCAACACTTTCGACAAGCGGATCAGCGCCTTCGCCGACTTTGTTGATTCACTCGGCGACCCTACCCCGGCGCTAGGCGACGACGACGAGGGCCGGGTGCTGGCGCTTGGCGACGATGCCTCGGGCTATGCCCGCTCCGTCGCCGCGGCCATTGCCGGCTTCGTCGGCCGCCCCGGCATCGCCACCACGCCGGGCGACCTGCGCGCCGCGCTCTTCGGCCGCCCGCCTGCCGCCGCGGTGCCGCCCGAGGGCCTCACCACCTTTTCCGACGGTGGCCTCACGGTATGGCGCGGCCCGCTGGCCGGGCGTGCCGCCACGCTCACTTTCGACCACGGCCCGCTCGGCTATCTGTCGATCGCCGCGCATGGCCATGCCGATGCGCTTTCGGTGACGCTGTCGCTCGATGGCCGACCGGTGCTGGTCGACCCCGGCACCTGGCTCTACGGCTCGGGCGGCAAATGGCGCGACTGGTTCCGCGGCACCGCCGCCCACAACACGCTGAGCCTTTACGGCCACAACCAGAGCCGCATTGCCGGCGCCTTCAACTGGTCCGACAAGGCAGTGGCGCGCTGGCTCGGTCCACTGCACGCCAGCCATGACGGCTACCGGAAACTGTTCGAGGTGACGCATGAGCGTCGCATCGCGCTCGACGCCGACGGCTTCGACATCATCGACCGGCTGCTCGGCGGCACCGAAGAGGCCGAGCTCAGCTTCCAGCTCGCCCCCGATCTCGAGGCGCGCGCCCAGGGCGAGTCCGTCATGGTCGCCCGCGCCGGCGCGCCGCTGCTGACGCTGCGCTTCCCCTCCCCCGCCATCGCCATCGCCCGCGGCGGCGACACCCCGGGCCCCGGCGGCTGGGTCGCGCCGCGCTTCGGCGAAAAACGCCCGGCCGACCGTATCGTCTGGCGCGGCAATGTCGGCCCCGACGGGGTCGTCACCAATGTTCGCGTCGCAACGCCGGCAGCGCTTGACACCCACCCCCGCCAAACCTAAGAAGGCGCCGCGCATAGCGCCCCGCCGGCGGTTCGAACCGCCCGCGCTTCGGGGCGGAGTAGCTCAGTTGGTTAGAGCAGCGGAATCATAATCCGTGTGTCGGGGGTTCAAATCCCTCCTCCGCTACCAAAATTCGACCTGCTGAACCGTCGTCAGGTACTGATCCGCCGATCAGGGCGTGGTGGCTGCGCCGCTTCATCGAGTTCGGGCCGATCGTCTCTGGTGCCCTGTCCTGGTTCCTCAACCAGCCATCCGAGGTGCAGCAGACCATCCTCGCCCTTCTTCAGGGGAACTGGGTCACTGTAACACTCGGCACCATCATCACCATCGGCGGCGATGTCGGGTCCGTCATCAGCACCTGTCGCAACCAGGTGATGATCGACGGCCAGCAGATCCCGCAGAAGGTGGCGGTCGAGGATATCACCCGCACTGCCATCCAGAAGCGCAGCCGGACCCTTGCTGAACTGCTCGCCTAGAAACTGGGACGGCGCCCGTGACCGTCGAGACCACCATCAACCTGCCGACAGTCATCACCCTCGGGCTGGCGATCATCGGGCTCATCGTCTGGCTCGCCCGTCTCGAGGGGAGGGTCAGCAGGGCGGCCGAAGACGTGAAGGGGCGGAACACCTCGTTCGGCGCCCTCCAAGCACTGGTCACGCTCCATAAGGAGCAGTTCCACGACTATCAGTTCCAGGTCGCGAGGGACTATGTCACCCAAGCCGGTGTCTCCGAACTGAAGCGGGACATCATCACCGAGCTAGGGCGCGTCGAGCAGCGAGTAGAGGCACAGATAGACCGGCTGATGGAGGCCCGCCCATCCTGACGCCCTTCATGTCGAGATCCGACATCTTGCGGGTCCAATCGCTCGAAGTCAGTCCAAGTGTAAATCCTTGGCACCTAGAGCAGCTAGACACTGGAGAAAAAACGCCGCGCTGAATCCACCGCGACTGATTTTATTGGTGAGATTGCGTTCGGTTTCTCGAATTTGCATCTCGGCGAGCCTCTCCACCAGATCCGAGTAGCCAAGTCCCCTTCTCTTTAGCTCGGCCTTCAGCAGGTTCTTGGCGGTCGCCTCCCAACGGCTCGCTATTGGGTCGCCCTTCTTTGTCCCCATTTCACTCCCGTAGCAGTGCATCATCACAAACGATGACATTTGTACACACTATCGATGCAAGTATATCGTCTATCGATGAGGCGTATATCCCGGGCAATCCATAGTGCATTTTGCCTATACCGGTCGCTTTTCCCTTCTTGTTGCAGAATAGTGACAGGAATCGAAATTGAACGCGTCTACTGTTCCGTTAGATTACGTAACAGGGGGTTTCGACATATGAAGCGATTACTGATTTGCCTCGCGATGGTTGCTGCAGTGAGTCCGACGTACGCGGCGGACCTGCTTGTGGCGGAAGGCCCCGCAGTTGAGGTCAGCGATGACCTGTTCGATTGGACCGGTTTGTACGTTGGCCTACAGGCAGGCTACGTAACGGGTCACGTCGAGACCGAGGATTATTTCTGCGTCAACAACCCGGAGGAGTGCTACGAGGCTCCCGGGGACCGCTACTTCGCCGATCTCGACATCGCGGGCTTCAAGGGCGGAGCTCACATTGGCTACAACCATCAGTTTGGGTCACTGGTGGTCGGCGCGGAATCGCAGCTTAATCTGGGTGGCGGGAGCGGCGAGGGAGCCTTCACGTATTTCGACGAAAGCGAAGGGGAGGACTTCCCGAGCGACGATGAGTCAGCGACTTTCGACACATTGTGGGAAGGGTCTACTCGCCTCAAGGTTGGCTTCGCGCTCGATCGGCTGATGCCCTATGTCACCGCTGGCCTCGCCTATGGTCAGGCGGATATTACGGCCCACCGCGAGTTCCAAGAGGGACCATTCGACTTCGAATACTCTGACATCAACTTGATCGGCTATACGATCGGGCTGGGTGCTGCATACGCCGTAACGGATCAGGTTATTGTCCGGGGGGAGGCCAACTACACTGACTACGGCTCGACGACGGCTGCAGGCGTCGATCCCCTGACGCTGAATACGCACGACATCGAAGTAGTTGGCCCCAAGAATATCAGCGTCGAGGCCGGTATCTCTTTCAAGTTTTAGTCGCGCCCCCCTCCAGCCAGACCCGCTCTGCGGTATGCAGTGTCGTCTCGCGCCAAACACGGGCCCCGGCTCCGAAAGGACCGGGGCCTTATTGCTTTCAGCGCTTCCGCAATTCCTGATGCCGGCTACCAAGGCATGGTGCGCGAACATATCAACCAGGCGACTAGCAGGCTGAAGCGGCGCGGTCTCGTCACCTAATGCGCGTACTGCTCCTAAGAGGACCGGGCCCTTTCGTTCGTGGTCGGAACGGAACGCTATCAGGATACCTAGCTTCTCCCAACTTCAACCACATAAGGGCGCTCGAGTGATGCCGCGGTTCTACTTTGACCTTTGAGAACGACGAGCTGTACGTCGATCACGAGGGGGCGGCTATGCAGGGGATGCTGGAGGCGCGGCGAGAGGCGGGACGCGTCTTAGCCGGCATAGCCCACGACAATTTTCTACCGGACGGGCTACGGCCGCCCGTTCTCCGGATCGTGGTCCGATCCCAAGACGGGGAACATCTTTGGGAAACGGTGCTGCGTTGGGAGGAACGTCAGCTATCGCGTCCAGACTAGCGCAGCCGTCGGCTCACTCGACAGTCGGTCCCTTGACCAGCCAGACCCGTCCATGCCGCTCGAAGGGCTCGTCTTCCTCCTCGAGCCCGAGCCAGCCCAGCCAATAGCGGTATTCCTTCCGCTGCTCGGCCGGGTCGTCGCTGGCGAAAGTCCAGCGCTGAACGCCGGGTTCCGGAGATTCCACCTTCGGCATGCCGGGCTTGGATCGGTCATGGGCGATCAATCCAACTGGACCAGGAGCGGACCCAGCACCAAGAGCAGCCCCAGCGCAGCCAGCGCTGCAGCGCCTTTGAGCCAGCGTCGCTCAACCTTGTTGCTCGGGTCGCGCACCTCGACAGCAAACCTTACCCAAAAGCTATCCCCATCCTGTTCCGGCACCAGAACCACGTAGGGGCCGGCCTTCAAATGCCAGCCGACTAACGCTTCAGCGCAACAAAAGAGGGCCCCAACCAAGAACCCAAAGCCGGCAAAGAGCGCTATCCACGTCACAGCTGTGTCCTTAAATG